>SLRQ01000075.1 GCA_007130885.1 Deltaproteobacteria bacterium
AAGAGCCTGAAGCCAAGGAAGCCGCCGTCGAGGACGGGCCTTCCGAGGTTGTCGAGACGCCGAAGGAGGAAGAGGCGGCGCAGGCCGAGCCGGCTCCCGAAGAGCCTGAAGCCAAGGAAGCCGCCGTCGAGGACGGGCCTTCCGAGGTTGTCGAGACGCCGAAGGAGGAAGAGGCGGCGCAGGCCGAGCCGGCGCCCGAAGAGCCTGAAGCCAAGGAGGCCTCTTTCGAGATAAAGCCTGCTGCCGCCGATGCGCCCGCCGAGGACGAGTTGGAGGAGGCATTCTTTGCCGCGGGCGAGAAAGGTGCTTTGGAGGAAGCGCCGTCGTCGCTTGCGGAGAATGAGGCCGGCAAGGAGCGACGGCCTCTTACCGTGGCCAAGAGCAGACAGTCGCCTGTCGGAAAGATTGTCGCCGGCGGGGCCTTGTGCGTAGTGCTGGTGGCCTTCGTAGGGTCTTGGTATGTGCTTGGGTCTCCCTCCGAGAGTGAGTATCCGGAATCATCGCCGGCGGAAGAGGCCGCCGATGTTCCCGAGCCTGAATCGAAGTCTCCCGCCGACGATCCGGAGCCGGAGGTGGTTGAAGATTCCACCGTGGAGCCACCCACCGAACCGGCTGCGCCGGAGAGCAAGGAGCCCGAGGAGAGCGCCGTCGAGGAGGCGAGACAGCCAACACCGTCCCCTCGGGCTCGGCCCAGTCCCACGCGGCCTGCGCCTAAACCTGCTCCGGAACCGGAAGTGGATGTTGAAAACGCACTCGAATCTGGACGTCGAAGTTTCGAGGCCGGGCAGTTCCAGGCGGCGCTCGCGGATTATCAAAGAGTCGTCAATCTGGAGCCGGACAATGCGCAAGCCCACCTTGGGCTCGCGGAATGTTACGAGAACACCGGTCAGATCGGCTCCGCACTGCGGCACGCCGAACGCGCGGTTCAACTGGCACCGGGAAATGCTAGAGCTCATCTGCTGCTCGGCATGCTCCGCCAGTCCGAAGGCAACGAAGAAGCTGCTGCCAGCTCATACCGTCGTTACCTAGAGCTTGAGCCCGATGGAGATTTCGCCTCCGATGTTCGGGCCATCTTGGGAACCTTGGAGTAGCGTCTTCCTTCGGGAGGGCCATATCTACTCGGATGCCATGCACGGCACAAGCGGCCTCATCAAGCCAAGGTGGTGCCGAAGTGAGGAGAGGTGAGTGCAGTGACTCCAGGGATGAAGCTGTCGTCCTGGGTATCGAGACCTCATGCGACGAGACCGCCGCGGCGCTCGTTCGTGGTGGAGTTGATGTTCTGGCAAGCACGGTCCATAGCCAGACGGAGTTGCATGCTGAGTACGGTGGGGTCGTTCCGGAGATAGCTTCGCGGGATCACTCGGCTCGCTTGCTGCCCCTAATCGATAAAACGCTGTCGAAAGGCGGGATAACGCTCGATCGTGTGGACTGTATCGCGGTTACCGCGGGACCCGGGTTGATAGGGGCTCTCTTGGTAGGGGTCCAAGCCGCGAAGGGCCTGGCCGCGGCTACATCAACGCCGCTCGTTGCCGTGAATCATCTCGAGGGGCATCTAGCGGCAATTCTGCTCGAGCCCGACCCACCGCGGCCGCCTTTCGTCGGCCTCGTGGTATCGGGTGGGCATACCAGTATCTATCGTGTCGATCCGGGCACCCCGCTTCGTTATGCATTGCTAGGCCGCACGAGGGACGATGCGGCGGGCGAGGCTTTCGACAAGGTGGCGAGGCTGCTTGGGCTCCCTTACCCCGGCGGTAAGGCTATGGAGGCAGTATCGATAGGCGGGGATTCAAAGGCGATCGAGTTTCCGCGGGGCATGCGGGGGCGAGGGTTGGATCTCTCCTTTAGCGGACTAAAAACGTCGGTTCGCCAGTATGTTCAGGAATACGGAGTTCCCTCGGGGCCGGCGATGGCGGACCTGTGCGCATCAGTTCAGGAGGCGATAGTCGACAGCTTGGTCGAGAAGGCCATATCGGCAACGGGAGCAGTGGGGTTGGATCGTTTGGTGGTTTCGGGTGGTGTAGCGGCCAATAAGAGGCTGCGCGAAAAGCTGGCTCGTGTGGGGCGAGACGCGGGAGTTACGGTCCGTGCGCCACGAATGAGCCTCTGCACGGACAACGCCGCTATGATCGCGGCCGCCGGCCATGTGCGTTTCATGGCGGGGGAGACAGCGAGTTGGGGGCTCGAACCGGATCCGGGATGGACACTTGAATGACGTGTAATGGAAACGACAATAGGCTTCCATCTCCGGAGGCTCTGCTTCGCGGCCATGGACTGCGTGCCAAGAAGGGATGGGGTCAGAGCTTTCTTCGCGATCCGTCTGTTTCCGACAGGATCGTCGCCGCGCTGGAGCCTGAACAGGGCGATAGGATCGTGGAGCTTGGCGCCGGCCTGGGTCATCTAACCGTACGCCTGGCAAAAAGCGGAGCCCACATCGTCGCTGTCGAAAGAGATCGGGACTTGGTGCCGGTGCTCAACGGGCTTTTCCCGAAATGCGAGCGGGTACGGGTAGTGGCGGCGGACGCCAAGACTCTTGACTTCGCCGATCTGCGTGGCGAGGGACCCAAGCTCCTCGTAGCCGGCAATCTCCCATATCACCTCACAACTCCCATACTCTTCAACCTGCTTCATCATCGCGAGCATTTGGCTAGGGCCGTGATGATGGTTCAGAAGGAGGTGGCGGAGCGTTTGGCATCGGAGCCGGACTGCAAGAGCTACGGGGTTCTTTCTGTTCAAACGCAGATGTGGTCCAAGGTTCGGGTCGTTTTCGATGTGCAGCCGGGATCGTTTCATCCTTCACCTAGTGTGGTGAGCTCGGTGGTTCGGCTCGACTTCAGGGAAGGACCGCTCTCCGACCCCGGGGACCCGGAGCTCTTCAGGCGTATAGTCAGGGGAGCTTTCGCGCAGAGAAGAAAAACTCTACGGAATGCGCTGAAGGCGACGCGGGTGGTTCCGGTGGATCATATCTCCCTGCTTCTGGAAAAAGCGGGGCTTGCGCCCGAGGCCAGGGCCGAAACCGTATCCGTGGAGGGCTTTGCTCGACTCTCGAGGATCGCGCGGGTGTTCGAGGTTCAGGCCTGATCGGCGAACCTCGGCCTCGCTTGATCTCAACTCGCCAATCGGGCTTGGTTCGAGGAAGGTAGGTCGTTTTAGTCTTCTCGATGCAGTATCATGGCAGTGATCGCATGAATCCCAACCGGTACATTGTCGTGGAAGGCCCCATTGGGGTCGGCAAGACGACCCTTGCTACTGCAATATCCAAGCAGCTAGGTGCAAGGAGCGTGTTCGAGGTCGTCGAGGAGAATCCATTTCTGGAAGGCTTCTACGCCGACCGGCGAAAGTACGCCTTCCAAACCCAGCTTTTTTTCTTGCTCTCGCGTTTCAAGCAGCAAGAGCACCTTGCCCAACAAGATCTATTCGCGCAGGTTACAGTCAGCGACTACCTTTTCGATAAGGACCGGATTTTCGCCAGCCTCACTCTCGATGGGGCCGAGCGAGCTCTTTACGACAAGGTTTACGATGCGCTGGGACCGCGTGTTCCCCGGCCGGATATGGTCGTTTATCTTCAAGCTCGCCTAGATGTTCTGATGGAGCGCATCCGCGCCCGAGGACGCAGCTTCGAGCAAAACTTCGACCGTATGTATTTGAGCTCGTTGTGCGAGGCCTACAAGGAGTTCTTCTTTCGTTACGACAAGACTCCGCTTTTGGTGGTAGATACGAGCGACATAGATTTGAAGGACTCTCCCGGAGACATCGATGACATTCTCCGAGAGATTGAAGGGCTTCGCGGAGGAACAAAACATTACGTGCCTCGGGTCTCATGGCCCGCGGAGGAGTTGCCGGAGACCGTCGAGGACGATTGAACCGATGCACATGGGTTCGCGGTTTTTCGCCGTTAGAGGTGACGGACTGGTTGTAGCTCGGCACCATCGGCTATGGTTCGCATACGAAATCTGATGATTGCCGGCGATTCTCGCCTGGAGCCGTTTGATGCCCGGGACGAGGTTTCATCGTCGATTGCCCGTGCTCTTGGTATGGCGGGCAGCTTTACTTGCCGACTGAACGATAGGAGGTAAACCCGTGAAAAAGGTTACCATCCGAACATTTGCCCGTATGCACGCGCGCGACGAGAAGGTGGTCATGGTGACCGCCTACGACGCGACCATGGCGCGGATCCTGGACGATGCGGGTGTGGACGCAATACTGGTAGGCGATTCTCTTGGCATGGTCGTGCAAGGGCATGACTCTACCCTTCCGGTTACCTTGGAGCAGGTCGCTTATCACTCGGCCGCCGTGAGCAGGGGCACAAGAAGAGCCCATGTGGTCGCGGACTTGCCTTTCATGACCTACCAAGCTTCGGTGGATGAGGCGGTCAAGAACGCAGGCAGGCTCATCGTGGACGGCCGCGCGGAAGCGGTCAAGCTCGAGGGAGGGTCCGAGTACCACTCGGTAATCAGCAAGATCGTTCGTGCCGGTATTCCCGTCATGGGCCACCTTGGGCTGACTCCGCAGTCAGTGCACAAGCTGGGCGGTTACACGGTGCAGGGAAAGACGGACGACCAGGTCGAGGAGTTGATGGCGGACGCCAAAGCGATCGAGGACGCCGGCGCTTACGCGCTCGTTCTGGAATGCGTTCCGGCTGATGTTGCTGATTGCATCACGAAGGCCCTCTCCATTCCGACCATAGGAATCGGGGCGGGGGCGGGATGCGGCGGTCAGGTCTTGGTTTGCTACGATTTTCTAGGGCTCAAGCCCGACTTCGCTCCGAGGTTTCTCAAGCGTTACGTGGACGGTTACACCACGCTCAAGTCAGCAGCCGAGGCTTATGTCAGCGAGGTTCGATCCCGCGCTTTCCCCACCTCCGAGCATAGCTTTCACCGCGCGGTAGAGGGTGCCGGCGACGAGAACTCCGATGGAGAGCGCGTCTCCACAACGGCGGCACCTGCTGGGAGGAGCGGCGAATCGCACTGAAACGGCGGTGGATTGCGGCGGGGCCATCGCAGGGGTAAGACGGCCTGTCATGATCGTTGTGGATAAAAGAGAGGCATGCCGGAAGGCGTGTAATGAGGCTCGATCTTCCGGCAGCCTGGGGTTTGTTCCGACTATGGGCTACCTGCACGGCGGGCATCATGCCTTGTTGGAGGTGGGGAGGCGGAAGACCGACGTGCTGGTGGTCTCCATTTTCGTGAATCCAACGCAGTTTGGTCCGGGAGAGGACCTTTCGAGCTATCCCCGAAACCTCGAGGGCGATCTGGATCTTTGCCGGCGTGCCGGGGTAGACATCGTTTTTACCCCTAGCAACGGGGAGCTATATCCACCAGGTTTTCAGACATGGGTGGACGTGGACGAGGTGACCAGCCTCCACTGCGGGGCAAGCCGGGACGGCCACTTCAGAGGTGTGACTACCGTGGTGACCAAGCTTTTCAACATAGTTCGGCCGGACTTGGCCGTTTTCGGGGAGAAAGATTATCAGCAGCTCGTTACCATCCGAAGAATGGTTGAAGACCTGAATATGGGCATCGAAATAGTCGGGGCTCCAACGGTGCGAGAGTCTGACGGTCTTGCTGTTTCCTCCCGAAATACAAAGCTAGGGCCAAGTGCCCGTCGGCGAGCGGCGTGCCTCATAGCGGGTATTCGAGCAACCCAGGAGGCATACGCGAGGGGAGAGCGGCGCGCGGACTCCCTCGTTTCGGTTTGCAAGGCCAAGATAGAAGCCGATGCCGATGAGATGGATTACGTGCATTTGGCCGAACCCCTCTCATTGAAGCCACTGGAAGGTGACGAGGATGCCGCTCCGGAGACACGCATTATGGTGGCGGCTTTTCTGGACAGTGCCTCCGGCCGAGTCAGGCTCATCGATAACGAGCCGCTTGTTGCGAAGAGACGGTGAACCATGGGCTCCAAGGGTAGAAAAGCAGGAACGGGCGCCAAGAAAACGGCGAACGAGCCCGGAGTTCTCATCGTAGCCAGAAACCGGGCGGCTCAGCGAAGATGGACCGTGGAGGAGACTCTGGAGGCGGGGTTGGTCCTGACCGGCACCGAGGTGAAGGCCGTACGAGAAGGTAAGGCGCAGCTAGGTGATTCGTATGCCACTGCCCGCGCAGGCGAGATCTTTCTAATGAACCTCCATATCGGCCCGTATCATGCCGCCGGGCCTTACGCTCAGCATGAGCCGGAAAGACCGCGCAAACTATTGCTGAAGCGGGGCCAGATTGAGCGACTAGAGGGTCATCTTACGCGAAAGGGCTATAGCCTCATCCCGTTGGATGTCCATTTCCGGGATGGTTGGGCCAAGGTAAAGCTGGCTCTTTGCCACGGGAAGCGCGTACCGGACCGTCGCGAGGATATCAAGAAGCGGGAAGCGGACCTGGAGATGGAGCGGGCGCTGAAGCGAGGCTAGCCCGAATCTTCCGGCAGCAACCTTCTCTACTCCGTGAGCTCCGGCTCCAAGCCGTCTTGCCGCTCTCTCCCGCGCCTTCGCCGGCGAACCGATCGATTTGGGGTGAAATAACCGGCCCTGATCGTCGCGAGCGTTTTTCGGACCGGACCTGATTGACGGTTTGAAAAAGCGTACCTAGCAAATATGGTATGAGCGACGCGCAAGTTCAGGCTCCTACGGAGCGTTCATCTACTATACCCGTGGGGGTGCTGGCCGAGCGAAGCGAAGAAAAGCTTCGGATAGAATGGAGCGATGGCCACACCTCGGTCTACGAGTTCGCTTACCTTCGAGCGCACTGCCCTTGTCAGGGTTGCAGCGAGGGAGAGGGACAATCGCCCTCTGTTTCAGACGGTGATGTCGGAGTGGCGGCGGTGAGCATGGTTGGAAGCTCGGCGCTTCTCATCGCATATGACGATGGTCATGATGGGGGGATATACACCTTCCAGTTCCTGCGCTCCATCTGCCCCTGTGGGGATCATGAGGCGGAGGCTACCTGAGTAGCCCCCTTCCATCCGGCTAGTTGCGCTAGTTAGAAGGCTGGCACGCGTCCACCCGACCCGGTAAGAGTGGCCTATTTGAAGTCCTTGCCGGAGCCCGTCTAGCCGTTGAGGGTGCGGGCTTCCGTACATGAGACGCATTCTCAACGAGGGCTGACCGGGGGCCACTGGGATTGGTGGGGGAATAGCTTGGGAGCGGTTCAGGTCAAAGCCCGCAAGTGGTAAAGGAATAAGAATCCTTCACGACGGCAGGCACATGAAGATCGGGCTTCTTCTAATCAATCTCGGGACTCCGGACCGCCCGGAGCCTCGGTCGGTGCGGCGATATCTGCGCGAGCTGCTCTCCGACCCGCTGGTAATGGATATGGCGCCTGTTAGGCGATGGATGCTGCTCAACCTCGTCATACTGCCTCTACGTCCCCGCCGAAGCGCAAGAGCGTACGCCGCTGTGTGGACGAGGAGGGGATCGCCGCTGTTGGTGCACGGCAAGGACTTGTCCGAGGCGGTGAGCAGCAAGCTCGGGTCGGAGTGGCGGGTCGAGCTGGCGATGAGGTATGGCAACCCGTCGATTGACCAGGCCTTCCGAAGGCTGCTGGCGGCCTCGGTACAACGAGTGATAGTGCTTCCCTTGTACCCCCAGCACGCCGCTTCTACGAGGGGGTCCGCCATCGAGGCCGTTCGAGCCGCCGCTAGACGTATGGATGTGTCGAACGAGCTGTCGGTGGTTCCGCGTTTCTTTGATGAGCCGGGCTTTCTCGAAGCCGTGGCTGGACGAGTCCGTGAAGAATTGGGAGCTGAAGAGATTGACCACGTGCTGTTCAGCTTCCATGGGTTGCCCAAGAGTCATATTCGGCGGGCGGATCCCACCGGATCGTTTTGCCTGGAGAGAGAGGACTGCTGCGCCGTTTTAGTCGAGGCCAACGAGGAGTGCTATCGCTTCCAGTCCTTTCAAACGGCTCGTTTGCTTGCCTCCGAGCTGGATCTGGGGAGGGAAGGTGACGGCTGGAGCGTGGCTTTTCAATCCCGAATGGGGTTCTCGTCTTGGATTGAACCGTCCACCGAGGATCTGCTTCTCGCCCTTCCGCGGCGTGGTAAACGGCGCGTGGCGGTAGTTTGTCCCTCTTTTGTGGCGGACTGTCTGGAGACGACGGAAGAGATAGGCATGCGAGCGAAATCTCTCTTTCTCGAGGCGGGCGGCGAACGGTTTATCCTCGTTCCTTGCGTGAACTCCTGCTCCCGTTGGGTCGATACGGTTGCTCGGCTCGCGAACCGCCATTGGGCGGACGTTGAGGCCGTAACCGCTTCGCGGCGGGAGCCCGAGGGTGTATGAATGTAGAGGCTGGTTGGTGCGTCCAGTGGTAAGTAGCTGTCTTGACGTAGGGCTCTTAAGGCCTTGGAGGAAGTCATGGGACGATACAGAGTGTTTTTCCCGCCGCTACTGGCGTGTATGGGGCTATTGCTGGCGGGAGCCGAGACCTCGCGGGAGGCAGGAGATGATCCTTCCGATGCCGGCGAGGCGCAGGTCGAGTCCAGAGCCGGCGAGCGGATCCGGGCTCCAGTGCAGCGCAGGTCAGGTGCCGCGGAGGTTGGATCCGAGGTGGACGTCTCGGCCGTCGTGCGAACCGCCGTGCTGAACAACGAGCTTCTCCAGAGGCTTTCGGTCGCATCCAGGGTGCAGAGCCTTACCGGTTCGCCTCCAGGCGGCGGTAGGTGGCAGAAGGAGGCTTTGGGTGAAGCGGATGCGGTGCCGGTTACGGTGGGGTTCTCCCGTGCCCTGCTGCGGGTCATGGCGCTGAAGGACGGTTCGAGGATTTGGCTTGGCAGCGGGCATGTGGACGAAGCCGCGGCGGTCTTGCGACTTGGTGATCTGCTGCCGTTGGTTTCGGTTGTAGGCATAAATGACCGGGATCTCGCCCTTGCTGCTTCGAGCGTGTCGTTTGGTGGAGGAGCAACTCCGCCGGCCTATACGATGACCTTCCAAACCGGGTCTCTTTGGCCGCACAAGAGAACGCTTCTCGCCTCGGAGAGGAGCGGCCGAGTGGTGTTCAGCTTCGTAACGGGGAGGATGACGGTTCTTGGTGCGCTGGTCCTTGCCAATGCCGACGGCGAGCTTGCAGTGCGCAGAGTGTCTCCGAAAGGCGATCATGTGAATCGGTACAAGGATCTTGCGATGCCGAGGCTATGTAAGCCCCTGGAGGATGCTCTTCGCGGTGATGAGCCTCCTTCGGCCATGAAGGAGGCAAGGGAGTTGTTGCAGCAGGCCTCGTTGGTTCAAGCCTGCGCGGCGAGGTATCTTGCGCTGGCGGCGCCATCGCGGGCTCCGGATTATCTGAGAACACTTCTTTCATCCGGAAGAGTTGCCCAGCCGGCCGAGGTGGTGGAGGCCCTGGCATACCTCGAACCGGAGGTGTCTCAGCGGAATCTTGCGGCTGTGGCGAGTATGATCCAGCGAAACGGCGCCGTGGGCGCGGAGGCTGTCTGTCACATGGCTCCGGCGCTGTGGTCGCATGATCTTCTGGAACGAGAGGACGTATCGGAAGCAAACAAGAATGTCATTCGGCGTTGCCTACGGCCCTGATTCGAACCCCATTCGAGCTATGAGCTGGGCCCTATGATAAGCGGGTCCAAAGGTCGAGCCGAGATCGGTGTACCCCACGATGACGTGACGAGAGGGGCTCTTATGGGCCCAACCGGCCCTTTTGGACAATCTTTCCCCCAGGGGGCGACGGCATTTCGGTTCATGAGATGAACCGAAGTCGAGGGGTGAAGCAGTATGCGGGGCTTATCCAGTCCGCGCGGAAGGGCGGGCGCGGCAGAGACGAGGCGCTGGGGCCCGCGCGGTTGCGCGCGTGCCGCCGCCGCCCATCAAGCAAGTCATGGCCACTTCCTTTTTTCTCCGCTTGGGCGGCGGACTTCCGCGCGCTGAAAAAAAGTCCGGCATTGAACTCTTTCTCGGTCATGCTCATCGGAAGGGATCACATTCACTAACCGCCGGCCAACGCAAAACCTCATGGTAAGGTTGTGCACCCGCGCCGCGAACAGGTGGCGCGCGAACCGCGAACAGGCGAACAGGTGCCAGGCGAGTGGCGCGGGGCGAGTGGCGCGGGCGAGTGGCGCGGGGCGAGTGGCGCGGGCGAGTGGCGCGGGCGAGTGGCGCGGGCGAGTGGCGCGGGCGAGTGGCGCGAACAGGCGCGAACCGGAACAGGCGGAACAGGTGCCCGGAACAGGTGCCAGGCGAGTGGAGGCGGGCGAGTGGAGGCGTGCGCCAACTAGTCCCGGTACGAGTTCCTTTTTTGGGGGCACATCTAGCACATCTAGCCGAACCGC
>SLRQ01000059.1 GCA_007130885.1 Deltaproteobacteria bacterium
CGCCCGATGCCTGATTCAAACGGCCTACTTTGCACCCCGACTCTTCCTCGCCTTCAGATTGAACCCCAAGCGATCGAAATACCTCGGGATTCCTCTACCAAGCGACTCGGACGATAGAGGGGATACCTCAGCCCACTGAGATGTTGACACTCTCCTGGCTAACGGCGTACCTATTTAGGTACCCATGGAACTCGCCTGGTGGGTGGAGCAGCTGGCAATGGCGGTAACCGACAAACGCAAGCAAAGCCTTTACTTCCCGGTGGAGATGCTCGAGGAGATCCAGGAAGAGGCGTTGAGACAGGACCGGTCTTTGTCCTGGATGGTGCAGCAGGCTTGGCGAATAGCTCGATCAGAGATCAAGCGCATACCGTCTGTAAACGACGTCATAGGGCAAACCGACGACAAGAAGAATGATTAGTCCAGTCCCAAGGGGGTAAGATGTCCTCCGGCAATGACGATGAACCGTCCGGGAAAAGCTCTAGGGAGGCAAAATCCCTTTACGAGCTGGATTTGCCGAACGAGGAAGAAACCCAGGATGAGGCTGAGGACTCTAGCTTCGACGTGGGCGAAGCAGGTGGAAGCCCGGCTTCGGAAGTAGGGGCATCATCAGGGACACCTTACGAGCTGGACTTGCCGGATGACGATGAGGAATCCTGGGAGGGCCCCCCGAATCATAATCCGAGTGGTGCGGGAAGCACGGTTGACACACCCTACGAGCTGGACCTTCCCTCGGACGAAGAAGAAGAAAGCACCAAGGATCCCTCGAATCGCGGCACTGCCGCCCCGACGACCAAGGAGTCCGGGAAGGGCCACATTGTCGGCAAGGTCGAGACCACGGTTGGCTCACCCTCCACCGCAAAAAGAGGTCTCGGTGTCACCTCCTCCGTCTCCAAAGAAAGGTCCGCGAAGACCAGTCCCGTGGCAGCATCCGCTGGAGTGCAGGGAAGACCTAAACCACAACAGCTCGATCGAAGAATGTTCGTTGCTGGGGCAGGAGTATTGGCGATTGCGGTGCTCATTGTCGGTGGCCTGTCTTGGAAAGCAAGCCGAGAAAGTCAGGCGTTCGAGGACGCCATGTCCCAAGCACGCGAGGCTTTCGCTCTCGATATGCGCTCTGGGTATCGGGAAACCGAGGAGCACCTCCGCCGCGCTCTCGAGATTCGGCCGAATGCCCCGGAGGCTCTTGGATTGGGCGCGCTGACTTCAATGAGAGTTTACACCTCATTCGCACGCGATTTCAGTGTTAGGGACAAGGCTGAAGACTACCTCGCCCTTGCCGAGCCGCAATCTCGGCTGGCGCCCGAGGCGGCGGCTGCGCGCGCGATAACCCACCTCCTCGATAGGCGCCCCGCGGACGCCGTCTCGACACTAAGCCGCGCGCTCGTAGACGCCCCGGGGCATCCCGCCTTGCTATGGGTGCGGGCACAGGCCGAAATCGATCTCGATCGTCAGGATCTGGCAATGGCAACCCTCGAGCCCTTACGAAACAGGGAGGCGGCATTCATACCCGCGCTCGTGTTGCTGGCTGATCTTCTTGCGGAAGAAGGAGCCCGGGCGGAAGCTGCCCAGCTACGCATCGAGATCTTGCGGTCGGCTCCTCATCACCTGGCCAGCCTCTCCGCACTCATGGGCGATATCATCGCTGGCAGAGCCGATCCGAACGATGTTCTCGATGCCCTACTTGAAGGCAGTGAACCGCCAGGCCTGTTGGATTCGAGGGAGCGGTGCAGGATTCACCTCAAGACGGCTCGCATAGCCACCATGGCTGGAAGAGCGACGGCCGCTACCATGGCGGAAAACCGCGCGATAGCCCTCGATGGAACCGGCCACTGTCCCTCCGAGCTCGTTTGGCACATGGTTCACCGTCGCTGGCTGACCACTGGCGGAGCTGCTTTCGGGTGGCTCTCGGGAAAATGACCCCAAGCGTCGGTACTTCTTCTGGCTCGCCCTAGAAAGAAGGAGGCCCGAGATTGACGATTGGCGTGGCGCCATCGCCTGCTGACACCGACCATCTTCTCATTCCATGCAATCCGCTTTATACATGTTCGACTGAGTCGCTCGCCGATACTGCAAGCATAGAGGTCATGCGATGGCTAACATTCAGCGCCGAAGAATGCGATTGGGGGAACTGCTGGTCGCCGCCGGTGTGCTGGATGAGTCGCGCCTCGACGCAGCACTAGCCGAGCAAAGAAAGACCGGCGGAAAGCTTGGAAACATCCTCGTCGAGATGGGCTTCTTGAACGAAACCTTGATGGTCAAAGCTTTGTCTAGGCAGCTCGGCTTACCGCTTGTAAATCTGGATAGGCAGGATATCTCTTCAAGCGCCCTCGCGGTTTTGGACGCGGAACTCTGCGAACGATACGGGGTGGTCCCGATCGACAGAAACGAAGAGCAAAGACTCGTACGGGTGGCAACCTCGGATCCTACAAACTATCAGGCACTAGACGCGCTGGCGTTCAAAACCAATCTCAAGGTAGAGCCCGTCATTGCCACCGCGAGCAGCATCCGCGGCAGCATTCGCCGCCACTATTATGGTGAGACGTCCCCAGTCCCAAGCCCTCCGAGTGCGCCCCCTCCCCGAGGTCCGGAACCGGAGAAGAGTTACACCTTGGAGACACGCGACCGGTCCGACAAAACTCGCGCAAATGGGCGGAGCAGCCCTACACGCGACCGATCGCTCGAAGCTGCCAGTATGGAAATCGACCGACTCCATAAGAAGGTTGAGGAGCAGTCGGAGACCCTTCGAGAGCTACTGAAGATCCTGCTGGAAAAAGGCATCATCGATTCGCAGGCTTACTCGGCCAAGCTCCTGAAGGGAAAGCCGACCCGCTAGACGCGAACCCGACATACAGTATTACATCGCCTACTGTAGGTAGTTTACTCAGCCGCTCTTCGTACGCTTGCATAATAATCGCCGCGAAGAGCCTCCAGCCAAGGGTCCGTGACACCTGCCCTACGGAGGTACCGTGCGGCTGCCGCGCGCACTTGCGGCCACTCGCTGTGCAAACCCTGGCGTGCAATCTCGAGACCGGCGTCTTCCGCCACACCCTTCGGAAGCAGATCCGGAAGCTTTTCCATCCCCTGGGCATCGATCGTTCTCAAGTGTTTCACGAGCGCATTCGTGGCCTTATCGCTGCCCATGATGGACAGCGCCATGGCAGCCTGAAGGCCTGCCGGCCCATCCAAGAGACCTGCTATTGAGTCCACCGCTTCTTCGGAACCCTTTCTCGCCAAAATCAAGGCGAGAGATCGTTGAGCATCGGCACCCGCCCAATCGAAGATTGGCAGCAAAGCCCCTGAGTGATCGCCGCTTCGCTCGACCAGCGCCCGAGACACGGCAACCAGCACCTCATCGTATTGGTCTTTCTTAACGGCGGACAGAAGCAGTTTCGTGGCATCCGGAATGTCGATCTCGGCGATGCTCTCGACCGCGGCGACTCGAACCTGCTTTTCGGGATGTTCCAGCAGCATCGCCACATCTTCCAAGACCTTCGGCCCATTCAAACGAACGACAGCCCGAGTGAGAGAAGATAGGTATCTGGTGGTAGCAGGAGAAGTCTCGGCGAAGAGGCGAGCGCGGACACCGGGCGCATCGCTGAACAGGGCCTCCAGATGACTTCCGCGAGCCTCGTCCACATCCTCTTTTTCCAGACCCATAAGTGCTTGCCTGCGAGCATCCAGATCGGCTCTGTATCCGGCAAGCCTTTCCATCAGCTCATCATAACGTGCACGGTATCGAGCAGAGCCCGCGGGGCCGCCCCTTTCCATATGATCCCCGTAGCCGGAATCATCGGTCCCATCATCTCCCCACCCCAAACGGGCCGGCAGCAGGCCGGTAATCCAAATCTCACGAGCTCGCCGATCGGCTTCTCGAAATTCAAGGAAGGCTTCCGCTACATGCGCCGCGGCTTCCTCGAGCGCCACATGTGCCGCCGCGTCCACAGCCAACGTTCGGATCTCCAAATCGTCGTGGGACAACAGGCCCCCGAGGGTGTCCAGTTCCTGATCCTCAAGATCCAGATCCTCGATCTCTAGGAGCAAGCGCAACGCAGCGCGAAGCTTGTCCCCCTCTCCGGAAAGACCTTGTCTGACTCGTCCGGCAAGATCGCAATCATGGTCCGGAGTTCTGGCGCGAAGACGTCTCGCCGCGTCCACCGCCAAGGTTGATCGACTGGCCGAAACGGCTATCCCGCAGAGACGGTCGTCGACTTCCTTCGAATCATCCAGTTCACTCAGTGTCTCGATTGCTTGCATTGCCAGAGACTTCGACTCCCCCTTTGCAAGCTTGGCCACATCTTTCGCAGCCGATGGATCTCCAATTGCTCCCAAGGCATAAAGCGCGGCTCGCCGAAGAGCCGGCTGCGTTTCACTCAAGTTGCCAACGAGATCCTGAACAGCGCTTTTTTCTCCCGCTTCTCCTAGAGCTCTTGCCGCGGCAGCGGCTATCGGCACGGAAGGATGCCCGAGGTACGTGGCAACGGCAGCCAAGGCTTCAGGCCTACCCGAATGACCCAGGTCTCCCAGGGCACCAATACGCTCAGCCTGATTACCACTCTCGAGAGCGACCAGTCTTCGCTGCAGGCGCTTGTTCGCAATCTCCTCCACAATACCGCGGGGGGAGGAGCCGGCTGCGACCAGTGACTCGCTTAGAACCGTGCGGCCCCCGCTACTCGAACGAAAATAGCCTAGCTCCAAATAACGGCGCGCTTTTTCTCCTCGATTCGAGGTCAACGCTTCAGCCGCTTGCCTTCTGACTTCCATGTCGGGGTCTAACAACAACTCCCCCAAGAGATCGATAACCTGCGGATGCTTGCTCTCGGCCAACGCTTTGGTAGCTGCCGCCCTTACCATTGGTGAAGTATCCCGAAGACCATGCAAGGTTAGTGTACGAACGGCTTCATCACAGCCGATGGAGCCTAGCCGCTCCGCGGCCTGGGCTCTCACCAATGGAGAGGGGGCGGTTCGAAGCTTTTCTTGTGCTGTCGGCAGGTTGTCACCACAACATGCAAGCATCACGGGAGCCAAAAACACGAGGAAGGCATAACCTGTCGGTAACGAGTATCGAGAGCGCTGTCTCATCGCACTCCTCCTCCGGGCCTACCCAGGCCCCGCCATCGTCGATTGCTAGTGCTTCGTATGTGCATGATTCGAAGACCGGTCCATAACCACCCGGCGCAGCTTCTCGACCTCTTTCGCGCCAAGGCGTCGAAGGTCGCCCGGTCGCATGCCCTCGAGATTCAGACCTCCGTAGTCTATTCGGCGCAGTCTCTGAACAGGGTGCCCGACAGCCATGAACATACGTTTTACCAGATGCTGGCGTCCCTCGGTCAGACCGACTCGTACCCAGGTATTACGATCCGCGCGGCCCACAACCTCCACGAAAAGCGGACGAACGCGCCGCCCATCGCCCGAATCTTTACGACCGACACGGGCGGGGCGGTTGGATCCCGAAGGTGGTCCCTCGGGGAGGGGAGGAAGCCTGACCCCCTCCCGAAGCAGGTCTAGCACTGCTTCAGATGGAACACCCTTGACCTTGGCGTCATAGATTCTGCGAACTCCAAAACTCGGATGCGCCAGCCTATGCGCAAGCTCACCATCATTGGTAATTAGAAGCACGCCCTCCGCGTCGTAGTCGAGACGCCCTATCGAAAACACTCTTTCAGGGACATCGCGTATCAAGTCTCCCACGCATGGACGACCTTCTGGATCCCTTAGTGTAGAAACGGTCATGGGCGGCTTGTACAAGAGGTAGTAGACCAGTGGCTCCCGTTCCAGCAGCATACCATCCACGGCCACCTGGCTCCTGCCCGTATCTACACGGGTTCCGGGTTCCCGAATTACCTTGCCATCGACGGCCACCCGGCCCTCGGCTATGAGCCGTTCCGCTTTTCTACGAGAGGCTACGCCCGCTCGGGAGAGCACTTTTTGAAGGCGCTCCCCTCTTTGCCCGCCTCTCATTCGCTCGAATCCCCGGAAGCAGTGCCCGAATCGGCACTCTTGGCGGTGTCGGGGTCCGGCTTCTCCGTTTCGTCGTCACCGGCACCCTCGTCCAGAATCTCTCCAGCACCTTTCGAAGCCGCCACTGCTCTCGTCAAGGCTTCCTCCAGATTGTCAAGTACCGTCTCGTCGTCAGTCCGGCTGTCTTTTGATTCAGATGTCAGAGCTCTTTCGACAAGCTTCGCGATCTCACCCCCGGAGCTGGGACTATCGGGAAAAGAGTCCTCCACTATGCGAGTGCTCTCCTCGCTGAGCTCGTGCAGCTCCCTCAAAGTCGGAAGCGAAGAAAGATCCTTCAAGTTGAACATTTCGAGGAAGGCCTTGGTCGTTGCGTAGAGAAGCGGCCGGCCGGGTTCTTCCTTCTTACCGATAATCTGAATTACCTCTCTGTCCAGTAGCGCCTTTAGCACCGCTCCGCTATCGACACCGCGGACTTCCTCGATCTCGGGGCGCGTTACCGGTTGCCGGTACGCCACGATTGCCAGTGTCTCCAGAGCGGCCCGGGTCAACCGTCTAGGTTTGACCCTGAGAAAGCGCCGAACC
Organism: Deltaproteobacteria bacterium; assembly: GCA_007130885.1. Lineage (GTDB taxonomy): Bacteria > Myxococcota > Myxococcia > SLRQ01 > SLRQ01 > SLRQ01. The sequence continues at coordinate 6,541 of SLRQ01000059.1, forward strand.
TCTTCCGAGCTGGTGGGACAGGTGCGAAGCTGCCATCCTCCGGCCACCTCATGCAGAACAATGCCGCTGACGCCCTCTCGAAGCTCGCCGGCGATGGCATCCATGGCCCGAGCAACCCGTCGCGGCTCCACTCCGGAGGCGTCTCTGACGTCCTTGCTGGTAATCGGACGCTCTGACACCAAGAGCAGTGACTCGCAGATAGTACGGACCCGCTCATCCGAGTAATCAGCGGCCCGAGCGGCCAGCTTGACGGCTTCTTCCTTCTCCGGAGATACCTCCTCCGCTGTTATTGCATCGGAGCCGGGCTCCGAACCCTCTTTTTCCAGCGGCGCGTCCTCTTTCGGAGTCTGCTCATCCGCCCTGGAGCAGCCGCAAGACTCCTCCGCCATTGAATCAGCAGGTGGGCCGGGGGAATCTTTGTCGTCTTTTGGTTTCGCCTGACTCATCTCTCGCTCAAATCCTCATCGGGCGCAGTTCTCACGGCGCCGCAAACAGTAGATGCAAAGTACCTCAACGCGATCAAGAGAAGTCGTCCTTCACGGAGATGTCGGTTTCGCCCGTTTGTTCCGTCGCCAACAGCATGATGTCGCCTCCAGCCTCTTCCTGAGCTATGCGCGCAAGCCCCAGTCTGGACATCTCGAGCAAGGCCAAGAAGGAAAGGATGATGACCTCCTTGCTCTTTGACTCCCCAAACATCTCACGAAAGGAGATGCGGCGGCGCTCCGCCAAGAGCTGAACAACTTCAGTCAATCGCTCCGCGAGAGACAACCTTTCACGGGTCACCTCGTGAGACACATGGGCCTTCGCTCGCGTCAGAACGTTGTCGAGGACTTCTATTAAACGGAACACTCCGACCGGCTGAAACTCGACAGCCTCTTGTAAAACCGATGCCGAACACATGGTTGACGGACGACTGAACACATCTCTGCCCAGTATGTCTTGCTTGCCCAGGCTGGCCGCAGCCTCTCGATACCTCTGGTAAGTAAGCAGTCTCCTGACAAGCTCTTCTCGAGGATCGGTATCAGCACCGAGATCACCCTCCCCCTCTTCCGGCTCGGGGCGGGGCAAGAGCATCCTGGACTTGATGTGAGCAAGCGTCGCGGTCATGACCAAAAACTCACCCGCAACGTCCAGGTTCAAGACCTTCATATGATTGATAATGTCGAGATACTTCTCCGTAATGAAAGCAATCGGTATATCGAAGACATCCAGCCTGTGCTCCCGGACCAGATGGAGCAAGAGGTCGAGCGGTCCCTCGAACAGCGGCAAACTGACCGAGAGCATCTGCTTCTCGTCTTCGGCGGGAAGGTTGTCGGAGACGAGCTTCAGGCTTGACGAAGGACAATCTCCCTCATTGATGGAAACTACCTGTGAGGAGCCTCGTTCGTGCCTTTGGCCGGCACCGGGACCGTTGTCGCTCTCATGCATTGGTCGTTCACGAATCGGTCTTGCCGTCCTCTGTTGCTCCAACATTCGGAAGGTCCCGAGGAATTTCACCCAAGGGAGGGCGCTTCGACTCCTCCACAAGCTGTTCGAGAAGTGCTCGTCTTGTCTTGAACCCCTCGTCGATTCCTCCCCGCCTTCTTACCGCTGCACCATCATTTTCGACTTCACGATCCCCGACCACCAAAATGAACGGGACCTTTTGGAGAGAAAAACGCCTAATCTTCGCGCCCATCTTCTCGCTCGTCTCGTCGAGGGCGACGCGCAGCCCCCTGGCTGAAAGATCCGACATCAACGAGCTTGCATAAGACATGTGCCTGTCGGCTATCGTCACCAGTCCCACCTGTACGGGAGCGAGCCACATCGGAAAGGCCCCCGCGTAATGTTCAATGAGTATGCCGAAAAACCTCTCGATCGAGCCGAGCAGAGCCCTGTGAATCACATAAGGGGCATGTGGGGCATTATCTTCACCGATGAACTTGAGATCGAAGCGTTCCGGCAAGTTGAAGTCGAACTGAACCGTGGAGCATTGCCAGGTGCGGCCTATGGCATCTTTCAAGCCGAGGTCGATCTTCGGACCATAGAAAGCGCCGCCCCCCTCGTCGATGTGCGCATCCAAGCCCGCGCGATCCGCGGCTGCTTGAAGCGCCTTGCTTGCCTGTGCCCACTGCTCGTCGGTACCCACGGCCTTCTCGGGTTTGGTGGAAACGAAGGCTTCGAACTCCGTGAAACCAAAGCTTCGAAAAATGTCCAAGCAGAAGTTCACGACCTCCAAGACCTGCTCCTCGAGCTGATCCGGCCTGACGAAAATATGCGCGTCATCCTGCGTGAAACCTCGTACACGCATCAAACCGTGCAGGGTACCGCTTCGTTCATACCGGTAAACAGTGCCTAGCTCGGCCATCTTGATTGGAAGCTCACGGTAGCTGCGCATGCGGCTGCCGAAGATGGCTATATGGAAAGGGCAGTTCATTGGTTTTGCATAGTAGGTCTGCCCCTCGAGCTCCATCTCTGGGTACATGGCCTCCCGGAAGAACTCCAGGTGCCCACTCTTTTCCCATAGCTCCGCCTTTCCGACATGCGGGGTGTAGACAATGTCATAGCCGCCGGCCAGATGAGCGTCCCGCCAGAAATCCTCAATTTCCTTTCGGATGATTCCACCCTTGGGATGCCAGAGAATCAGCCCGCCGCCCACCTCGGGTGAGACGGAGTAGAGTTCTAGTTCCTTCCCCAAACGGCGATGGTCTCTCCGCTTGGCCTCCTCTAGGCGACGCAGGAAAGCCTTCAGATCCTTCTTGTCGCCAAAAGCCGTACCGGAGACTCGCTGCAACATTTCGTTGCGCTCGTCCCCTCCACGGTACGCTCCAGCAACCGAGAGCACCTTGAACGCCCCGACCCTTCCGGTGCTCGATATGTGCGGACCACGACACAGATCCTCGAATTCTCCGGTTCGGTAGATCGAGATCTCGGCGTCGTCGGGCAAGCCCTCGATGATGGGTATCTTGAACCTCTCGCCTTTCTCCCTAGCCCACTCCAGCGCCTCATCCCTTGTCACGACGAACCGCTCGAATGGTAGGTCCTCGGAGATTATTTTCTTCGCCTCGGCTTCAATCCTTTCGAGATCCTCGGGGTTGAAGTGGTGATCACAAGCAATGTCGTAAAAGAACCCCGTTTCCGTCGGTGGGCCGTCATCGAGCTTGGCGTCGGGGAAAAGACGCTTTACAGCGTAAGCCAATACATGAGCCGCGCTGTGTCGCAGCAGATCCAAACCCTCCGGATCCTTTGCCGTAAGAGCGCGCAGCTTGCCTCCACCCTCGACCTTCCTGGAAATCTCGAACACCTCACCATCGAGCTTGGCCGCCAGCGCGGCCTTGGCGAGACGAGCACCTACTTGCTCTTCCAGAAAACGACCGATTGGGGTTCCTTTCGGTGTACTCCTAACGCTCCCATCGGGCAACTCGATATGAACCATCTGGGTCATGCCTGTCTTCCTCTCATGATTCATAGCCCCTCAAGAATCGGGCCGCGACCCCGTGAGGCTCACAGGACGCGGCCCTTGAATGTGCCGTCCACCCGCGACAAATCCGGACGGGCTCTCTCTGACGGGTTCTCTCTAATAGGCGCGGGCGGTTTCGAACCGCCGACCTCTACCGTGTCAAGGTAGCGCTCTACCCCTGAGCTACGCGCCTTCGACGTTCCTCGGCCCCGTATTCGGGAAGAAACGCGAGATCTGGTATACCGGGTCCGGCCTGGATGTCAAC
>SLRQ01000044.1 GCA_007130885.1 Deltaproteobacteria bacterium
CCGCACTTTTAGCCGCTTTGCGGCCATTTCCGCAGAGGTGAGCGGTCACCCCCGCACTTTTAGCCGCGTTCCGGCCATTTCCGCAGAGGTGAGCGGTCACCCCCGCACTTTTAGCCGCGTTCCGGCCATTTCCGCAGAGGTGAGCGGTCACCCCCGCACTTTTAGCCGCTTTGCGGCCATTTCCGCAGAGGTGAGCGGTCACCCCCGCACTTTTAGCCGCGTTCCGGCCATTTCCGCAGAGGTGAGCAGTCACCCCCGGGAGGTGCGCGCTTTCATGTAGTTGTTACTCCCGTTTCGCTCCCCTTCCGAGCATCCCGGTCATGACCCTTATCCGGTAGGAAGCGTCTCTCATTGTTCGAAGATTGACGGTGCTACTATTGATCGAGGTAGTGACAGCGGAGGTCACACCGCAGAGGAATCAAGCAAGCACCTTCGCAGACACCGAAGATCGGGCAGTCCCACTTTCTCATTACCCAGACCGTGTGAACGTGGAGATGCTTCCGACTCAATCCGGCCCGGTGCTCGGGCTCCTACGCATCTTGCAAAGCCGGAAGCAGCTAAGACCCTGAAATCACATCCGCCCCAGGGGCGGATCAGCAGGATATCTGAACCGAAATACCGTCGCCCCGGCTCCCCGCTCCCCGCTTCCGCGGGGACAGGTTTCGCGGAGGTGACGGTGTTCAGGTGGCCCGAGAGGGGTTTTGCGACAGCCTCCAAGGGGGCGCCGAGCCTTGAGCGTGCAAGGCGGTACGGGTAGGTAGAGATTTCCACGACGCCGGAAAGCCCCGGGGTCGCCGGCATGGGAACCGACCGAGGTACACATTACCGCCATGACGAGGTTTAGAAAGAGCGTACGGCCCGAGGAGGTAAAAAGAGAGCTCGCACCGGGGCAGTCGCCGGAGCTTCTAAAAGCTCTGCATCTGCTGGACAGGACGGGGAAGCTGCACGCCGACTCGAGGCGTAAGCTCAAGCAGGTGAATCATCTCGTTCGCCTCCTCACCCCGGCCCTCGACGATATGTTCGAAAGGCACCCCGAGCCGGTGATAGTGGACGCCGCCGCCGGAAACGCTTACCTGGGGTTCATCTTGTACGAGCTCTTCTTGGCCCTAGCCGGGAAGGGATCCATGGTGGCCGTGGAGCCCCGCGCGGACCTTGCCGAGCGCACCGCGGAACGAGCCACCTCACTCGGCTACGAGCGTCTCCGGGTACTTTGCTCTTCCCTCTCCTCGGCGGCGCTGCCGGACAGGGTTCACATGCTGGTTGCGCTACACGCTTGCGACACAGCCACTGACGACGCCTTGGTCACGGCTATCGAACGGGGAGCCGATCATGTGGCCGTAGTCCCTTGCTGCCAGGCCGAAGTAGCAAAGCAGCTATCCGGGAAGGAAGACGACGCCGATCCTGCACTGGCCCCCCTCTGGCGACACCGCTGGCACCGCCGGGAGTTCGGGGCCCACCTCACCAATGTGATCCGGTCGCTGGTTCTCGAGGCATACGGCTACCAGGTCACCGTTACCGAGCTAACGGGGTGGGAGCACTCCTTGAAGAACGAGCTGATTCTGGGACGACGTGTTCACAGGGAGAACCGGCGGGCCCGCCGGCAGCTCGAGGATCTGCTGGCCCGGATTCCCTTCGCGCGACCCTCGATCGTTCGCGCACTCAAAGTCGGGTGATCTCCCCGGCGTCTCGGAGTAGGCGATCCGGCCCGGCCTCAAGCAGCTCGTCCTCCCCACAGTAACCCCATGCCACCACCGCGGCGCGGCATCCCACCGCTCTGGCGGTCTCTATGTCCACGGGCATATCGCCCACGTACCAGATCTCTTCCGGAGCAGTTCCCATATCCCGACATACGCCGAGTAGGCCCCGAGGATCAGGCTTGTGGTCCGGCATGTCACCAGCCCCCACGACACCTCCGAGATAAGCCGACAGCCCAAGCGCGGCAGTGAGATCCCGCGCCATGTCTCCCGGCTTGTTGGTGAGAACCCAGGGCTTGGGCCCCGCCTCACAGAGGCCCGCGAGGGCATCTTCGATCCCCGGGTACGCCTTGGTACGCACCGCCAGGTGCCTCCTATAGTGGCTCTTGAACAGGCCGAGTGCTTCGGACATGGCCTCCTCGTCTCGAGCTATCTCGGGCGGCACGGAGTTGGCGACGAGATGAGGCGCGCCCCGGCCGACGAACATTGCAATCTCGTCATGTGACCTGAATGGAAGTCCCATCCGCTCGAGCACCCAGCTTACCGAGACCACCAAATCGAGCCTGGAGTCCACAAGCGTGCCATCAAGGTCGAAAACTACAGCCGTTCCATCACTCATGAAGACTCAGGCTCCCACTCCAGTATCAAAAACCGGATAACACACATTCATCGTTGCGAGCTGAACACCCGCTCGAGTATCTGCTCCACATGGGCCAGATGACGGGAAAGATCGAAGACCGCCTCTATACCTTCGGAGCCTAGCCTATCGACGAGGTCCTCGTCGGCCAGGCACGCCACCTTGAAGTCTATGCCCTCCTCCCAGGTGCGCATGGCGTTTCGCTGAACCATCAAATACGCTTCCTGTCGGGGAATGCCCCGCCGCGACAGGTCGAGCAGCAAGGCTTGGCTGTATATGAGCCCTTTCGAGGCCTCCATGTTCTCGGTCATCCTGTCCGCGTGGATTACCAGCCCCTCGACTACTCGCGTCAGGCGAGCCAGCGCGAAATCCAGGACGATGGTGGCGTCGGGAGCGATGACACGTTCGACCGACGAGTGCGAGATGTCCCGCTCGTGCCAAAGCGCCACGTTCTCGAGGGCCGCGGCGGCGTACCCGCGAAGGAGCCGGGCAAGACCGGTCAAGTTCTCGGAGAGTATGGGGTTCTTCTTGTGGGGCATCGCCGAGGAGCCCTTCTGCCCCTTTCCGAAGGCCTCCTCCACTTCCCCCACTTCCGTGCGCTGAAGATGACGCACCTCAACGGCAACTCGCTCTATGGAGGCTCCCACCCCCGCAAGAACGCTGAAGAGCTCGGCGTGTCGGTCGCGATGCACCACCTGGCTCGAAGCCGGCTCGAAACCAAGCCCCAAAGCCTCGCAAACATACTCTTCCACGCGAGGTGACAGATGAGCGAACGTACCTACCGCCCCGCTCATCTTGCCCACCCGCACCCTGGACAGAGCCGACTCCAAGCGGACCTTGTGACGGCGAAACTCGTCGTACCAAGCAGCCACCTTCAGGCCGAAGGTCGTGGGCTCCGCGTGAATCCCGTGCGAGCGACCAATCATGACGGTTCCCTTACACTCCCGAGCCCTCTTTTCGAGCACCTCCAAAAGCCCGTCTATATCCTCGAGAAGAATTTTCCCGGCATCCCCAAGCTGGACGGCAAGCGCCGTGTCGAGGATGTCCGAGCTGGTGAGTCCCAAGTGAAGCCACCTCGCCGGCTCCCCAATCGCCTCCTCCAGCCAAGTGAGAAAGGCGATGACATCGTGCCGGGTGGTCTGCTCGATCTCGGATATTCGCCTGACAGCGGCCGAATCGACCAGCGGAGCACTGTCCGAGCATGCCTTGAAGACGCCCTCCGGAACGTGTCCCGTTCTCGTCATGGCGTTGCAGGCCAGAAGCTCGATCTCCAGCCAGATTCGAAATCGGTTCTCGTCCGCCCAGATGGCGGTCATCTCGGGACGACTGTAGCGCTCTATCATCGTCTTTCCTTTCTCCGGTGGCCGCCTGTACTTACCAAAACGGCGCTCGTACCACGAGCCCGGCACGCCGAAAACGCCATCACGACACCCTCTACGGACCGCGCCTAGGCAGACCCGGAGGAACGTCCCGGTGAAGCGGCCTTCTTCTTTCTGCTGCGTTTCTTTCTTCTGAAACCGCGTGGTCCTATGTGTATGCTGTCTCCTAGAACGCCGCGCACCCACAGCGTCTGCACCAGGACCATGACCACCGCCGAAAGCGGCGTGGCTACCGCAATGCCGATCCCGCCCGCCAGGACCCCAAGCACGACCTGGGACGTAACGGTAACGGCCGGCGGCAGCTCGACCATGCGCTGCTGAATCAAGGGGTCCAGCACATAGCCCTCGACCCACTGCAAGGCCGTGTACGCCACGATGGCCCAAAGGGCGAGAATAGGGCTGTCTAGAAGAGCTACGAAGAGTATCGGCAAACCACCGAGAATTGGCCCGAGGTACGGGACGAAAGTGAGCAACCCGGCGACGACGCCGAGAAAAACGGCGAGAGGGACGCCAAGAAGGCTGAGAACTATGGCGGTCGACACCCCCACCATGGTCATCGCTAGAAGGCGACCTATCAGGAACCAGCGAAGGGTGCGCCCAAGAAGGAAAAGCACCTCGCGGCCCCTGGGCCGGCTATCGACCGGCAGGAGGTAGAGCAAGCCGTTGGTGTAGAGCGTTGGGCGCATCGCAAGGAAGAGCCCGACGAAAAAGAAGGTAAACAGATGGACCAGGAACATCCCGCTCCTGGCAAAGAGATCCCCGGCGCGAGTCAGGGTGTCCGGCGGAAGCGCCTCCTCCAATGCATCCACCACGCGCTGACCCCAGCCATAGCTCTCCAGCCACTCTCGAGCGGCTTCGAAGACCTCGGGCACCTGCTGCACTATGACGTCGACCTGGGTGGCGATGCTTGGGGCAAGCAGCCAGCCGGAAACCCCTAATACGGCACCGAATGCGACGATGACCAAGGCAACGGACCATCCCGGGGTAAGCGGAGTTCGGGCGGCAAGCGGGTCGGAGATGGCCCGGAGAAGCACCGCGAGCAAGACCCCTCCAAAGACCACCAGCAGGATGTCGAAAATGAGAACCGTCAGGGTCGCAAGCGCCGCGGCAACTCCCAAGATGGCCACGACAGAGACCACCCGACGGCGGAAAAACGCCAGATCCTCACCGCCACCTCCATCGGAACAGCGGCCTCGGCTCATTCCGTCTTCTGGGCTACTACCATCCGGCATGCAGGCTAACTACCCTGCAATCGAGCTTCTGAAAAGGGCGAACGTCATGTCAGTGAAGGGTGTGGCCCGCCTTAGCTTGCCCCTTGGGCCGGGGAAATCGGTTTCGCCTATCCGTTGACCCTCGCCGTGCGCGAGCGGGTATCGCGAAACGGCGGTTTTGCGGTGCGCGTTTCGCGGCCCTTTCGCGGACGAGGACGCGGACGAAACGTATCCTGCGCAGGCTAAGTTTCGTCCTTCGGCCGGAGGCATCGGTTTCGCCTTTGACATGGAAGGGAGTCTTTGAGCATCCTCGAGCGGTCGCATGACAACGAAACGACGAGAGCATATCGAAAGATACGTAGAATCTTTGCGGCCGTTCCTTTCACGGGTCGGGCTGAAGGATATCGAGCATCGTCATGACGAGGGCGAGCTCCGCCTCACCCCGGTTCCTCATTCGAGCCTTCCCGTCGAGTTCGTCGTAGTACCTTTCTCGGAGAATGAGCGCTGCTTTGGCTCCAATGATTTGGTGTGCGTATCTTACAGTAAACCAGCAGGTGAACCGCAGCCGCCTCGAAGAGACCTCTCCTTCATCGCAAATGCTCTGCTGAAGCTTGCAACACCGGCGCTCGTGGAAGCACTAGGGGAAAGAAGGCGGCGCGATCCGCGGTTGTGGAACTTGGACCTGGTCACCCTGCTGAACCGCGGCCTGAAGCCGGCGGCGATAATAAATGTCGAGAACCGCGGCGAAATCCTGAATAGGGTCATCTCCAAAGTGCCCGCGGCGGTCGTTTCCAAAAGGCCCTTTTACCGAAGCAACCTGGATCACCTCATCTTCGTCGACGAAGATTATGACGAACGAACGGCGGGAGATTCCACGGTTGAAGAGGGTCGCAAAAAAGCCAGAGTTCTCGAAAGACTCGTCTACTGCGCCCAGGATCTGGATTCGGCCGAACGGCTTAGGCACCTGGACTCCGAGATCCATGCGCATGGGTATGCCCGAAAGCCGGAGCTGGTTGGTAAGATAGGAGTCGCCTTGGGTTACCCGGAATGCTGCGTCGCCGACTATGTGGCGGACCACCGCAAGCGAGACGAGATCGAGGACGTGAGGTGGCTGCGCAGCTTCGTGGAATCCGCCGAGCGGCATCGCGACCAACCAGGAACCTCGCGACATTTCAGGCTGTTCTCTTCGTGGACGAACTGGATTGTCGCCAGGATCGCCCACATGCCTTTTTTCGAGCACTTCCCCTGCTCACCATGGTGTCCGAGCACCTTACGTCACAACCACCGGATGGTTGAGGCCTTGTTTAGTAAGGAGGACGTGCCCTGGCTGCTCTCCTTGCTCTCGGTCTCGTTCTTCGCCTGGCCCGACGGAGAGCTCGTTCCATTCCGGTGCGGCGAGCCGGAAAACGAGGTGATACCGATTCATGATGTGGGAACCGCTTGGAGGGAAGCGGTCTCTCCCCGCTACCAGCCTAGGCTCCACGACGGTGAGGGTCTGCTCCCGGCCGCCCCTCACGAGCTCACCGCCCTGCGCGGGAGCTCGCGCGGGTGGGAGGTCAAAGCAGCAGGCACCTGGCTGCCCCTCGGCTCGGACAAGTCAGCACCTCTGGTGCTTCCGTTCGGGTAGCCCCCGGCGTAGTGCCGAGCACGTCGAGGCGAATCAATCCGGCTCCTTGGCCTCGAGCAGCGCATCGATCCGTGCCTTGATCCCTAACGCTGCCGCCCAGCGCCGGACGTAGTCTCGATCGAGTTGGTCGGCGAAGGCGTCCTTGATGGCGATAGCGTCGTCGAGGTCGTGTGGTCGGTCCGCCTCAATCTTCATCAGCAAGAGATCCTCGACGCTGGCCACCGGCAGGCTCGTCCCGGCTATCTCAACCGGCGTGGCGCGCACGACGACGCTTTCGAGAAACGGACTGTCCACGAACAGCAGGTCGACGCCGACTCCATCGGGCGTTCCCGGGGGGCCCCACAGGCGTGCGAGCCCACCCTCGATGAACTCTCGTGTCTCTTGCTCATCGTAGTCGTACCCGTGCTCTCGAGCCAAGCTTAGCACCGCGTCGGAGCCACCCGCCGGGACGACGATGACGAGATCGAGGTCGATCGTCAGCCGCGGCTGGACGCGCGCGATGATAGCAGCGCCGCCGACGAGAGCGCAGGGCCGGCCCCAAGCATGGACGAACCCGGCAAGCCGGACCACGGCTTCGACCAGCGACTCGTTCATGATGGTGCCGCCACGCCGCGCCACTTCGCCTTCAAGCGCAGCCACAACTCCGCCGGCTCATCGGAGCGGGATCCCAGGGGCGGCCGCAGCTCGGCACCAAGCGCGGCGATTTGCTCCGCGCGGCGTAGCCGCTCCTCCGGGCTACGCGCGGCGCTCTCAACGGTGTGGCGACGCCGGATCTCGCCGAGCAGTTTGCGGCGCAAAAGGGGATCCACGGCAGGCCATCGCTCCATCGATTCCATCGTATCAGGCGCGTGTCTTGCGCGCCAGGGGAGTTGAACCATCCGCGCTGTGAGCTGGGCCCTACGATAAGCGGGTCCAAAGGTCGAGCCGAGATCGGTATACCCCACGATGACTTGACGAGAGGGGCAACTCACCTGCGGACGTCCGCCGGGCTGAGCGCTCCCTGCCTAGTCAAGCTCTCCGTAATGCAGGACAAGCCCTCTTGGAACACCTATGACTTGGTCCGTCGGAAGGGCTTCCCCCGGAGGCAGCTTGTCGCGATCTATGGCCATTATCATTCGGTACGGCCTGTAATCCAACGTGCACACACCCGAACGCGAGTAACTTTCCCTTTCCACCTCGAGCGCCTCGCCGCTCCATCGTATGTCGGCAAGCCAGCCCGGACAGCCACTGGACTCCCCGCTACTCCAAACCACTACCGCCTGTGTTTCGAAATCCACCTTGTCCATGGTTCGGTAGAGGCCATAATCTGGTGGCCGCCCGGAGGCAAATTCAGCCGGCACGTTCTCTGCCCAAGCTCGTTCGGCAGACTCCGCGTCGTAGGCGATCTCAATCACGGCAGAGGGATCTGCTACCCGGGATTGCATTTCCTCACGCCAAGCGGGAACCTTCGCCAGCGCCTCAATTCCCGACTCGAGGTAAAATGCCCAATGAGGGCCACAGGCGGTGAAGGCGAGTGCGCCGGCAAGACCGATGACAAAACTCTTGAGATTGTATGATCTCATCTATTTCCCTCCGCGAGCACCTCGACAGTCGTCGGTGCCGCCGCCCAAGGCCCTAATCGATCATCGACTGCCGATACCGATACTGGAGAGCAATCTACCGAACAGCGAGACTGCGCAGCGACCTGACTCACATTCCGAGCACTACCGTAGTGTTGCCTTCCAGCTCCGATAGTTCAGGGCACCTTCCCAAAAAGCTATCGACTCGAACGACATACCTCTCCGTGAACTCGACTTCCTTATTTTCGCCGTGGACCTCAATCTCGTCGCGATTTCGTACGGGTCCGCTGCTTACATGGGAGCTATCCAGAATCGGATACCGGCCATAATCTTCGAGGTCGCTGAAACCTGAAACAACCAACTCCTCGCCGGACTTCAAGTGGGTTACTCTGATCCTCAACCCCTCAACAGGATTACCCTCCTGATCCTCCACCCGGACCGAGAAAACAACTAGTGGACCATCAACGCAGGCAATGTCGCCACAGCCGACAGATGAGATTGTAATTGCCATAGCCAACAGAGCGCCAAAAATAATCCTCCCCATTATCGTTCCTCTCTCAAAACAGTTTCGCACATGGCTGAAGTCGAGAGCACTCTTGAGACATCGCCAGAGGTACGGCTTCGCCGGGTCGCGGCAGATCGGAGTAAGGGACCTGTGCATCGAGGTCCGTCGGCATGGACACGATGAATGCAAGCGCGAACGCTGCGATTACAGAGGGTGTCTGATGACACATACTGGAGCAGCTTATGAACCAGGGACGTAAGTATTCTTACACCCGTTTTGTTTGACATTTTACCGGATGGTTTGATTTAAGTACAATACCATATCGAGCCCGATTCAAGCAAGCCTAGTCGAATCAGGTTGAGGCTCTTTTGGTAAATGCGGGTGAGCGATACCGAGAAGCGAGTTCCCGAATTGTCACCACCGACCTCTCCGGGATCCACTTCCACCGATATCACCGGGATCCAGTGATCCACTCGGTGGTTTGAAGACGGTTCTTCGCCTTGGCCAGGTGCCCCTCACAGGTGCCATCCTTTTAGCGAAGGGCTCGGAAGCGGGAATCTAGCCCGGGGAGACACCGTGTCCACGAGATGAGCACATGAGGTGCGAAATACATGCCTTTCGTGGTCCTCTTGAACAAATAACCACCCACTTTCTTTGGGGCCCCGGACTGCCGGACAGGTGCTGCCGGACAGGTGCCAGGCGAGTGGAGGAGGCGAGTGGAGGAGGAGTGGAGGAACGCTACACATAAACACCAATTGAGAAGGCTTCGCAGTATCACTGATATTCTCAAACGACGACTTGTTCGCTGATACTGTAATATTCAACCGGCATGTCGCTTTATTTAGCTTTCATGTCGATTTCTATTGACAGCTTTTTTGCAGCTTGAACAGGCAATGTCGCGGAGCCTCTTCGCGGCGGCGCTACGGAGAGCCTGGGCGCCTCTCTGGCAGCCAAACGGCCCGGGAGCCCCATCCAGCCTCGTCTTACGGATGGACGCGCGCCCATGCAGCCTTTTCATGCGCTTAAAATGGGCATGATATGATTCTTCATGTCTTCGAGAGAAGTCTCTGCTTCTTCGCCTTCTTACAGGCGCGTCACCATTCGGGGGAATGACCATGAAAGTAGAAAGTGCAGGCGGGAGCTGCGTTCAGGCCATGAGCAACGATGAACTCATCACGGCAACGAGGGCCCTCGCGGGCCGCTCCAATGAGCTCTCCGCGAAGCTCATCGCCCATCTTGCGGAGGTGGATGCAAGGAAGCTGTACCTGGAAGAGGCGCAGCCGTCGATGTTTGCCTGGTGCATTGCGGAGCTTGGGTGCTCTGAAGATGTGGCGTACAACTGGATAACGGTTGCGCGGGCATCGAAGAAGTGGCCTTCGGTGCTGGACTCTCTTCGGTGCGGTAAAGTGCACCTCACCGGGCTTCGCCTGCTAGCCCCGCATCTGTCCGCCGAGAATCACAAGGAGCTTCTTGTTGAGGCTTCGGGCAAATCGAAAAGGGAGATAGAGGAGCTGATAGC
>SLRQ01000003.1 GCA_007130885.1 Deltaproteobacteria bacterium
ATGTTTTCCGGGCGGTCATACAGGTTTACAAAAACATCTTCAGTGCGGGTCATGATCACATTCGCGCCTTCCCGGGTCAGGTAGTCTTCCAAATAGAGGCTCATGGCCAACACAACATCCTTTTCATGCAGTGCTCCCGGTCCGGTGGCTCCGGTGTCATTTCCACCGTGGCCAGGATCAACAATTATAGTTTTTCCTGCCAAGGGATTATCAGGGTTACTATTACCCATAGGCTTAATTAGCTCTACAACCAAGCCCTGGTCGTTCCAGTAGGGATAAAACCCGGCCATGTCATAATCAACTTCTATATCCAGCTTTAATATGTTTATTCTGGATTCATCTACATCTGCTAATTCTAAGCGAACTGCCGATTCTTCATGTTCGGGAATAACCAGTGATTCGCTTTTCCGCACACCGAAAAGTTCAAATTCCAGGCTTCTTAAGCCATCATTAATGGCAAATGGATATCTGCTGTTGCTAACCAGCTGTATAGTAATTTTTTCTTCGGTTTCGTTAAAACCTATTTCTGTAATTGAAGCCTCAGGCTCGCCTGGCAATGCTAATTCAGTGACTACGTTACTATTAATCAGGTAAGTGTTAAAACCATCAATATCAACCCTGTAAAAGTTTCCCGATCTGCCCGTTACTTTATAATCTGTTCCTTCTACCAGGTAGCGAATAGCGCTTGTCGGGTGGCCTGTTCCGCCAAGGGTAGTTCCCAGCAGGTTTACCTGGTCATCATTTACCCTGTACAGCCAACCGCTGTTCTTAAGTTCATTTTCCGGTTTGACCCGGACCATCTTGTACATATTTCCGGCATAAAAAGAGAGGGAGCCAGGCAGTTTACGGGTTAATTTTTCATCTCCTCTTTGCATGGTAACTGTAACGTCCAGGGGGGGTGTGACTCCCGTTTCCGGAATATCAGCTTCCTTTACAACATATTCGGCGGTATAGATTCCTCCGCTGCCGGGCGGCCCGGCTGGATATAGGCGCTCAGTCATTTCGTAAATGTCTTCTCTGTTGCCGATTTGGAAAAAAGCGTCAGCGCCGGGACTACCCTGGAAAGCAATTTGCACTTTATCTCCCATTTTCAATACCTGGTTTTCTCCCGGTAGCAGACGGGAAGGGTGTAAGGTAAGGGGATCACGGGGCATCTTATCCCACCATTCCGGATAGGTAACCCTCCTTTCAACCACCGTTTCTCCTGATGGGCCCGTTGCGTTTACAATTACGGGGTATTCTTCCCCCCGGGGTATATCTACCATGGTAAGAAAATTGCCGGTCCTGGAATCAAGTATTTCAACCGGTTCGCCATTAACTGTCACATCCACATTAGAGTATGATTGGGTAGTGCCGAATAGAAACAGCTTATTGCCGTAATAAGAAAAAAGTCCTTCCGGGGGATAAGCCACATGCAGCAGGGGACCGTTGCCATCTATACCGGTTTCCGGATCAAACTGAGAGGGAACCTTTAGCCACAATGACCTGGTTTGAAAGTCCCACTGGGCAAAGGTCTCGATGGTGTGTGCAAACTCTTTAATCGGGATATATATTACATTGTTATTTTCGATAACAGGAGAATGCCACTTTGTTTTAACATTATTAATAATTAAATCTTCTTCATCCAGGGGAACTTCTATCTGAAAAACACCGGCAGTGGCAATATATGAATTACTTTCTTCATCCCATTCTGTCAATGCTCCAAGTTCATTAAATACAATTTTTGCTGAAACAAACATTATTTCATCTTTAATAAGAACCGGACTTCTGATGGCAGACGGCCTTTCATCTAAATCTGCATCTTCTCTGTCCGGAGGGATATTAATGTAAAACAGAAACCCGGAGATCATAATTATTATAACAATGAAGATCAGCGCGATACGTTTCATAGCGTTTCACCTCATTACTAGAATACTCCAGGCGATACCCACTATCCTGCCTTAATCTATATTTATTGCAAGCCAGGTGGAAACCAACAAGATATAGGGGACGGTTTTTAACTTTTGTCCCCCTGACAAACAAGCGCCTGTCTTTTCTATTGTCTGTCCAGGCTTCTATACTGCACTGCTTCGGCAATATGGGTTGCTTCAATCAGTTCTACACCCTCCAGGTCGGCTATAGTTCGCGCAACCTTAATAATGCGGTCGTGGGCGCGCATTGAAAGATTAAGGGTTTGAAAGGATTTGCGCAGCAACTGTCTTGCTTCACCGGTTAAGGGACAGTATTTTTCAAAATGCCTTGCCTTTAAGCCGGCATTGGAGTTAACTTTAATTTTTTTAAAGCGGGAGCGCTGAATCTGCCTGGCCTGCTCAACACGTTCTTGAATTTCAATTGAGCTTTCACCCTCACCGCCTTCATGTAGTTGTTCGTACTTGATGGCCGGAACTTCCACCTGTATATCAATGCGGTCGATCAGGGGGCCGGAAAGCTTTGAACGGTAGCGGTGGACCTGTGCAGGGCTGCAGCGGCATTCAATTTTTGGGTCACCATAATTGCCGCAGGGACAGGGATTCATTG
>SLRQ01000103.1 GCA_007130885.1 Deltaproteobacteria bacterium
CAAAGCGGCTAAAACTGCGGAGGTGAGGGGTCACCTCTGCGGAAATGGCCGCGAGGCGGCTAAAACTGCGGAGGTGAGGGGTCACCTCTGCGGAAATGGCCGCAAAGTGGCTAAAACTGCGGAGGTGAGGGGTCACCTCTGCGGAAATGGCCGCAAAGCGGCCTAAACTACGCGGGCTTCGTGGTCGTGCGCTCGGCAGGTCGGCGCTCTATTTGATGCGACATGCTTTCGAGGGAAGGCTTTGGGAGAGGTTTCCGGAGTGGGTGGCGCAATCGGGTTTGGGCCGGGCCCACTTTGGCGTACAGTGCTATAGGGCGAAGAGCTGCAGCGTAATCGTGTGGAGCGAACAGGATGAAGATTAGAAGAGTAGCCTGCATAGGCGCCGGCTACGTCGGCGGGCCTACAATGGCCGTATTCGCGGATAAGTGTCCGGATGTGGACTTTTGCGTCGTGGACATTGATCCGGAAAAGATTGCCCAGTGGAACACGGATGACCTGCCGGTGTTCGAGCCGGGGCTGCTCGAGGTCGTGAAGCGGGTTCGGGGTAGAAACCTCTCGTTTTCGACCGATATCGATGAGGCCATCGACAGCGCGGAGATGATCCTGCTCGCGGTCAATACTCCCACCAAGGAGTACGGGGTTGGGAGGGGAATGGCCGCGGACCTCAAGTTCGTGGAAAGGTGCGCGCGGCAGATTGGGCGCGCGGCTCGTACGAACAAAATCGTCGTGGAAAAGTCGACGCTTCCGGTCAGGACCGCCGAGGCCATAAGGACCATATTGGATAGCTGCTCGAACGGAGTGCGATTCCAGGTGCTGTCGAACCCGGAGTTTCTCGCCGAGGGAACGGCCATCAGGGATCTGCTGGAGCCGGACCGCGTTCTCATTGGAGGAGATGAGAGCCCTGAAGGAGCCGCCGCCATCGAGGCATTGGCCGGGCTCTATGAGAGATGGGTGGCGCCGGACCGGATTATCAGGACGAGGGTCTGGTCCTCGGAGCTAAGCAAGTTGACGGCCAACGCGTTTCTCGCGCAGCGGGTTTCGTCCATCAACGCCATGTCGGCCCTGTGCGAGGCTACAGGCGCGGATGTGGACGAGATCGCGAAGTCGGTCGGCATGGACTCTCGGGTAGGCCCCAAGTTTTTGAAAGCATCGGTAGGCTTCGGAGGTAGCTGCTTTCAAAAAGACATACTGAACTTGATCTACCTTTGCAGGCACTACGGGCTCGAAGAGGTGGCGCGGTATTGGGAGCAGGTCATCAGGCTGAACGACTATCAGAAGAGGCGTTTTTCCAAGAAGGTCGTTCAGACGTTGTTCAATACAGTGTCGGATAAGAAGATCGCCGTCTTCGGATGGGCTTTCAAGAAGGACACCAACGACTCTCGTGAGTCGGCCGCCATTTATATCGCCGATGATTTGCTGCGCGACCAAGCAGCGTTGCAGGTTTACGATCCGAGAGTGTCGCCGAAGCGGATAGTTCATGACCTCGTGTCGGTGAAGAGATGGGATGACTGGGATAGGCCGGCGCTGCCGGAGGACGAGATTAGGTCTAGGTTGACCATCCACGACGATCCGTATGCCGCCGTGAAGGATGCTCACGCGGTGTTGGTGCTTACTGAGTGGGACGAGTTCACCGGCTACGACTGGAAGCGGATCCACGACACCATGCAAAAGCCGGCATTCCTATTCGACGGCCGGAACATTCTGGGCCGCAAGGCTATGGAGGACATCGGCTTCTGCGTGTATCAGGTGGGAAAGGGCACTCCGGATGATGCGGCGTCGCTCGAGCCATGGGGGCGATAGTGTGAGGGCAACCGCCGGCGGCAAGGCCGGTGGGGCGGCGGGCCGTTAGGTCTTTGAGGCGCCTTTGTGGGGCGGGGTCCGGGTGCTTGCGCGAGGAAGGTCATCGGCCTGCTTGGCCGAGAGTTTGGTCAGGCAATGATGTCTCCTCGCGCAAGCGCGTGCGCGAACTTCGAGTATGGAAGGACGCGCACGGGGCCATCGCGAAGCTCATCGTCTCCGAGATAGACCCCGAACGCGCGTTGGATCGCGCCCTCTCGATGCAACTCCCGCAACGAGCGGCTAAACGAGCTGCGCCACCTTGCGGACGCCTTTACCTCGAAGCCGACGTGCTTTCGGCCTCGGGACCAGATGAAGTCGACCTCCTTGCCGGAGGGCGTTCGCCAGAACAGGATCTTCCCGCCGACTCCACCGTAACTTTGGCGCGCGCGCAGCTCATGTAGCACCAGCGTTTCCAGCAACGCTCCTTGCTCGGCTTTTTCCACGGGGTCGCATGGGGCAGCTCGGCCCTCAGCCAGGTGGACTTACCGGTGGATCTCGGGCCGAACAAGAAGAACGAGTGCTCCGGGGAAGTCAGCGATTTTGGAAACATATAGAGCAGTTTGACCGGAAAAGTGCTCACGCGAGCCAGTTTTACCTCCCCGGTGAAATGGCCGCGGGGCGAATCTCTGGGCCGTCGGCAGGCCAGAGACAAGCTGGGGTCATGGATTGGAGAAAAGGTCGAAGGGCCCGTCACGGTGGAGAGCAAGCGAACGCTGCGCGTTCGCCTCGCGGATAAATCCGACTTAGGTTACGTCCAATAAGAGGACGCCCAACCTATTTCCAACTCTGGCTCGCCTAGGAGGTGTTATGTCTTTACGGTTTCATGAGATCGCTGAACGCGACCATCGTATTCTTAACCCGTTTACCGAGGACCAGCTGATGCTCCTTGGTAACCTATGTAGACTCCGCCCCGGCCAGCGGCAACTGGACCTCTGTTGCGGTAAGGGTGAGATGCTCTGCAGGTGGGCCGCCGCTTTCGGGATCACCGGGATCGGTGTGGATATCAGCAAGGTATTCCTGAACGCCGCGCGTGAGCGCGCCGCCGAACTGGAGGTCGGTGAGCTAGTCGACTTTGTCGAAGGCGACGCTGCAAACTACGCCGTGGAACCCGCCGCCTTCGACATTGTCAGTTGCGTCGGGGCAACCTGGATCGGCAACGGTCTGTCGGGGACGCTGGAGCTATTGAAGCCCGGCCTCCGCGACGCCGACAGTCTGGTCCTGGTCGGCGAGCCGTTCTGGAACGACGAACCACCCCAGGAGGCGTACACGGTTCTGGCCGACGGCGATCGCCATTTATTCACCACGCTTGCCGGAACCCTGGACAGGTTCAAGGCCGCGGGCTTGGAGTTGTTGGAAATGGTAATCGCCGATCATCACGGTTGGGACCGCTACGAAGCCGCCCAGTGGCCCGCCGTCTTGGACTGGCTGCGCGAACACCCGGACGATCCCGAAGCCGCGGAGCTCCGACGGTTCTTCGAAAAGAACCAGCGCGCTTATCTGACTTTTGGCCGGCGCTATTTCAACTGGGGCGTGTTCGTCCTGCGTTGAAGGTGTCTCGAAATAACGTGAAATGACGGGACACCTCACCGAGCTAAATAACGGGACACCTCACCTATTTCCAACGAATTAAGTGAGGTGTCCCCTTATTCCAGAATTAAGTGAGGTGTCCCCTTATTCCAAGGTGTCCCCTTATTCCCCCTTATTCCACTTCCGGGCTCAGTTCTGACTTGCTCGGATTAGCTCCAAGAACGCATCGCCGTAGTCGGCCATCTTCTTGTCGCCGATCCCCTTGATGAGTCGCAGCTCGCCAACGGTCGTGGGCTGGAGCCGGGCCATCTCGCGAAGAGTGCTATCGTGGAAGACGACGTAGGGCGGCACTCCCCTTTCGACCGCCAACCTTCGGCGCAGATCCCGGAGGCTGTCGAAGAGGCCCTGGTCGACCCCTTCCCAGGAATCGGATTCGGCGCGGCTTCGCTTCACCGCCTTCCTGGATCTTGGCGGACGCAGAAGGACCTCGCGCCGTCCCCGCATGACCTCCCACGAGGCGGCGTTGAGCCGAAGGATCGGCCGGTCATCACCGACACGGTCGAGGAGCCCCTGATCCACCATCTGATAGACGAGGTTCATCACGGACTTTCTGTCTACTTTGGCGAGGAGGCCGTGGGTCGAGAGCCGGTCGTGTCCCAGACGCTGGATGTTTTGCGTGGTTGCCCCCACCAGAACGTCGGTGACGTGGCCGACACCGAAACGCTGTTCCACCCTTGCGACGCAAGACAGAATCTTCTGCGCCGTCTCCGTTGCTTCCTCGAGGCCTTCGACCTCTCCGAGGCAAACGTCACATGCGCCGCAGTTGTCGCCGTCAAGGGACTGGCCGAAGTGTTCGCTCAATAACTCGTGACGACAGGTCTGTGACTCGCAGAAGCGACGCATATGTCGCAACAATTCGAGGTGCGAGTGGAGAACCTCTTCTGAAGCCCCGGCTTCTTCCACGCTCCTTCGCGCCAACGCCTCCCATTTTTGTGTGTCGGCGGGCGAGTAGAAGAGGACGCACTCCGCCTCGAGGCCGTCGCGGCCGGCTCGGCCGGTCTCCTGCTGATATGCCTCGACGGACTTCGGCATGGCGGCGTGGATGACGCATCTGACGTTGGACCGGTCAATGCCCATGCCGAAGGCGACGGTGGCGACCACGATGTCCACCTGCTCCCGTGCGAAGCGCTCCTGCGCGGCGCGGCGCTCGTCCGCCTCCATTCCGGCGTGGTAGTGGATCGCCGATCGGCCCCGGTCGACCAGGTAGGAGCACAAGCGCTCGGTCTCCTTGCGACTGACGCAGTAGATGATGACCGCCTCGCCCTGGTGCCTGTCCAGCACCTCCAGCACCTGGCGGCGCGGATCCACGCGCGGCACCACTCGGTACACGAGGTTTTGGCGGTCGAAGCGACCGACCATGACGTTGGGATCGACCAGACGAAGCTCGCGAACGATGTCCTCGCGTACCCGGGGAGTGGCGGTGGCGGTGAAGGCGTGGAGGCTCGCCCCGGGGAAACGATCCTTGAGCACCGAGAGCCGGCGATACTCGGGGCGAAAGTCATGGCCCCAATGACTGATGCAGTGGGCTTCGTCTATGGCAAAGACCTTCACGCCCGCCCGCTCCAGCAGGTCGAGCAGCGCGGGGGACTGCAGCCGTTCGGGAGCAACGAACAGGAGCCGGAGGTTCCCGGCTCGAAGACGCGAGACGACGCCCCTTCGCTCCTCCGCCGAGAGGTTGCCGTGCAGGGCCGCGGCCGGGTAGCCCACGGCCTCGAGGGCGGCGATTTGGTCGTTCATCAGCGAGATGAGTGGGCTTACCACGACGTCGGTCCGGTTCGCGATGAGCGGAGGAACCTGGTAGCACAGCGACTTGCCTCCTCCGGTCGGAAGGACAAGCAACGAGTCTTGTTGCTTCAGGCCGGCCTCGATGGCTCGCGCCTGAAGCGGACGCAAGGAATCAAACCCCCAGTATCCGCGAACGACCTCTAGGACCGCCTCGTCGATGATGGGCGGATGCTCGGGTAAACGGGCCTCGGTGGAAGCATCGTTCGACAGCCGGCCGGCGAGGGGCGAACTCGCCTCTCCGCTTCTTTCCGCGGCGGGCGTTCGGCTGGGCCTGACGATGGGCATGACCACGCACTATATAGCCCATGGCCCAAGCGACAAGCTCTCCGGCCGTTTCGACGTGGCCGCGCACGCGTTGGGTTGTCCTCGCGTGCGGGGTGAGGTGCCACCTTATTTATTTACGACACCCTCTTTCACCGGCGTAGCTGCGCCGTTACCTCTAAATTTGCGCACAGCAGATCTCCAGCTTGCTGCGAACGGTACTCAGCAGCTTACTCATTGGAAAAGGCTTGCTGATGAAACCCTCTGCCCCGATTTCCTCCGCATGCCGCCGCGCCTGCGCCGCCGCCGTAATCACCACTATCGGCACCGCCCTGTCATGGCGGGCGCGAAACTCCTCGGCGAACTCCCAACCGTTCATGCGCGGCATGCGCATGTCGAGCAGTATCAGGCTGGGCATGAACTGCTCGATCATTTCTAGTGCTTCGAGACCGTCATGAGCCGACCTGACCTCGTAGCCCTCCCTTTCAAGGGCCAAAGCGGTCAGATCGAGCAGGTCTGTATCGTCGTCAACGACCAAAATCGACGGTGGTTTGCGGTTCTCATCCACCGTCGAGTCCTCACGCGAAAGCGGAAGGGTGAAGAAAAACGTTGAGCCTTTCCCCTCTTTGCTCTCAAAACCCATAGTGCCACCGTGAGCCTCGACCAGCTTTTTGGACAGATAAAGTCCCATCCCCAGCCCCGCCGACATAGCGTATGCAGTGCCTTCGTGGGCATGGAAAAAACGCTCAAAAACACTATCCTGCCGTTCGGCGGGAATGCCAATCCCGAAGTCACGGACCGAGATCACGATCTCTTCCTTGATCTTCTCGAGGCTCACCTGCACCTCGCCTCCGGCGGGGGAAAAGTTCAGTGCATTGCTCAAGAGGTTGGAGAGAACCTGCTCGATTCGGTCACAGTCTGCTTGCAAAAGAACGGGGGTGCTGCGTTTGATGGTTATTTGATGCTTTCGGGACAAGCTTTGCATCTCTGCCACAACGTTCCTCAGAAGCTCATCTAGCTGGATTGGCTGCTTATGCAGCTGCAATCGCCCAATCTGTATGCGTGAGACCTCCAGCAACTCCTGAGTCAACCTGTTTAGTCGCCCGCACTGCCTGTCGATCACGTCCAACGCCCGGTCGCCCTGCTCCAATAACTCCTCGTCGGACCAGCTCTTCATAAGATCGACATACCCCTTCACCGTCGCAAGGGGAGTCTTTAACTCGTGCGCCGCTATGGAAAAGAACTCTTCACGCATCGATTCCAGTCGCACATGCTCCGTTATGTCGCGAACCACGAGAAGAACCGAACGCGGTCCTTGCTCTTTGTTGAGAGGAGCAGCCCTGACGCTAACATCAATTAGCGTTTCGTCGAATTTCCTGAGCTTTCCTTCGCAGGTGACCGGAACGCCGGCAGTCGAAAGCTCGTACAAAGCCTCCCAGCTCACGGGCTTTGTGTCATCGGAATGTTGCAGCTCCAACCGGTGGAAGATCTCTTCCACCGGCCCTAATAGATCTTCACTCTTGCTCGAACCGAACACCGTCAAGGCCGCCGAGTTCAGCTCGGTTACTTGTCCTTCCTCGACGGCCAGGAGGCCATCCGGAATTCCCTCTATCACGGCGGAAAGTCTTGACTTCGACAGCTCGAGGCTCGCGGTCAGCTCATCTGATTGCTGCTTTGCTTCTTCCAACTCCTCGCGCCGCCGGCGCTCGCCGGCAAGCTCGGTTTGGTGGGTTATATCTTCCGAGATTCCAAGCAGGTAAACGGGCTCTCCCTTCTCATTCAGGATGGGTATTTTCTTGGTGTGAAGTATCCGCCTTCCCTTGAGGCGTGTATGAATCGGCTCCTCGGGAATATCGACCAGCTTGCGACCTTCCAGAACCTCTCGGTCCTTCTCCGTGAAGAAGTCGGCCTCGGCCTTCGGGAAGAAGTCATAGTCATTCTTGCCGAGCAGATCCTCCCTCGAGTAACCGAGCAGTTCCTCGCCCGCCCGGTTGAAGCGCACGAATCGAAGCTCCCGGGCATCCTTCAAAAAGATCATGTCGGGAATGTTCTCGATGATCGATTCGAGAAACTCTTTCTCGAAGTTGTAAGGCGGATGGGCCATGGTCTTTTTCACCTATAGGTCGTTACCAGTTCTTGCAACAAACATCCCCGACAAAGAGCGGCGCCGAGACAGGTTCCACCCAGAGACAGGTGCCCGAGACAGGTCCCACCCGAATGGTTCGACCCGAATGGTTCGGCTCGGGGAGGTGACGCTCGGTTCGCACTATACAGTCCAAAGCCCAAGCGACAAGCTCTTCGGCCGTTCCGACGTGGCCGCGCACGCGTTGGGCTGTCCTTGCGTGCGGTCCCAAAGGTTGAGCCCCGAAAGCGGGCCGGCCGAATTTGGAGGAGCAACTACGCCTCGCCACTCGAGGATCTGCCTGAAGTAATCAGCGAAGATAGGATCTCGATCCACGATGAGGTATTGGGCATATCGAAGAGAGCCGTCGAACTCGTCGGTAAGATTTAGAGAGCGGCGGTCGTGTTTTTGGACGGGACGGAGGAGGGGCAGATTGGATGAGCGAACGGCAACTAGTATGATGTGGCCGAGTCGGTTGAATCGGGAGAGGTGCGTTTGCTGACGAGCTCGCCCCGCGGTTGCTCGATTCGATAACCTTGTAGGGGGTCCATTCCCCGGGAGTTGAAGACATGAGTATTCGACAGTTTCTCACAATGACTCTGGTGTGCTCGTGGTTCTGCTTCATCACTCTTGGTTGCGGGCAACGCCAGGATGACAGTGACGGGCTGGTTCACAACGTGCCCCAGGACTTTGAAACCATTCAGCAGGCAATGGAAGCGGCTGAAGACGGCGACACCATAGTGCTGGCCGCCGGTGAGTACGAGGAGATTGTCGACTTCGGACAGAAGTCGGTCACCATTCGTGGCGAGGATCCGAAAGACCCGGCGGTGGTAGCCTCCACGATCCTCCTAGGCAACAGTCAGGTGGTCCTCTTTGCGGGAGGGGAAGGCACCTTGTCCGGCGTTACTGTTCGCGGCGGTTCAACCGGCTCAGATGGGGCTGGCATCCATGTGGGCTCCGGCTCCTCGGTCACCATCGAACGCAGCGTCGTCGAGGGGAACGAAGCTGCTCGCTTCGGCGGCGGCGTCTTCTTGGAAGAAGGAGCATTCGTAGAGCTGCTGGACAACGTGTTCGAAAACAACAGCGCCTCGTCTGGAGGTGCCGTTTATCTGTCGGGAGAGACGAGTTCAGCCCATCTGGAGGGCAATACCTTCACAGGGAACGAGGCCTCTGACGGCTCGGTGATCTATGCGAGGAGGGGCGCGGCCGTTGTGATTCGCGACAACGTGGTCACTGGAAACGCAGGGCGCGGGGGGCTCATAGTTCTTCTCGAAGAGAGCACCGGCGAGATCACAAACAACGAGATCAACGACAACGACGTGGCCTTGGGTGGACCCATCGCGGTTCGAAGCGGCTCATCGGCGCGAATCGAGGAAAACGAATTTATCGATAACGTGGCTCAAGGAGACTACACGGGCGGAGCCATTACGGTGGAAGGTGACTCGGAGGCGTTCATCGAAAAGAACGTCATCTCCGGCAACAGCGCGACATGGGGAGGAGGTGTGGTCGTGATGTCTAGCGTGGTCGACATTGCCGGAAACACTATCACCGAGAACGACGGCGGCGTTTTCGGGGGAGCGATACTTGTTCGCGGTGAGTCTGTAGTTTCGATAAAGGGAAATGCCATCGAGCGGAACCTGGTCACCGATTCCGGCGGCGGTATCTATATCACCAGCGCCGGGAATGCCGTGGTCGAGATCCGTGATAACGAAATCAGCGACAACGTTACGGGGCTGTACCATGGCGGAGGAATATCCGTCTTCACCGGTACGGGGTTGTCTCTGACGATCGCCGATAACGACATCTCGGGCAACTCGGCCGGCCTGACCGAGGAGCACCAAGGACGCGGAGGGGGCGTCTATCTCGGAGCCGGCGGGACGCGCTTTTTTGGAAACACGATGAGTGGCAACGAGGCATATCAATGGGGTGGAGGAGTATTCGTGGACGATGACGCGGAGCTGCGCGACGGAGAGGGCGTTGAGCTGCCCCGTGTCAACAGCCCACCCGGCACGATGCCCGAAAACACATTCTCTGAAAACACCCACGGAGATGACCAGTTCGGTGGTGCTGACGTCTTCTTCAGGGAGAGCGCCAGGTAGATGGCGAGATAGGCCGAGATAGGTCCTCGAGATAGGTCCGAGATAGGTCCCTCGAGATAGGTCCCACCCGAGATAGGTCCCACCCGAATGGTTCGGCTCGGGGAGGTGACGCTCCGAAATAAGGGGACACCTCACCTATTTCCAACAAATTAAGTGAGGTGTCCCCTTATTCACGGAGACCCGAGACAGGTTCCCGAGACAGGTTCCACCCGAATGGTCTGCGTGAAATAACGTGAAATAATGGGACACCTCACCTATTTCCGGGAAATAACGGGACACCTCACCTATTTCCAACAAATTA
>SLRQ01000062.1 GCA_007130885.1 Deltaproteobacteria bacterium
CGTGCCGGCGAAGGCCTGTCTTCAACCGCGACCTTCAAGGGCTCAACGGAGCGATTTGCGGACTCCGCTGCTCTTTCAGACATCCTCTCGTTTTCACTCTGCTCTTTGCTTTTTGCTGCCGATTTCTTTTTCGAGCCGCCGTGAACGCTATTTCCCTTTTTACCTTTCTTATTGTTCCTGGCCGCCGACCCCTTGCGTCGCAAAGTCCCAAAACGCGTCTTTCTTACGTCCGCTATGAGAAGGTCGAGTCCCCTCTCGACGATTTCACCAAGGTCACCGTCCGCCACCTGATGACCCAGAAGATCCCGCGCCTGCCGCAGCTTGTCCCGGAGCGAGCGTGATGCGGTGAACGTTACCTTGTATGCTTCTTCGGAAAGAGGCTCGACGGCGCCGCGTCTTTGCGGGGAGGCAGCAGGAGACCGCAAGCCAGCCGTTCGCACCGCGCAATCCACATTGTCTTCTGCAGAGCTATGGCCAAGGACAAGCTCCGGCTCTACGTTGCTGTTTCCAATGGTATCGCCATCACGACCATTCTCATTCCCAACTCCCCGGTACCGTAGAGCGCCGGCTTGTTCATTGCCGTCCGTTGCATGACCGTAGGTCGTCTTTGGTGCGACAACCTCCGAAGGAGGTTCATGTGCAAGCGGCCTCCCATGCCCATCCGGCAACCCAACCTGCTTTCCGCGCCCTTGGCCGTCGCTCGAGCACCCACCGTTCTCGTGCCTTCGAGACAGGCAATCCGCATTGGTGCGGGAGCTAGGCTCCTGCCTTGCAGGAAGCTTTCTAATCGACGAGGGAACCGGTGGCTTCGGCGAGATCATCGCTATCAGCTCCTCTATCTCCCTTTTCGATTTGCCCGAAGCCTCAACAAGAAGCTCCTTGTGATTCTCTTCGGACAGATGCGGGGCTAGCAGGCGAAGCCCGGTGAGATGCACTTTGCCGCAACGAAGAGAGTCCAGCACCGAAGGCCACTTCTTCGATGCCCGCGCAACCGTTATCCAGTTGTATGCTACATCTTCAGAGCACCCAAGCTCCGCAATGCACCAGGCAAACATCGACGGCTGCGCTTCTTCTAGATACAGCTTTCTTGCATCCACCTCCGCAAGATGGGCGATGAGCTTCGCGGAAAGCTCATTGGAGCGGCCCACAAGGAAATGCGGGGACACCACACTTAATTGACAAGGCTTCGAAATGCGGGGACACCACACTTAATTGACAAGGCTTCGAAATGCGGGAAATGCGGGGACACCACACTTAATTCGGGGGAAATGCGGGGAAATGCGGGGACACCACACTTAATTGACAAGGCTTCGGAAATGCGGAAATGCGGGGACACTTAATTGACAAGGCTTCGGGAAATGCGGGGACACCAGGGAAATGCGGGGACACCACACTTAATTGACAAGGCTTCGACTGATCCATAGCGTGCCCGGATGGCAAGAATTGCGCGCGTTGTGGCGCCGGGGGTTCCTCATCACATCACGCAACGGGGCAATCGGCGCCAAGTCACTTTCTTCAGCGAGTACGACTACGAGCTGTACTTGTCGCTGTTGTCCAAATGGTGCGCGGAGTGCGGTGTGGAAGTCTGGGCCTACTGCCTGATGAGCAACCATGTGCACATCATCGCGGTGCCGGAGACGACAACCTCGCTCGCCGAGGCCATGGGCAGTGCTCACCGGCGTTACACCCGTCACGTCAACCTCCGGGAGGATTGGCGAGGCCATCTTTGGCAGGGCCGTTTCGCATCGTTTCCGCTCGACAACAGGCATCTGATGGCCGCCGCTCGTTACGTGGAGTTGAATCCCGTGCGGGCCGGAATGGTCGAGCATCCAGTCGACTACCGTTGGAGCAGCGCCTCCGCTCATATGAGCGGAAAGGACGACGGAGTCGTCAGGGTTCGGCCGCTACTCGAGATCGAACCCAATTGGGCGAAGTTCCTTTCGGCCGATGGAGACGAGGAGGAGTTCGAGACCTTTCGGCTACACGAGCGCACTGGGCGGCCTATGGGTGATGAGCAATTCGTCGAGGAGATGGAGGCAGCCTTGAGGCGCCCGCTCAAGAAGCGACGGCCGGGTCGCAAGCCGATGAGGTCCTGCGTAGCAGCAGGGTTTGGCAAATAGGTGAGGTGTCCCCGTATTGAGAAGCTAGACCCCTGTAATTCAGTGAGGGCGGAAGGAATCGAACCTTCAACCTATGGATTAAGAGTCCATTGCTCTGCCAGATTGAGCTACGCCCCCATTGCATGGGTGGGTGACCAGAGGGACTTGAACCCTCAACCTCTGGAGTCACAGTCCAGCGCTCTAACCAGTTGAGCTATGATCACCATATTCTATTTGTTTTCGGGCCAGGGGACCGTGGAGCGCCAGGAGGGAATCGAACCCCCGACCCGCGGCTTAGAAGGCCGCTGCTCTTTCCGACTGAG
The DNA here is from genome assembly GCA_007130885.1 of Deltaproteobacteria bacterium. GTDB lineage: Bacteria > Myxococcota > Myxococcia > SLRQ01 > SLRQ01 > SLRQ01. The sequence goes on from SLRQ01000062.1 coordinate 2,423, forward strand.
CTACTGGCGCCTGGTTCGCCTATTCCGTTCTTCGGGGCGAGAGGATTTGAACCTCCGACTCCCTGCGCCCAAGGCAGGTGCGCTACCAGGCTGCGCTACACCCCGTGCTGCAAGCTGGAACATCTAGAGCATTCCTACTGGGATTGCAACAAGTTCCGCTACAGGTCCATTGCGCCCTCGACCAGCGGCAGCAATGCCCGTAGGGCCCGACCCCTGTGGCTGACGGCGTCTTTTTCCTCTGGAGAAAGCTCGGCGTGAGTCCGCTCTCCCGCCACGCCCGGTTCCATGGAGAGGAACAATGGGTCGTAGCCAAAGCCATGACCTCCGCGGGGCTCTTCGGCGATGACGCCCCTGCAGCGGCCTTGAACGTGCCGGGCCCTGCCGGCCGGAGAAACAAGGCAGAGGGCACAGACGAACTCGGCTCCGCGCGCCTCTCCGGCCACGTCTGAAAGCTCCGCCAGCAGCTTCCTGTTGTTGGCCTCATCCCGGCCCTCACCCGTGACCCCGCTGTATCTTGCCGAGTGCACACCGGGCCGCCCGCCGAGCGCGTCGACCGTAAGGCCCGAGTCGTCGGCAAGAGCCCACCAGCCGGTAGCCTCTGCTATTGCCCGAGCTTTCTTCTCGGCGTTGCCCGCGAAGTCCGGCGCGTCCTCCTCCACCTCCGGCAAGGTTACGCCAAGACGAGCCTCCGCCTCTTCCAAATCCAAGACCTCCAAAAGGCCCGCGTCAATGAGCCCATCCATGATCCGGCGCAGCTCGCCGACCTTCTTCTTGCTGCGAGAGGCGACCACCAACACCGGCGCTTCACCTCGCTCCCCGACATCGGCCTTCACGGGCACCTAGCCCCAAGGCAGACCGGGTGACAGCGGCTCGGCGCCGCCGAGAGGCAAGAGCAGATCAAGAAGCCTCCTTCAATACCCAGCGTTGTATACCGGCTATTTCCTCGATGCCGCCCAGCGCGAGGTCGAGCAACTTGTCGAGGTCGGAACGCGGAAACGGACGACCCTCCGCGGTGCCCTGCACCTCCACTATGCTCCTATCCGCGGTGGCCACCAGGTTGAGATCCACGTCCGCGTTGCTGTCCTCCGCGTAATCGAGATCCAACCTGGGCTCTCCACCTATGATGCCGACGCTCACCGCCGCGATGGGCGTCACGATGGGATCTCGCTTGAAGGCGCCACCCGCCAGGAGGCGCTTGCAAGCAAGGGCGAGCGCTACCCATCCGCCTGTAATGGCCGCTGTGCGGGTTCCTCCATCGGCCTGAAGCACATCGCAGTCGACGGTGATCGTGCTCTCCCCCATGCGATCCAGGTCCACGGCCATCCTCAAGGACCGGCCAATCAGCCGCTGAATCTCCACTGTTCTGCCGCTTTGCTTGCCTCGCGCGGCCTCCCGGTCGGACCTGGTGTGCGTCGCCCTCGGCAACATCCCATACTCCGCGGTGACCCAGCCCCCGCCCGATCCCACTCGAAAGCCCGGAACCCGGCTCTCGTAGCTGGCCGTGCATAGGACCTTGGTCTCTCCAAACGAGATGAGGCAGCTTCCTTCGGCGTACCTGGTGTAGTCCGGACTAATGGTCACTTCACGAATGGCGTCGGGCGCTCGACCGGCTCGTTCTATGAACATGGCTGCGCAACATATTCGACCAGGCGCCTCCAGTCGACCGCCGGCGGGCATCTACCCACATTTCGTACTATAAGAGATCCTCATGGAGCCTGTTCGCCTCACAAAATTCAGTCACGGCGCCGGTTGAGCCTGCAAGCTCCTCTCGGAGGAGCTGGCGCAGGTCCTGCGCCATATGCCGGCAATCAAGGATCCGAACGTCCTGGTCGGTTCAGCGACCAAGGACGATGCGGCCGTTTACCGTCTGAACAGCCGTACCGCACTCGTATACACAACGGACTTCTTCACACCGGTCGTCGATGACCCCTACGACTTCGGTAGAGTCGCGGCCGCCAATGCCCTGTCGGACGTGTATGCGATGGGGGCTCGTCCGCTCATGGCCTTGAACCTGGTCGCCTTTCCCGCAAGGAAGCTGTCACTTGACATATTGGGGCGCATTCTGGCGGGCGGCGCGCACGTGGCCGAGGAAGCCGGCATGCCGATCGTTGGCGGCCACTCCATAGACGATCCCGAGCCGAAATACGGGATGGCCATAGTGGGCACGGTATCTCCGGCCAAGGTTCTCTCCAACGAGGGAGCACGCGCAGGTGACGCTCTGATTCTAACCAAGCCTCTTGGTTCCGGCGTGGTCACGACAGCCATCAAGCGTGAGCTGGCTTCGCCCAAGGAGATTGCCGAGGTCACCAGGATCATGGCCACCCTCAACCGGGATGCGGCGGGCGTGTTGATGGAGCATCGCCGATCGGTGAGAGCCTGCACCGACGTGACCGGCTTCGGTCTGCTCGGGCACCTCCATGAGATGCTCGAGGCTTCCGCGGTCGGCGCCCGCTTGTCGGCTGAAAAAGTACCGATACTGGACGCCGCCCGAAAGCATGCGGCCGCTGGCGTCATCGCCGGAGGGAGTCGCGCGAACCTGGAGACCGCGAGAAAGAGAGTAATTTTCGAAGGCGGCCTCGAAGCCGACGAGGTCACCCAGCTTCTGCTGGCGGACGCTCAAACCTCCGGGGGGCTTCTCGCGTCAGTGGCTCCGCGCGCGACCGAGCGGGTTATAGACGGCCTCCGAAGTGCCGGGACACTCGCCGCCTCCATCATCGGCGAGGTAGTCGGCGGGGAGCCCGTGATCAGAGTTTCCCCATAGCCCTGGCCCGAAGCGAGCCGTCTAACGGCCGAGGCCGGCCAGCACCAGCGGGACCGCCGTCCCTCTCGACCGATAAAACCCTCCCACCTTGCGGAGCATCAACACCCGGTGCCCGGCTTCCAGAACGCGCGGAGCCTTGGCGCCGAACAACGCTCTTATCTCCGAAACGCTACGGGGCCGCTTCGCTATCAGCCTCAAGGTCCGCCAGGCGGCTTCTCCGTGACCGGCGACGAGCAGCCTTCCCACCTCCGCCGGAGGTATGCGTACGACGCCGTCCGGGCGCAGCTCCAGTAGAGTGGGTCCGCTTCGATCCCGCAGCCACAACCTGCGTGAGCCGGCGGGATGATCGAACAGCCTGGAGGAGGCGACCACGCCGTCACCGACCGCCTCCGCGAGCCCCCCGATGAGCCACCGAGCCGCCTCCGGATCGCGTTCGAGGAGTGCCTCCACCGTGCTTCTGTCGGACATCCCCACCCTGGGCTGCAGATGAGCCCAGGCCTCGGCCAGCGCCTCGGAGAGGTGGACCTCGGGACCGCTCATTATATCCTCTATGAGGTCCACCGCCTCCAGCGTGCCAAGGCCGTCCGTGGCAAGCCGGCGGCCCAGCTCCCGGGAGCGCGTGGGCTCACGCGCCAACAGTGCGTATTTGTGCTCGCTCCATAGCCTCTGCACAATCTGTGCTTCGCTCGACCTGTTTTTCACGGACAACCCCTTGCGCCCCGGGAAATCGCCGGAGCCTGCTCCAGCGTTACTCGCCGAGCCGAAAGCACAATATACAGAAGAACGCGCGGATGCGCTTGCTCATCAGTCCCAGGCGTGACCGGCGGATCCCAGGACGTGCACGTTCTTGTGCTTGTATAGCTCCTTGAGCGCGTCGCGAGCAGGCCCCAGATACTTTCGCGGATCGAACTCGGAGGGCTTGGTGGCCATTACTTCCCGGATGGCGGCGGTTACCGCAAGACGCCCGTCGGAGTCGATGTTGATCTTCTGAACGGCGCTCTTAGCCGCGGCCCGAAGCTGATCCTCGGGGATCCCGACCGCGTCCTTCATCCGGCCGCCGTACTTGTTGATCTTTTCGATGAGCTCAGGCGGAACGGAGCTGGATCCGTGAAGGACTATCGAGAACCCGGGTATGCGCTTCTCGATCTCTTCCAGGATATCCAACCTTATCTTGGTCTCGGTTCCGGGCTTGAACTTGTAGGCGCCGTGGCTGGTGCCGATGGCTATGGCAAGAGAGTCGACACCGGTGCGCTTGGTGAAGTCCTCGACTTCCTCGGGCCTGGTGTAGACGTGCTCCTCGGCCTTGACCTCGTCCTCGATGCCCGCCAGCACGCCGAGCTCTCCTTCGACGGTGACATCGAACTCGTGAGCGTAATCGGCTACCTTCTTGGAGAGCTCGATGTTCTCCTCGTAAGGAAGGTGCGAGCCGTCGATCATGACGGAAGAGAACCCGTACTCCACGCAGCTCTTGCAAAGCTCGAACGAGTCACCGTGATCCAGGTGCAGCGCTATGGGAATGGCACGACCGCCCGTCAGCTCCTTCGAGTACTCCACCGCGCCCTGAGCCATGTACCGAAGCAGCGTCTGGTTGGCGTACTTGCGGGCGCCCGAGGACACCTGAAGAATCACCGGAGACTCGGTCTCCACGCAGGCCTGGACGATCGCCTGGAGCTGCTCCATGTTGTTGAAGTTGTAAGCGGGGATGGCGTAGCCGCCCTTCGCCGACTTCTCGAACATATCGCGGGTGTTAACAAGACCGAGATCCCTGTAATTAATCATGACCGAGCTCCTCCTAGGAACTTGAGATTGTTTGGGGGAACCCTTCTATGGGGGTTCGCCCCGACACTTATAACCAGGAGAAGGTTAGTCAAGCCCCGCCGCAAGCCCGGCTCGACCGGACGCGGCAGCTCTACTGGCGACTGCGCCAGACCCCCGCCGACGTTCCAAGGTAAACCATTCTTCCTCGGCCATGTCCGCTGTCGAAGATCACGTCGTATATCTGGAGCGTGGTTGGAATCACCGCGAAGGCGCCTACGTCGCGCTTGTAACGCGCCACTCCTCCCTCCATGGCGATCCATACATCGCCGGTGCCGGGCTCCAGGCTGCCTCTGCGCGCCACGTTTCCTAGCGGTGACGGCAGGCCGTGTTCCGAAGTGAAGTGTTCGAAGACCTCCGGGTCGGAGACGTCCGGTATCCTGAATATGCCGTTGCCCGCCGTGCTGACGAACATCTCGTTCACGTCGCCGTAGCTGACGCCGGGCGTCAGGCGGCGCACTTCGTCGTCGTCATCGAGGAAGCTGATCCGCGGATGATCGGAGCTGGGCGGCTCGGATGTTCTGACGGCCCCGTCGCGGCTGCCGCTTTCCCGGCTGCCGAACCACAAAGCTCCGGTGGGGTCCATTGCGGCGGCGGTGAACTCCGTCCCACCACCGAAGTCGTCGAAAATGTACTGCGCATTGAACTGGCTCACGCTCCGATCGAAGAAGAACACATCCTGGTTGGTGGCAAAATAGAAGCTGCTTCCCACGAACACTGCGTCACGGGAGCTATTGGGAGTAACGCCTCCGTGGGTGAAGCTATATCTCTCATCGTCGCAGCGCCAGTTGCCCACCCTCCGGCGGACATTGTGCACGTGCCTTGGACCGCCGCGGTCGTGGTAGCCGTAGTACACGCGCCCATCGCCCGCCACGCCGACCCACGCGGTCTGATCTCGAGTGCAGTCCGACAAGGGAATTATGCGCCAGCCGGTGGGCCCCGCCGTGATGTCAATGTACCTCCAGGACTGCCCCCCATGGCCTGCCGTGGCGATGAATACCCGGCCGTTATTCGGGCTCAAGGCCAAGTTCGTGCTGGGTCGCGGGCTCGAGTCATGGTGGGGGAGCTGCCCGAAGCCGGCTACCGAGACCGACCTCGTGACGGAGTCGGTGTCGAAGCCGTCGGACACCTCCACGGTCAAGGTGTAGGTTCCCGCTTGGCTCACATAAAGGTCGGGTCTCGGACCTGTCGCCTCCGATGGAAACTCACCCCAAGGCTCGTAGCCTCCATCCGAGCCCTCCGGCTTCTGAAGCGACCAACTGAAGGTCAGCTCTTCCGGGCGGCAGCTCTCGGTCTCCGCGGCTGAGGTGAATATCGTATCCCAGCGAAGCGCCCGGTCGCTGCTGATGTGCATCACGGCGTTCAATGGGCAGTGGAGCACATTGAAAGGATCGGTGTCGGCGTGGCCAACACCGGAGGTCGCTCTCAAGATGTACCCGTTGCCCGAAGCGTCTATTCGAAGACCGGCGAAGGTGACCATTCCGCCCGACGGCGGAGTCGGCCCGAGATCTCCGTGGAGAGTGCCGCCTCCGGGGTTGTCGTGGATGGCGAGCGAGATGTCGTCTTCATTATCGAGCACCAAGTTCCCGTAAGAGTCCTCGACGCGAACACCGACGGAGAAGGTGTCGTTCGTATGCATCTCGGCCGGGGGCGGCGGCCCGAACGCGAGCCTCTCGGCGGCCCTATGCATCACGACCAACTCTTCTGTATGGGCATGGTCCAGCTCACCTCCCGAGGCCCGCAGCACATAGGGGTCATGAGCTTGACTGCACTTCTCCAGCCAGAGCCCGTCGAACACCGCCAGGCCGTCAACGGTGTCGCGTTCCAGCCCGCCGGCAAGCGTGCCGCCGGGAGCGCCGGTTCCCGGCACGACCGACATGGAAATTTCCATCCCATTTACCGGCGCTCGGTTATCCCACTCGTCAAGGACCTCTATCTCGACACTGAACTGCTCGCCGGCGAGCACCGACCCGGGCGGCTGAAGATGAACGCCCAGCTTGACCGGAGCACTCGGTTTCACCTCGAACTGACGGGTCACGGCCGATTCAATGCCGTCGGAACGAACAATCAGCCTGTACCCGGGGCCGGCCTTGTCCAGCCACAAGCCACCAAAGGTGACATGGCCGCCCGACGTCTCGGCCGACACCGTCCCGCCCAGGCTGGCGTCGGGGCCCGGCGGCTCCTCGTGAACCTCGATTGTAACCTCCCGCCCGTCTTCCGAGACGGGGTTGTCGTACGCATCGAGCAACCGGGCCACCACATCGAACTCCTGTCCGGCGTTCAGTTCGTGTGGCGGCTGAAGCATGATGAGCAGCTTTGCCGCATCACCCGCGACCACGTCGAACCGGGAGGTCCGTGCCCCCTCGAGCCCCGTGGAACCTACGGCCACCCGGTAGGAGGTGCCCACCTCACCTACCCAGAGATCCACGAAAGAGGCTTCACCCTCATTGGTCTGGATAGAGGTCGTACCGCCCAGATCCACGTCTTCGTCGGTCAGCGAGGCTTCGATGGTCACGCCGCTTGCGCGCGAGCGGTTGCCATACTCGTCCAGCAGATAGACATCAACGTTGAACTCCTCGCCCGCCTCGACCTCCGCCGGTGGGTTCTCTCGAACAGCTACGGCCGCGGGGCCGGCCGGGCCGACATCGAACTGCTCGGTGAGGGCCGAGGAGAGCCCGGACGAATGCGCGGAGATTCGGTAGCCCTCACCGGCGCGCTGGATCCATAGACCCAGGAACTCGGCCTCTCCTTCCACGGTCGAAACCTCGGAAGGCCCATGGAGAACGGCATCGGAGCCGGAAGGCTTTTCGGCAAGCGTCACTGAAACCGGGACGTCGTCATCGAAAACGTCGTTGCCGAAGGAGTCGACCAGATGGAAGACGACCGAGATCTCCTCTCCCGCATCGACAAGCTCCGGAGGCTGGGTCCGCACCTCGAGCACCGCGGCGGAGGCGTGGGCTACGGAAAACGAGCTGGTCTCGACCTCATCGATGTTCTCGAGATCCAGCAAAAGGGTGTACCCGTCTCCCGCGACATCGACCCACAGGTCATCGAAGACGGCCACGCCTTGCTCGGTCTCGACCTTCGTGAGCCCGCCAAGAGAAGCGGCGGCTCCGGGGGGCGCCGCCCCTAACGCCGCGCCGATCTCGACCCCGCTTTCGAGCACATCGTTCCCATACGTGTCCAGCAACTTCGCTGAAACGGTCATCTCCTCGCCGGCCGCCACGCTCTCCGGCGGTTGCTCGAGAATGACCAGCTCCGCTGGAGCAGAGTGGCTGACCTCGAAGTCCTCGGTCACCGCGGCAGCCAGATCCGGAGAGCCCAGCTCGAGCCTGTAGCCCGCGCCCGCCGATTCAATCCGAAGGCCTTCGAACGAGGCCTTTCCGTCCACAGTCTCCGCGACCGTGACGCCTTCGAGCTCCGCATCGACATCACCCGGCCACGCCGCGAGCGAAACCTCGACCTCCAGCCCGTCCTCGGATACGTCGTTGCCGAAGCGGTCCGTGACCTGCCCGGAAACACCGAACCCCTGACCTGCGATCACGGTATCCGGAGGCTGTGTGACGACATGAAGCGCGTATGCATCGGCCGGGGTTACATCGAAGGAAAGTGAATCCACTCCAGTAAGATCTTTTGACGAAGCATGGAGGACGTAGCCCTCTCCCGCCTTGTCCAGCCAGCAGTCACTCAGCACGGCGGAGCCCTCGGCAATCGTCGCCTCGCATTCATGGACGGTTGCTCCTCCGGGATTCTCGACCAATGAGAGCGCCACTTCTCCCGTCGCGCCGGTGGCGAAGTTGCCGAACACATCCAGGACGAACAGCTCCATGGCGGGTTGGATGGCCTCTCCTGCCACCACGTTCGATGGATGCACCGAAAAGACAAGCCGGTCTCCTTTCGCCGCCTCAGCCTCGAACTGCGTTGTCACGGCCGGTATCAGCGAGCCCGATGACACCTCTAGAACATACCCGCCGCCGGCTACATCCACCCACAGGTCGTTGAACTCCGCGACTCCTTGACCGGCGGCCGAACGCTGCAGTGTTCCGCCGAGCAGCGCGCTCTCCGGGCTCTCGGCGATCGACACCTCGAAGGTGTGCGCGTAGTCCTCTATCTGGTTGCCGTAAGCGTCGACAGCGCCGGCCATCAAACCGAATGGAGAGCCGGCGGCCACCGAGCCCGGTGGCTGTTCGATGATGGCGACGCTGTCGGGCGATCCGCTCACCACATCGAAAGGGTCTGAAAAAGCGGAGGCTACTCCCTCGGAGAACGCCTCGACCACATATCCCAACCCGGCCCGCCGCAGGAAAAGATCGTCGAAATCGAAGACGCCGCTTTCGCCCTCTCCGGTAAGAGTACCCTCGAGCCCGAGGTCTCCCGGGTTCTCGGACAGGCGCACCGACACATCAATGTCGGCGCCGGGGGCGGGGTTTCCAAAGGCATCTTCCACCGCGACGGTGATGCGGAAGTACTCTCCCGCCGTGACCTTTTCCCCAGGCTCGCCCGTCATCACCAGGGAGCTGGGCGCGGCGTGAACCACGGAGAACTCCTTCGATGAGCACGGGGAGAGCCAGCCGGAGGTAGCCTCGATGACATAACCCTCACCGGCAAGATCCAGCCCCAAGCCGTTGAACACGGCGATCCCATCTTCGGCCTCGATCTCGAGGTTTCCATCGAGCATCGCACCGCTTGGACCTGACGCGAGAGATAACTCTATGCGATCGTCGACCGGAGCCGTTCGGCCGTCGGCCCCCATCACTCGAACCTCCACTCCAAAGGTTTCGCCCGCCGTGATCTGCTCGCGAGGCTCCAGAGCGAACTCCAGATGAGTGATGGTCTGCTCGACGATGACCTTCACGGTATCGAGATCGGTCTCGTCGGTATGGCGCGTTTGTACCGTAAGCTGGAAAACGAGCTCCTCGCTTTCGAAGACCCTGGGGGTAACCAGTGTGGGCGCCAGGGTCTCGGCTCCCTCGAGATCGACCTCGGGCCCGGAGATCTGCCGCCAGGAAGCTTCAACCTCGAGGCCGGCAGGGTGGTGCGAGCCTCTGCCGTCCAAGACCACTTCCTCCAGCTCACCGGCGTGCCGGTCGACACCGGCGTTTGCAACGGGCTTCAACGGACTCGCTTCAGGGTCATGGGCCTTTACGTTGACATAAGCGGGAATCGCTTGGCGGTCGCCATGAGAGACGTCCAAACGAACCACGTACAACCCGGGCTCTTCGGGTGACAAAGCGGCCACTGGTGAATCGTACCCTGCAAGCGTGACGCCGAACTCTTCCTCTCCATCATTCTCGTCATCGTTCTCGTTACCGGCCGGAGCGACCACGACCGTCCAGCGGTACTCCAGCTCGGCGTCGGGCTCTCCGGGCATGTAGCTCGAGGAACCGTCGAGGGCCACCTCTCCCCCGCCCGCCACCACCACCGCGTCACCACCGGTCACGGCGACGGGCCTTGCCGGAAGCTGCACGTGAACCTCGCACCCCAACGACAAGACGAGGGTGAGAACGAATAGAATTATTGGTGTCGTCACGGCCATTCGACCGCATAAGTAAACGTAGCGCGCCATGAGCAGCCTCCTGATCATTTCCGAACGCAGGAGAAGCAACTTCTCGATTCTACGCTTTTGGTATCGTGACTGCCAGCCGACACGCAAAGCGGGCGCATCGATGGGAGGCGGGCGGGTATCGAGATCCAAGCCGTTGGAGTACCATGAGCCCATGCAACCTCTTTTTTCGAGCAAGCTTTTCCTCATACTCATCATCCCGTCCTTGCTCTCGGGCTGTGCCAGAGGCACGCCGGCCGCGGACGGCAAGCCCGACACCGATGATGCCGGCGGCCCGGAGGTAGCGGGCGAGCCGGCCGACGCGGGTGAGACGAGCGGCACTAGCGACCCCGAAGAACGAGAGGAGAAGACCGAAGCTCCCGCGGCCGAGCCCGCCGAGGACCGAAAGCCCAAAGGGCCTGCCGACTACGAGACGCTGCGGCGCAAGATGGTCGAAACCCAGGTGGTCAGTCGCGGCATAACCAATCCCAAGGTTCTAGAGGCAATGCTCGCGGTGCCCAGGCACAAGTTCGTTCCGTATCGTCATAGGCGCCGCGCGTATGACGACCACCCTCTTCCCATTGGAGAGAACCAGACCATCAGTCAGCCGCTCATCGTTGCATGGATGAGCGATCTTTCCGGCGCGGGCCCAGGAGACACGGTACTCGAGATAGGCACCGGCTCGGGCTACCATGCCGCGGTGCTCGCGGAGATGGGAGCGACTGTCTACACGATAGAGATCGTGGAGTCCCTAGCCAGGAGCGCAAGACTGGTACTCGAAGCGTTGGGGTATGAAAACATCCATGTTCGACACGGCGACGGGTACCAAGGATGGCCGGAGCACGCGCCTTTCGATTCGGTGGTGGTCACCGCGGCGCCTTCGAAGGTGCCGGAGCCCCTACTGGAGCAGCTAGCCACCGGCGGCAGGCTCGTCCTCCCCGTCGGCGAGCAAAACCAGTACCTCGAAGTGTACACCCGCACGGAAGAGGGCTTCGAGCGCGAGCGGCACGGTGCCGTCCGCTTCGTGCCGATGACCGGCAAGGCGCAGGAGAAGAGATAACCCCAGTACGGGTTAGCCCCGCCTGTTCTGTAGTCGACCGGCACCTTAGGGTCTGTCGAGCGCACGTTATTACTGTGGGCGAAGGCGCGCCCGCGGGGAGGGGTAAGAGATGGCTCGGCCTGGGGAGCCCGGTCAAGTTCCCGGTGTCAAGATCGTGGCCCCCATCGGGAACGGGACGCTGACGTCCGTCTACGAAGGTCGCCAGGGAGAAAACCCGATTGCGGTGAAAATGCCCGTGGGACGAGCCGGTCTCGCTCCAGATTATGTTCGCGAACGGTTCCATAGGCTGGCCCTTCGACACGCCACCGTGGCGCACCCGGCCGTGGTGCCGATAATCGAGGTAGGCACCAACGAAGAAGGCACGCCATACGCCATAACGCCGCTGGTCACGAGCACGCGCCTATCAAGGCTGCTCCAGGAGTCCCCTCCTCCGGAGCCGTTGGTGCTCGCTCTTGCTCAGACCATCTGCGAGGCCCTTTTGTCGATACATGAAAAGGGGCTCTTCCACGGCGACGTGAAACCGCAAAACATCGTCATGGAACGCGGCAGCGAGGGGCTCCTGATAGATCCGGACCTCGCCTGGCCGCGGGTAAAGAACGTGGAAGCGTCCATAACTGATCTCATGTACTCCGCTCCGGAGCGCCTCGGCATATCGGATGAGCCCATAGACGATCGCTCTGACCTCTACTCCCTCGGCGCGGTCCTGTACCACGCCTCGACCGGCACGCCCCCCTTTCGGGCCACGCTGCAGGCGGAGCTTTTGCGCGGAAGGCTCGAGGAGAGCCCACGGCCGGCACAAGAAGCAAACCCGCACCTCTCCCCCGCCTTCGCGGCCATACTCGACAAGCTTTTGCAACCCCTTGCCGAGAACCGCTACCAGAGCGCCGGGGGACTCCTCCATGACCTCTCGCACCTGAAGGGCCTGTCTTGGCTGCTGCAAAGCGGCCGTCCCTTCGAGCTGGACCCAACCGTGCAGAGCGGCTCATTCCACCCCATATCGCTGGTGAACAGGCACTCGGATCTCGACCGGATTCTCGGTGCACTGAGAAAGGCCGGTAGGGATAAGGAGGGCTCGGTCCAGCTCATCGAGGGCAAGCCCGGCACGGGAAAAAGCAGGCTCGCCCTTGGGGCCTCACGCGCGGGACGGCGAAGCGGCGCCACCGTCCTTTCAACGAAGTGTTACGAGAACGAAGAGGCCCCTTATTCCGAGCTTCGCCGCATCATCGGAAAATGGTTGAGCCATGACGTTCTCTTCGAGGAAGGACGGCCAACTCCCCAAGAGGCTCTGGTGGAAGCCGCCGACGGGCTCTCCCCGTACTTGACGCGCTTTTCTCCAGCCCTGGCGGACATACTGCCAGATCACCCCGGGCCGCCCTTGGTTCCTGCGCGAGAGCATGTCGAGTCCAGCGTCGCCGAGCTTCTGCTGCGAATTGCGAATCTGACCGGTCCTTTGATGATCGTGCTCGAGAACGTGCAGTGGATCTCGGCATCGACAGCGAACGTTCTGGCACACGCCGCCCCGCGCATACGCGAGGCCCCTCTTCTCGTCGTTCTAACCGGGAACACGCCGGATGTGCACGTTGGAGCAAGTGTTCGCTACCTTCGGCGGCTTCGGTCCGCCGGGCTTTCAAGGATCCGCCTTACTTCTCTGGATGAGAGCGCTTCCCGCCTCTTCGTAGCCCGAATGCTCGGCCGCTACCCCCCATCGAACCGCCTCGCTTCCCGCCTGCTGGAGAAAGGGGACGGAAACCCGCTTGTCCTCCGCGAGTGCATCAGCGCTCTTCTCGACGCGAGGGTAATGCGACCGAAAGATGGAAGATGGGTAGCCGAGGAGGCCGGCATGAACCGCCTTCTTGGCGAGCCGTTCTCCGAGATCATGACAAAACGGCGGCAGCGCCTCCCAGGCAAGACGCAAGAGCTTCTCTTCTTGGCCTCCGCGGCGGGCCCCTGTGCTCACGCCGATGTTCTAACCAAAGCAATGGGACTGACGAAGATGCAAACCCGGCTGCTGGTCGCGGAAGCATCGGGGTCGACTTTTCTCGTCAGGGACGAGGTCTCCGGGTACTCCTTGAGCCACGAAATCATCCGCCACGAGCTGTACAACCGCCTGCCGGAAGAAGAAAGAAAGCTGCTTCACCTGCGTCTCGCCGGCGCACTGGAAGAGGTAAAAGACCATCGGGAACAGATCGCTTGCAAAAAAGCACGCCAATACTCTCTGGCGGGCGAAAAGGCCGACCCAAGAAAAACGCTTGCATCCGCGTACTCGGCGGGAGTCGCCGCGCTGCAGGCCAAGGCCTATGAAGAGGCTCGCGACCACGTACTGCTGGCGCTATCGACCTTGAGCCGCATGGACCCCCATTCCCACGTCTTGCGAACGCTTCTCACCGAGTCGCTGGCAGAGGTCCATTACCACACGGGTGAGCTGGAGAAAGCACGGGAGAGCTTCCAATCGATCATCGGGGCGAAAAGCACGAAGCTGCAGAGAGCACGGGCCCACGGGCGTCTTTCAGACATAAACCTGCTGGAGTTTCGAACGCGTGAAGCCTGGCAAGAAATAGAGAAGGCCCTAGCCACGCTCGGCAAGCCGGCCCGCGCCGCCATGGGGCAATCGCTTCGCTACCTGGGGTACAGGGCGGTGGGCCGGCTGTTGCTGGCCTCCGGAATGAGACGGCGGGGCCTGGGAAGAAAGGCCAAGAGGCGAGACCGGCTTCTGCTGGACCTTTACCTGCGGGGAGCTCAAGTCTCCTACCTGTCACTGCGAAGAGACCGGCTTCATGCCATGCGGCTTGCCGCCATCGAGCCCGCCCTTCGCCTGGGCCTCTCTCCAGCTCAGGTCGCGGTGTTCGCCCACCAAGGCCTTCTGCTTTCCTCTCTTGGAAAACGAAAGAGCAAGAAACGCATGGAGCGAGCAGACAGGCTCTCGCGGGAGCTCTCCGATCCGGCGGCGATTGCCCAGGTAACAGCGCTTCGCAGCCGCGCCGCGTCTCAAATGGGTCATTCCAAGGAGGTCGATAGGCTTTCCGGCTTGGTGATGAAAAAGCACGGTCCTTGGCTCGATACGAAGGAGTACTTTTTCACGGTCGCGGATCTGATTTGGAACCTCGAGATGCGAGGGTATGCGAGGCGGGCCCGGGAAGTCATGCGGCAGATCTTCCTGCTCGAAAAAGACCCGGTTGGACGAACTGTCCCAGGAGTCCACCAGCTACCCAAGATCGGTCTCATGGGCTGTCTTGCGGTTATGGGCCAAAGCAAGGCGGCACGCTTCCATCTCGAGCAAGTCGAGCTCACAATGCATGACCACGGCGATCCGTTCCTCTTCCTTGGCTACCTTGGGCACAAGCTCCTCATGCATCGTGAGCTGCGCGAGCTGGGGAAAACGGCGGAGGACACGATAGCCGAGTTCGAAAGGTTTCAGCCTCCCGTCTCGAAGCTGCCCATCTACCTGCGCCTGTTTCACGTCGTTCGCACCTACGTTCGAATGGATCAGTGCCAGACCCATGTAGCCGCAAGGCGACACAAGAGACGAGATAAGTTGCTGCAATCGGTGGAAGAGCTGGAGGCCGCCGCTTCCATACCCATATTTCGAGCACATGCCCTGGTCGGACGAGCCGCGCACGATCGCTTGCTCGGGAAGCACAAAAGAGCGAAGCATCGTCTGGAGAAGGCAGAGGCGATTGCCGACTCCATAGACGCTCCTTGGGTGATATTCGAGGCCGGCTGCGAGCGAGCCAGGCTGCTCGCCGCTGAAGACAACACCACCGCGGCGAAGAGGACCGCCCTGGGAGCCCTCGTCCTGGCGCGCCGGCAGGGGTGGCGTCCTAGAGCAAGACGCGCCCGCGCCGAGTTCAGGCTGACGGAAGAAGTTGCGCCCGCCCGCCGAGCCGAACCCCGTCTGAACGGGCGGCTCAGTCAAGCCATGCAGATGAGCCTCCTGGCCGCGCAGGCCACCTCGCCTTCCCGGCAGCTAAGACTGACCCTGGACTGGCTGATGAGAGTGTTCGGCTGCGAGCACGCTCTCATTCTGCGCCACGAAGAGCAGGCAAACGCCCTTGTCTTGGTGGCGGGCCGCGATCTGGCGGGCAACGACCTTACGGAGATCAGCCCGGAGTGCTTGGACCTATGCTGGAAGGCCACCCGCTCCACCCGTCCGGTGACGCTTCGAGTTGTTTCGAACGGAAGGCCCCCGGGCCGGGTCCTTCGGGCCGGCAGCCCCGAGCCAAGACCGATGCATGCCATTGCGGTCGCCATCGATGGAAGGCGCCACACCGGTGAGGTTCTCTACATAGACCACCACTTCTCCGAGTCCGTGTTCACCGAGGAGGACACCGAGCTCCTCGCGACGATAGCTTCTCATCTACCCCTGGTCCTAGAGACCTCCTCGAAGGCCAAGCTGGAAGTGTTCGAGCGCATCGCCGACAACACGCCCGGTCTGGTCTTTCAGTTCGTGCTCTATCCCGACGGGCGAAGGTCGTACCGTTTCGTAAGCGCGAAGGTTCGGTCGCTGGGCATAGAACCGGAGGAGGCAAGGCGCAACGCGGATGCCCTCATCGATCTCATTCACCCGGACGACCGCCCCGCATTCGAAAGGTCTCTTGCAAGGTCCGCCGAGACGCTCCGGCCCTGGGTCTCGGAGGGCCGCTATGTCTTGCCCGACGGCAGAGTCAAATGGTTTCACGGGGTTGCCCATCCGGAGCGGCAGCCGGGAGGAGAGCTGCTTTGGGACGGCGTGATCGTCGACATAACAAAGCTCAAAAGGGTCGAGTCCCGGGTTCGCGCGCTCAACCTGCAGCTCGACTCTCGCGTCAAAGAACGAACCCGCGATCTCGTGCTGGCCAATCAGGAGCTGGAAGCCTTCACTTACTCGGTTTCACACGATCTCAAGACTCCTCTTCTTACAATCAGGGGCTTCTCGGAGGAGCTGAACCAGTTCGTCCTCGACGAGGAGGCCCGCGATCTGCTGGCGCGGATACAGGCTGCCTCGGGCCGAATGGAGACGCTGATCGAAGCCATGCTCTCCCTTTCGAGAATCGCCCACCAGCCGCTCTCGAAAAAAGAAATCGATCTATCCTCTATGGCTGACGAGATCCTGGACTCTTTGAAAGCGAAAGAGCCGAAGCGCAAGGTGGAAGCATTCATCGAGCCTCGAATGATCGTGAGCGCCGACGAGACACTGACGCGGATCTTGCTGGACAACCTGCTCGGCAATGCCTGGAAGTTCACGCGCGGCATGGACCCATCGGAGATCCGCTTTACTAGAAGCCGCTTGAAAGGCGAGGAGGTATTCGTCTTGCAGGACAACGGCACGGGGTTCGAGAGCGCCTTCGCCGAGACCATCTTTCAGCCGTTTCACCGTCTTCACGATCAAGCCGAGTTCGAAGGCAGCGGGGTCGGGCTTGCCACGGCCCGGCGAATCGTACAGCGCCACGGCGGCAAGATATGGGCGAGAGGCGCGCGCGGCAAAGGAGCCACGTTCTACTTCAGCCTGGGGCCGGCCCCTTGACTACTTGCCTCTCGCCCGGCGAGTGACTACGGGGAGTACAAGCCATGAAGGATGGAAGCCTGCCAGCCGGCCAGCTCATCGCTGCTCCCGTCGACGCGCGCCTAGAGGGCGCCATCGCCCAAGTCGAGGCGGTGCTGGGAGCGGTCCAGGAGCTGAAGGCCTGGGATCCGGAGGGGTGGCGACTCCTGCGAGCCACATGCCTCGATCTGCGCGGGATGCTGACCTTGCGCATGGAGAAGGCGGGCAGGGGCGACCCTTCCGCCGAGGCGAGCAAGCCTTCGTGGGCGGAGGTAGCGGAGACGCTCGCCCGCATCCGGGTTCTGCTCGACCGATTGAGCCTGCCCAAGGCGGCTTGGGAAGGCTGGTGGGCTACCGCCTGCCGCCTCAAGCTACTCGAGGCTCGGCTGCTTCGCGGCAAGGGCAAAACCGCCGTGGCCTGAAGCGCGTCAGCTACTCTTCTCGGCTTCGTCTCCGTAGTACCCGCCGTACCTTCGGTAATAATAGTAGTAGTACTCCCCGTACTCGCGTTTTGACAAATCAACCCGAGACAGAACAGCTCCCAAGAGCCTCGCTCCCACGTCCTCGACCGAGTCCACGGCGTGCCGGACCATATTCTTGGGCGTTTGCCGCGCCTTTATAACCAACAGGGTGCCATCCACGACGGTCGATAGCACCTTGGCGTCGGCCACCGCGCCGAGCGGCGGCGAATCCAAAATGATTCGATCGAATCGCTCGTCGAGGGCCTGAAGCAGCTCATTGAATCTGCCGGTGTGAAGGAGCTCGGCCGGGTTGGGCGGAATGGGCCCGCAGGTTAGTAGATAAAGCCCCTCCACTTCGGTTTGGACCAGCACGTCATCGAGCCCCGCCGCTCCCACGAGGATGCTGGAGAGCCCCTGCTCGTTGCGAACCCCAAACGCGCGGTGCAGGCGCGGCTTGCGCATGTCGGTGTCCACCAAGACCACCTTGGCCCCGCTCTGCGCCATCACGATCCCAAGATCGACCACCATGGAGGTCTTGCCCTCCTTGGGTCCGGCGGAGGTCACGAGGAGGCGCCCCAGCGGCTTGTCCGTGCTCATGAACATGAGATTGGTGCGTATTGACCGGCAAGCCTCGGCGAGGGGCGCCCGCCCGTTGTCCAGCACGTGCAGGTCGGCTCGCTCCTCGCCCGCGTGACGCTCTTCCACCTCCGGCATGATGCCGAGCAGAGGGATGCCCAGCTCCGACTCGATGTCGTCGGGGCTGCCGACGGTGTTGTCCAAGACCTCCCGAAGGAAAGCGACGCCGACCCCGAAAAACAGCCCCAACACGACGGAGAGGGCCATGTTGCGCCTTACCCTGGGGCTGACCGGCCGGGTGGGCACCACGGCGGGGTCGACCAAGCGAATGTTGTTGGTGCGCTGGTCCGCCATGAGGCCGGCTTCCTTCATGCGGCTTTGCACCAGCTCGTAGAGCCTCTCGTTCTCCACCTTCTCGCGAAGAAGTGGAGTGTAGGCGATCTCCTTGCGGCCGACTTCGTGAGCGCGCGCCGTCTCCTCGTTGATTAGCTGTTGGATTCGCCGTTCGGCGTCACGGGCCTCGAGGTACTCGTTTTCCACGGACGCGATGATCTTGTCTATCTCCTCGTCGAGATTCCGGCGCGCGGCCTCCAGCGCCTCCCCCGCTTGAAGCAGCCTGGGGTGCTTTTCCAGGTATCGCTCTTCCAGCGCGGCGTACTCGTGCACCTTGCTGAAGTATTGCTGCTTGAGGCGCTCTATGACCTGGCTTCGGGAGACCACGGCCAGGCTGTCGTAGGCGGGCCGGCCGGCGTTCTTCGAGACTTCCTTCAGGCTCCTGATGCGCTCGACCCTGGTCTCCAGCTTCACCCGGTTGGTCCGAAGCTCGGTCAGGGTGGCGTTGAGCGTCTGGATTCGCTGCGAGAGGATGTTTTGCCGGTCCTCGAGAGAGGTGGAGAGCATGTCGTGCTCCCTTCGGAACTCGTGCAACGCCACCTCGCTGGCCTCCAGCCTAGGACGAAGATCGGACATCTGCTCATCCAGCCACTCTATGGCGTCGGAAGTGCCCATGGTCCGCCGGGACAGGTTCTGAGTGATATAGGCGTCGGCGACCTCACCGGATAGCAGCGCGGCCCTTCGGGGATCGACATCCCGAACGGCCACCTGAACCATGCGAGACTCCTGCACCGGCTTGACCGATATTCTCGACCGCAACCGCTCGACCGGATCGATACGCTTCAGCCGCTCGGCCAGCTCGTCCTGATCCTCGATGTCCGCCAAACCGAGGAACTCCAGGTCGTTCGCAAGACCGAGCTTTTCCACCACCGTCCGGCTTATCGCGCGGCTGCGTATCACCTCATACTCGGTTTCGTAGAACTCCCGCGTCTGCCAGGTCCTGCCGGCTCCTACCTCCACCACGTCGGAGACCTCCTGGAGAATCCTCGGCATCACCGGGTCGATTATGAGAGATGTGCTCGCCTGGTAGACGGGAGTCTGCCGGATGGTGAACAGCCCCGCCGCTACCACCACCACCGCAAAAACAGCGGCTATGCCAAGCCACCGCTTTCTCAGAACGGACAAGAGCCGGCGCAGATCTATGGTGTCGTCCACCAACTCTTGGGGGTAGGCGGCGGGCGGTTCCCGCTTCGGAAGCTGATCGTTGCGTTGTGTCACGGCGCCCCAATATACTCGAACTAACTCCCTCGGCCAGCCGGTGCTTATCCACCACCTGCCTTTTTCTCATGGATGGTCGAGATATACCCCTTTGAATACCAGCCTGGCCGGGCCGGACATCATAACCTGGTTCATGCTCTCGATCACGGTGATCCCAAGTCTTCCGCCGGGAAGCAGCACGTCAATCTCCTTCCCGAAAGGAGCGAGTCCTTGCAAGGCCGCCGCCGCCGCGGCCGCGCAGGCGCCGGTTCCGCACGCCTGGGTCCACCCCGACCCGCGCTCGTACACCCGCACTTTCAGCCCGCCGTTCCTGGGCACGGCGAACTCCACGTTGGCTCCCCTGGGAAACAAGGGGTGGCTTGAAAGCAGCGGGCCCAGCCTTTCGATCTCTCCCTCCGGAAATGAATCGAAGGTCACCAGGTGCGGATTGCCCATGGAAACGGCCGTGGCGAAGACCTCCGTATCACCTACTCGCACCGGCCGGCCCACGAACGCTCCATCGTAATCGATGGGGATGCGGCGTCCCTCGATCACCGCGGGACCCATGTCGACTTTCAGCGTGCTTTCCCTTCCTTCGCTGGATTGCACCTCGATCTCGAGAACACCGGCCTCGGTCTCGAGGGTGACTCGATCCGTGTCGCGACCCGCCGCATCGTGGAGGTGCTTGGCGGCGCAGCGGATCCCGTTGCCGCACATCTCGGCCTCCGAGCCGTCGGAGTTCAGTATAACCATCTTGGCGTCGGCCTTGTCGCTCGACGAAAGATAAAGGACGCCGTCCGCGCCGACGCCTCGGTGGCGATCGCAGATCGCCCGAACGAAGGAGGCATCCCTCGGCGCGGCTTCATGCTCATCGAGGAGGACGAAGTCGTTTCCAAGGCCGTGATACTTCCAAAAGCGTATGCCGGGGCCAGCGTCTTTCACGGCGCAAAACTCCTACGACCCGTTGCGGGTAGTCAAGGCATACCTTGAAGATGCCGGGAAGTCGCGTCTTGCCCTTCGCCGCTCGCTGTTCGGAGGGCGTTTGACCGGAGGGCGTTTGGGGCATACCCTGCCGTGCTCATGAAAGAGCTTCAAAAGAGAATAGAGGATGCATCCAAGGATCGGGCGTTACTCGAAGAGCCTGCTTACGCCGAGGCGGTACATGAAGCCATAGCCATGCTGGACCGGGGCGAGCTTCGCGTAGCCGAGAAAATTGACGGTGAGTGGCGCGTCAATGCCTGGGCCAGACAAGCCATACTCCTCTACTTCTCACTTGCCGAGATGCGGACCTTCGAGGTCGGGCCGTTCGAGTATTACGACAAGATCCCGATCAAGAAGAACCTGGCGGACCAGGGAGTACGCGTAGTGCCGCCGGGAACGATACGATATGGAGCGCACTGCCGGCGCGGCGTCGTGGTCATGCCCGGATATGTGAACATCGGCGCATGGGTGGGCGAGGGAACCATGGTCGACACATGGGCTACGGTGGGATCCTGCGCTCAAATTGGAGGCGGTGTTCATTTGTCCGGCGGCGTAGGCATAGGCGGGGTGCTCGAGCCGGCTTCCGCCGGGCCGGTAATTATTGAAGACGGCGCTTTCATCGGCAGCCGCTCCATCGTCGTGGAAGGCGTGGTGGTGGAGCAGGAAGCCGTGCTCGCCGCCGCCACCGTTCTGACGGCGTCGACTCAGATAATCGACGTGCGCGGAGACGAAGAGAAGATTACCAAGGGACGCATTCCGGCCAGATCGGTGGTGGTTCCTGGAATGCGGGCGAAGGAGTTTCGTTCCGGCACCTATCACCTTCCCTGTGCGCTGATAATCGGCGAGAGAACCGCGAGCACGGATCGAAAGACCTCTCTCAATGAAGTCTTGAGAGAGTTCGCGCTCTCCGTTTGACGGCTGGTTGAAAACGGTGCCTCCGGAGCGGAGAGGCCTGATATATTGGGCTGATGCGAAAAATATCGCCCAGCCTTCTATTCGTATCAGCCTCCCTCCTGGCAGCCGCACTGGCTGCGTGCAGCTCGAGTGAGCCCGAAATCCTCGAGCCGGACCTTTCCAAACGCTTGGAGAGCGACGAGGTGCGGGCCGGCATCGTGGCGAAGGATCAGGATCTCATCGGCGGGCTGAAGGCCGAAGGTCGAATCGGCGACATCAAGATGTACAACAGCCATGTGGCCTTCATCATCGAAGGCGTTCGCCGAGCCGGTGGATACCGCTACTTCGGCGGCAACCCAGTCGACGCGGACATCATTCGAGCTGAAGGAGAAGAAGGACGAGACTTATACGGAGAGACTTTTTTCGCTTGGGACCATCAGATCTTCGAGCCGCTGGAGCTCGAGATAGTCTCCGACGGGCGCGAGAGCAGCGCGCACGTACGCCTCACGGGAAAAACATCGTCCTTTGCTTTCGCCGACGACCTCATTCGTCCCTTGTTTCCAAGGCCCATCAATGAGCTGGTCATCGTTTACGACTACCTGCTCGGTCCGGACGATGAGGAGCTTCGCCTGCGCATAACCGTGCGCAACCCCGGCGATGAGCAGGTTTCAATACAGTACCCCCTCATGCTGGCGAGCCACGGAGACGGCGCCCATTTCTTCGCGCCAAGGGCCGGCTTCTCGGCGGCGGGTACGGGCGACATTCCGTACCTCGCCTTCGTCAGCCGCGATCTGGGGTACGGCCTTCTCTCCGGCGGGGACGATCTGGTTACCCTTTTCGAGTATGACGACGTCATTCTCTTCTCAACCGAAACCTTCGAGCTCCATCCCGGCAAGCACCGAGCGTTCACCTACTACTTCACCGTTACCGATCAATCGGCGGCCGGGGTGCAAGAGGCAAGACGAAGGCTCATAAGAGACGAGCCCACCGGCACCATCGAAGGGAGCGTGCAGCTTCCCATGACCGCAAGCCCGAGCCATACGTGGATTGCGGTGACAGACGAAGACTCGATCGTCACGGTGGCCCCGGTCGACGACGCCGGCGACTTCTCGGTCGAGGTTTTGCCGGGCGACTACCACGTTCATGCATACGCCCATTCGCACGCGGCGGCCGATCCGGTTACGGTGGCGGTGTCCGAAGGCAAGACCGCCTCCACCTCCCTCTCACTCGAGGCCGGCGCGCGGATAACGAGCGAGGTCTTCACGCCGGAAGGCGAGCCGGTAATGTCCAGGGTGACGTTTCTCCGCCAGGAAGATACGGCAACGCCTTTCGCGCCGTCGTCCGTTCGTCATGGAGAGGCTTGGCACAGAAACATAAGCGGCGCCGCGTACGTCCTCGCGGAGCCCGAGACCATCACGCTGCCCGCCGGAAAGTATGAAGCGATCGCCACTCGCGGTCCCACCTGGGAGATGGAAAGAAAGACCATCGAGGTAGCAGCCGGCGAAGAGAAATCTTTATCTTTCACCATCGAACAGGCGGTCGACACCTCCGGCTGGCTTGCCGCGGACATGCATCTTCACGCTTACCTCAGTCCCGACAGCCACGTACCATTCGAGATTCGAGTCAAGCAGGCGGCCACCGACGCACTGGACATTCCCCTGCTCACCGAGCACATCTGGGCCGCGGGCCTTCAAGAAACGGTTGAAAAGATGGGGCTGGAGGAAGAGGTCATCGGAATCGCCGGGCAGGAAGTCACGACATTCGCGTACGGACATTTCAACCTGTTCCCGGTGGTGGTCGACCCGGAGCTCCCCAACAACGGAGGCGTATACGAGCATGGCCGAACTCCCCTCGAGCTGTTCGAGGATATGCGCGCCCAGCATCCCGGAGAAACGATAATACAAATAGATCACCCGCGAGGAGCCAACCCGGGAAGCTACTTCAGCTATGTAGGGCTCGACGCGGAGGCCGACACGGTGGAGCGGGAAGAGGACTGGACCTTGGACTGGGAGCTGATAGAGGTATTCAACAACTCCTGTGGCGGGAGCCGGAACCGCGAGGTGCTGGCCGATTGGATCGGCATGACGAACCATGGTCACCGAAAGGGAATCTCCGGCACCACCGACAGCCACACGGAGCGCAGGATTCCGGGCATTCCGCGCAACTGGGTTCTCGTCGACAAGGACGAGCTGCGTGAAGATCACGGAAAGATCGTCGCCCCGATGAGAGAGAGGCGCTCTTTCGTTTCCTGCGGACCGTTCGTCCGCTTCGAGGCGGAGGATGGAACCGGCCTTGGAGAGATGACGCAGGTGGATGATGAGGGCCTGGTGCGATTCAGGGCAAGAGTCGAGGCCCCGACCTGGATGCAGGTGAACGAGGTCATTTTGATGGAGAACGGCGAGGCTCTCGAGACCATCGATGTGAGTGACAGAAACGGCGAGGTGCTCAGGCTGGACACCATCCTCGAGGCGGCGCCGGAATCGGATGCGTGGTACGCACTGAAAGCTGTCGGCTCGGGCTCGCTGGCGCCCGTCTCGTGGAGAGGCCCTCCTTACGCCCTGACAAACCCCATCGAGGTGGACGCGGACAGGGACGGCACCTGGACTCCCCCGGCGCGGCAGTAAGCAATCACCAAGAGTCCACGCGTCTCACCGAGGTCGAATAAACGTACCCCTGAAATCCCTGGCTGTACCACATGCGAGAGTCATGCCCATAAACCACATGAACCCTGCCGAACGAATCAATTGCAAGCTGGCAGTCACGTGTGCCATCGCTATCCACACTCATCGCCACCAACCAAGACCCTGATGCGTTACTTGCGTACTTCAATTCCGTCTCGTGCTCATCAAGATACACGATATGTACCGCACCGAAAGGATCCAGGCCGATCGTGTTGTCCCATCCAACCGCGGTTAGGCCCAAAGCATCGATGGTCTCTCGGCCCCACGTGCCTTCTGATCTTTTAGCATATTTCAGCCCCCTCGACACTGCGTCGTGATAGCTGATGTGAACGCGCTTTGAGCTATCCAACACCATCGATACGTTCCTTCCCCACTCCCCACCGTCCTCCACCACCTCCGTCTCCCAATTTCCTGATGCATTGGTCGTATAGCAAATGCTTTGTATTGTCGCCTCACCATCTTCCCTTATGCATTGATAGGCAATATGTAGACGATCATCACTATCAATAGCAATCGAAGGCCTCCTAGCATATACAAAATCCCCTGTATCCACGCCGTATAATTCCCAGGAACCGGAAGCATTTCTTGCATGTAACAGCTCGAGGGCACTTTCATCCCAGTAGATAATGTGTGCGTTGTCGGAGGAATCGAGAGCAATCGCCGGACGAAGCCAGAACACACCCTCAGACTCAACGGTGCCGACTGTTTGATGTTCCCAATCGCCATTCTCTTCTACCGCATAGACAACATCACTGACATCCCGATAAGCAATGTGAATATTATCGATGGAATCCATAGCCATGGACGCTCTTTGATCGGATCCTGAGTCTGAATCTTCAATCTCAGTAAAACTAAAGGGACCTTCATCATTCGTCACATGCCACAAGACCCTATTCCCCAAAGTCCCCTTTTCATAGACCATGTGAGTCTTATCACTTGAATCAATCGCTATTGTGGGCCGCCCTCGCGCCTCACCTGGATGCGCACCGCCATCCAGCTCTCTGGTGACAGGTGCAAAGCCGACATAGGTTGTATAAACAGCCCTTTGAAGAGTATCACGGCCATAGGTGAAATGCGCATGCTGGTTTTCATCAAGCACAATTGAGCTTTGCCAACCAGGCCTTCCAAAGGTATCAACGGTGGTTAGCCTCCACGACTCTGAGCCATTCCAGGCATATCTCAGTTCATCCGCGTCACGATCCTGGTAACTGATATGAACCCCTCCATGTTCATCAACAGCTATACCTGTCCCTACACTGGCGACGGTGTCCTCGTCCACCACAAACGCTTCCCAGGGACCGTCATCATTAGTGATATACTTCAGGAGCCAATTATTCCCCCTATCCAAATAGCTTATGTGCACCTTGCCCAACGCATCGACCGCAATTGAGTTACTGTAACCGACGTCACCACTCGTATCTACACCTATAAACTCCCAATCTTCCGATGCGTTGGTGATGTAATTAAGTTCACCCCACCAGTGATGAGCTATATGAACATATCCTGATGAATCAAGAGCCATCGAGAAGCTATCGGGCTGTGGTCCAATTATACTCTCCGATTCCCATTCGCCTGATGTATTGGTCAGGTAAACAAACAGGAAGGTTGTTGTATGCACAATGTGCACGTGCCCATCGGAATCGACAGCTATCCTGTTAAAGTCTCCAGCATCTTCCTCAAGCAAAGTGGTGACGTTCCATGAGCCGCCCTCATTCGTGGCGTACCTTAGATCCACGCCTTCAGAATCGAAATCGGTATTGAAGACGATGTGAACATTGTCATCCGCATCAAGCACGAGAGAAATATCGGGGTGGCTCCAAAGGTCTTCCGTCTCCTCGATCAGAGTGGTCTCCCATGAGCCGGACTTATTGGTGGCGTACGCAATGAAGCCCTCAGCTAACTGAAAGGCGACATGAGCGTGGCCGTTGCTGTCAAGATCGTGCGATATTTGCCCCCACGTGACAAGCCTCGGATCCACTTCCTCCCTTTTCTGAATGCCCAGCGGCAGCGTGACTTCATGAATCAAGCTATTGTCGATATTGCCGGAGCGAAGAATCAGGCGCTCATTGAATCTTGTCCAATCAGGCGGTCTATCGAACTGTTTTCGATTATTCTGTAGAGGCTCGACGTGGTATGCGCCTTCAATGTCCTCGTAAATATAATCGCCTGCCCAGTAAAAAGTGCCCTCGGGTATCTCAAAGTTGAAACGATAGTTTTCTTCCACGTCTCTAGCCCAGTTGGCCGAAGGTATCGGCGCAATAGGATGGGCCGATGATATATTCGACCAATCCGATTCGTTGCCTACCTCATCAACGGCACGAACTCGGTAGTTGTGGGCGTGCCCGGCAACCGCATCTTCATCAATCCAACTGTTGATGGGAGCGTCGAGCACCTGCAATTCGAAAAAGTCCTCGTCCAAGCCCGCAATCAACCGCTCGAGTCGAAACCCGCTCGTCCCCGCTGGAACGCTCCAGCTTAGCTCGACACTCGAGGACTCCGCTTCGAGACCCTCGACGTTGGTTTCGACCACTTTAAGGGCGGGAGGATTGGGCGGGGTCTGATCCAGGTAGATGCTCCCGTCGGATGCGGCAACATTGCGCGCGAGGTCCCTGACCTCAACGAA
>SLRQ01000030.1 GCA_007130885.1 Deltaproteobacteria bacterium
GCCAAGGTGTATCTCCGACAGCTTGGATCCTTTTTCGAGCTGTCCAGCCACGAGGCGCGCTTCCGCCAGCAACCGGGTGACGTAAGGCGCCGCAGCTTTCTCGATGTTTCGCCTCACCACTACGTTGCAGGCGCAGTAAGTGCACATGGCTTCGCAAAAAGGAAGGTGCACGTACAATGAAAGAGGGCGAGATCCGGGGAGATACGTGGAAAGTGCGTTCTCGTAGGTTCTCGGCGGCAGGTTGGCTGCGAAGACGGGAGCCGTCGGGTAGGACGTATATCGTGGACCAGGCTTGTCGAGCCGCGCTATCAGATCCGCGGTTAGAACCGCGGCGTCGGTTACCTCGTTTTCCCTTTCGTCTTTCATTTTCTTTCCAAGCGCCTCAACCAGATCCTCATATACCAGAGGCATTGGGAAGCAACCGGCTATCTTGACTCCGGCCTCCTCGAGACGCAAAGCCGTATCTCCATACGGAGTTATTACGAATATTCTTACCCTGTTTTCGAGACCGCGCACCTCGGCGAGAAAAGAGGCGAAACGCTCATGGGAAGCGTTCTGCTCGACTACGAGAATGCTCGAACCGGCCAGCTCTCTCAGCGTGTCCCGCATATCTTTGCATATGCGGACCTGAAACCCGTCTTCCCGGAGCAAATCCGTAAGACCGGCACTGGAGGACGACTCTCCCCCTAGGAGCAAAACCTTTTGCGGAACATGACGGGGTCCGTGCCGTGCGTTCTTCACGACAGGAGTGACAGCAACGCCCATGCCATTAGCCGCGTTGCCCGTGCTCCGATTCAGGTCAGAAGTTGTCGATTATGCCCGCCGCCCGATACTCCTTCAGACGGTACTGCACTTTTCGAACGCTTATCCCGAGCGCTTCAGCGGTTCTGTGGCTGCTGCCATCCATTAACTCGTAAGTGCGCAGAATAACAGCTCTTTCTACTTCTTGGAGGGTCATGCCCGGCACCCGGATCTCGAGGGGGTCGTCTCTTTCCCTAGGAGCGCGGCCCAGATAAGGGGGGAGATGCTCAGTGGTTATTCGGTCACCCCTGCACATGACCACGGCGTGCTCGGCGACGTTTTCGAGCTCGCGAACGTTCCCCGGCCAGTGGTGTGAGAACAAGGAGAGAAGCACCTCGGAGCCGGTCTCGAGCACAGGTCGCCGCTCCGAGTTGCAGTACTTGTGTATGAAGTGCTCCCAAAGAAGCGGAATATCCGTGCGCCGGCGTCGCAAAGGAGGAGCATTGAGAGTTACAACATTGAGGCGGTAGTAGAAATCGTCTCGATACCGCCCCTCGCTGACCAGCTTCGAGAGGTCGCGGTTCGATGCCGCTATTACACGGACGTCCACTTTTATTGGAGAGGTCCCACCTACCCGCTCGAAGGTGCGCTCCTGAAGAACGCGCAGGAGCTTCACCTGGATGGACTGGGGGATCTCTCCAACCTCGTCCAAAAATAGCGTTCCACCGTTGGCAAGCTCGAACCTTCCGGGCTTTCGATTGGTCGCGCCGGTAAAAGAGCCCCTCTCGTGACCGAACAGCTCGGACTCTAGAAGGGTCTCCGTAAGAGCGGCGCAGCTAACTCCGATGAACGGCTTGTCTCTGCGTGGAGAGAGCCCGTGAATCGCCCTCGCTATTATTTCCTTGCCGGTGCCGCTTTCTCCGGTAATCAAGATTGAAGCTCTAGAAGGAGCCGTGCGCTGAATCTTCTCCGAAAGCTCACGCATTTCACGGCTTGCGCCGACCAGGCCGGAGAGAACCTCACCGGTTCCGACTTGTTCCCGAAGATGCTTCGCTTCGATCATTACCGCTCGGTGGCGTAGCTCTCTTCCAAGTACCAAGTCGAGCTCGTCCGGATTGAGCGGTTTCACGAGGAAGTCCTCGGCACCACGCCTCATGGCGTCGACAGCGGACTCGACCGACGAGAACGCCGTCATGACCAGGCAGACAGCCTCTGGAATCCTTTCCTTGATCCTGGGGATCAGCTCAAGGCCCCCCATGCCCGGAAGCTTTAGGTCGATCAGCCATACATCGGCTGCGAACGAGTCGATGGTGGTGAGGGCGTCCTCGGCACTTTCGACACCCTTTGTGATGTAGCCGTCGGTGGTAAGGAGGTCGACGAGGGCGTTACGAGCGTTGCTCTCGTCCTCCACTACCAGGACGCGGACCTGATCCGGCGGCATGAGCCTCGAGATGTCCGGGCTTTCGTCTTTTTGCGAGGTTGCTTGAGGGGAGTTCATGGGGGGCCGGCTTTCCGAACTGACTATAAATGGTCGAGGTAAGAGTAAGAGGCGCTCGAGCTGCACGACCCGTGCCGATGCGGGCGGGGGTATGGATACACGTGCGGCCTGCGCAATGTTTGCAATCCCTGGGTCTCGCCGCGCATTCCTTGCGTGCCGCTTGTGGTGCAGCCAACCCTCGGCCGTGGTAAGTAACGTCGGCTCATGTCCGATTCGTTGACTCAAGCAACAGTCCTTCTAGTTGCCGATGACGCCGCCCGGATCGAGAGGCTCGCCGAGATGCTGGAAGCAAAGGAAGTCTCGGTGTCAAGAGCAGGTTCGGGCAAAGCGGCCATGAGACTGGCACTCGAGACCGCGTACGACGTCGTGCTGGTTGATGCGCGAGTAGTCGATATCCCGCTACACACGCTA
Organism: Deltaproteobacteria bacterium; assembly: GCA_007130885.1. Taxonomy (GTDB): domain Bacteria; phylum Myxococcota; class Myxococcia; order SLRQ01; family SLRQ01; genus SLRQ01. Next base: position 2,651 of record SLRQ01000030.1, read on the forward strand.
GCTGTGGACCTCCAAAGGCTCGGTCGGGGCGCCCAGGTGATTGTCGTTGCGGACGAGTCCTTCGTCGATGACCTTGGGGCTTCCGAAGAAATGGACGTCTGGTCTTGTCTCGTGGAGCCCCTGACTTCCTCGAAAGTGATCAGCGAGGTTCGCCGGGCGGTCCGGCATGCTCATCTTTCGCGGGAGGCGGACGCTCTTCGCCAAGCACTCGAGCTTACGGAGGCAGGGCTTTTTACCTTGGTGAATACCGTAAACGCCTTGCTGCTGGTGCTGGATGAGCAGGGAAGAGTGCTGCAGGCCAATGAGGCTGTCGAGGACGTCACGGGCGTTTCGATAGGCGAGCTGGTAGGTGTTTCCTGGTTTGATCAGCTAACGCCCGAAGGTGACAGGGAGGAAGTTCGAAAGGCCTTTCTCGGGCTGGTCAAAGGCGGGGAACCCATGACGGTTCAAGCCAGGATCTCGTGTGGCGTCCACAAGGATCGCCAGGAAGCTCGATGGGTACGTTGGCGTGCCGCCGCTTTGCGCGACAAGGCGGGACGCACGCAGGTCTATGCTTCGGGTCTCGATATCAGCGATACAAGGGAGTTCGAGCGGCAAGCTCACCTGACCGAGAAGCTCGCCGCGGTCGGCACTCTTTCCGCCGGTTTGGCTCACGAGATACGTAATCCTCTAAATGCGGCCGGACTTCAGCTCCGGTTGCTGAACAGAAGGCTTCTGACGATGGGAGCCGAAGAGCGGCTTCTCGAGCCGGTGGACCTGGTGCAGGCCGAACTTGGTCGGCTCTCACGCCTGGTGGGCGAGTTCCTTCAGTTCGCGCGCCCGCCAGGACTCGTGCGCAGCAGGGTCGATGTCGCCGAGCTTGCCAGGGCCGTCGTCGACATGGAGGCGCCGGCCGCCCTGGAGAAGGGCTCTCGCATTGTCGCTCGACTTCCTGAGGGTGCCGTCGAGGTGGAGGGCGATGCCGAAAAGCTGCACCAGGTCATGCTGAACCTCATAAGGAACGCCGTGGAAGCCACGGCGAAGGGCGGAAAGGTGGAGGTCGGCGTCGAGCCCGGCGAGGACGGTTTGCGGATTTCTGTAACCGACGACGGGGAGGGCATTCCAGAGCAGGAGCTCGCGAGAATCTTCGAGCCTTTCTTTAGCACCAAGCCCGGTGGAACCGGCCTCGGTATGTCTATTGTCCACAGTCTGGTTACTCTGCACGGTGGAGATGTAGTTGTCGACTCGAAGGAGGGGGAGGGAACCAGGGTGGGTATAGACCTGCCTGATGTGCCTCCTTGAAAGACCGAGTCGTTAGTGTTCGTCGATCTCTGTAAAAGATTGGGACTTTGCCGCCTTGCGGTAATGGACGGGCGCCTCAATCGTGTGCTTGAGCGCAAGAATGCGTCGCCCTTTCTTTGGGCTGGCGGTAAATTTACGCTCTACCAATGCAATGCGAGAGGTGGGCTTGATGGCCGAGGCAAACGAACGCAAGGTTGTTTTGCTGGCCGAAGACGACATAGACCAAGCATATCTCGCGCGCAGGATGCTCGAACGAAAAGGTTTTGTCGTCGTTACGGCCGTGGACGGCGAGCAAGCGCTTGCGCTGGCCGAGGTGCTGAACCCCAGCGCAATAGTTCTCGACCTGGTAATGCCGGGCATAGACGGCTTCGAGTTCCTCAAGGTAATGAGGGATCGTCCTGGTCCGAAGCCTCCCGTAATCGCGGTTTCGGCTTTTCGGGGTTATCTGCCCAAGGCGAAGCATCTCGGGGCGGACGAGGCTGTTAGGAAGCCATATAGCCAGAAGCTGGTAGACCGGTTGGCTGCCCTCATGGATGGCGGGATAGGTGACGGTGCCTGCCTTTCCGAGGCCGAGGAAGAGCCGAAGGTAGGAGAAGATAGGGAGGGAGAAGAGGATAGAAGGAGCGCCGCCGCCGAGGAGATTCTACACCTCGTAGGTGGGCTGGGCCGCGCGCCCGATCCAATGCTTCAGGATCTCACCGAGCGTACCTCCCGAATATTCGACGTCCGTGGATGCCTGATATCCTTGGTTACTCGCGACAAGGACGCGTGGATTGCTGGAACAGGTGTGGCGGGTGCTCCAGGAAGGTCGGTGCCCAGAGACGTTTCCGTATTCGCACATGCAATCGCGACCAGAGCGGCGCTCGTCGTTCATGACGCCGAGGAGAACCCGTTTTTTCGAGACAGCGAGGCACGAAAAATGGGGCTCCGTTTCTATGCGGGGGTGCCCTTGACGAGTAGGACCGGTGAGCCACTCGGCAGCCTTTGCCTCATGGATCATCGGCCACGAGACTTCTCCTGGATGGATCTGGAGCTGCTCGGCACGATCGCTCGAGCCGTCGTGGGCACCATTGAGTGGCGGGAGAAAGAAGCGCATCCCCGCGAACCGGTGTCCAGCTTTCGCCATCTGGACATCGTCGACCCCGAGCTGATGATACTTGGACGGGACGGATTCGATGAGGTGCTGCGCCAACTTTCGGATAGAGCCGCGGACTATCCCGATGACCCCGAGGACGGGGCGACGGTTCTCGTCGCGCAGATGATGGAGGAGCGGCTCGTTCCGGTCGTCGATGTTCTTCGGGTAATCTTTCCGGTGGCCATGATTGGACGACTAGGAAGAAACAGGGTGGGCGTGGTTGTAGTGGGGACGGCCTCCGAGGCCGCCAGGAGGCTGGCAATGGGAGCCATTGGAGGCGACGCCCTGGTGCTGGTTCGCGACGCGTCGGTCGGCTCCCAGCAAGCAGTGGAAGCCTTGAGGGCAGTGGAAGCCTCACTCGATGGGGCGCAGGAGGGGAGACTACCTCCGCCGGATCCGAGTCCTCCAATACCACCTGCTCCATGAGGAGCGCTGGGCGGCTCGATCTTCGAAATGATTTCGACGGCGGAGTCATGGTGTACTAGGCTACCTGACTTGATCTCGTCGAGGGTGGCCCGCCATGGAGTTTATTAGACGTTGGTACAAGCGTACGTTCGCGGACCCGCAGGTGGGTATTCTTGCCTTCCTCCTGGTGGTCAGCCTCGTTCTCGTGCTCTTCGTCGGGCAGTGGTTGGTGCCGGTCTTCACTGCTTTGGTTTTGGCTTATCTGCTCGAGGGGCAGGTGGCCGCGCTCGAGAGGCGCGGCGTTGGCCGCTTCCCAGCGGTTCTGACGGTCTTCCTGGTGTTCATGGCGTTCGCCGCGTTCGTTTTGTTTCTGCTGGTGCCGCTGCTCATCAAGCAGATTACGCAGCTTCTTCAGATACTTCCCAATTTGGTTGCCGACCTGCAACGTGCACTCGAACGTCTTCCAGAGAAGTATCCGCAGATCATTTCCGAGGATTGGGTGAGCGAAGTAGCAAGTGTCTCCCAGGCTCAGGCCACGGCGCTCATAAATCAGGCTTTGACATACTCGGCGGCCTCCGTGGTGTGGCTTTTCTACCTGGTCCTTTATTTGGTCATCGTTCCATTGATGGTCTTCTTCTTCATGAAGGACAAGGAAGGGCTCCTGGACTGGTTCGCGGGGCTAATGCCCAGAGACCGAGGCTTGGCTGTAAAGGTGTGGCGGGACGTCGACCGTCAGATCGGCAACTACGTTCGGGGCAAGTTCTTTGAAATCCTCATCGTGTGGGGCGTCAGCTTCGCCGTTTTTGCTCTGCTGGGTCTTCCGTTCTCGGCGCTGCTCGGCTTGCTTGTGGGCCTGTCGGTTCTGGTGCCCTACATCGGAGCAGCGGCGGTCACCATACCCATAGCGGTAGTGGCCTACCTCGAGTGGGGATTCCAGGCACAGTTCGTCTGGGTCATGGTCGCCTATGCCGTCATCCAAGCTTTGGATGGGAATCTACTTGCACCGCTTCTCTTCGCTGAGGTGGTGGATTTGCACCCCATAGCGATCATAGTGGCTGTCTTGTTCTTCGGGGGCCTGTGGGGGTTTTGGGGAGTGTTCTTCGCGATCCCTCTTGCCACGGTCGTCAAGGCCGTCCTCGACGCGTGGCCGAGAGCTCAACGTGAGAGGGCACAGGAGGAGTCCGTCTCGAAGGACGAGGAGCATGACGGAGCCCAGGAGCCGACATCGGTGGAAGACGGCATGCCCGCCGAGGAAACCGCCGTTTCCCGAGGGGCCGGAAAGAAGCCGTGAGTCCACCGCGGAAAAGCCCGCCTCCCGCGCCGCTTGCCGAACGCCTCCCAGCCCGGTCGGTGGCCAGGTCCAACCCCAGCATCATTCTCGAGGCCTTTGTCGACTATGTAGCCGATAGCCTTGGGATGGAGCTGTATCCCGCGCAGGAAGAAGCCATTCTGGAGTTGCTCGCGGACAAGCACGTTCTTCTAGCTACCCCGACCGGATCCGGAAAGTCCCTAGTAGCCCAGGGGCTGCACTTCAAGGCTTTGGCCGAGGGGAGAGTGAGCTACTACACCAGTCCTGTAAAAGCACTTGCCAACGAGAAGTTCTTCGAGCTATGCGAGGTCTTCGGCCCAGAGAACGTGGGTCTCCTGACCGGTGACGCGTCGGTGAACACCGATGCCCCGATCATTTGCTGCACCACGGAGATAGTTGCCGGCATTGGCTTGCGCGACCCCTCGGCCGCAATCGACTATGTTGTTCTGGACGAGTTTCACTACTACGGTGATCGAGACCGCGGAATGGCTTGGCATTTGCCGCTCCTAACCCTGCCTCGTTCCGTTTTTCTTCTGATGTCGGCCACTCTCGGGCACACAGCCGAAATCGAGGAGCGCCTGGCCGAACTGACCGGAAGGGAAGTGGCGGCCATCCATGGAACGGAGAGGCCCGTCCCTTTGGATTACACCTACGCGGAAGCTCCGATACACGAGACGGTGCGGACCTTGCTGGAAGACGGCGAGGCGCCAATCTATCTAGTGAACTTCACGCAGCGCGCCTGTCCGGAGCAGGCGCAAGCCCTCACCAGCATCAACCTTACCGGCAAGGAAGGGAAGCGGGCCATTGCCGAGGCCATTTCCGGCTTTGCTTTCGACACTCCGAACGGAAAGGAGCTGGCGCGTTTTCTCCGGCACGGCATCGGACTTCATCATGCGGGGCTTTTGCCAAGGTATCGCCGCATGGTCGAGCGACTCGCCCAAGCCGGGCTTCTCAAGGTCATAAGCGGGACCGATACCCTGGGCGTGGGTGTCAACATTCCCATTCGCACTGTTTTATTCACGAGACTTTGCAAGTTCGACGGTGAGAGCACCAAAGTATTGTCCGCCCGGGATTTCCATCAGATTAGCGGACGTGCCGGCAGGCGCGGCTTCGACGAACGGGGTCGAGCGGTGGCGCAGGCGCCCGAGCATGTCATCGAGAACCTGCGTTTGGAGAGAAAGGCCGCCGAGCGACCGGAGCGCAAGAAGAAGCTGGTGAAGAGGAAGCCTCCCGATCGCGGATACGCGCACTGGAACAAGGCCGTCTTCGAAAGGCTCGTTTCCAGCAGACCCGAACCGTTGCGTCCAAGGTTCGAAGTGACCTGGTCCATGTTGGTGGATATCTTGCGCGAGGATGGGGCGGGCGGCTACCGGCGGCTCGTCGAGATAATCGGCAACGCCCACCTTCGCGATCGCGAGAAGGCGGAGCAGCGCAGGCTGGCTGCTTCTCGGTTTCGCACGCTACGCGGCGCAGGAATCGTGGAGGCCGAAGGGGATAGGGTGCGGCTTGATCCGGAACTCCAGCATGACTTCTCCATAAGGCACACGCTAGACCTATGGCTCATCTCCACGATCGCTCTTTTGGATGAGGACACTGAAAGCCATGCGCTGGATCTGTTGACCTTGGTCGAGGCTACTTTAGAGGATCCGGTTCCCGTCTTGCGCCGCCAGCGGGACAGGCTTTTTACCGAGCGTCTCGCCGAGCTCAAGGCCGAGGGCATGGAGTACGAGGAGCGGATGGCGGAGCTCGAGAAGATAGAGCATCCCAAGCCGCTTCGCAGCCTGGTCTATGAGAGTTTCAACGTCTTTGCTGATCTGCATCCGTGGGTGGGCTCCGAGAACATAAGACCGAAATCGGTTGCGCGAGACCTGGTGGAAAGATGCCAAGGCTTTTCCGACTACGTAAACGAGTACGGCCTACAGCGGGTTGAAGGGCTGCTGCTTCGATATCTTACGGATGTCTACAAGACTGCTGTCCAGTCCGTCCCTGAAAGTTCGCGTACGGACGCTTTCGAAGACGTAATAACTTACGTCAGGCATGTGGTCCGCCACACCGACGCAAGCCTATTGGAAGAGTGGGAAGCCATGCGATTCGGTGAGGAAACCATTCAGCGACCGGGAGAGGTTCCCGCTCCACCCAGATCTCCACCAGCGCTCAACCCGAAGTCTGATCCAAGAGCGTTTGCGGCCAGGGTTAGGAGCGAGCTACACAGGTTTCTTGGGGCGCTTGCGGCTCGTAATTGGGAGGTGGCGATGCGGCTCATCGCAAATGGGGACGAGGCATGGTCTCCCTCCGACCTCGAGGAGGTCATGGCGCCTTACTTCGAGGCGTACGGCATGGTGGAGCTCGGTCCTCGCGCAAGGCAGCCGAAGAACACCCATATTTCCTCGATCGGAGAGAGGCGGTTCGAGGTGCAGCAAACCATAACGGATCCAAGAGGGGAGGGTGACTGGGCGGTCCACTGCCTCGTTGACCTGGTTGAGCAGCCCGAGCCGTTCGATTCACCCATAATCGAGCTGGTACGCATTGGTCCGTAGGTGGAAGAGCATCCATGCCTACAGGGCTGGAATCCCCTATTTTGTCCTTCCGCGAATCCTTCGGTCGGCAACCGACGATTTGGGTCGGTTTTAAGGCTTCTTGACCGCCACCAACGCGGAAGGTAGGTTGGCTGGGCTTTGAATCCCCCGAACACCGCAGCCGCTAGGGCTATGGAACAGCTCCGGTTCATCGATGATGTGGAAGCACTGCTACGGCGTGCTCTCGAAGCCGAGCCTCCTTTAGTCGCCAGTGACACACGCCTGCTCTTGGAGGCGGCAAGGCACCTCTGCCTCGCCGGTGGCGCCAAGAGGGCTCGGCCTTGGCTTGTTCAAGCTTTTGGGGAGGCTGTAGGCGCCGCCGAGGAGGATGATCTCGTCAATGTCGCCGTGGCCGCTGAGCTCATTCATGGGGCCAGCTTGCTTCACGATGACGTAGTAGACGAGGGCACGATGAGAAGGGGGCGGCCGACTGTGAACAGGGTTTGGGGAAACACCGTGGCCGTATTGTCAGGCGATCTGCTTCTCTCGATTGCCTTCGACCATATCAAGCGTCTACCACCGGCGATCCTTCACGATGCGCTTGACGTGGTGCTCGAGATGACGCGTGCCGCGATCACCGAGGTGTGCCAGCGAGGACGACCCGATGTGCCGCTCTCGAGATGGCGGGCTGTCGCCGAGGGTAAGACGGGTTCCCTGTTCGCTTGGTGTGGAAGGGCCGCGGCGCATATCGCGGACGATGATGAGGCCGTCGAAATGCTGGATGCATGCGGTCGGCATCTAGGGGTGGCCTTCCAGCTTGCGGATGACCTGAAGGATCTGACTCCCGCGGATAGCGGCAAGGATCGCCTGGCGGACATTCGTTCGCGAAATCCTTCCTACCCGCTTTTGCTGGCCTGCGCCGAGGACGATGAATTGCGTGCTCGATTAGCGGAGGTGTGGAGGGACGGCGTCGTTGGCGAGAATGAGGTGGAAGAGATAGGTGAGCGCGTGCTTCGCACCGGTGCTCTAGAAGAAACCAGGAAGGTCTTCGTGGAGGAACTCACCGGTGCGGTTGATGCCCTAGGTGCGTATGTCCTCACAACCGGGGGCGAGAAGGTGGTGGGCTGGGCGCAGGCCCTGGCGGAGGCGGCGGGAGCTGGAGCCACCCCGTTCGAGCTGATGGAGCGGCTGGAAAGAGAGGCCGTCGGCTGACACCCGACGCCGGTTACGGCTGAGAAGTGCCCTGGTCTTGATGTGGGTTTGGTCCAGCAGCGTGGTCTGTAATATCGACTATTTCCTTAATTTCCGGAATTAGCTCGTTGACTCGTGCCTCCACACCTTCTTGGAGCGTGACCTTTGCCATGCCGCAACCTTGGCATCCGCCGCCCATGCTGACGAAGGCCTTCCCATCCTTGTAGTCAACAAGGTCTATGAAGCCGCCATGCGAAGCGATGCCTGGGTTTATTTCCTTGTCCAGAAGCTCTTGAAAGCGTTGAGCGACGGGGTCTTCCCATCCCTTTTCCTCCAAAGGGTTCCTGAACTTGAAGCCTGAGCCTTCGTCGCTGTCTTCAACGTAGTCCAGCGTCACACCATCCAGAATTTCCGCCGTTTCCGGATCAGCTCTCAGTTCCGTCCCGCCGGCATCGAGGGAGTAATCGTCCTCTCGGCCTTGATCCATGGGTTCGACACCTAAATTGTATCGGAAGCGAACCGGACTCGCCCGCTTTGCAACAATCCGGACTGCATGTTCCTGGAGATTCTGGGAGGACAAGGCCTCCTTCAGCTTTTCTTCGGCGACAGGGCTTACTTCCATTTTTATTGTAGTCGTCATTTGTCCGGTAACCTAGTACAGACGCGTGGAACACGCCAGGTTGGTTGAGAACAGCATCTCGAGGGCTCTTCCCTCTTGCGCAAGGCAGGTAGAGACACCTAGCATCTACACGTGAGCTCCGCCCGTATCAAGATTCGCGCCGGCAGTGCCTGGCTCCGAAACCCATCCTATCGTGACGCTCTTCTTCGGATCAGCTCTGGAGATACCACGGCGGATCATGCTTCTCTCGAGCAAGAAGTCATGGACGTTTTGGCCATATACGTCGATGGCGTCAACATCATCGCCGATGTGCCCGAATCATCCCTATTCGAGGTAATAGCGGACATAGCACGTGCTTCCGAGGATCTGGTGCGCGGTGAGAGCCGAGCGGCGGTTACGCTGGGAAGCCCTCCGGTGCATCTACTTCTAGTCAGGAAGGATTCCTCGATACTGGTTACGCTAGTTCTCTCCGGTCCTCCGCCCGAGCTAAGGCTGCATGATTTCGAGATCGATGCGCGGGCTTTCTTCGCGGCCGTGAAGGATTGCGTCGAGAGCTTTCGGGCGGATCTCGCAAAGATGTCGCCCAAGCTTGCTTCAAGCTCCTTTGGACGCGGCCTTGCGTCTCGAATGAAGTCCATCGAGGAAGACATGGATTTGAGCCGGTGGCGGCGCGAGCAGTCCGCCTTCCGTCCCGCGCGCCCGCCGCCTTCGGGCGAGTCGGTTGAGGAGGGCGTATCTTGTACCTTCAACATCGACGAGAGCCTGGACCCGTTTCCATCCACGTCTGGTGAAGGAGATCTCTACTCGCTTTTGTCCATGGGTCGCGTGGAGTTGCTGGATGCCTCGGAAAGAGAGATCGTCGGGTGGGACGGTCCTCCTGTCTTGGCTTTCCGCGCGGCTGTCGCGGACATGGGTGATGTTCTTTCCGCTTGGGAGAGTGACGAGCAGCGCGCGGGCTTCTTTTTCGGTGAAAATCGCCTCGTCCTCGATCTCACAGGTGGTGCCGTCAGGAGCTCCCATGGAGTTCATGGAGTGAGCCCTTTGCGGCTCGTTGCGGCCGTTCTTCGGGCGTCATTGAGTTTATGCGAAGCGATAGTGTCACGGGCTCCCCGGCAGAAGGAGAATTGTTACCTTACCGACCTCTCGACAGAAGCCTCCAAGCTACTCAGGCAATGCGTCGATCTCATCGAGGGAGATGTGACCACCTCGCCCCCAAGTGGAGACGTGTCTGCCTCGTCGCTTCCACTTCCTACCGTTTCGAGCAGACCGCTTGCGGCATTCAATCTGAGAAGGGTCCTTCCACGCAGAAGGTGGACATTTGATGCGGGACCACTGCTGCCGGGAGGCTGTGGTTGGTTGGGCCGCAACATTTTGGTGGCGGGCGAGGACGGCGCCTTTGCGCTGGACCCCATTGACGGGCAGACCAGGTGGTGCCGGGAGGATGCGGAGGCTGTTTGGTTTGGTCCTCGCAGGTCGGATCCGCTGCTGCTATCTACTCGGATGGGGCTGGATCTAGTGACTGCCGGCGGGGCCACGGCTTGGACGGCGCCTTCGTTGGACTCCAGCCCGATTGGCGCCGGTCCGTATCTGCGTGGTGGAGGGAGCATACTGTTTTGTGACGGAAGGGGCACTTTGCTTGCGTTTAGGGAGGCCGACGGTAGGCCGGCATGGAGCTTCTCTCCCCCTGGAGCAGGTCGCTCATATCTTGGGGGAGGGCATGGAGGTGCTTTGCTGGCGGGGGACAACGGCTTCTTATATGGAATCGAAGGGGACACGGGGCGTCTGCGATGGCGGATAAGAACGGCGCTCGAGCCGATTGCCTCCCCGCTATGCATGGGTGATGAGGCCGTTGTGATCGGCCCGGGAGAAAGCGGGCCTGCATTACAGCGGGTGGACGTCGCCACCGGCCACTTTGATCCAAGCGTTGATCTTCCACTCGACGAGGCAGCGCCTTTGGTTCGTACCGGAGCGTATCTCGTTGTACCGGGCCACGTGTCGAATGAAGCCGCGGTGGTAATCATCGGTCCCGGGCGAACGGAACGAAGAGTCGTGCTTCACGGTCTCGCTGGAGTGCCCACGGTAATGCCGATCAGAAACCGCATATACGTGGCTGACCGGTTTGGAACCGTGGCTGCTCTAGGAGCCAGAGGCACAGTCTTATGGGAGCATCGGTTGGATGGGCTCGAGGAGCCGCACCTGTCATCGCCGCTACTGTGTGCATCTCGTGGAGTGATCCTCGTTTCGCTCGATGGATTGCACGTATTGGCGGAAGATGACGGTAGACTGCTTGGGGAAATGAAACTGGAGAGCGTGGCCGGAAGTACCCATATGGTTGCAAACGATAGGCTGGAGGTTTTTCTGGCCGATTCAGAAGGAGGAGTGGAGGCCTGCTTCGTTGGAACCCATCTGTCAATTGTGGATGGGGGGCGCCGATGAGAAGCTCAGACGCCGAGGAAGAGCCTTTTCGCGAAGTCCATGGATAAGTTGGCCTCCAGTATTTTGCGAGCGGCCGCTTCCACGTCGTACTCCACTCTCAAGTACTCGAATGTACCCTTGCCGGTATCGTAGATTCCCGCGCAGGCCCGGCTGTCCAGATCTCTAGGCTGTCCAACGCTCCCTACCGTGACGATGTAACTACAGTCTGGTTGGACGCTGAACATCGGCCCGACCACATCGAATGCGTGGCCGCCTCTCAAGACAAACGACTTACAGAGATGGGAATGCCCTATGAAGTTGACTTTTCGAAGACAGTTAGAGTTCGACAGTAGCTCCCTGGCTTGCTCCACAGCGAAAACATAATCGAACACTTCGGGCTCCAACGGGCTTCCGTGACTGTATCCAACCTCCGGAAGAGAGGGATCCTTCTGCTGGAAAGGTAGTGTTGCCAGCCACTCGAGGTTTTCGCTGGTGAGATGTTCGCGGCACCAGTCGAGCGCTCTGCGAGCTGCCTCATAGTAGTAGGAGTAGTCCATGATCCCGACGACGGCGGCGTCATGGTTGCCCATTATCGACAGCGACGCGTACTCTCGAACGAGCTCGCAGCACTCGTTCGGTTGGGAGCCGTAGCCTACGATGTCACCCAAACAGACGTACTTGTCAACGCACCTTCCCTCATACGCTCGTAACACCTCCTCGAGCGCTTCGAGGTTGCCGTGTACATCGGAAAATATGCCAATGCGCATGTGTGGGCTTCTCTTCCGCCGCGGCAAGCTAGCACAAGCGTCGATGAGCCCGCAATGACGCTTTCGAAGTGGTTGGAACCGCGATTTCAAGACCGCCGGGGGATGTATGAGGCACCGGCTGGATGTTAGTCTAAACGACATGGAAGACCGGTTGACCTACAGGATAGTTCGGCGACTGCGGGCTGAAGGCGCGCCGTTGTCACGGAACCGGTATTTCCCGGTGTTCGAGGCTCCGGAAGGGCGTCGGGCTTTGCGCATTCACAAACGGGTAAGCAGTGTCGAGTCCGATCTGCTGGCCTTGGACGAGCCCTCGAGAATCAGAATGAGCAAAGTCGACGGCAGGATGGTGCGAATGGAATTGCACAATCCTCGCTTGCGTGCTCGAAGGACGGTCTATCTCAGTAGGGGGGAGTTCAGCATTCTACTGGAATCCCCGGCCGGCGATCTTCTGCGCAAGGCTCTCCGGTAGCCACGGAGATGAATAGACGTCAGCGACGATTTGCGCGAGCGAACAGGCCCAGTAAACGTGATAGGCCTTCCACGAAGCTGGATGCGTTAATCAGATTCTTGTCCCGCTCGCGTCCGTTCAGGGAGTAGTCGTCGGAAGAGCTGTGTCCCCCTATGAGGACTACCGGAGTGCCTTCGCCGAGCATGTGACGAACCAGGGGCGAGACACCAGGTCCGTGCTGAATCAAGGCTCCCAATGCATTCGCGCCATAGGCTTGCCACAGGGGCGACATCGAGTCCCCCACCGGCAGGGCCGTCAAGACCAACCTCACCACGTCGGTCAGCCGAATCTCGCCAAGACTTCCGAAACCGACTTCTGTCAGCTTCGGCCCGGGCTCCGAAGTCCAACCGTCGATGCCCGATAGTTCAGCAGCCATTGCTTCGAGACCGGCTGTTTCCGGCGCGGCCACGATGACGCGCAGCTTGCCTTCCTCCGGCCCGCCCATGGTCATCGCGCGACCGTGTACGGCGAAGGCCACCTCGGCGCCTACGAGCTGCCGGCCTTCCGAAGCGGAGGCCGCCTTACCATGTATGCGAACGATGCCCCGTTCAACAAGCGTCGTGATTGCCCGCATTACCGCAAGATCCGAGGCTCCGGCATGATCCAAGACATCACCGCAGGTACGATGACGATCCAGCAGCTCGATTACCTCCGCGGTAACGGGATGCAACTCGTCGGGGAGCTGATCGGGTTCAACCATCAAGGCGAGCAGATCCTCTTTCGACGGTGCCTGCTCTCCGATCGAGGCGAGCTCGTCGCGCTGCCGCAAGCCTTCCAGCAGAAGAGCATCCAATGAGGTGCCGGCCTCCCCGGAACGTTTGGTGGGGTGAGGAATGAATGAGAAGGTCCCCACATCCCAAAGTAGGCAGCGGAAGAACGCCTTCTCGCCCTTGGTCTTACCAAGCCTGGCACCCGTGAGCTTCCCGTCGTTCAAGAGAAGCTCTCCTTCGCGGGTTCCCCTCCCGGTACGCGAGGACTGCGTCGAAACTTTCAGAATCCCGCTCCTTTTGTTCAACGACAGAATCTGCAGCAGATCCGGCAGGCCCATCTGCTCCAGGCTTCCCTCGACGGCCCCCGTCTTGTGAACCTGCTGCGCGGTCTTTACTCGCTCCAGAAGCCGTTCGATTCGGCCGAGAATCTCATCCACGTTGAAAGGCTTTTGCAGGAAGGTCTCCCAAAACCCACTCCGGCGTCTGCTTCCGCTGTCATCCCTTCCCATCAGGACTACAGGTACCGACGCCGTTCTGGGATTAGCCCTTAGAATTTCCGAAAAGACGGCAGCGTCGATTAGGGGACAACCAAGGTCGTACAAGACCAAATCCGGCGCCCGAAGCACTGCCACCTCCAGGGCCCTCGAGCCATCCCTCACGGATAGCACCCTGTGACCGTTGCCGCGAAGCGAGGACGCTAAGTGTTTGGCGGCGTCCCTGTCGGGATCGGCAAGCAAAATGGTCTTACCGCTTAGGACCGGACCAACGCCAGCCTCCGTCGCCGCCGGCTCAAATCTGTCGCTGAAGGTCATAGTACTCCTGAAGCCGATCAATTAGAGCCTCGATGAGGCTTACATCGCTCGTATGGTAGCTCTGAAGGCCGTTCCTAGTCATCCAGCCGTAGGAGGTGCTCTCGGTAAGCAGGAGGAAAAACATTCCGGCCGAAAGACGCTCTTCCTCCGTAAGCGATACCACCGTTACAGCGGGGTTGTCGATGGTTGCTTCGGCTGTTTTGGTGAGGATGTATACTCTCGTCTCCGCGTCCTCGAGACCCGACAGTATCTGGACTAAAGGCGAATCCTCCGTAAGCTTGTCTATACCTATGTAGATTAGCCCCCTGACGTCTGGGGCTCGGGCTACGTCCTTGGCGCTTTCGGCCGCGAGAGCATCCAAGAGCCCCGACGGCAGATCTCCTCGTTTTCCGGAATCGCCGGTAATCGCGCTTAGTGACCGAGTCTCGAGAAGCAGATCCACCATCTCCCAGTAGTCATGGTCCTCTAGTCTCAGCCTCCTGTAAGGGCTTCTCCGCGCTTCTTCCTGGCGAAGCGAGCAGGCTTTCAGCAGGTCGTCGAGGCTTTCCCCATCCTTGGGCCAGGAGGCTACGCCGACCGCCACGGATGGTGGAACCGAAAGTTCCGAGACTTCCCTTGATTCGAAGAACGCAGTCATTGCTCGTCTAATGAGCATGCGCGCACCGAAGCTGTCGGTTTCCGGCATCAACAGGTAGAAAGTGCCTTCACTCGCCTTCGAGAGGATATCGGAGTCTCGCGCCGCGGCTTGGACGGCCATTGCAAGCAGCCGCTGAATAGTCTTGGTCACATCGGTTGATATGGCTGTTCGTAGAACGTCGATATTATCCAAGTCGAAGGTGGAGATGGTGAACTGGCGACCATACCGCCTGGCCTTGTAAATCTCCTTGGTGGCGTAGTCTACGAAGTACCCGACGTTGTAAGAAGCGGTCTCTCTGTCACGAAGACCACTTCGCTGAAGCAGTGCTACACGAAAAGCGTTTTTCAAACCGACGGCCGCAAAGTCCGCCAGAACGCGAAAAACCGCTGCTTCCAGCGGAGTAAAGGCTCCCGCGACGCGGTCACCAGCCATGACCACTCCATTGGTCACGCCGTCGTAACAAAGAGGCGCGTACGCTAGGCGGTCACTTTCCACGTGCAGTTCCCCATCCATCAATCGGTCTGCTCGGGTGCTGCCATCCTTCATCGGCAGCTCACGAGGGAGCCTGCTCCTGTCCACAATCCCGGAGATGGCGCGTAGAGTGAACGGTCGCCTTCCACTGGTGCCTCCGTGCCACAAGGCCCCGCCTTGGGCGCCGGTCAGGTTGATCACCGCCTGGAGGAGCCTTTCATGCACCGATTCGACATCAGCACAGTCCACCAAGGCGAGGCATGCAGCCTGCAACTCGGTGGATCCAAAGGCGGTCTCAAAGGTCACAGCATTGCTCATTGAACGGGATCCCACCACACGTGCACATCCACGGCAAGTCGTATCATGAAGTTCTCCGGCGGAACCGTCATTCTTCCCGCAGGGTCTTTGCTAGTTGCCGAACTGCTCCGCACTGAATAATGGAGTAAAGGGAGGAAGAGCGATCGGTGTATTTATGCTGACTCGGGCCCTCTTCACCGCGATCGTGCTGCTAGTCGCCCTGGGTGCCATGAGGGACTGGGCAATCAGCAAAAATAACACGTATCGTCTTCTGGACTTGGGTGCGGGCGTCTTCGGAAACAGCCATACACGTCTGTACTTAGTGCTCGTTTGGGTGTGGAGTGTCGGCGGTATTTTAGAGGTCTTGTTTCTTGGAAGAGCGTTCAGTCTCCTGTTCTTTGCGATTGGAGCAGTGCTCGCTCTTTGCGGCCAGATCTTGCGCCGGGCGGCCCGTAACGCTCTCGGGCAACGGTGGACGTGTGACATCGTCAGCTTGCCTGGAAACCCTCTCGTCACCGGACAGATTTATGATCGCATGAGGCACCCCGAGTACGCGGGCACCTTTCTTCTTTTCATTGGAGTTCCAATGCTCCACGGAGCATGGATTACGTTTTTCTTTTCCTTGGCCGCGGGCGTAATGCTGATAATCACCAGAGTTCGTCTCGAGGAAGCCGTGCTGGGAGAGGATGCAAGGTATCAGTCGGCCATGGGGGATAGGCCGCGCTTCTTGCCCAGGCGGATTCCGGTAAGCGATAGGGAGCCTTCCCGCCCTACTCGATTTCGTCCTCGTAGCCGACGCGGCGATCTGCCGGGTGTATGAAATCTAGCGGTTGCCACGCTGGGAGCGCGTCCTTACGATTCCAATTGGGCGTGATGCTATAGCCCGCAAAAGAACCGCGCGGAGGGCCCGGTGCCGGTAAAGCGGAACCGAAGGTCGACCACCGCCGAGCAATTGGGGGGATGAAACATGAAGTATCTATTGAGGTTCGTTCTTGCTGCGCTTCTTACAGGATGCCTGTCCATTCCGGTGACCTCGCTCGCACAGGAACCCGAGATTGATGTCGATGTCGAGGTTGACGTTGATGAGGAGGACTTCGAGCCTGGACGCTTTCCGGAAACACCGCAGGTTCGGGATCCGGCAATTGTCGCAATGGCGGGCGATGCGGAGCGGCCTTATGGCAGTGCCGGCGTACTGGAGCTCGGTGGTTGGGCTTCGCTAAGCAGCGCAAGAGACTTCACCTTAATCAATGTGAACCCACAAGTGGGCTGGTTCGTCATGGACAACGTACGCCTTTCGGCCCTCATCGGCTTGCGGGCGGTGCGGCAGGATGACGAGCGTACGACCTACTTAAACGCTTTGGCGGAGCCTAGCGTGCACGTGCCCATCACCGATACGATGATGGGGTTCTTCGGAGCCGGAGTCGGACCGTCCTGGTCACGGGATGAAGCATTCGGCCTGTCGGTGCAGCCACGACTCGGAACGAGCTTCCTTGTGGGACGTTCGGGCGTCTTTACTCCCGCCGTCTTTGCTCTTTACTCGACGACAGGAGTGGTTCGGGAGGTCAACGGCGGCCTGTTGGGTGTCGATCTTCTATGGGGCGTGTCGGCCGGATACACCGTCATGTGGTAGGCGTCATAAGACGGTCAAGCGACGCTCTGTTCGCAGACACCTCTGAAGTTGCATCTCCCACACTTGGAAGGGGTCGCCTTCGCTTCGAAGGCGCCCTCTTCCGCAACATTCTCTTCGATGTGGGACAGCCTGCTTCTCATTGCTTCGATGGATGCCTTGGCTTCTTGCCTAAAAGCTTCCAGCGCCTCGGTGGTAACTTCGGCTCGAACTACATCGGGCTCGGAAAGGTAATGCAGCTCGCCTAGAGTCTCGGATATCGTCGCGCCCCACTTCTCCATCGCAAACAATATATAGCCTCTTATCTGCTCGAGGTCGGAGTCCCTGCGGGCTCCCGTTTTCCAGTCGATGATTCGGAGCCTGCCGGACTCGTCGCGGAAGGCGAAGTCGGGAGCTACATAGGTGGTGAAGCCGTCCAGGGTGAAAGAGTCCAAGCTGTCTATTGGATGCCAGCTTTCGGGAGAAACCGCCTGTATCTCTTTTAGTACGGGTGATTCGAGGAAGTTAATCAGGCAAGATCTCGCGTGCTCGAAGTTGTCCCTCCAAGCGACATCGTCTACATGCTCATCGTAGGCATGCTCAACCAAGCCGAGCGCGCGACGGAAACGCCATGCTCCCGAGCGCGACTCCCTGAACTCTTGCCGCATGCTGCGTTGCATTCTTTCGATGGTTTCATCGATAGGTGGAAGGTCGCCCTTTTCTTTCGCTTGCTCCAGAGCCCACGCAATAGTTTCATGTACCGACGTGCCGGCCCACGCCCACCTGGAGGTCAGCTTCTTGAGGATCCAGAGCTCGCGTACTCTAGGATCCGCATTACGCTTCCACCCCCCCCATGATCCATAATAATGGAAGTAGTAGGCTCGAGGACAGGTTTGAAACTTACGAGCCCTCGACATCGACCAAGAGAAGACGTTGGCGTAATCAGCCATGAGCTATTGTCTAGCACGCGACGGAACAAAGAAGCGAGCACTGCTGCCCAGGGGCACGGTCATCGCCACGGTCATAGCGGTGGTACTTCTCCTTCTTGCTTGCTCCAGACCACCGCTCTACCGATCTCCGCCGGGAGGTTCGCAGGAGCTGTTTCGAGCATCCCAGACGAATGGTCTCGAGGATGGCGAGGAACGCCGGCCACCCGAGCCTTCAGTCAACGGTCCCTCGATTGCGGTGATCACATTGGAAGATGCCCGGCCGGCCAGGGACAAGGAAGCACTCTCGAGCTGGCTTGCGGAGCATGGAGGATATACCGGTGAAGCCGTAACGCGGGACATGGCTTATCGCAGACCGCTTACGGAGCTGGCTAGCGATGCTCTTGCTCGAGCGCTTGCGGATACAGGCAAGTTCAGCGAGGTCAAGCGTGTTTCCAGGCCCCGTCGCGCCGGCGATTACGATCTCGTACTTACGGGGCGTCTGCGCCGCTTGCGGGGCTGGCAGGCTTACCGAGTGGAGAGCGATCGCAGCTCACGCGTGATCGAGAGCATGGGGGATGTCTTCTTGGACGAGATGCACATATCCGATTCACGGACCGGCAAGCTCGTCTTCATCGGTCAGACCGGTGCGATGCTGGAAGAGATACCCGAAACGGTCGATCCTTATGCCGTCGCCCGGACCGCCTTCGTCGAAGCACTTGGCGCGCTTGCAGAGCAGGTCGAGAAAAGCGACCTGAATCAGACTGTCTCGGTCGAGGTGCGAATGAGAGACGAAAGTCGGGGTGGGCTCGACGACTTGCTGGAGTCGTTGCCGGAGGGGTGGTCCGGCCGGCGGATGGACCTTGAAGTGCCGGCGGGTTGGTCGGGAGAGCCCCGCTGTCGCAAGTTTCATTTCGCGGATGATACGCGGGTCAATTATCATCCCAGACTGGGGTTCTTCAGTCCCGAGATCGAGATGTGGTCTTGCCGGGCGGATTGGGCAGGGGAGATGGATCTTGGAGGGGAGGGCGTTCGGTATCATGCCACTGTAATCGGCTCTTCACCGGATGGCGGGGCGGTTTTGATATTATCCTTGGGCAAGTCTTCCTGGCCCGATGCGATAGAGGACCTGGCCAGGTATCTGGATCTCGCTCCTCCTGAAGGGGAGCCGGTGTTCAGTTTGCCCATGAGCGAAGCCGAGCCCGTTGATTGCCCATCTCGCGTAAAAGCTCCTTCCGAGCCGACCCCGACCCTGCCTTGACCGATAATCCCAGCGAACCCCCGGAGAGCATTCATGAAGCAGGAGCGCTTGAAAGCACTGGACGGCACCATGTTGGCCGCGTACACCGTAGGCGACACCGGCATGCCGGTGGTCCTTGCTAACGGTCTTGGTGGTCCATTTTATACGTGGCGACCTCTGCTCGAAGAACTCGAGGGGATCTGTAGGTTTTACTCTTGGGACTACAGAGGCCTATACGCTTCCGAGGCGCCCGCGGATCGTTCCTCTTTGACGGTGGAGGCGGCCGTTGATGACCAGCTCGTTTTGATGGACCGCTTCGGTCTCGAAAAGGTGTTGGTAGGCGGCTGGTCCATGGGTGTTCAGGTTGCCCTCGAGTTCTATCGTCGTCATCCCGATCGCGTCACGGGCATGATCCTCATGAACGGAAGCTACGGCAGGGTGTTTCACACCGCCTTCAAGACCGGTGTGAGCGGACATCTCCTGCCCCCGGCGATACGCGTCGCCCAGCAAGCGGCGCCGGTCATCGGTGGTCTCATCAGGATAGTCGCGGGCTGGCCTCACACCATACCGCTTGCCTCTTCCCTGCGCCTGGTCGATCCGGGGATCGACCGAGCGCTTTTCCAGGATGTTGCGTATGATTTCGGACGGCTCGATTTGGATCTGTACTTCGAGGCTCTGCTTCGTCTAGGTGAGCACGATGCGGGAGACATATTGGACGAGATAGACGTTCCCGTTCTCATTATCGCCGGAGAGAAAGACCTGATGACCCCACCCGAGGTGACCGGCAAGATGCTGAGCGAGATGCCGCGGGCCGAGCTTTTCGTCGTTCCGCGAGGGACTCATTACTGCCTAATCGAGTATCCGGATCTGGTCAGCACGAGGGTGAAGCATTTCCTGAAGGACCACTTCGCGGGCGGGGTTGACAAGGCCGGCTAGGACTCGGTCGAGGATTGGCCTAAATCGCCTCAGAATCTGCTCCAAAGATACTGGTTGGTGATCTCGTGATGGAACTGAATCTCCGGCACCTTGATCAGCGAACCGAGATCTCGGGGGCAACGGTCCGCCTGCATTTGTTTGAGTTCGGCGAACTTGGCGGCCACCGGCTCGCCTAGAAGGTCGGAGACCACCTTCGATGACTTGAAGAGACGAAGCGCGCTGTAGATGTTGTCGGGCAAAAAGCGCGTTCTGTTGCGCCTCGATTCGTCTTCCGCGGCCGAGCCTTCGCCTTCGAGCGCCGTGCGAGCCAACATGTATACCGCCATGTAGGGATTGGCGTCCGGGCCGACGGAGCGGATCTCGAAGCGAGCGCTTTGTTCGTTGCCCGCGGGGATACGGGCCATTGCGGATCGGTTGTTGGCCGAGACCTTGATCTGGGTCGGGGCTTCGTATGCCGGGTCGAGGCGACGATATGCGTTCACCGATGAGTTGAGAATCAAGCAAATGTCGCTGGCGCGGTGCAGGATGCGATCGATGCCGTCCCAACCGAGCTTCGAGAGGCAATCCTGACCTTGTGGATCCCAAAAAAGGTTCGTGTTGCCGCGCGAGAACGAGAGGTTGATGTGCATGCCGCTGCCGTTTACCCCGGTCACGGGCTTCGGCAGGAAGCTGGCGGTCATGCCGAAGTTTGCGGCTACCTGCCTGCACAGCAGCTTGTAGAGCTGAATCTGGTCGGCGGCGAGAAGGGCCTCACTGTGGGCGAAGTTCATCTCGAACTGACTGGGCGCGACCTCCGGATGGTCCTTTTCGTTTCCGAACCCCATCGCGCGCTGCACCTCCGCGGCCGTATCGATGAATTGGCGCAAGGAGTCGCCGGGAAGCGAGTGATAGTAGCCGCCGGTGGAAACGTATTCGAACTGACCCGTCTCGCAGTATCGCTGCTCCGCGTCTCGTCCCTTGAAAAGAAACCCCTCGATCTCTGGCGCCATATGGCAGACGGTGCCGTCTCGGCCATACAGCTTTTCGCGGTACGCGCGAAGCGCGGCGCGCATGTCGGAAGGATAGGGCGTGCCGTCACGATGCAACACCTCGGCGAACACCAGCACTTTGCCGGGCCCGAAGACGTCGGCGGGCAACCAGTAGAACGCGGGCCAGTCGATCCGTAGGCGCAGGTCGGAGTCATCCTGGTCGGCGAAGCCGCGCACCGAGGATCCGTCGAAGGTGAGGTTGTCCTGCGCCTTGAGCAGGAACTTCTTGTCATAGTCGAGCATGTGCAGCCGGCCCTCCAGGTCGGTGAAGCACACCGTGACCGCCTTTAGACGGCGCTCGTCGGTGAGATACTTCGCGCGCTGCTCGATGAGCTCGTCGGTGGGCTCACGGTTGAGCCGTGCGCTCTTGCTCTCCAGGTTCATCTCCTCGAGTTCGTCATAGGGAATCTCCAGAAACGTGCGCAGCTCCGGTGCGGCTCGTCCGAGTGACCCCGGTGCTAATCCCGTCTCTGACCTCGTCCGTTCCTTTCCCATCGGCTTCTCCTTGCTTGCTCTCTACAGTGGTATCTATGATGTCCTGAAGCATAACGCAAGGCTAATTTATTCTAAATCGGGTGTCTGCTAGTCTAATTTGCCGCAAGATCAGCAAAACCTGGCAGTCTCGCCAGCAACGGACACCGCAAGCCGCTTGACGGCCATCTTTGCCACCCACGCGGAGTGAGGAGGAAGCAGCCATGAGCGGCTTGATGGCCGGCGGCGGCACGTGTGCAACCGCGCGGGCGGCGCCTACCCAGTATGGGGGGCAGTCGCCGTCATGGTATCGAGCAGGTGTCAGGCCGCCCTGGAGCCCAGGAACGGCGAGAACACCGCGCGAGTCAACCAGCGCACTGATTGAAGCGCGCCCCGCGACCTAAAGCGGAACGCATCACCGTTCCCCGGTACTCTGTAGTCTTTCATGAGGCGCGGCGGCTGCCGGGCCTTCCATCGAAGGGCGAGACGCCCACGTTCGACAAGCGCCAACGCCGTGACAGCGACCGACAGCATCATGTCCTTGAATCCAGGGCGCCCAAAGCGGTCGCGATATTCGCGACGAAGCCGGCGGACGAGATCGGTCGTGGCGGCGTTCTGGGCCAACAGCGTCGATGCGAGCATAAAGGGACGTACCATGAGAGCGAACGCCTCGAGGCCCGGGGCGCGGAACTGTATGCGCGTGTCCGCATGCGTGGAGGCGTACTGGTGACCCCGAAGCGCCGTGTCGATGACTCGGTGAAAGGCCGCTCCGTGAGTCGAGTAGTCGCGACGGAAGGCGTCGCGAAGATACGTTCGAGTTTCCTCGCGGCTGAACGCATGGTGTCGAAACCAGATCTTGTCCTGACCATGGCGCTCTCCCCACGGCACGTCGTTCGGATCGCAGAGGAGTTTCTGCTCCTCGTAGTCGTTCCAAAGCGCGGTTCCGGGAATAGGGCCGAGCTGCATGAACTGGATGTAGTCGGGCTGGAGACCGATCGTGAAATCCACGTCTTGCCAAATAGTATCGTGGTCGTGGTGCTCGGCGAAGAGAATCGTCGACGCCATGACACTGATCCCGCGCCGCCTAAGATCGGCAACGAGTGAAGCGAAATCCGTGCCCTGATTCTTCTCGTATCGAGGATCCTTCGACTCGACCCCCATCCACACGAAGCTGACGCCGAGACGGACGAGCAGGTCCAGATCTCCGAGCGCCTGGAGCGTCTCGGCCGAGCTGAAGATCCCGAACGTCCAGCGCCGACCATCGCGCTCCATGAGAGCCAACAGATCCAGCGCCCGGTCGCGTTCCTTGAGGAAGTTTTCGTCGAGCACGCCGAAATCGGTCACGCCGAGCTCGCTCTCGTAGGAGGCGCAGACATCGTAGATGTCCTGACCCGACTCGAGGTAGGGCGTATAGCCTCCGAAGAAATGGCTGGTCGCGCAGAATCGACACTTGTTCGGGCACCCAACGCCCGGAATCAGGATGCCCGAGCCGTTTCGAATGGGTACCCCCATCTGCATTCGGTTGTATGAGCTGTACATTATTGGATGGCGAATCGGGCGATCGCATTCTTCTCCGAGCAGCTCGCGAAGGAACGAAATGCCTTCTCCCTTGCAGAGATGATCGTGAGGAATCAGCGACTCGACCCCGGGCACCGCCGTCCCATGTCCACCCAAGACGATGCGGGTCTCCGGCGCCAGCTTGCGGATCATCTCCGCCATGGCCTTTGCCTTTGCGAAGTTGGGCATGATGAAGCTGATGCCGATGTAATCGTAACCTCGCAATACCTCTTTGGAGAACTCCTCGCGGGTAGGGAAATCAAGAACACGAGTCGAGGTCTGGAGGTTCTCCGCCAGGAAGAACAGCCCGAAGCTCGAGTGATGGAAGCGGTATGAAAACACCCCCTGCTCGCGCGTGACTTGATTGTGGAATAGCTCCATCTTGTTGTCGCTACGCCCGTAGGCGTCATCGATTCCATAGGGGCCGAACACTGACGTCAGAAGTAGTCTTGGTTTTGTTTTCATGTCCGCCGGGATTATCGATGCAATCGAAAAACCTGTTGTAAAAGAACCGCAACAATCGCGAGCGTTTGTAAAAGAACCGTCATGTCCCGAACGGTAATGGGCCCAAACAGGCGTCGATCGACTCCGGCTGGATAGCCGCCACCGACTAGTTCCGGCCGACCCCGAAGAGTGCTCCCACCGGGTTTCATGTTGGCGTGCGTGCACTGTCAGGCTGCGGTTACGCTCCACGCGGATCTGACCTGCGCACCCCCGACAACAAGCGAAGGATCCACTCGGAGGGCCTGACGGCGATCCGGGCCGCCAGAGGCTTTCTCGCAGAGCCGGCACCCCCCTGAAGGGAGTGCCGAGACCTGGATGCAGGCCTTGCCGCTCGTTCCGTGACAGACCCACGGAGTTCGAACGCCTACCCCACCTCCAGGGGCGAAGGCCATCAGCTGCGAGTGCACAGGGAAAGCAAGGCGGGGCAGAGCCTGTCTGGCCTCTCTGCTCAAGCCTTCTTCAAAAGGCCGCCACCTGTGCGCAGATACGAGCAGCTGTGGAGCAGGGCGAGTGGGTTGTTTGTGAAAGCCGCCTGCTGTGAAAGCCTCCTGTTGTTTGACGGCAGCTACTCGGCAAGATAACGTCGTGCGAAAAGGGGGAGCTTGCAAGCCTAGGATGCTTCCAGAGCGTGAAGGGAGGGTCACCATGAACAGGGGACTCGGTTTCTTGGTCGTCGCTATCGCCGCGGTCGTGTTGCACGGTTGTGGATCCGTAGTCCCGAGAGAAGGACAAGGCGGGCTGGACGAGCCATGCTACTCGAACGATACGTGCGATGAACCGTTGGTTTGCGTTGCCGGGGAGTGCGTGGAGCCTGACGAGGGTAGAGGCGGGTTGGGTGAGCCATGCTGCCCGAACGATACGTGCGATGAACCGTTGGTTTGCGTTGCCGGGGAGTGCGTGGAGCCTGACGAGGGCAGAGGCGGGTTGGGTGAGCCATGCTACCCGAACGATACGTGCGATGAACCGTTGGTTTGCGTTGCCGGGGAGTGCGTGGAGCCTGACGAGGGTAGAGGCGGGTTGAGTGAGCCATGCTACCCGCACGATACGTGCGATGAACCGTTGGTTTGCGTTGCCGGGGAATGCGTCGCGGCCGGTGAGACGGGTGATTTGGGCGGTCCGTGCATGGAAGATGATGTCTGTAACGAACCGTACGTTTGCGAGGAGGGGGTGTGCGTGGAAGACGATGAAGTAGTTGAGCCGATCTGCAAACCTGGCGAGCGACAATGTACAGGTGAACATACGTACGAGGTCTGTGACGAGGAGGGCCTCGGCTGGGACGAGAAAGAGTGTGCCCTTGGTTACTGCGACGGAGAGACGGGTGAATGCGTGGGATGTGTTCCCGGGATTCAGTACACCTGCGAGGGCTCGATACTGATGGTGTGCGCCGAGGACGCGGAGAACTGGGAGCTGGTGGAGGACTGCGCCGATTCCGATGCCATTTGTGATGGGGGGGAATGTGTGAGTCTTTGTGTTCAAGCCGGGCGAACCAACTCTTACGCTGGCTGTGAGTTTTGGCCGGTGGTCCTCGCAAACATAGTGAGCAGCACCTTTCACAGCGACTTCGCCGTTGTTGTCTCCAACCCCAACGAAGGCACGAGCGCCGATGTTCGGGTCTACAACGCCGGCGGGAGCGTTGTCGCCAGTGAAACAGTAAGTGGCGGCGAGCTGAAGGTCATGTATCTCCCGTGGAACGCCATGCCTTCCAGGCAGGACAGTATAGCCGTTACACAGAAAGGCACTATCGCATACCGTATGGAAAGCACCGTGCCGGTGACGGCCTACCAGTTCAATCCCCTACGCAGCAAGATCGAGAGTACGTACTCTTACACCAACGACGCATCCCTGC
Source organism: Deltaproteobacteria bacterium (assembly GCA_007130885.1). Classification (GTDB taxonomy): domain Bacteria; phylum Myxococcota; class Myxococcia; order SLRQ01; family SLRQ01; genus SLRQ01. The sequence goes on from SLRQ01000030.1 coordinate 27,838, forward strand.
TGCTTCCAACCCACGTCTTCGGCACGGCGAGCCAGTACGTCGCCATGGCTCTGCCGCATATTAGAATGCGAACCGAAACATGTCCTCCTCTACAAACCTGCACCGTCAACGACAGGGACATGCCAACGAACCTCACCATCGTGGCCACGGAGGACAACACGAGCGTACGACTCCGGTTGCGCGGAGCTACTGCGGCCGGGGGTGGGCTTGGAGAGCTAAACCCAGGGAGCGAGACGACAGTCGTCTTGAATAGGCACGAGGTACTGCAACTCGCCAGCCGGCGTCATGGAAACCCCACCCAGCACGCGCAGGATTCGGATGGTATTGAAACCACCGATTACTATGAGTACGGCGAAAGCGATCTGACCGGGACTATCATCGACTCCGACAAGCCCATAGCGGTTTACGCGGGAGCGGAGTGCCGCTTCGTGCCTTTCGATGAGTGGGCCTGCGATCACATGGAGCAGCAGCTCTTTCCTTTCCAGAACTGGGGTTCCAGCTTCGTGGGAAGCATCGCCGAGCCCCCCCCAGGCGGTAACCCAAACGTTGGAGACC
>SLRQ01000020.1 GCA_007130885.1 Deltaproteobacteria bacterium
CACACCGTCCTCATCGATTGCGAGGTCGTCCGCGTCGTTGTTCCGCAGAACCAACCCGGAGCCCTCGAGGCCGGACACTGTCCCCCCAACCGAAAAGGAGTCGGTCTGACAGGTTATCTCGATGCTTGTTATATCCGCGCCGTCCACCGTGCCGGTGCCGCCGGTGACGGCGCAGGTCTGCAATGGACTGCTTGGCTGGGATAGGACAGTCACCTCGTAGGACGTATGATCCTCGAGAGGCGTATCGAACGTAAACACACCGTCCTCATCGAATGCGAGGTCGTCCGTGCCGTTATTCCGCAGAACCAATCCGGAGCCCTCGAGCCCGGACACCGTCCCCCCGACCGAAAAGGAGTCGGTCTGACAGGTTATCTCGATGTTTGTTATATCCGCGCCGTCCACCGTGCCGGTGCCGCCGGTGACGGCGCAGGTCTGCGAAGGGTTGCTCGGCTGCGTGAGGACGGTCACATCATAAGATGCATGATCCTCGAGAGACGTTTCGAACGTGAAGGAGCCGTCATCATCGATTGCGAGGTCGTCCGCGTCGTTGTTCCGCAGAACCAACCCGGAGCCCTCGAGGCCGGACACCATCCCCCCAACCGAAAAAGAGTCGGTCTGACAGGTTATCTCGATGCTTGTTATATCCGCGCCGTCCACCGTGCCGGTGCCGCCGGTGACGGCGCAGGTCTGCGAAGGGTTGCTTGGCCGGGATAGGACAGTCACCTCGTAGGACGTAAGATCCTCGAGAGGCGTATCGAGTGTAAACACACCGTCCTCATCGATTGCGAGGTCGTCCGTGCCGTTATTCTGCAGAACCAACCCGGAGCCCTCGAGCCCGGACACCGTCCCCCCGATTGTGAAATAGTCAGTCTGACAGGTAATCTCGACGTTGGTAACGTGATCGCCATCGAGTGTGCCGGTGCCGCCGGTGACGGCGCAGGTCTGCGAAGGACCGCTTGGCTGTGAGAGTACGGTCACCTCGTAAGACGTTTGATCCTCGATAGGGGTCTGGAATGTAAATGCGCCATCCTCATCGATATCGAGGTCGTCGTCGGCTTTGTTCTGAATGACTAGACCGGAGCCTTTAAGCCCTGAGACTGTCCCTCCCACCGTAAAAGAGTCAGTATAGCAGGTTATTTCTATGCTTGTAACATCGTGGCCGTCTACTACGCCGGACTCGTTATCTATGACGCAGAACTGTCGTGGATCAGAAGGATGAGAAAGAACAGAAACATCGTAGAGTGCTTGGTCCTTGAACAGTGTGTCGAATGAAAAAGCGCCATCCTCTTCGATCTCGAGGTCGTAGGCGCCGTTGTTTTGTATGACGAGATCCGAGCTTTCGAGTCCGGAGACGGTCCCTCCAACGAAGTATCCGTACGAAACGCCAGCCAGTATTACCACGCCTATATCGTCCGCCGAATTGCCTGCGTCAGTTCGCCAAGTCCATTCTAGTGTTTTAGTGCTTCCTGGGATTGAGACTGAATAAACTTGCCACGCTTCACTTAATTCATTGAACGTTGCGATTGTTTCTCCATCCGCGCTTAGTTCGAGCCAACCGTTAGGATTCTGTGCGTCGACCCGCCCGGAAAACTCGAGTAAGAACTCGCCGGTTTGGCCGTGCTCCAATCTCAGCCATGAAACGTCATCTTGGTGCACCGGCCCACTGACCAGCGCGGCTTTTTCTTCGTAGGTGAACTCATTTTGAGAAACCCAGAGGCCGTCCCCTCCGGTTTCATAGTCACCGCTGGAATCACCGGCGGCTTCCGCTAGTGAGGTCGGCTGCTGTCGCCACTGCTTTACATTCGGCATATTGAGACGCAGCACCTCGGCGTTGTTGCGTTCGTCCTCGACTCCGGTCGGTAGTCCCGACACGGGTTCCAGCACTTCGGGATCCGAGAAATGGTCGATTTGAGGGCAGCCCGCATTGTATTGTTCCAAGCTGGTTGCACCGGGACACATGTTCCAATAGGACATGATAGTGCGAAATTCCCAGTCTTCGAAATGAGCCATTGCAAACGGCGCGATCAGGTCCTCGGGCTCGCGATTGCCTATATTGTCGGGATCATGATGCAGTCCCATGTTGTGGCCTGTTTCATGGGCAAGGGTTTGTCGTCCTAAGCAAACGGGGGCGGCTGATGTCAGTGAGTAGCCCCAATCCCACTGAGTGGTCCAATGAGTAAGAACATATCCCAGGCCGCAGAATGCTCCTGAATAATCGCCGATCAATGCTCCCAAATCCGCCGAGTAGAGGTCCATCAGATATTGAACCCATGGATCGCTCCGAAAAGCGGCCAGATCACCGGGCCCATCATCGGGGTCTTCTTCGAAGTCGTATGGGAAAATGCCGATGAGCCGGAGACGGCCGGGGACAGCACTGTTGAGATAGGCGGTGTTGGCCATGTCCACGGCATTACGTATCGCTAAACGCAAATCAGCTTCATCGGCATAAAAACTAATGGCTGCCTGCGTGTAGAAAACGATTATGTCGACAGATGTGTCCTCATCCATATCCAAAGGGGTGGCAGGGGCTAATTCCGGAAAAGGATCGTGGTCTTCCTCTGGTACGATGGGGCTGCTTGGATGAGGAGGCGGTACATAAGAAGAGTCTATTTCATCAAGCCAGGTTCTACCGTCGGAACTGCTGACAACCTGATAGCGTGCCCATCCCAGTCGAAGCGAGCCCCGGATACGTTCTCCATCGACTGTAAAGGTCGCGGAACCCTCAACGCCGAACTGACTGTGTATCTCCCCCCGCCAAGTGAATCGCTCACGGCCACGAATCTCACGCTCGACGGGTGTGAAGAGGTAGGTCCAACCGTCCCCCAAATCCGCGGTAAGAGGTTCATCCCGCTTCAGTCGTTCGAGGTCGACCCATACAGGGATGCGATAAACGACATAATCCGGTTTTTCTTCCACCGTGGGAGAAAGAAGATCCGCTTGGAAAACCAAGTTCCAGGGAGACGGTTCCTTCTCTCCTATGCCGATATCATCGGCTGTTGACGTACAGCCCGCCGCCAATAGGAGAAGAAGAGCTCTCTGGCAGGTTTTCGATAGTGAATGGGTGAAAATACTTCCCACGACGGATTCCTTTCAAGCCCATTCTCTTGGATTTGGGATGCTAGGATATGTAAACAAGACTAGTCGAAGGTCGCGACGCAAGACAAGCCTCCGACATAGCCGCAAGGAGCCGAATGAAGCACATTCTTCACATGGGGCCCAACGCTCAACTGGAACGCGATGATTGTTTCTGAACAGAAAAGCCGCCGCCGCCCGGAGTGCGGACTACCAGCGCATCGCCGGCTCGTGCCTTGAAGGTCGCCTTGCCTGGTAAGGCTAAAGGCGTTCCTTGCCTAATCAGGAGATTCTCCCCAGGTGCTCCAGGGCCTCCCCCAGCCAGCCCGGGTGGTGGATGGCGCCTTCGCTCGGATAACAAGGTGACCTCGGTTGAAGTGGGGAGCCGGTACGCACGCTCGAGCCCGTCCCCTCCGCGCCATATTCCGGAACCGCCACTTCCTCTCCGTATTCTGAAATAGGCAACCTCAATGGGACACGCGTGCTCTAGTGCCTCCACCGGCGTATTTAACGTATTGGTCATGTGACTGTGAATTGCGGATTCTCCGTGAAAACCTGGACCGCCGCCGGTTCCACCACCGAGAGTCTCGTAGTAAGCCCACGGCTTTGGCTCGAGACCACCGAGAGCAACGTTGTTCATGGTCCCCTGGCTCGAGGCGGGAATGGTGTCAGGAAGCACTTCCGAGAGCGCCGCCAGAAGAACGTCGACGATTCTCTGGCTGGTCTCGACATTCCCGCCGGCGACCGGTGCGGGGTAGGCGGCGTTTACGACCGATCGCTCGGGTGTCAATATCCGTACAGGTCGCAGCAAGCCCGTGGAAGCGGGAACCTCTTCCGGTGCGATGCATCGAAGAGCATACAGCGTTGCGCTGACAGTGACCGCCCGCACGGCGTTGAGCGGTCCTTCCACCTGGGGTGACGAGCCGGAAAAGTCAATGGTTGCTTGGTCTCCCTCTATGGTGATTGCGACGCGAATAAGAATATCCCTGGTTTCAAGACCATCGTCATCCAGCACGTCTTCAGCTTCGTACCGGCCGTCCGGTAGTGACCCAAGGACCGCTCGCATCATCCTTTCGGCGTGGGAGGTCAAGCCCAGCATGGCCGCTTCCAGGGTTTCGGTACCATGTAGGTCCGCCAGTTCCGCCAGCCGCCTTGAACCGGCCCTACACGAGGCCAGTTGCGCGGAAAGATCACCTTCTCTCTCCTGGGGCGTTCTAACGTGTCGATAGAGGCGCTCTTGCAGCACTCCACCAAGCGTTTCGCCGCGACTCACAACCAAGATAGGCGGCAATCGAACTCCCTCCTCATCGATGTGTCTGCAAAGCGCCATGGAACCGGCCGCTTTTCCGCCCACGTCCGCATGGTGAGCCCGGTTGACGACGTAACCCAGAAGGCGGTTTCCGTCGTTTCCCGCGTCAGCCCCTCCAATACCCGGCCCGCTGTAATGTACGGGTGCCACGACCGTTAGGTCGGGTAAATGGGTCCCTCCTTGATATGGGTCATTGACCAGGGCTATATCCCCTGGGCAAAGGGACAGTGCTTCGAGAACAGCTCGCACCGCTAGAGGGGTCGAGCCAAGATGGACCGGAATGTGAGCCGCGTGGGCCGCCATTTCACCATCTGGAGAAAAAAGAGCGCAGGAGAGATCACGCCGCTCTTTTATATTGGGAGAAAAAGCACTTCGAGTCAGCACCGCCCCCATCTCCTCGGTCACCGCCGCGAGAAGATGTCGCCAAACCTCGAGCTCTATCGGATCCTTCATCATTTGGAGATCCTCAAGGTTCCATCGTTTAGGACCAGTGCCTGCCAGCTTGCCGGAACGTAGGTCGTGGCCGAGTACTCCAAGATTGTCGCCGGTCCAATAATCCTCGATTGAGCCGTCAGGGACTCGCGGTGATGGGAGCCGCCCTCAAAACTAACCGGATCGCCCGCCGGCGCTTTCGGCGGAGACAGTTGCAATGGGGGCGCCGATGCCCTCACCCTCGCCGTGACCCATTCGACGTCTCTTGCTGGGCAGTACCCGAAGGCCAGCTCGTGACTCTTCTCGAAACTTGGGATGACATCCGCCAGCATCGCCGCACGGCCTTCCGCGCAACCCGGCTCGTCCGGCGAATTTACCTTGACGGTCAGCTCGTGTGATTGACCAAGGTACCGCAAGTCCGCGAGTCGTTCGAATCTCAAGGAAGACTCATGGATGCCCTCATCCGAGAGCTCGCCGGCTAGTTCTTTTTCCATGTTCTTGTAAACTTCGTCGAGCTTGACCAAAGCGTCGAGGCGGTGCCGGGGCTGGGAGGTTCGAGTTACTTGTATGCTACCGGCAGGGAAGACCCCCAGCACGGATCTTCCGACTTCGCGTTCCGGCTTCGCGGCCAGCATTCCATAGGCGGACAACAAGCCGGGATGTGGCGGCACGAGAACCTCATCCATTGACAGCGAAGCGGCGAGGTCGCAGGCGTGGAGGCCGCCCGCGCCACCGAAGCTTACCAGGGCGAAGCGCCTGGGATCATAGCCTCTTTCCAGGCTTATGCGCCGAATCGCTCGCATCATCACAATGTTGGCGATACGAACGATGCCTTTCGCGCAGGAGAAAAGGTCAATACCCAGGGTGTCTGCTAGGGAGGCGACGGCTTCCCTAGCCGCACGGACATCAAGGGGCATTGAGCCCGCGAGCTTCTGTTCAGAGGGAAGGCGGCCAAGCACCAAGTTGGCGTCGGTAACGCTGGGCCTGGTTCCACCGAGGCCGTAGCAGGCAGGGCCCGGGTTCGAACCGGCGCTCGCCGGCCCGACTCTCAACGCGCCGCCGTCATCTCTCCACGCGATGGACCCGCCGCCTGCTCCAACCGTGTGTATGTCGAGCAGAGGTACGCGAATGGGATGACCGCCTAGCTCGGCGTTTTTCGTGACCGCGGGGCGCCCGTCGATGAGGCATACGTCGGTGGATGTGCCCCCCATATCGAAGCTTATGGCTTTCACGAGGGATGTGTCATGGTTCGAGGGGCTCGAGGTGCCGCCTCTGCTCGAGGTGCGGGACTCTTCTTTTCCGGCGAAAGCCGAGGCGCCGACAACTCCGCCCGCGGGACCAGATAGCACCGTATGAACGGCATTCTTCCCGGCCGCGCCCGCGGTCATCGTGCCCCCGTCGGAGCGCATGACTCGAAGAGGAGCGCCGCCCGGTATACTCGCCTCCAGGCTGACCAGGTAGCCCGACATCTTCGGCGCCACATACGCATTGATGACGCAGGTGCTGGTCCGCTCGTACTCACGATACTCCGGAAGCAGCTCGTGGCTGACGGTTACCGGAACATTCAGGGTTTCGCGAAGCTCCCTTGCAAGGCGTGCTTCATGCTCGGGGTTGGCGTACGAGTGCAGGAGCACGATGGCCACCGACTCGGGGGCTGTCTCTTGCAGCTCATCGACTACTTTCTTGACGGCTCTCTCGTTGAGAGGCTCCTTCTCGGTCCCGTCAGGACCTACTCGCTCTCTAACTCCCAGCCTACGTTCAGTCGGAACGATAGGGGGGGTGCGGTGTACTTCGAGATTGTGCAGCAATGGACGGTTTTGTCTCCCAATCTCCAGTACATCCTCGAACCCCTCGGTAGTGACCAGTGCCGTCCGGGCTCCTCTACGTTCGAGGAGGGCGTTGGTGGCGATGGTGGAACCATGAACCACCGAGTGGGGGTCACCACTTGCAGGACCTGCAAGCAGGTGGGCGATTCCCTCGATGACGGCGCGAGAGGGGTCCTCCGGTGTCGAGAGACGCTTGTGCGTCAGCACGCATTCATTCCGCAAGATCACGATATCGGTAAAGGTTCCTCCTGTGTCGACGCCGATCCGCATGGCGCCGGCACTATAGCTCGTACTGGACCGGGTAAGCACCACCTGCCTGTCAAGGGGCTTGTGCCGGGCCGGCGCCTCGCCTAAAACTCGGCTTTGAGAACATGTCGGATCCTAAGGAAACAAAGGATAAGGACGGCAAGGCAGCCGGTGAGGTTTCGGAGCCATCGGAAAAACCGGCGGATGACTCCGTGCGTGTCGGAGAAGGTCTCATCCTCGAGGGAGTCGGCAAGTCTTCACCCGATGAATCCAGGGAAGCGGTGGAAGATGAAGTGACCTCGGGCGAGAGCGCGTCCGCCGCCGCCGACGAGGACGTCTCCTCCGGTGAGCAGGCCTTTGACGAAGCCGGCGACCCGGAGTTCCAGAGCAATGAGGATGAAGACGGCGGCGAGCGGTCGGGAGCGCCCCGAAGCAAGTTGCGCCGGTTTGCCCTTTGGGCGGCAGTACTGTTCATTACTCCTCTGGTTGGCGGGACGCTGGCGGTGGCCGGCATCTTTTGGCACCACGGGAAGGATCCGGCAATTCCCAGTTTTGGTGGATTGGAGGACTATCGTCCGGCCTTGGTGACGGACATTTTCTCGGGAGACGATCAGCTGATCGGCGAGTTCTATGTCGAGCGCAGGCGTACCATCCCATACGAGCAGATGCCCAAGCAGCTCGTTCAGGCCGTAATAGCCGTGGAAGACCATCGATTCTTCGATCATATTGGAGTTGACCCCATAGGCATGATGGGAGCGCTCACCGATTGGCTTCGTGGATCGAGGCTGCGGGGTGCATCGACCCTTACTCAGCAAACCGCGAAGTCCATTCTTGTTTCGGACTGGGGGTTCGAGGCGGCCAGTGAGCGCACCGTTCGCCGAAAGGTAATCGAGGCCATCTTGGCTTTTCGTCTCGAACGAATCTTCTCCAAGGAGGAGATCCTCGAGCTGTATCTAAACCACGTATTCCTGGGCCACCACGCCTACGGCATGCAGAGCGCGGCAGAGAACTATCTTCGAAAGAACGTCCAAGACCTGACCTTGGCCGAGGTAGCGTTACTTGCCGGGCTGCCTCAAGCGCCCAGCCGGTACTCCCCGTTTATCAATCCCGATCGAGCAGCGCGCCGCCGCCGGCACGTTCTCGACAGGATGTATCGAGAAGGAATGATAACCGAGGCCGAACGAGACGCGGCGGTGGAGGAGGAGATCCGAGTCTATCCCATAGAGGATGTGTTCCGTGAGACTACACCTTTCTTTACGGAGCACGTTCGCCGCGACATCGTGCGTCGCTATGGTAATGAGCGCCTTCTGAACGATGGACTACAGGTTTACACGACTGTCGACACCGAGAAGCAGCGCGCGGCTCAGGAGTCCATGCTCTCCGGTTTGGCCACGGTGGACAAACGGCAGGGTTACCAGGGCCCGCTTTGGAATGTGCCTCGAGATCAGTGGGAGGGGTTTTACAGAAAATACGATGAGAAGATCCTCGAGGGGCGCTCATTGGAGGTGGGAAGCACCTACGTTGGTCTCGTAACGAAGGTCGAAGGTCACAGAGCTCACATTAGAGTGGGACGGCACGAGGGCATCGTTCCGTTGGCCGGCATGCGATGGGCCCGCCAGCCCAATCCCAACGCTTACCATCCCGCCGCATTGATTCACGATGTCGGGCGCGCACTATCCGATGGTGACGCCGTTTTGGTGAGCCGGGCCGACATGAGCGCCTTTGCCGGCGATCCCAGTGAGGCGGCTCTTCGCCGAATCGAAGGCGAAACCCTGGTGTTCGTGCTGGAGCAGTTGCCGGAGTTGCAGGGTGCCCTCATCTCCATGGACACGGTGAGCAGCTACGTGGTGGCAATGATTGGCGGCCTGGACTTCGAGTACTCCGAGTTCAACCGTGCTTTCCAGGCTTGTCGTCAGCCAGGGAGCGCTTTCAAACCGGTCATTTACGCGGCTGCCCTCGAGGAGTTGGAGTGGACTCCCTCGACGATCCTCATGGACAGTCCCATGGTTTACGACGACCCGGATCATGAGGTGCGCTGGCGACCTACCAATTACGGTCGAGACTTCGCGGGCGATGTTACGCTTCGCTCAGCTATCGTGCGCTCAATCAACATTCCGGCCGTTCGGACCATGCAGGAGGTGGGAATCGATCCCGCGATAGAGTTCGCGCGCAATCTAGGCGTACGAAGCGAGCTGTCACGCGATCTGTCGACGGCTCTTGGCAGCTCCTGTGTGACCCCATGGGAGCTCACAAACGTATTCGCCGTCTTTCCGAGGCATGGGCAGCCGATGGAGCCCACCTTCATTCGAAGGGTGGTCGACAGAGATGGAAATACCTTGGAGGACCGGACGGTGTACTTCGATCCATGGGCACCGCTTCGAGAACGGATCGCCGCCGGACACGCTCGTCTCTTCGAGACTCACGAGCAGGTGATGAGCCCCGAGACTTCTTTCATCATGACCGAGATTCTAAATCACGTCGTTCGCTTCGGCACCGGCGCCAGGGCCAATCGGTTGGGTCAGCCCGCGGCGGGCAAGACGGGGACCACCAACGATTCGTTCGACGGCTGGTTCATTGGATTCACCACGGACCTCGTGACCGGAGTATGGATTGGTTACGACACCTACGAACGCCCCATGGCGAGGTATGAGAACGGGGGCCGGGCTGCCTTGCCTATATGGCTGAGCTACATGAAGGCTGCCCTGGAAGGACGAGAGCAGTCTCCGTTTAGGCCTCGTCCGGATGTGGAGGATCGCATAGTCCGTCGCCGGATCGATGTAGAGACCGGATTGTTGGCTTCGTTTGACGAGGAGCATGAGGGCCGGCCGTCCACGGAGGTCTCTTACATACTCGGGACCGAGCCTACCGAAAACTTCGGCGAGGTGATCGATACGGACACCAGTTCGGCCGACTTCTTCATGCACGACAGCGGCCTATGAGTCGATAGGCAGGGGTCGGTTGAGGCCATTGCCGCGATAGGTCGAATCAAGGGCTCTCGAGGTTTTGCTAGCCGGTAGCCGTGCTGGCTGGTCGAGATGAGACGGCGCGTTCGACCGCTTGCCTAGCGAGCTGGGATGGCTCACCCGGCACGGTCAACGAAGGCTCCTGCGCGCCCGTGAGTATCCCCAGCACGGTTCGAACGGAATCGACAAGAGCCGCATCGTTGTAACCCCCTTCCAATGTAAGGAAGATGCGGCCAGCCGAGTATTGCTCCGCCCAGGACAGGAAGAGGGCATAAAGCGCGGCATAACCCTCCTCGGTCATCTGAAATCCTCCAAGAGGGTCCCTCATGTGAGTGTCGAACCCCGCTGAAACCATTATCAGCTCGGGCTGAAAGCTTCTCACGATGGGAGCCACCGCCTCATGGTAGACGTAGAGGATGTCGGCGTCGCCGGTTCCGTAGGGAAGCGGCACGTTGAAAGTGTACCCGGCCCCTTTTCCTACCCCCACCTCGTCGAACCAACCGGTGCCGGGATAGAAAGGATGCCTGTGGGTGGACACGTAGAGCACCTTGTCGGAGTCGTAGAAGGCTGCTTGAGTGCCGTTGCCGTGGTGCACGTCAGGGTCGAGAATGAGAATACGTTGCAGCCCGTGAACCGCAAGCGCATGGGCAGCGCCGATGGCTATGTTGTTGAAAAGGCAAAAACCCAAGATGGTGTCCGGCTCGGCGTGATGTCCCGGAGGGCGAACGAGTGGAAACGTCGAGTCGGCGCGGCCGGACAAAACTTCATCGACCCCCATGCACGCGGCTCCCGCGGCCAGCAGCGCGGCCTGGTACGAGCCGGAGCTGGCGCAGGTGTCGGGGTCCAGCCAAATGGGTCGCTCGGTGCCGGCTGTTGCCTCGATCGCTTCGATATACGCGGGAGTATGCACTCTCAACAGAGCCTCTTTGGATGCCTCCGGAGGAGATGCAAGCCGTACTCCTGGGATGGGCCTAGAGTCCAAATCCGCATAAAGCGCGGCCAACCGTTCAGGACTTTCAGGGTGTCCGCCGGCCGGCCTATGATTCAAACATCGTTTATCTCGGGGAACCAAAACTGACTTGGTCATTCGGACAGAATAGTCCGGCATCGAGATCGGGAAAACCCATTTACGCCCACAAGCTCCTGGTTGACCCCCCGCCCTTAGTTTCTTATCATCCGGTACCTTGGTAAACACGCACTGGGAGCAATGCCTAGGGGGGATCGGCTGCTCATGATACCCCGGGAACGATCCACACAGGCCATGGCCCCAAACGAACAGCGGCCTCGCAAGGGGCTGAACACTTTGTTGGAAGGTCTCCAGCGGGTCAAGCTGCGCTGGAATCTCGTAATTTGGTACACGTTGGCATTGGCCCTCGTGTCGACCATCATGGCCGTCACCATTACGGGGCGGGTGAGAAGCGGGCTGGACGAGAGCCTAATGAGGCGCGGTTTCTCGATGGTCGGAGGGCTGGTTTCGAGCATTCAGCTTCCTCTTCTTCAGCAACGTACCAACGAGCTGGAGGAGGTCTTGGGCGGCGTGCTCTACGACGACGATGTCGCGTATGCGGCGCTGGTTGCCTCTGATGGCCGAACGATTTTGGCTCGCCGGTTCGGCCGAGATATATCGGAGCCGGACGGTGACACGCTTCTGCGAGAGCTTTTGGAAGAGAGCACTTTCAAGGAGATGATTGAACGGCGCTCTCGGACGGCATGTGACGAAAGAAGAATCAAGCACTTCGTTGATGTAGTGCTGACACTGCCGGCGGGTGGTGGGGCACTCGACGGTAGAAGTTATTTTCCCGAGCCTCCTTTGCAAAGGGAGGTGGATGGAGGCGAGCGATTAGCCGAGGAACCGGAGGAAGACGCCTTCGACGCGGTTGTTCAGCCTGAAGTCGAAGGCAGTGAAGGCGTTCTGGGGTTTGTAGTCCTCGGCCTGTCCAAGGCTTCGAATCAAGAGGTCTTGGAAGACGTAATCGCATGGATTGGTGGAACGGTTCTGGCTGGCTTCGGGCTTTTTGTCGTCTTGTCTTTGCTACTCATGTCCAGGTCGTTCCTGCTGCGGCCGGTGGCTGACATGCAGGTTTTCACGCGTGGAATGAGCGACTACGACCTGCGAGGCAGGGCCGAAAGGTATGCCGACGACGAGCTGGGCGAGATGGCTGATGCCTTGAACAGGTTGGGAGAAAATCTCAGGGGGGTGCTAGGACGCATACATGGCGTTACCGACTCTCTTGGCATGGTGGCGGACCGTGTGGCTACCACCAGCGATGTCGTTGCGCGTGGAGCCGCGACCACGGCGGCCAGCGTGGATCAGACAAGCTCCTCCGTCCACCAGATGTTGGCAACGCTGAAAGGGATCGCGCACAATGTGGAGGTCCTCGCACAAAGCGCGGAGGAAAGCTCGGCGAGTATCCTTCAGATGGATGCCACCAACGAGCAAGTGGCGGCGAACATCCAGTCCCTTGCCGCCAGCGTGGAGGACACCTCGGCGGCAATCGAGGAGATGACGTACTCCATAAAGGAGGTCGCGCAAAACGCCGAGGATCTATCCGCGACAGCCGAGGAAACCAGCTCGGCAATGAACCAGATGGATACATCCATCGGTCAGGTCGAAACAAACGCAAACGAGACGGCGAAGCTTTCCGAACAGGTGTCCACCGATGCCCGAACGGCAGGGCTGGCTCTTGAGAAGACCATCGCGGGCATAGACAAGATCAAGGACTCCTCCCGAACCGCGGCTGATGTGATCGAGGAGCTGGGACGCAAGATCGGCACCATAGGCAACATTTTGAGCGTAATAGACGACGTGGCCGAGCAGACCGACCTGTTGGCTCTCAACGCGGCCATTATTGCTGCTCAAGCAGGGGATCGAGGTAAGGGGTTTGCCGTGGTGGCCGATGAGATCAAGGATCTGGCCGAAAGGACCGGTGCGTCGACCAAGGAGATAGCAGAGCTGATACGCGCGGTGCAGGAAGAGTCGAAGAACGCCATCGCCGCGATGGACAGAGGCGTGAGCAACGTCGAGGAGGGCGTTCGTCTCTCTGGGGAGGCGGAGGAGGCGCTGGAGAAGATAACGAGCTCCGCCGGGCGATCTACTCGCATGGTGAAGGACATAGCCCGAGCAACCGTGGAGCAGGCCAAGGGGAGCCGGCAGGTGACCGAAGCAATCAATCGAATCGCCGAGACCGTGCAAGAGATCGCCCGGGCCACCTCCGAGCAGGCGCGGGGATCGGAGCAGATCATGGCGTCCTCACAGAGTATGCAGGCCATAACGAAGCAGGTGGAGCGCTCCAGCCAGGAGCAAGCTCAGGGCTCCAAGCAGGTGAGAGACTCGACCGAGAACATCTCCGAGATGGTGCGCCAGCTCAACAAGGCCCAGAAAGAACAGACCATGGGGGCAGAGCAGGTCATGCTCGCCATCGAGAGCATCAAGGAAGTAGCGGACAATCAGAACATGGCGGTCAAGGACCTCGAGTCCGCGGTGGACGAGCTTACCGGCCAAGCCGACGTGCTGCGAGGCGAGGTGAAACGCTTCAAGGTTTGATCCGACCTTGCATGTTCCCGTTGCCTGACGATGGCCCGGTCCCCCAGTTCCCTTGGCGTGTTCGAGACGTGAGCGCCTTTTGCAAGGCGGATAAAAACTCCTCTCTTGGTATGTCCTTCGCTCCAAGATCCGCTAGGTGCTCCGTTCTTGATTGGCAGTCGATGAAGCTGAAACTCCATGCCTCGAGACGCTCGACCAGCCTCACCAGGGCTACTTTCGACGCATTGGAGACGTGGTGGAACATCGATTCTCCGAAGAATGCCGAGCCAAGTGACAGACCGTAGAGGCCGCCGGCGAGGTGTCCCCCCTGCCAAGCTTCCACGGAGTGAGCATAACCGTGGTAGTGAAGCTCGACGAAAGCATCGCGCTGGTCTCGGGTGATCCAAGTGCCGGCCTGGCCCGACCGTTTGGTTCTTGCGCATAGGTCGACGACCTCCTCGAAAGCCGTATCGAATTTAACCGTGAAGCGGTTGAGAGACTTTCGAAGGCTCCGGTTCACGTGCAGATCGTCTAGCTCGAGGACGAACCTGGGGTCCGGAGAGTGCCAGAGGATGGGTAATCCTTCCTCATACCAGGGGAAAATGCCCATGGAGTAGGCGAGCAGCAGCCTTTCCGGAGATAGGTCTCCACCTACCGCCAGGAGGCCGGAGGAGTCGGCCAGCGATGGATTGGGGAATCTTAGCTCTCTGGTAAGACGGAAAAGCGGCATGTCAGTCGGTAATGCGCCATACTAACGAAACGATGATGAAATGTGGGTGACTCTACTAGACCCGAGGCGTTTGGGCCCGAGCCAGCGGGGCATTCCGAAACTCCGGTTCTTGTTGAGCAGTGCATAGATGGCCGCGGCTATTCCAAACAGACCAATAGAACGGTAAGAAAGCCTTGGAGCAACCTCCGTGATAGGACCGTCTTTCGTAGAAATTCTGGTTATTTTGACCCTGGCGCTCGTAGTGCTGGGCCCTAAGCGCCTGCCCGAAATCGCCCGTAGCATAGGGAGAAGCCTTCGGGAGGTTCAGAAGGTGCGCAACGAGGTTCAGGGGCTTTGGACCGGGGTCGAGAACGCGGTCCAGGATTCAATAGTTCCCAAGGGTGGAGAGGACGAGCGGGGACGGAAGCAAGAAAGCGAGCAGAGTGATGCCTCGGAGGGATCCTCGAAAGAGTCAGAGACCGCCGAAGCTGGAGATGATTTAGAAGATCGCGGGCGGGATGGGGGAGGAGAAGGTGATGGCGATTCCTGACCGCCCTCCCGTACGAAAAGCATCTGATGCCCCCGGCGATGGTGATGAAGTGCCCGTCGCGAAGCGCCTGTCCATAACGGAGCATCTCGAGGAGCTGCGTTACAGGCTCATCGTCTGCCTGATAGCTATTGGGATAGGCGCGGCGGTTAGCTTTGCGTTTGCACGGCTGATATTCGAGTTTCTAATGCAGCCGATCTTGAACGCGCTGCCCGAGGAGGGACCTCGAAGGCTGGTTTTCACTTCCGCCGTCGAGGGATTCTTGGTCTACATCCGCGTTGCTTTGTACACTGGGTTGTTCGTTGCGGCACCTGTCTTTCTACACCAGCTATGGCGGTTCGTTGCTCCCGGCCTCTATGCCAGAGAGCGCCGCGTAGTGCTCCCTTTCGTGTTTTTCGGTACTCTCATGTTCGCGGGAGGAGCTGCCTTTTGCTACTACGTGGTCATGCCGATAGGCATGCCGTTTCTCATCGGCTATGCGGAGGCGGAGTTTACCGAGCCCATGCTCTCCATGCGCGAGCAACTCGGCCTGGTGAAGATGCTGCTGCTCGCTTTCGGCGTGGTTTTCGAGCTGCCCATTGTCTTGGCTGCTCTTGCGATGATTGGCGTAGTGAACGCTCCTATGCTGGCTCGATATCGCCGTTACGCCATACTATTAGCCACTATTGTTTCCGCGGTTCTCACTCCCCAAGATCCGTTCAGCATGATGCTCATGGCTTTACCCATGTACCTCTTCTACGAGCTGGGCATCCTTCTGGCGTGGATCATCGGAAAGAGGAAAGCGAAGAAGGCTCGAAGCGAGGCTTGACGAGCGACTTGCGCGCTGCGCTGTCTCGGCTCTCCGCTGATGCTAAAGCAGCACGACGGCTAATCTCCAGTCTTCGAGACATTGATGGAGAACGTTTGCCGCATTTTGACGTCATGGAACTCGATGCCTTCACCTTCGACCCATCCTCTTTTCGAGGTCTCTAGAGTGAGCATGTTGAAAATGGCAAGATCGCCTAGGCCCGCTGCTTCCACCATTGCTTGAGGGATGATGAAGCTCCCATTATTGGATACGCGGCACTCGATTGTAGCCCCTTCGGCCGAGAACGAGCCGCCCGAAAGCGAAATGTTCAGCTGTTCTTCGGGGTCATCGCCGGCCCACATCAAGTGCAAGGGGCGATTGGGGTCGACTTCGATCGCGGGAAGTAGCCCCAATATTTCGACCGTCGGTGGCTCCATCAGTTGGAGGTTTGAACCCACCATCAACTCGCCGTGAAAATGCCCGATGCCTTTCGAGATGTCTCCCTCCCCTTCGAAAACATAGGTGGTCTCATAATCCATCTCGCCCGATGGCAGCCGGCCGTCACCGGGTTCCATCGTGGTGTAGGCTCCATCTTGTCCAGGATTGTATTCGAAGGTTAGTGGTCCGCTGTTGAAACCCGTCATCGTAAACGGACCTACGTCCATGAGCTCGCGGGGTGTTACGCAACGCTCGCTGTCGGGGATGGGACGGCCTCTGCCATCATACCGGGGCTGACACTCTTGCTCTGGATAGCAGTCCGCGTCGGTCATGCATTCCGGTGAGGGAGGTTCCACGGCATCCAGTACAAGGCAGGTTCCCAGCGGAAGGAGGTCTTCCTCCGCACTCTCGAAGTCCTCTCGGGCAGCCGGCATGAAGCCCGCAACCGCGAGCTCGGAGGGCCGACCCATCATCGATACGGATGCCATTTCCAAGAACACATGGACGCCGGGATCGTACTCGTCGGCGGGCTCCTCGGCCCCGTTGGGTTCATCGGGGCCTTCGTCGCCGCCTTTTCGTCTCTCGTAATCGTATGGCGCCGTGGCGCTGCAGCTTGCGAGGAAAAGGACCAAGAGCAAGGAAATGGTGCGTTTCATGAGATGCCTATTACGATTATTGCCGCGAATCAGCAGTGAGCCTAAACAAATCAAGCGTGTCTAGGGGAGCATGAATGGACGTGTCTTGGCGAAGTCGCAAGCAGCCCACCTGGAACGATTGTGCCAGCCTGGGCGTAGTGCCGCAACAGAACATGTTTTCCCATGCGACCCCCGGCCTCTCACAGCCGCTGCATCCATTGGGCTACTTGCGCGCGGCGGCTACCAGCTCCTGGGCCCGCTCCAATCGGAAGCAGCCCTCTGCTTGAAGCCGGCGGCTCACTTCGTGTACGAGGTCACCGCTGGCGCCTGCCTCGACGGCCAGGGTGCGGGCGTGCAGGGCCATGTGGCCGCGCTGTATGCCTTCGGTGGCCAGTGCCTTCAGAGCGGCAAGGTTGCTCGCGAGGCCCACGGCCGCCGATAGGCCGGCCAGGTCCGAGGCGTCCTTTACTTTGCCCAGGCTAAGGGCCAAGCGAACTCCCGGGTGCGCTCTCGCCGCCCCGCCGACGGTCCCGACCGCGAGAGGAAGCTCAGCGCGCCCCTCGAGGAACCCTCCGCTGTCCGTGCGCCAGGTTGCGAGGGGACCATAAATGCCGGTTCGAGAAGCGTACGCGTGCGCCGCGGCCTCCGCTGCTCTCCAGTCCTGCCCCGTGGCCAGGAGCACAGCATCGAGACCATTCATGAACCCTTTGTTGTGGGTTACAGCGCGGTACGGATCTGCTTCGGCGAAGCGTGATGCATTGACTATTCGATCTCTGACGATTCCTCCATCGGGCCAAGCATCGTTTCGCAATGATTCGGGAGTCACTCGGCAGGACACTCGTACGAGGCGCCGATCGGCGTAGTTTGTGAGGATTCGAAGGCCGATGTCCCCACCGGTTATGGCCCTGATGCGTGGCGCGAGACCTTCGGCTATCGTGTTGAGAAGGTTTGCTCCCATTGCGTCCAAGCAGTCCACGTGTACATGAACGCAAAGCATCGCCGGGCCCGCGTCCTTGGGAGGCTTTACTACTCTTGTTTCGATCTCACGGGCGCCGCCGCCCCTTCGAACCATGTTTGGAACCAGCGCGTTCGCGGCCTCTATCAGCGAGGGTGCTTCCGAGGCGATTTTCCGACATGCCGCCTCCGGGTCGGCAAGGCCGTTGATCTGAATCTGGGTTGCCATTACCGAGCCCGTCGTCTCGACCTGAAATCCCCCTCCATCGCGAGCGAGACGCGCCGCGTTCGACGATGCGGCTACGACGCTCGACTCTTCGATGGCCATGGGCGCGACTCGTTCCGTGCCGTCAACCAAGAGGTTGAGGCACAGCCCAAGCGGTAGGGCGTGTACGCCGACCACGTTCTCGCTCATGCAGTCGGCGACATTGTGATCGAAGCCGCCGGCCGCAGGCTCGGCCAGCATTTTCGCCTCGTCTTCGGTCAGCCAGCCGGAAGAGACAAGGGTTTTCAGGCGCTTTGAGAGTGAAAGTCGGTAGAAGCCCGGAAGTCGTGCTGTCGGTTGACTGCTCATAAAATAATGAACCCCCTAATCTTGGGGCATGGCCGGAGGGAGAGGTTCGTGAAGGCATACCCCCTCACGTGTCTGCGCGACATTTAGGACATTCAGGCCGGCTTTGTCCAGCTTGTGAACTACACTCGGCCGTTCGTCGAGCGGCACCGAGGGCGCGAAGACGAGGATGAGATCGCCTCCACCGGCCCCGGACGGTTTGGCGGCTCCACCGAAACTGGTGGCTACTTCGTTCGCGGAACGAAGAGCCCCCAGCCCCGCCCCTTCTCCAAGCTGCAAAATTTCCCCGAGAGCCTGGAGGACCTTCGATGCTCTCGATACGGCCGAGATAACGTCCCCATCGCAGCAAGACCGATTGGTCAGTGCTTCGACAAGATGCCGCCCGGCATCGCGAGCTTCCTCGATGAGAACGCGGTGATTTCGGCTGCCTTCCTCGAGTGCTTTACCCAGGTGTTCAAGGGCTGTTCTGGTCGAGACTGGAGAACCGCCTCGTACGATGATGGGAAGGTTTGGAGGAGCAATCTCGACCGGCGTAGCCTCTTGTGAGATTTGACTTGTCGCTCTCGACGACGGTGAAACCAAGCTGCCGGCGGGTTTGCCGACAAGCTTGAAACGTACGGCTCCACCGAGCACGGAGGCCGCTACATCGGCACCGCTTCCTCCTCCCGCCGCCCCATGACCCGCCAGCGCGACATCGAGCACTTCTCGCCTAACGTCCTCATCATCGATGTTGCGGCCTGCCATTACGAATACGCTGGCCGTCAGCGCGGCCGCTTTTGCGGCGCTGCTCCCGAGACCGAGCTTGAGTCCTCCGGCATCGTAAAAGGCACCTTCCTCGATTCGAGGTCCCAGTTTCGGTAGTGAGGCGATGTGGGAGACTTCTTCCAGCACCGCCCGGATGAGAGGATCAGCGCTTGCGGGAACGTCTCCGCCGGGTCCGACCGTCAGGCGGCGGTTGACCGCCATCACCAAGGCCGGCCCCCCGAATAGGACACCGTACTCCCCGGCAAGGAAAAGCTTGCCGGGAGCGCTGACACTCGCCCAGGCCGATTGCTTGTATGTCTGGATGGGCCGATGACTCATTCGTCGCCGCCGCCCCTCGCTTTTCCTCGGCCCCAAACGCCGGTTGGGTCGACGTCGTGAGATACTATCTCCACCGGTCCTCCCACGGTTGTTGCTTGTACGGTTTGAACGCCGTTCACGGACGTCAGCGCCGATCGGACCCTCTCCTCATCGTCCGGAGAGCAAAGAACCTTTATGTTGGGGCCCGCGTCAGCGGTGAAAGCGCATAGAGTGCCGCTGGAGCGAAGGTCCCAGACAGCGTGCATAACCTCGAGCGATGGTCCGCGGAAGAACTGCATGGGCGGCCTGCTGGTCGTGGTTAGAGCGTGCAGCTTGAGGGCGGAGTGCTCGGCAACGCTGGCGAGACGTTCGAGGTCCCGGCCGGCAATCGCCTCCCTGCACTCGGTCAGGTCGGCTCCCCAACTGTCGAGCCAGGCACCGTAGTAGGGGGAAGTGGCCGATGTGCGAGCCATTGCGGGAGTCGAGCCGATGGGCTTGTAGCGCGAGTCTATGACGGACACCAGCACGCGAAGATCCCAGTGTTCCTCGGTAGCAACTCTTGCCGTGCGTGCATCCCAGTCGCCGCCGGCTCGCTGGAAGGGAACGAGCTCGACGAAACCGCCGTGAATCGACCGGGCGGCGCTCGCCGAACCCAGCCTCGCAAGAGAGGCGAGCGTGTCGGGATCGGTGTCCATCCCCGCGGCCCTCACGGTGGCGGCGGCAAGTGCGGCGAACCCCGAGGCCGATGATGCCAGTCCCGCGGCTGTTGGAAAGTAGTTGACCGAGCGCACCGATGCCGCGCCGACAGGCCGGTCTTGCTGCACGCTGGCACCGCGAATCAGGTCGAGGAAGGCAGATACTCGCGCTGCTTCCCTTCCACCGACGGGACGTCCATCCAGGACTATGAGGTCCGGTTCGTCACGATTGGAGAAGGCCACCGTCGTCTCGGTGGTAAGCCCGGCAAGAGTGATTGAGAGCGACCCCGTGGCGGGCACTCGCCGGACCTCGTCGACCTTACCCCAGTACTTGACCAGGGCGACGTTGCTGCAGGCCCGAGCCGTGGCAGCGGCCGGGCGATCGACGGGGTGGATCCTGTCCTCGAGTTGCGAAGCGTGAGCTTTCATCGTGTTCGTTCTTGTGTGGGAATGGTGAAGTGACGGGCCCAAGAAGCTCGTTTTTCCAGGGTTCCGAGGACCCGGCCGGCGTCCTGCTCGGTGCAAAGCGCCAGCATGCAGCCTCCGCCGCCTGCTCCAGTGAGCTTCGCTCCCAGGGCGCCGGCGTCCAACGCCGCGGTTACCATAGTGTCCAGCTCGACGGTGGATACGCCCAGGCGCGAAAGAATCCGGTGAGCCTCGCACATTGCTTCTCCGAGCGCGCTCGGATCACCCGAGTCCAAGGCGTTCGCACCAGCGAGTGCTAGATCCCCGAGGCGTGCGCGCATGCGCCGTACATGAGTATCGACAGAGCAAAGCTCGACGACCTTTCGGATCATCTCTACCGCGGGAGGCCGCTCCCCCGAAAGTGCAACTACTATCTCTAAAGGTGACCGAATATGAACTCTTCCGAGGCCTTGACCGCGCTGGAACAGACCAACGCCGCCTTGGGCCACGGCCGCGGCGTCTATGCCCGAGGGCTTGCCATGGAAGACGGCTTCCGAGCTGGAAGCAAGGGCAGTGAGCGTTTCTAGGTCCAGGATGTTCGATCGACCCGCACGTAGCGCAAGCAAGCGTATGACGCAGATTGCCAGGGAGGCCGAGGAGCCAAGCCCGGCGCGGGGAGGTACCGCCGCCCATACCGCTATCCGGCGGGCCCGGTCACACGATGTCAGACCTTTATCGGCCAGTGCCCTGTCTAGCGCCTCCAGTGCTCTTGGTGCGATGTCGCCCTCGGAGTCAGCGGTTGCCTCCAGTTCCCATGGAGAGATCGACACCGTCAGCCGTTCCGCCGGCCCTTCATCCACGGCTGTCATGCCCGCGGGAAGACCGGCCACCAGAGCCGGGTATCCACCCACAACGGCGTGTTCTCCGATCAGGATGACCTTGCTGTCCGCTCGTGCTTCTTGATTCACGCGATTAGTCTCAGGGGCTTTGGCCGACCGGGGCAGTGCTTCGTCCCATTTTCGAGCTATTGCAGCAACCGTATTGGGTGAGAAACCATTTCAAATGTGCTCTTTGTCCCGGAGCCGAGAAAGAACCCTTGCCGGGGCTTACACGGCGCCATACGAGGAGTAATGGCAACCTTTGGGGGAAAAAATGAGCGAACCGGGAACCGAGACGCAGGCAATTGGGAGCGAGGCTAGAAGTTGGGCTCTTGGAGCCCATTTGTCCGCCTTGGTGGGGATCGTCATACCATTTGGCAACATCATCGCACCCTTGGTGATCTGGCTCACCAAGAAAGAAGCTGATCCCTTCATAGACGATCAAGCCAAAGAGGCGTTGAACTTCAACATATCGGTGGCAATATATGCGATCGCCGCGGGTGTGCTGACGGTCATCCTCATAGGCTTCTTGCTGCTGGCGGCCGTGTTGATCTTTTGGGTAGTGATGCTCGTCATTGCTGCGGTCCGATCCAATAACGGCGAACGCTTCCGCTATCCCTTGTCGATTCGATTCATCAAGTAAGGGTGAGAGGCGGGGCTTATTTCACGATTAGCTCACCGGAGGTCAGCGCTCTATCGGGTGTGGAAGGCGGCGCTTATGGCGCCCATGGCATATCCGGTGGCCTCTCGGTTTTGGAACTCCACGTTGAAGTATGGTTGCAACTCTAGTGGAAGGTAGATCGAGCCCAAGGACTCCTGTGCGGCCGGCATGCACCAAGCCTTCCACCTCTCCCAACGGGAAGGATCGCACAGTGAGGGATCTACGAATATTGGGTCCAGGTCCAGGGCCGTTGAGAGGTCGGTGAGCACTCCGGCTAGAGAGTCCATACGATCCCCCGCCTCCCCTTCCGGGAAGGTCATGAGGGCACTGCGTGCCGGCTCGAACCATTCCGGATAATTGTCGGGAAGCGGGGTCACCACCACCGCATGCAGCCATCCGCCGTCAGACGGCGGAGTCCATAGGTAGGTTCCCTGGTCGTCGTTCGTTTCGAGATCGATAACCGTGATGTCGGGCTCCGGCAGTGTAGGATCGACCACGCCCTCCACCAAGCGGAGAAGGCCACCTTTCGCTCTGGTGACTCGCCACGACACTTCCACCTCCGTCGAGCCGGAAGGAAGCGCGGCGCCCATGGGGTACTTCTTGCTTCCGACTCGCGCTTCGAGAAGCACCTGTGGTCCTTGAGGTGAGTGAGATATGAAGGTCTCGCCCGCACGGATGCCGTTTAGTATGCCGGCTACGTCGTGGCTGGTTGCCCGGACGTAGGTGGTCGGAATACCGGCGGGGAAGACGAAATGGCGGTCACCGCCTCCTACCGGCGGAACATGTACTCCCAGAGACAACCAAGCCTGCCAAAATCTAAGTGCCTGCTCATTGTTGCCTCCGCCCTTGTGCTCCACGGCCGCTCTCACCGCCGGGTTCTCCGCTCCCCACCGCTCGACGCGCGCCTCGAGCTGCTCCACGGTGCTTTCGGGTCGAGTCAGGGTCCACATGGCGTTCCACACCTCGATGGCGTCGAAGTTCTCGACGGGGATTGTCCAAAGGCGACTATCGAGAGGATGAGCGGGAGAGAAGAGGGCTCCGCGGGCATGCGCCTCCGCGATGGAATCGGCTACGCGCTCTATCTTGGATTCATCGCCCAGGGGGTTGTGCGGGATGTCTTGCTCGACACCCCAGATGCAGGCATGAAGCGGTCCCCCCCACTCCGTGCCGCAGACGGGTATCAGGTAATCATGGCCGAAGTCCGGGTCGTAGCATCCCGAGACGGTGCGGTGGTCGGTGACGGCGTAGAAATGGAGATGGTCATCCTCGTATCCGCGGTTGCGCTTCACCCAGGCCGGGTCTCGCCATGCATCCGCTACGGCCAGCGTGGTTGCTATGCCATCGACTCCGTCCGAGTGTGTAGTGTGGCCATGCAGATCGCCCCGAAGCCAGCCCTCCTCGATGGTGGCGGTTCCGGGCCCGGTCTCCGTGCAAGCCGAAAGCATACCGGTGAGCAAGGAGACTGCAATCCACGGCCGGCAAACAGATGATCGTGGAACTCGGAGCCCGCTGGCGGCCGAGAGCGGTGGGGAAGGCGTACCGGCGGGTGCTTTGGGCATATGCGACTTTTTCCAAAAATTCATCCAGTGTTCCTTGCCCTCCCACATCATCGGAGCACCGACACTGTGCGCACCGGCGGAGGCGGCGGGAGAAGAAGTTCAGTGACAGCTCACCGTAGGATATCGGCCTGGACTGCCTTGTTCAATATGGCGGGTACCTGAAAGATCCCCGCCGTCTCCGGGTCTGCTCGAAACCCTTCGATGATGAGGGGGTAGGGGCGACTGGCAGCGATGAGCGGCTCGCCCTTGCGGGGCTACTGATCAAGTCATCAACTGCTCGAAGACTTGCTTGTCTTCTTCCGAGTGGAGAACGAACCGTATGAGCTTGATGTTTCGTAGTTTGGGGGCGGACGCTTCCACCGTCTCCAGCGCTATGGAAGCAGCTTCCTTTATTGGATAGCCAAAGGCTCCGGCGGATATAGCGGGAAACGCGATGGATCGGCCGCAGTGCTCGTCGGCCAACTCCAACGCATTCCGGTAGCAAGAAGCGAGGAGCTCGGCCGCGGGCTCGTCTCTTCCGTACACGGGACCCAGACAGTGGACCACAAAACGGTTTGGTAACTCGAAGGCCTCCGTTATCACGGCTTGCCCGGGGTCGATTGGTGCGAGAGGCCGACACGCTTCGGCCAGCTCGGGTCCGGCAGCCCGGTGTAACGCGCCCGCCACTCCTCCTCCCGGCATCAACTGAGCGTTCGCGGCGTTCACGACGACGTCGATTTCGGCTTGTGCGGCGATATCGCCCACCACTAATTCGACCGCAACCTTACCAATTTGCTTCTTCATGACGCTCTCCACTAGCTCTCACTGGATGGCTTACGGTTTAATATGACTGCATTCGGAACGTTCATTTCAACAAGGATCTTACCGAGGCGGCCGTTTTCGGGTTCCCCCAAAGATCATTGTGTCCGATCCCTTCGAGTAAGAGCAGCTTTGCTCGGGGTCCCAGAGCCTCCGCCAGATCCTTGGCGTGGTCGACGTCGATTATCAAGTCGTCTGTACCATGCACAATGACTACCGGTGCGGGTATATCGTGCAGCAGTGCCTCGGTATCGTATCGGTCCTGAATGGCCCAACCGACGCGAACCATTGGGACGTGATCATCGAACACGCGTGCTATGGAGGTGTACGGTGACAAGAGGGCCAAGCCTCGGGCGGGTCTTTCTTTGCGTGCCAAGGCAGCCGCAAGATGAGCGGCTATGCCGCTACCTAGGGACTGACCCACGAGGACGAGGTTTCTAGGCTCCACCCCGTGCTCGTTCTCCAGCCAATCCGCCACTATCTCGGCGTCATGAAGTAGGCCGGCTTCGGTCGGTGTGCCCGTCGACCCATCGTAGCCCCTGTAGGCGAACACCGCCAGGCCGAATCCATTGCCATCGTCGATCAGGTTGAGCGCCCACTGGCTGCTTCCAAGGTCCATGGCGTTTCCCCCAAAGAATAGCGCCCACGGACGTCCCGGGTCAGACGGCGGTCTGACCAACCCCACAAGTCTTATCTCCGAGGTGGCCTGAACGGACGCTACTTTCCAGCGCTCCATTCGCGCGAGCCGTTCGACCTGTTCGGAGTCTAGGAAGGTCGGATAATAGAGAAAGGAGCGAAACATTACAGCGGCAAGTAGCATGGGGCCGGCTGCGAGCGCCAGCGTCAAAAAGAGCAGTCTCACCAGCCAGCGCATGTCGAGATATTGCAGGTTGGGCTCGTTCTATTCCGGATCAGGGCGGGCCCCGGGAGTCTTTTTGTGGACGGCATTCGCGCCGGCGTTGCAAGGATTCTGTGGGACGTGTATCTCATCCATGCCGAGATCAGTCACCAATTTATTCATAGGAGGCGAATATAGCCATGGAAATCGAGGCGCGTTTCAAGGAGGCACAGGAGCGAGTGCAGACGCTTGCTTCGCGGCCGGACAACTCTACTCTTCTCGAGCTGTACGCTTTGTACAAGCAAGGAAGCCAAGGAGATGTGCAAGGAAAAAGGCCCGGTATGCTTGATATGAAAGGCAGAGCCAAGTTCGATGCCTGGGCTTCCAAGAAAGGCACCTCCCCTCAAGAGGCCATGCGGAAGTACGTGGAGCTGGTGGAACGCCTGCTGGCGGGTTGACCGATCTCTTTACGGTCAATCGACATCCTCTATCTCTTCGCGAAGCAGTCTGCGAACCGCCGCGTGATCCTCGGGGTTCGTCTCCGCCGGAGGCCGATGCGAATTACCGTTGTTATCGGCTCCGTCATCTTTCCCATGGGAACGTGAGATTCTTCGGCCCAACGCTGTGAGAATCAGTGCACCCAAGCCGAGAAAGACCACGGGCAACAGGTACAGCAGTCCGTGAAATCCTGAAGGCGGCGGCTTTGACAAGATTCGCTTGCTGTAGACATCGACGTATGACTGTATGATTTCTTCGGGCGTGTCACCGGCCGCGAGCCTTCTTCGTATCTTTGCCCTCATTTCATCGGCCAGCGTCGATTGGTGCGTTGCCAGCGTTTGGACCCAGCAGCAAGGGGCGACCAGGGCGCTTTCGATTCTAGAGGCATCGGCCTCTAGCTGCTCGAGGCTGGACTGTTGCCCATACTCTTCTTCGGCTGCAACCGGGACGGCGAATGCATGAGCCAGAAGTAGCGAGCCGAGCAAGAAGACTCTGAACCAATAATAGCGCGGTTCTAGCGTCATCGTCCTTGTAATCGCCACCGCTCTAGGTTCGGCCCGATGATTCTGGTCGCGTCACGTAGAGCACCCGAGTTTGCAGAGCCCGTGAGAAGGCAGATGGCTCTAAAGGCGCCGATCATCTCTTCCAATAGGGAGCGGACTCCGGCCACGCCGCCATCGCGATATGCGGCGAGTACGGGTTGAGCCACCGCGCAGGCTGTTGCGCCGAGGCTGACAGCGCGTGCCATGTCGAGTCCGTCTCTGATGCCCCCGCCGGCGATCATGGTTAGAGGTAGATCCGATAGAAGACTCAAGGACGCGGCCGTTGGAATGCCCCACTCTCCGAGCACGTCGCCGATCTTCTCGGTGTGTTTTCCTTGCGCCGTTTGCCGCTCCTTTTCCACCTTGACCCATGAAGTACCGCCCGCACCGCCTACCTCGACGTGGAGAACGCCCCTTCCAACTAGTGCTTCGGCTGCTTGACGCGACAGCCCACAGCCGGTCTCCTTCACTATGACTGGCACGGGGAGGATGCTTGCCAACTCGCCGGTAGTATCGACGCACCCGCGGAAGTCTCTGTCCCCATCCGCCTGTATTAGCTCGTGAGCAGGGTTGACATGAACAGCCATCGCGTCCGCACCCACCGCATCGACCAGCCTGCTCACCTGGACTGGGTCCATCGCTCGCGCTTGTACCACGCCTATGTTCCCGACGATTAGAGCGTTTGGCGCTACGTCACGAACCTGGAAGCTCGACTCTGTTTCGGGTCGCTCCACCATGATTCGCTGACTTCCAAGACAAAACCCAATGCCCAAGGACGAGGCAAGTCCTGCTAGATCCTTGTTGATCCTGGCTGCTTCATTCGTGCCCCCGGTCATGGCGCCGATCATCAGTGGCGCCGAAAGCCGTCGACCGAAAAGCTCGATAGATGTGTCTATTTCATCGAGCGAGAGCTCGGGCAGTCCTTGATGCACCAGCGTAACCTCGTCCAGCAGCGTAGTGGTCCTTGCAAAGCGTCCCCGTTCCGAGGAGGCGATTTCAATATGCGACTTCTTACGATTGTGGATGTCGTCGCTCATTACTGTCGCTCTGTCTCGAGACCCTCTTTCTTCAAGAGGTGGATGATGCTGTCCTCGCCTGCTAGATGTCCGGCTCCAACTATCACGAAATGGGTGCGTCCACTGGCAAGATACTGGGTTATTTTCTCCGCCATCTCGATGTTGCGCCGCGTGAACAGCACCTCATCCAGTGCCGCCAGCTCCGGATGCTGTTCGCGGCTCTGTTGGCGTAGCTTCGCTATGGCTTCGACGTCTCCCGCTCTCCAGGCCTCCACGATCCGACGAATCTCGGAGAGAGCGTCCGCTGTCTCTGCCAGCGCCTGCCGGAGGAAGAGCACTTCCAGGTTCTCGGACATATCCGAGAAGACCTCCAGCTGACGGGCGATCCCCTCAATCTCGATGACCTCTCTATCTCCCGCCCGCTCTATGAAGTGATGTTCGATCCCCCATTTCGGATCGAGTCCGGCCTGCTGGGCGGCCATGTTGGTGAGGAACATTGCCACGAACCATGGTCGCATGTTTTCGAGAAGAGCGATGTCGATGCCCAGCTTGCGAAGACGTGACGCGGCCAGGTGATACAGATCCTTGGGGAGGCGCTTCGACAGCCCGTCCCCGGGGGACAACATGGCAGAGCCCTGCATCATCTTTTGGATGGCTGCGGGATCGACGTTCACCATGTCGGCCTCCACGGCAAGCACCTTCGAGTCGTTGAATGCTTCTTTCACTGAATCCGGCAGAGGGTAAATCGACTCGTCGGCAAGATGGATCGAGCCGAGCAGCCAGAGCCGCCCTCCCTCGTCATCTGAAACCCGCCAGAGGATGGCGCGAGTAGCCGGCCCAGAGGAGCTCTCGTTCGTAATGTCCTCGGCCATAAGAGGCCAAGTAGCCAGAAGAGCGAAAAACAACAGGGATGCGCCGGCAAGCAAAGCTATGGCCTTGCACGCCAACGCTGTCTTGTTTCTTCCGAATGGTAGGCGGTTTGTCACTGATGATGCTCCATGGAAAGGGCCGTTTTCTCGCGCAATCCTCCGTAAGGTACCATAGGTCTGATTCATTCATTCACCTGCACAAAGGCTCTACTAATGAGGCGGGGCATATTAGTTCTCTTGCAGTCGGTGTCCCCACCCCCTATCTTCGTGCATCGCGCTTCTCGGCGAAGACTTTCGAAACTCTGGGCGTTCATGACGCGCAGCAAACCCATAAGAGACTGTCGAGGCACCACCTCGATGACGGATACGCAATGAAAAGCACACTCCCACAAGATGTCGTCTTCCTTTCCGGGAAACGTACCCCTTTTGGATCATACGGAGGATCGCTCCGGGACAAGTCGACTACCGATATTGCGGTTCACGCCGGCAGATCGGCGATAGAGCAAGCGGGCGTCGATAACGAGGAGATTGATCACATCGTGATTGGCAATGTCAGCCAGACCAGTGAAGGTGCTGCGTATCTGGCTCGCCATGTGGGTTTGTACTGTGAGATTCCGATTGAGAAGCCTGCGTACACGGTCGGCAGGCTTTGCGGATCAGGTTTCCAGGGCCTGGTCAGTGCCGCGCAGGAGATTCTGCTGGACCGTGCCGATGTCGTTCTAACTGGAGGCGCGGAGTCGATGAGCCAGGCGCCGCACCTGGTCCGAGGTGCAAGGTGGGGCATTCCGCTTGGGAAAGGTGACCTCGAGGACAGCCTCTGGACGACTCTTCAAGATCCGTACTGCAAGCTGCCCATGGGAATCACGGCCGAGAACCTGGCCGAGATGTATGAGATTAATCAAGATATGGTCGATGAGTACTCGGTCCGATCCCAGCATGCCTGGGCGGCCGCGAACGAGGCTGGAAGGTTCAAGAATGAGATCGCCCCGCTGGAGCTTCCAGGCCGTAAACGGGGGGAGACCAGGATATTCGATACAGACGAACATCCCAGGCCTCAAACTACGGTCGAGGGGCTCCGAAAGCTCCCCAAGGTGTTCAAGAAGGACGGAGTGGTACATGCGGGAGCGGCGAGCGGCATCTCGGACGGCGCCGCCATGATGGTGATGGCTGGCCGGGATTGGGCGGAAAGATCCGGTAAGACCCCGATTGGTCGCTTGCTGGGATGGTCGGCGGTGGGTGTGGATCCCACGATCATGGGTTTTGGCCCGGTGCCGGCGATACAGTCCTTGCTCCGGCAGACGGAGACCACCTTGGACGACTGGGATCTCGTGGAGGTGAACGAAGCCTTTGCCCCGCAGTACCTCGCCTGCGAAAAAGCCCTCGGGCTTGACCGTGACAAGACCAACGTCGATGGTGGCGCCATAGCCATCGGTCATCCCGTGGGGGCCTCTGGAGCGCGAATCACCATGCACCTTCTCTATGCGCTCAAGGAACGCGGTCTGCGCTATGGAATCGGCTCCGCATGCATAGGAGGCGGGCAAGGAATGGCTGTAGCGCTCGAGGCGTTGTGATTTTACCTTAGTTCTTGAACTCGAAATCCATCTTACGCGACGGGGGCTGAAGGAGGAGGAGTCCTGATGGCAAGAGAGAACAGCTTCACTGGAGCCAAGGTGTTTTCGGCTACTCTGGCACGGGATAGGGAAACCTTGGGTGAGATGATCACCGCCTGGCTAAGAGAGCATCCCGATATAGAGATAGTTGACAAGGTGGTATCGCAGTCATCCGACCGCGAGTTTCACTGCCTGTCAATCGTTCTCTTCTTCAGAAGCAAGCAAGGACAAACGTCTTGAACACACATCGCACCGAGCCTCGATAGGTTGCGGTGGTTGCTTAGACTGTGAATCCCACACACGGATCCGGGGGCAGAGGGCCCCTCAACATGATCTTCACCCCCTGGGTGAAGCGCATCATGATCGCTACGGCGACTCTGTCGATTCTAAGCGCCATAATCATGATGTGGATGGGCTCGACCATGCCGTTGCATTTGGGCTTGCAGCCTAGATCGGTATGGGGTGGGGGGGATCTGGCGCCGATACCGGCGGTCTGGCAGCTTCTGACATATCCTTTCGTGCACCTGCAAGTCTTCGGGTTGTTGCTGGCCATGCTCATGTACGGCTGGTTCGGCGGTACGTTGGAGGCTTGGTGGGGCTCGGTGCGCTTCTTCAAGTTCTTCTTCGGTCTTACGGTGGGCGTGGCGGCCATTACGGTCGTGCTCTCGTTCTTCTGGCCGGCATTGGCCGAAGCGCGGTTCCTGGGGCCGTTTCCAATAATCGCGGCGATGATCGTCGCATTTGGCCTGACATTTCCAGATCGGGAGATCCGTCTCTTCTTCGTGTTGCCCGTCAAGGGAATACACTTGGTCTGGATCTCCGTGGGAATCACGGTCCTTTCGATCATATTCTCGGGGGCGCTCGCCCCGTTCGTGCCGCACATCATTGCCATCGCTAGCAGCGTTCTGCTCGTGACGGGATCATGGCGTGGACGTCGAATGTGGCTCTACGTGCGAAAATGGCAGGTGGAGTCGCAGATTAAGCGAGAGCAGGAGGCCCGAAAGCGAAGAGTGGAAAAAGTCGGCCATCTGCGAGTAGTAGAGCCGGATGATCCGCCTGAACAGGATGACTCCGCCGCCGGTGACGATGATGACGGAGGAGGAAAAGGTAACGGAAGCGGTCAAGGCAATGGCGCCGGTGGGCGTTGGTTCCACTGACGCTCATTGAGTAGGCGTATGCGGCGTTGACCCTAGGCGTCTTGCGCCGTATACCCGCGACATGGAACCTCCTCTCACCGCCAAGGAGGCCGAGGTCAAGGCTGGCATCGTCCCTCGGCACGTCGCCGTGATCATGGACGGCAACGGGCGCTGGGCGAAGTCGAGGGGCTTGCCCAGGCTCGCCGGTCATCGGGAAGGAGCGAAGTCTGTTAGAGCCGTGGCCCGCGCCGCGCGCAGGATCGGATGTGAAGTGCTCACTTTGTATGCGTTCAGTGCACAGAACTGGCAAAGACCCGAGGACGAGGTGAATGGCTTGATGGGGCTGCTTCGCCAGTATCTCGTACGCGAACGGGACGAGCTGATTGAAAACGATATTCGCATAGAGGCAGTAGGAGATCTCGATCGCTTGCCCTCCAACGTGAAGGGACCTCTGGAGGCACTGCGGCGCGATACCGCGAAGTGCGGGTCACTGATGCTTGTGCTGTGTCTCTCCTACGGGGGGCGAGAGGAGATCGCGGCCATGGCTCGCAGGATAGCTCTAGACGTTAGGGATGGATCACTGGATCCGGACCAAATCGACGAAGAGGCTTTGCGAGCGAGGATGTGGACGGGGGAATTTCCTGAAGCAGACCTGGTAATAAGGACCAGCGGGGAAATACGGATCAGCAACTTCCTTCTGTGGAGCTGCGCCTACAGTGAGTGGGTTTTCGTACCTGCCCATTGGCCGGATTTTCGAGAGGATGGCTTTCTCGACGCCGTAAGGGAGTATCAGGGACGGGAGAGGCGCTTCGGCAGGGTGGGCGGCCTGGAGGCTGGTTGATGAGCCCGCAGAACGAGAACCTCCTCATACGGGTGGCGACGGCGGTGGTTCTAATCCCGTTGGTATTGGCTCTCATTTGGGCGGGGGGGTGGCCGTTGACTTTGCTGGTGGCCGCCGCCGCGGGAGGATGTGCTTACGAGATGGGGGCCATCACTCTTCGCTCTTCCCCCGTTTCCACGAGGGTGCTGGCGGTAATCGCTGCCGCCGGAATACCGCTTCTGTTTGCTCCCTTTTCCCCGCTTCTCACCGCGGAGGAGCTTCTTGGATGCCTCGTTGGGTTGGTTATCCTATTTTGGGTAGTCAATCTCTTCTGTTTGGGGGAAGATCTTTCCTCGGTGCCTGGACGGGTCGGCCTGTCGATGTTCGCTGTGCTGTACTGCGGTGCGATGCTGGCGCCCCTGCTCTTGCTGCGGGAGGAACCCGCTGGTTTCTGGTGGCTCATACTCGTTCTCGCCGTCACCTTTCTCAGCGATACAGGAGCCTATGCCGCAGGGAGAGCGATAGGGCGGCGTAAGCTTGCGCCGCGCGTATCTCCGTCGAAGACTTGGGAAGGTTTTGCCGGTGGGATGGTGGCGGGCTCGGGAGGGGCGGTTGCAGTTGTTGCGGTCTCGAGCGTGCTGACCCTGGACGGTGTTTCTCCTTTGCCTATTTGCTTACCGGGTGCGGCGGTTGGAGGGTTGGTGGTGGCCGCCTTTGGAGCCGCCGGCGATCTTTGCGAGTCCGTGCTCAAGAGAGCCTTCGATGTGAAGGATTCGGGCAGGGTGATTCCCGGCCATGGAGGAGTCCTCGACCGGGTTGACGCATTGTTGTTCACCATACCCGTCGTTTGGTTGTGGTCCCTGGTTTCGGGATAGTCCGAGGCTCAACGCTAAGCCCAATTGCGGCCTGCCCTCTTGAGTGCATACGGGAAGGTCACGGCTGGTGGTGAGGCCCGAGCCTCCCACCCTGAACAAAGCACATGAACCCCGGGGGACCCCGGCTCCCGAGTGCGAGAGGGGGTGTCATCATGACGATGGCACGCGATCGGCTGCTGCCCGGAAAGTTGGCCATAACTCATCTCGTGGCCGACATGGCATTGTTGTTCGTAACACTGGCATGGGTTTCACGACGGTATGTTGAGCCCGCCTACTTCTCGACCCACGATTGGGCCTGGGTCGGGGTTATCATGGCCGCCGTCTGGGGGCTCTTGGGTATGGTGCTGCGGCACTATGGTGAAGGGCCGGTACGGCAGGCCGTTGAAGACGCCGCGGTAGTTTCCCTTCTGGTGGGAGCATCATGCTTGCTTCTGGCGGCAACGAGGATGGCTGTTCCCACGCCGGCGGCCTTGCCTCCAGTGGAGCCGTTTATTCTCTTGCTTTGGCCCATTTCGACGGCTTTGCGCGTGGGGGTGTTTCGTGGGCTACAGAAAAGGAGCGGACCCAGCCATGAGGTGCTGATAGTGGGTGTCGGACCACTTGCACGTGCGACCGCTCGTTATCTGGCCGTTCGTGCGCCGCGTTGTCGTATCGTAGGTCATGTGCCCGTGGTCGGTGAGCGGGTACCGGGTTATCTGGTGAGGCCCGTGGTTAGCCGCTGGGAAGACCTGGGGGTATTTCTTCAGCGCAGATCGGTCGACGAGGTCTACATAGCCGTGGATCCGTGCAGCCAGGCGTCCCAGGTGCAGTCTGCCGTCTTGTCGTGTGAGCGCTTGGGGATCCCTTTCGCTCTGCCTATCCCTCCGATTCGTTTGGAGCGGGCCCGGCCGACCGAGCCGATGGTGGGCGGGCCTGTCAGCCTGGACGGCTATGTGCATTTCAGCCCTACCCCGAGTAAGCCCTATCAGCTCGCCATGAAGCGTCTTATTGATGTTTCAGTCGCCGGAGCCGCTTTGCTGTTTCTCTCACCCGCAGTGCTGCTGCTGGCCCTTGCAATCAAGGTCTCCTCTCCGGGACCCGTCCTCTTTCGGCAGCATCGGATTGGCCTGCATGGCAGGGCTTTCGGCATGCTCAAGTTTCGCTCAATGTACCAGGATGCGGAGGAGCGCCGGGAAGCCCTAGAGGCGAAAAACGAGCAGGCAGGACCGGTCTTCAAGATCAAGCACGATCCCCGAGTAACGCCTCTTGGGCGCTTTATTCGAAAGTACAGCATCGACGAGCTGCCTCAGCTTTTGAACGTGCTCAAGGGAGAGATGAGCCTGGTCGGGCCCCGCCCGCCGCTGCCCAGGGAAGTAGACCAGTATCACTCATGGCAAAGAAGACGCCTGTCGGTACGCCCGGGGCTCACGTGCATATGGCAGGTGAGCGGAAGAAACGAGATCAGCTTCGATGAATGGATGCGCCTCGATATGCGGTACATCGACCACTGGGCACTCTCCTCTGATTTGAGCCTGATCCTGAAAACAATTCCGGTGGTGGTAACCGGAAAGGGAGCGAGCTGAAGCCGTGACAGCGGGGGGGGACAAGGCAGCCGCCGGGTCGAGTGCAGTACCAGTTGGGGGTCACGAGCAATCCTCCGCTGATACCCATCGCGCGATACGAAACGCGGGAATACTGACGGTAAGCCTTCTCGGCACCTGGAGCGTGGCCCTTGCGGTGCGCCTGCTTCTTCCTAGGCTTCTTGGGCCCACGGCATTTGGAGCCTTGCACTTCGCTGATTACTTCGCGCAGGGCTTCCTAATAGTGACGGCGCTCGGAGTAGACACCTACATCCGGAAGGAAGTTGCTACTAGACCGGGGCACGCGAGCGACTTCTTCGGGGGGGTACTCGTACTCCGTTTGCTGATGGGGGTCGCTCTATCGGGGTTGATGCTGCTGGTTTTATATGTCACCGGCCGCGGCCCGGAGATGAAAACGCTCGCCCTGCTGTACGCGGCGGCGCACTTTCTGCTCACGCTGAATCATTCACTTGGAGCACTGCTTCAAGCTCGCGGAACGGTGACGGGTCTTGCCGTGGTGAATGTAGTTACCAAGGCCGGGTGGGGCGCTTCAGTCATTGCGGGCCTAATGGTGGGAGCCCCCCTCTGGATTGTCCCGGCAGCTTTCATAGCGGCGGAGCTGGCAAAGACCTTCGCCTTGTCGGTCCTGTCCAGGCGTCACTTGTCGCTACGGCTGAGCTTCGACCGGACAGCAACCACTGCTGTCATGGTGGCAAGCCTCCCGTTCTTTCTCAATATCCTGGCGCAAACACTGTACGACAAGATCGATGTATCGATGATAGGAATTCTAGCTGGGAACACCGAAGCGGGCTATTACGGGGCGGCTACCATTCTTACGGCCTCGGCCTTGATGCTGACGCCGATAATCAGCTCGGTGCTTCTTCCTCATAGCTCGCTGGCGGCTGCTCGTTCGCCCGAGGACCTGCAAGAAGTAATGGAAGGAGCCTTGCGGGTGACTTTGACGATCATCCTTCCAGTTGCGTTCCTACTCATCCTAGGAGCGGATATATGGGTTGAATTTCTGTTCGGAACGGAGTTCGCCCCATCAGTGACAGCCCTCCAGGTGAGGGCAACCAGCCTAGTATTGACCTACTTGGCCACATTGAGCGCGATACATTTATTCCAGCTAGGACGCCTCTGGACAGTGACTTTAATTTCACTTGCGGCTCTGGTCTTCAATCCAACCATGAACTACTTCTTGATTCAGGTCGGAATGCGTCACTTGGGCGCGGGAGGAGCCGGCAGTGGTGCCGCCATAGCTTCGCTGTGCAGCGAGGTCATGGTGGTCAGTCTGATGCAGCTGGCCGCGGGGAGGAGGTCGATAGTGAGGACCACCGCAGGCCGGATTCTCCGTAGCGCAACGGCGCTTGTGGGGCTGGTGTGTCTATTCCTAGTACTGGAGCCGCTAGGCCCCTTCCGTCTTCTTGCTTGTGCGGCGGCTTGGATTCCGTTGAGTATTGTAACACGCGCCATCAACACCGACGACATTTCTGTATTCATTAGTGCAGTTTTCAAGCGGGGGCGGTGACGCAGCTATTTGAGGGGGACAAACATGAGCATTCATAAGTTCATGGTTCGATGGCCCGTAGTGAGTGCGATGTTTGGGCTGTACTTGGTGGGTTGTTTTCACATGGATAGCCACCAAGGCTCGCACTTCATCTGGGTTGATCGCCTGGAGGCTGAAGCTGAAGATCCCCGAACGTTCAGGCTTCAGGCAGGTGATAGAATCCGAATCAGTGTCTGGAAACAAGATGAGCTGTCGGGTGAGCTACGCATCCGTTCCGACGGCCGAATCACAATGCCGGTGGTCGGTGACGTGCGGGTCGCGGGCCTCACTCCAAGTGAAGCAGCCGGCGTTGTAAAAGGATCCTTACTGGATGTGGTGAGAGATCCCGCGGTGGCAATAGACGTAATCGATGTTCGACCGCTCAGCATAGGCGTGCTGGGTGAAGTCGAGCGACCCGGTGTGTACGAAATAGACCGGGGCAGCGGCGTTTTGCATGCCATTGCCACAGCCGGGGGGCTGACCGAGTACGCGGATCATCGGCGGATTTTCGTAATTCGTAACGGAAATCGTAATGACATAGCTGAAGGTGGTTCTGTCCCCATTCGGTTCAAGTATCGAATGCTCGTGCAGGGCCGCGAACCTGCCGCGGGATTCGTTTTGGCTCCTGGCGATCTCGTAGTCGTGGAGTGAGACATGCCAATGAATGCGACGGTGGCAATTCTTCCGCTGCTTCTAGTCAATGCAGGGTTCTTTTCGAATCTCGAGCCGGCGCTAGCCGTCGATGCTAGGGCGGAATCCAGAGCCCGGCCGGCTGGGCAAGTCGAACCGGACCGCTTCGCTTCGGGAGAAATCGAGTTCATCCCGGGCGTGCTCGCGGGCATACGCCATCCGTCAATGGGTCTCGTGCTTCGATATGCCCCATCGGTGACTTGGACGACATACGATGAAATGAGAGACCCTCTCATTCTGCATCAGGGAATGGCCCGCCTCTTCGTTGATCTTGGAGACAGCGTACGTTTGGTTGGAGCGCACATACGGCAGCACGGAGAACGAAACTTCGCGGCAGCCATAGTCCATGAGGAGGACGGTGGCAGGTTACGGCTCGAGTTTCTTCCCGATATTGACCGTATTGCGATTGACGGGCACTTCTCAAGGCTGGGTGCGGTTTGGGAGCCGACCCATCGGCAAGAGTATAGTGTTTTCGGGGGCTACAGCAGTTTTGGTGGCCGTGGAGAATGGGCTAGAAGGCGACTTCCCAAGCAGACTGGTCCGTGGGGTTCCCTTGAGGCGGACATAGGTGTTTCCTCGAGGAATGCGATCGTAGCTTCAACGCGGGCATCGCATACCACGTTTGAGCCCGGGCCGACGTTTCTCATCTGGGAGGCCGATACCGGTGTTCGACGCCAATGGGATAGAAACACCGAGGTTACAGGTCTAGTGGGTGTCTTCACTGGTTTCAATGAACAGCCCGTGGGCGATGAGTTGCGTTCCGTGATTCTTCCAACCCTACGAGGTGAGCTTACGCGGCTCTACGGTTTAGGGCGTCAGGAGGCGGAGTTGGAGGTTGTCGTATCCGCTCGTCCAGGTATCAATCAACTGTATGCGAGATTGGATCCAAGGGTAACGGCCGAAGGCTTCCTGGATTGGTCCTGGCGAGACCGCATAGGAGCAAGCCTGGAGGCTGGCCGAGCATGGGTGTTCGATGAGGGTATTTCTCTCGGAGGCCGAATATTGGTAACGGGGGGGGGATTGACCGTTCCGCTAACGACAGATTGGGATCTCCAAGGTGGTATGCGCATTTTTCGGCAAAGTGTTCGTTTCGGCCAAGATAATTGGACTAGAGGTTATTGGCGCTGGAACGTCTATTTCGCCCTTTCGTTCAATTCAGAGCTTTTTCCTAGACCATGAAAACTCTACTTCTTCTGTCAGTAATAATAGCCATGGTTGCAATACCTCTTCGAAATGTTCGCATACGGAATTCGCGCCTTGCGATAAGGCGTATCGTATTTCAGGCGACAGTATTTACTGTAGCTTATGTGTTTGCACTTCGATTCATCTATCCTCGACTACTTTGACGGAGAGCACAAATGGATGTGCAAAGCAGAAAGGTCGTCATAATTGAAGACGATCCCGATGCAAGCAAGTTACTGCGGTTATATCTGAAGCGGCTGGGGTACGAGGTGTGGGAGGCATCGGATGGCGAGACAGCACTTTCATTAATAATGTCTCACAAGCCTGATCTGGTGTGTCTCGATCTATGTCTTCCGCAGGGTTCCGGGTTCGAGGTCTGCGAAGCGATGCGGTCGAGCGAGGAGTCGGCGAATATACCCGTCCTCGTAACCACCGGCCGAGCCTCGCCACAAGATCAAGCCCTGGCCGAAATGGTTGGAGTCGACGCTTACCTTATCAAACCTTTTAGCTCGGATGTCTTCATGGACATTGTCGAGCGGCTCGCAAAACGTGACCGCGCCGTGGTCCCAATACGCCCAGAGGTACTGCAATGAGCGACTTTCATCACAATAAGAGGACACCGCGCCCATCTTCAGATCATGACGACGAGACATCTGTTCCTATCATGGAACAGGCGGCCGAGTTGTGGTCATGGCTGCTTTGCGCATTGCGGCGACGTCGCATGCTGATTGCTTTGACTTTTGTAGTGGCAGCGGGTGGCGCGGCAGCTGTCGTTTGGGTAATGCCGCAAACATATACCGCACAGGGTAGTGTTCTTGCTCAAAGTAATATCTACCTGCCCATGTTGGCGAATCCAGGGCGAGGAATTCCTCATACCGCGGATACACCTACGCGTTCCGTCGCCTCAATCGTGCTATCGGAGAGAAACTTTGAGCGCCTTGTTGACGAGACTAATCTAGTTGAAAGGTGGGAAGAGCAGCGATCGCCCCTCCTCATCTTGAAGGACCAAGCCATGGAAATGGTGATGGGACCGATTAGCAAAGAGGATAGGCGGGCTGCCGTGCTGGAGGTTTTACGTCGCCGAGTAATTGTTTACTCCGATGATGAGGTCGTAAATTTCCATGTGACATGGTTCGACCCAGATACACCTGTTTTGTTGGTTGAAAGCTTGCAGCACATTCTGATGGAAGAGCGACGAGAGCGTGAGTACGGAGTCGTCGCCGACGCGATCGAGATTTTGAGTCGACATAGAGCCGAGGTACGTCGAGAGGTGCAGGAGAATCTAGCAGAACTGCGCGAATTAAGAGAAGAGCTCGAGAAAGAGAGTCCAAGGCCGAGTCGCGAGGTGCTGGAGCAGCAGCTATCTCGCGAGACGAGTCGCAGTCGCTCCGCTCGAGCGCGATCCGCCGAACTACGGTCCGAACTCGAATATCTGCAGAGGACGTACCGGGAGCTTGAGAGTATCAGAAAAAGACGACTCGCGGAGGTACAGTCCACGTTGAGGCAACGTTCGCTGGATCTTGGTCCCAGGCACCCTGACCTAGCGATGCTCGAGACAGAAGTCGAAGCCTTGCGGGAGCCGCCTGAGGAAATGGAAAATCTGCGAAATAGAATCGCTGTGGTGAGACGTGAGTATTTGAGGAGCGGTGGAGGTGGCGAATGGGATGGGGACGGCTCTGAAGGCATGCTGGCTCAGCAACGCATCAATCGAATTCTGCAAGAGATCGATGAGACCGCGGATCGAGAGAACGAAGCGCTTTCCCAGGCGCGAGCTCAGCTCGAGCTGTCCTTGGGTGAATATGAGCAGCTTCGATCACGCATGAAGTCCGCTCGGATAGAGCTGGACACCGCCGAGGCCGCATTCAAGTATCGCTACTCCATTCTGGGAGAGCCCCGACGTCCACGTGAAGCCAACGGTCCCCCCAAGCAGTTCATGCTTATCGGTGGGGTGCTTTTTGGTCTCATGCTTGGCTTTGTAGCCGGGATCGGAAGGGAGGTCGCCGCCGGTCGAATTCTGAAGAGCTGGCAGCTTGAGAGGCTCGCTGGTGTTCCGGTACTCGGAGAGGTGGAGGTTAGGGGGAAGCAGTGATGTCACGACCTCGGATCGACGACCTAGCTTTGCCTTTGGTGCTGGTAGCGTTGACTGTTTTCGCTGCCTGGGTGTTGCCGGCCACTCTAATGGTGTTGGTGCTGCCGTTGCTCCTTTTCGCTGCCGTGTGGTCGGCGTGGCGGTCGTTTAGAACAGGAGTCGGGGCCGTCCTATTTCTGGCCCTTTTGGCGGATAACCCGCAGTCCCGGCCAATGGAAGGCCAGTGGGAATCTCCGCTGTATCCGGCAGGGGAGCTACTATATACCAACTTGCATTTACTTATCGGAATCGAGGCTTTTAGGTTTTCCTTGCTGGAGGTCTTGGTTCTAGGCTTTGTTCTTATTGCTCTGATGAAGCGCTCCGCCGGCGGTGGAGCGGGCACTCTCTCGAAAGGCGGAAAAACGCTTGCTGCCGCACTCGGCATCGCTTTCATCGCGGTGATTGTGCTCGAAGGGTGGGGTCTTGTCCGCGGAGGTGATTTTCGGCAGTCACTTTGGCAGATACGTCAGATTCTTTGGTTGCCTGCCCTAGCTTGGCTCTGCATCCATGCCTTCCGGCGGCGGGGAGACATCTGGTTCCTGTCCGGGATAATCATGATTGCTGGAGTGCTGCGTGCGTTTACAGGCTTCGCATACTACGCGATGAGTCGGGCCGACGGCCATTTCCCCACCTATGTCACGTCCCACTCCGATTCGGTGCTCTGGCTTGTGGGTGTTGCGACGTGCCTCCTGTATTTGATGGAACGACCAAGCCAGAGGGCTTGGATTCTGTGTGCCGCCTACATCCCAGTTGCCAGCCTGGCCATGCTCTTGAACGAAAGACGGTTGGCATTTGTTTGTCTGGGTGCTGCCTTCCTGGTCGTCCTCTTCGTTGTGCGAACCCAGGTATTGAGGAGGCTGCGCCGGACAGCGCTCATAGCCAGCCCGGTGTTGATCGTTTACATCTTCGCCGGCTGGAACATCGACCACCGAGTCTTTGCGCCGGTCCGGACATTCCAATCGCTGCTGGACGAAAGCGATGCTTCTAATCACAGCAGGCACGTAGAAAACTTCAACCTTGTCTATACACTGCTGGAAAGCCCTTTGGTCGGACACGGGTTCGGCCATCCCTACTCGGAGCATATTGAGACGTATCGTATTGACCACGTCTTCGAGCAGTACCTCTATATGCCTCACAACAGTGTGCTTTGGATGCTGGCGGCGGGAGGGATCATTGGTTTTCTGGCTCTCTGGGCATTCATTCCGCTGGTTATTTGGCTGGCGGCGAAATGCTACCGAAATGCTGTAGCGCCTACAGAAAGAGTAGCAGCGCTCACATCCATTTCGGTTGTCGTTGCATACTTGATACAGGCTTGGGGAGATATCGGAGCTCATAGCTGGATGGTGACGCTCATACTTGCGGCCTATGTGGGGATTGTAGGGAATCTCGATAGGCATGTTCATGCGCGGCAATTTCACACGCCCGATGTCGACGGAGCGCCGCGCAAGAATAGCGATGCCATGGATGTGGCGGAGGGAGTGGCATGTTGACGCTCTTTGAAAGCATGATGGTGGTAGCGGGATTCATAGTCTTGGCGGCGTGCGGCTACCTTGCACTGCTCGCGGTGATGGCAAGGCGCCACAAACATTCCCCGGATCCCTGCCGGTTTTCGCTAGATCATGAACGTTTATATTGCGAAACATCCTTCGATATTATCGTGCCCGCCCATGAAGAGGCGGACAACATCGGTGCCACCATAGACAGCCTAATTAGAATAGACTATCCAAAAGAGAAACGCCGCATAATCGTCATCGCCGACAATTGTTCAGATAATACGGCGTCGGTAGCCGAAGGCCATGGAGCTATCGTGTGGGAGCGGCGTAATCCCAGGAAGCGAGGAAAGGGTTTTGCTCTTACCTGGGCATTTGAAAAAAGCCTCTCGGACAATATTGCCGATGCCGTTGTAGTGATCGACGCGGATACCCTCGTAAGCCCAAACCTTCTTCGTGCATTTGCGGCCCGTATAGCTGGGGGTGCCAGGGCAATGCAGGCGGAGTATGGTGTTCGAAATCCGGATGATTCCTGGCGTACTGTTTTGATGACGCTGGCGTTGGCTCTATTTCACAAGGTTCGTTCCCTGGGACGCGAGCGACTTGGGCTGTCAGCCGGACTTCGGGGCAACGGCATGTGCTTCACTTCTGATTTGCTTATACAATGTCCTCATCAAGCGTTCTCCGTGGTCGAGGATTTAGAGCACGGATTGAACCTGGGAGAACAAGAAGTAAGGGTTCACTATGTTGCGGAAGCCGAGGTTCTCGGTGAAATGCCCGCCGGCGATCAGGCTTCCCGGGTGCAGCGAGCAAGATGGGAGGCCGGTAGAATCGTATTGGCCCGTGAGCGTTTTGTTGGTCTGTTTGTTGAGGCCGTTCGTAGGAGAAGCGCGCTTATGTTGGATCTTGCGGTGGACCTGATTCTCCCCCCTCTTTCGACGCTCGGTGGGTGGGCTGCATGCGGTCTAATAGGAAGCGTGACCCTGTCACTTATCGCAGGCAGTCCGGGTATTTACCTTTGGCTGTTCACCGCGGCCTGCATTCTTCTACTTTTGCATTTGATAAGAGGGCTGATGTTGTCGGGTATGGGATGGAAGGGAGTACAGGTATTT
This sequence comes from Deltaproteobacteria bacterium, assembly GCA_007130885.1. GTDB lineage: Bacteria > Myxococcota > Myxococcia > SLRQ01 > SLRQ01 > SLRQ01. Next base: position 41,982 of record SLRQ01000020.1, read on the forward strand.
ATGTGGGCGCCTGTCTATCTGTTTTGGCGTTTGTTCAAGGTTACCGGGCACCGCAGGCGAGCCTCGAGTGAGTGGGAGCGCACTCCCCGAAAGAAGAGGGTGGCCGGATGATGGGAGAGATTTGGCGGGACCTCAATTCTCTGGCCGAGGCGGTGGCTGGTCAGCCGCTTTCTTGCAGGCGAAAACGCGCCGCTCTCATGGCTAGGGTGCTTGCGAACGATTCCTTTGCTGTTCTGGTGATTTGGCGAGCCAGAAGAAAGGCGGCGAGGTTGCGGCTGCCTATTGTTGGCTCGATGCTTCGTCGGGTGCAGACAACTTTGTTCGGAGTGGAGATAGATCAACGGGCTCATCTGGGTGAGGGTGTTTGGATGGTTCACCCCGTCGGCACTGTTGTGGGTGGTGATTCGGAGGTCGGAGATCGAGTTCGTTTGATGGGAGGAAACACCGTTGGCACCAATACCGACGACGGCTATCCCAGAATAGAAAAAGACGTAGTCGTTGGAGTAGGGGCCAAAATACTTGGGCCGGTGCGTGTAGGCGCGGGTGCCCGAATCGGCGCGGGTGCGGTGGTGCTCTCGAATGTTCCGCCGGGCGCCCTTGCCCTTGGAATGCCGGCGAGGATCAGGCCGGGACGATACAAGATAACAAGATCGAAGGGAGTTGAATCATGACGACACTGTTGGGAGGTGAAAATCGCCGAAGCCGAGGTAATCAGGTCCGAAAGGGCCGGCAGCTTGGCGGATATGTCGTTCTGGACTCTGAAGACGGGGCAAGAGCATTGCAGCCCGTTTGGTTCGAGCTTCGGGAGCGGAAGTGGAATACCTTGGCTGTGGTTCCCGTCGGTCCCGGGCAGGCCACGGCGGAGGTAGCGAAAGGAATAGCCGATGTGGCAAGGAGCTTTGAGGGCCTCGAGATCGAGGTCTGGGATGCCGCCGGCGCCTCGATTGAGGAAGTGCGTGGTGTGCTAAGAGAGATCGAATCGAAGGCCCCGGGAAAGCAAAGAGTGATTATTGCGCTTGACTCACCGGAGATTGAGCCATCGACATTGCCGCTTTGCCGCGCCGCGGATGCCGCTGTTTTGCTCGTAACGCTCGAGCATTCCACCATGCGGGACGCTAGGACAGTGGTCAGCAAGGTAGGCGAAGACAAGTTCGTCGGTGGAGTCACTCTGCGTCTTTCAAAGGGCAGGCGGCCCAGGGCTCGACGGGGAGTTCCTAGTTCAACAGGTGCGAGACGTTCAGCAACCGGCACTAGAGTTTCCGCCGGTTCACATGCAGCCGGGAGCCCGGTGAAAGCAGGTAGCCGGACCACGTCGGCAGCTGTGACGTCCGGCGCCAAAGCTGCTGCCGTCCCAAGAACGAATGGCGGTTCAAAGCAAGGAGAGCCCGCGTGACTGAGGCGCTTCGCTTGAGCGTGGTAGTGGCTACCTATGAACGGCCCTCGGCAGTCCGGCGCTTGCTGGCTCAGCTTACAGCTCAGTCGCTGCGGCCCGAGACCTACGAGATCGTTGTCGTGGATGACGGTTCCACCATGCCGGTGGACGACTATCTTTCCGATTTGCGACCGAGATACGGAAAACTGACTGTCGCCAGACGCGAGAATGGTGGTGCCGCCGCGGCTCGTGATGAAGGTGTCCGGCTCGCCGGAGGAGATATACTATTGATGCTGGACGACGACATGCAGGTGGGGCCTCGGTTCTTGGAGGCTCACCTAGCTCATCATCGTGGTGAAGAGCACATGGTGGTACTTGGCCGTATCCGTCCAGACCACGCGCTACCGCAAATGCCTATTTTCGAACGTTTCCACGCCGCGCAGCTTGCCGGGTTGCAACAGGCACTCGAAATGGGTGTGGAACGACCGCGAGGCCGGCATCTCTACACGGGAAATGTCTCCATGCGGCGGCGAGACTATCTTGCAGTCGGCGGCTTCGACCACACATTGAAACGCTCGGAGGATCGAGAGCTGGGCCTTCGTCTGGAGGCATACGGAGCAAAGTTCACGTATGCCTTCGGTGAAGCCGATTCTATTCATAGTTCGGATCATACAGACGGTTCGGCTTGGTTGGAGAGGGCCTGGCAGTATGGAATCAACGAAGTTCGTGTGGCTAGGAAGCACCCTTCAACAGTCGATGCGGACCCTTGGAGCTTCATGCGGGTAGTTTCTCCCTTGGCCAGACCGTTTTATTCTATTTCGGCGTTGGAGCCATCACTCGGTCGAGGAGCCGGACGCTTGGCTCTAAAGGGTTCCGAGATTGTGGATGGTGTTGGGGTAGAGAAAGCGGCGCTCACTTTGGCTACCTTGGCATATGGCATGACGTACTTCGGTGGGGTCGGATCCGAGAGCGGAGGCCCGGCAGGCGTCATGAAGGGGCTGGCTCGTGAGGTATGCCGGACAAGATTGTCCACGCTCCCAAGATGGTTGGAGAAGGTTCGCGCGGATCACGAACAGGTCCGGCGTTATCGGTTGCGGTACGCGGACGAAAAGATCTCTCAAGACCAGATGAGCAGGCACCTTGTGGAAAAGATAGGCTTTCAGATGATGGCTTTGGTTCGGCTCATGCAGGTGCTGCGGGAGGATGGGAGCACGGGCCCGGCGAAGACGGTTTCGCGCCTGATAAGGCATCTGTACTCTGCCGATGTACATTGGGATGCCCACATCGAGCCGGGAGTGGTCGTAGTACATGGGATGGGGCAATGCATAAGTCCGGGAGCACGAATCGGCTCCGGCTGCATTTTGTTTCAGAATGTAACCCTTGGAGAAGGGGCTGACCCGGTTAGTCGTCTCGTGGGTTCGCCGGTCATCGAAAAGGACGTACATGTAGGACCGGGAGCCACGATAATCGGTCCGGTCACGGTGGGAGCCGGAAGCAAGGTCATGGCTGGGGCTGTTGTGACCGGCTCCGTACCCGCGGGCTCCTTGGTCAAGGCCGGCGATGTCAGTATTCAACCCAGGCCGGTGCGCGGAGCCTTCTCCGGAAATGCCTCGGACGACCGAAAGTGTTCGAGGTCGCGGGTTCGAAAAGACGAGCCGTCTTCAGGGTGCGGAAGTTGCGATTGTTCCTCGAAGGAATCCCGTTCAAACCCACTCACTCTCGGGCAGCCCCACTCTTGCCCCAGCTCATGTGGAAGCGATTAGCGGGGTGCAAAATGAGCATGCGTTTTTTCGGCTCTGACGAGTTTCTGGAAACGTTGGGCGAGGTTCGTTTTCCGGGCCGTCCCACCTCGGTTATGCATGCGGAAGTAGAAACCGAGGGCTTTCGCCTGCTTGGTGTGGGCCGAGGGTCCAGGCCCGTTAAAGACGCTCCGTTTCTGGACTTTCATTCGCCTCTCACGCCCACAAAATCACCCTCGAAGACAGTTCGCATTGGATGGCTTCCTAGCGTGGAGCGTGGGGTCCTGGATAGGCGCCGCTGGCAGGAGGAGCGGGCCTCATCGCATCTGGCCGCCGCGCCCATGGTCGACTGGACTATCTTCTCTGAGGAGGCGGAGTTCATTCGGCATGTCAAGACATCTCGAAAGAACCTGTTTCAGGACAGTCGTCGCAGGATGAGAAGGCTCGAGCAGGATCACGGACCTGTAAAGATGGAGTTTGCCGCGGATCCAGGTGGCCTCTTGGAGTCCTGCATACAGTGGAAGTCAAGGCAGTACATAGCCTCCGGTCTTCCGGATCTGTTCTCGAGTGAAAAAAATGTGTCCTTGTTCCGCAGGCTCGCCGAAAAAGGCGTGCTCGTTGTCTCCGCCTTGTTTTCCGGGGAGCGTTTGGCCGCGGTCCATATGGGCGTGGTTCATGATGGAAGATTCTTGTACTGGGTGCCTGCTTACGACCCAGGGCTCGCAGGCTATGCTCCCGGCCGTTTGCTGCTTCATTTCATGCTCGATGAGAGCATGAAGCGGCGTCATAAGAGCTTCGAGTTTCTGCTTGGAGACGAAGATTATAAGCTCCACTATGCCACGCATGTGCGCTTGATCGGTCATGCGGGAACGCCGCCTGTCTTCCTGCCGGCTTGGCGACGGGCTCGTGCCGGTATCTCATCTCTTGCGCGCGGCCTTCCACCCGTGCACCGAGCCGCTCGCACCGTCCGCAACAGGCTGGTCGTCCGCTGAAGGTCAAGGGTGCTAAGGCTTGAAGAAGTGAAATCCGCCTGTCGCCTCCTTGGGAGACCACCATGTTCGAGGAGGCGTCGACGGGGATTTCACCTGGGAAGTGATTTTAGTGCTACCGAGCGCGAGCGCGCGGGGGGCTTGCGAGCGCGTAAAAGCGGCGGGCGGAAGAGCGGCTCGCGGCCGGTTTTTTGGTGCGATTTGGGTCCGGCCTTCTCGTATTGCGCTAAGCTCCCTCGTAATGTAGGAGGGTTCCGTAGGGGCAGGGCTAGGAAGGCTTACGAGGGAGACGAGTCATGGATTTCCAATACGAAGATATATTTCAAAGAAACATCGGCGTGTTCACGCGGGAAGAGCAGGAGCGTATTCGGAAGGGAACCGTACTGGTTGCCGGATCCGGAGGGGTGGGGGCTCCGACAGCCATTGCCTTGTCAAGACTGGGTGTCGGAAAGATTATCGTATCCGATATCGATACTTACGAGGCATCCAACATCAACAGACAGCTTCCCAGCACGATTAGTACAGTCGGTGAGAGCAAGGTCAAGGTGCTTGCCGATCACCTGCGATCGATACATCCCTACTCGGAGATTGTGGCAATAGAAGGGGGCATCAACCGGAGCAATGTGGATGAGCTCGTCGCAGCAAGCGATATAATAGTCAGCTCCATAGACGGCTGCATGACCATGACGCTTCAAAAGGCCTGTAAGAAGAGCAAGAAGCTCAATATTACGGCGGCACTGTTGAAGGACAAAGTCATGTCTACGTCGTTTCCCTATGACGGAGTATCAATCAGCGATTTTTATTTATATGAAGTAGATGAAGACGATATGGAAGGGAGCGAAAAGAAGTACAAGGAGTTCATGAATGCGATGTTCAAGCGAGGCGACATCTTCGAAAGAGGATACGCTCCCACCACCAGCTCGGGGGTATTCATTGCAAGCGGCATTCTCAGCTACCAGGTAGGGTTTTACTTGGCCAGGAACGAGGTGACGATTCCGTCGTTTCCAGCTCACATCGTGTTCGATCCGGGTACGATGACCTGCGAAGTGAAAATGAAGATGCTGGAGTCGATGAGAAAGAGCAGTGTTTTCGGCGGTTTGTTTCATACTGTGTTCAACGCGATGGCCAACGGCAGGCTCAAAGGGCTTTCGTCATGAATCATCAGGGGGATCATACTACCTCGGGTCGAGCTTGAGAGATTTATGCCCATACCGCTGTGATCACTTCGTGATGTAACATGGCTCCTAGGACGATTGAGTTGCGCTCGTCCCAAGACGCGACCGTTCGACGGTTGCCGGTGTCCAAAAAAATAGCTCCTTCTTCATTCCCCCGTGATCGGCGAAAGGAGCTACATAAGGACAGGAGTCCCCCATGGAGAGAAGAGTTTGGATGGCGTGTCTTGCGTGCGCCGCGTTGATTCTTGGGGCGGTCTACTTGAAGCAAGCGGAGGCTTCGATCTCGGATGACGCCGGCGGTTATGAGCGGTCCGACTTCGTGTGGGTCGAAGGTCACTATCACGCTGACGGCTCATGGATTGAGGGCTACTGGCGCGAGGCCCACCAGGAAGGGTTCGTCTGGGTGGATGCGTACATGGGGGATGAAGGCGCCGTTGCCGCGCATTGGCGTCCCCTGGAAATGCCGGACGGGTACGTGTGGGTGGAAGGTTACAGGGATGAGAACGGCTCCTACTTTCCCGGATTCTGGCGTGAGGAGACCCGGAATGATCACGTTTGGGTCGATGGCTACTATGACCAAGGTGTATGGGTGTCCGCCTACTGGCGGCCGATCACAAGACGTCCCGGATATGTATGGGTTCCGGGACATGTATGCCCGAAGGGGTACTGGGTAATAGGCTCCTGGCGCCGAGCTTCAAAGCGCGGATTCGTCTGGGTCACGGGGTACTACGCCGATGGGATGTGGTACTCGGGTTACTGGAAGCCGAGAGCCGTTCGTCCGGGTTACGTGTGGGTTCCCGGTCACGTAGTAGGTGGCTACTGGACCGTTGGTTACTGGCGACCGGCTTACCGTGCCGGCTACGTATGGGTTCCTTGTCACTGGTATCACGGCAGATGGGTCGGCGGCCACTGGGGTCGTGGGGGCTGGCGTGTCGGCTTGCATGTTAGATTGGCCCATTACGCCTACTATCATCATAGATACGGACATGGTTACGACCGCCGGCACTCCGTGGTTCACAAGGTCAGGTACGCGAGCAATCGGCACCGGGCTTCCCCCGCGAAACGTTCAGAGCGGTCTCCAAAGAGAGTGGCGCCCGCCGAGAGACCTCCCGCGAGATCTTCCGCCGCCAATCCCAGACCGGCGGTAAGACCGGCGGACGATCCAACCCGCATGGTCTTTTCGGGCGGCAAGGCTCGCTCGTCGCTGAAAGAGGAGAGCGCTCGGCGCGTCCAGCCCAGAAATGACTCGAGAGTCGCGGTGAATCGAGAAGTCCCGCGTGTCGGCGGTAAGCGGGAAGCCTCGCGCACCCGCGCGACGACCGCGGAGTCGTCTCTGCCTAGACCCGGAGTCAGCCGAGAGGCGCCTCGCGTCGGCGTACAGCGTGACGCCTCGCGCACTCGCTCGACCGCCGCCGAGTCGCCTTCGCCTAGAGTTCGGCGAGAGGTCCCCCGCGTAGGCGTACAGCGTGATGCCTCGCGCACCCGCTCGACCGCCGCCGAGTCGTCTGCGCCAAGAGTCCGGCGAGAGGGATCGCGAGCAGAAAGGGAGAGGGACTCATCCCGCAGCCGGCCGCAGGTGCGAGGAAGCTCGCGAGTGACCTCCCGAGGATCCAATGAAAGCAACGCATCTCGGCGACGCGCACCCCCCTCATCGAGAAGATAGCGCTTCGGCCGACTGAACCCATCGGTGGTCCTCCGCCGAAGCCACGGCCCCCCGGACATCCCTACTTTTCCGGGCCCTCTCCATTCCCTCTCCATTCGGGCGGCACCTAGCCCTGGCACCTAGCCCTGCGGCACCTAGCCCTGCGGCCCTGCGAAACCTGTCCCCGTGAAAGAAGCTGTCGCAAAACCCCTCTCGAAGCTTATCCCGGCGATAGGTCGACCTGTGAAGCTGCCAGCCTATTCCAGACTGATCTCGAACCTCTCCGTGTTTATGGGCAGTGGCCCTGCTCTCGACGGAGGGCGGCGGGCGGTCAGTCGCTGAACCACACGTCGCCTTGCAGGTTGCCGTCGAAGCCTCCTATGACGAACAAGCGGCCGTCGAGCACTCCCGCGGCGAGGCCGTAGCGGTTGCTGAACTCGTGTTCGTCGGTGGCTCGGCACCACTCGACGCCGTCGCTGCTGTACCAGACGTCGCTCTGGGTGGCTGCCGGCCAGGAGTTGGTGCCGCCGATGACCCAAATTTTCTCGTCGAAGACCGCGGTGGCGTGGCCGCCTCGCGCCGGGAAGACGTCCTCTGCCTCGAGGCGCCACTCCACGCCGTCGGCGGATGACCACACATCAGAGAGGTAGGTCTCACTGCACGCCGCGCTTCGGTGGAGACCGCCGATGATCCACATTCGATCCTGGAACACCACCGCTCCGTGCCAGTCGCGGGAGGTGAAGCCCGCGTCGGCGGTTACCTGCTCCCAGTCGTAGCCGTCGGCCGATGACCACACATCGGATCTCGTGTTGCAGTTGGGGCCCTCTCCAGCGATCACCCAGAGCCTGCCGTCGTGCGCCAGAAGAGAAGGAGCATGTCGAGCCGCGAAGTGGGTCGAGCTCGACGGCTCGGCCTCCGACCATGTCGCCCCGTCGTAGGAGAACCACACGTCGTCGTGGTTTGCGCCGCCCGTGCCCAGGATGCCACCTGCGATCCAGAGCCTGTCGTCGAACCATGTGCTGCCGAACCAGCGGCGAGGAGAGAAGCCGGCGTCCGCGGTCAAAAGGGACCAGTCAGTGCCGTCGGTGGAGGACCAGACGTCGCTTACGTCGTCGCCCGCGTTGCCGGCGATGACGAACAGGGTTTCGTGGCTCTCGTCGGCCACCAAGCCGTGGGACTCTCTTGGTCCGAAGGCGGCGCTCTCGGTCATCTTTTGCCAAGAGCGGCCGGAGCCTGTACGAAGGGGAGGGCCTTCAGAGAAAGTGCTCGCGCAGGAAAGCTCATCGTCACCGTCGACGGACACGCGGACTTGCCAAGAGTAGGTGTCAGCCGCCGGCAGCATGAGTTCGACGAGCGTTTCCGTCGTCTCGAAGGAGTCCGAGAACCCGAGGGCGCCCTCGATCTCGACCTCGAAGCTCGCGCCGGCGGGCATCTCCTCGGGCTCCAGCCAGCCGAGGGTAGCGTCGAAGGGCCCGCAGCCATGCCAAGACGATGAGAGGCCCTCGGGAGCGGACGGTCCACCGACGATCTCGATCTCTTCTCCGTCAACCCAAGGGCTTGCACATGAGACGTCTCCATCCGTGTCTTCGATGGCCCGCACTCTCCAGGTGTAAAGGCCCGCCTCGAGGATTTCTATCTCCAAGGACGTGTCGGTCGTCTCGAAGAAGAGGGCATCGCCTCCCTCGTCGACGAGTTCGACTTCAAAGACCGCGCCCGGCGGCAGCTCACCCTCGTACTCCCAGCCGAGCACGACGTCGAAGGGTCCGCACCCGTACACGTCGGCAAAGAGATCCGAAGGTGTCCCTAGGTCTCCGAGCACCGTGAAGGTTCCAGCATCCACCCAGTCGCCGGGGCAGTGCAGAAAGACCCTCCGCAACCTAACGGAGTAGGCCAAGCCCACATCGAGCGAGCCCGGGGGAATGACGTGCTCGGAGCCGGTGAGGTCGCTTCGAGAGACCATGACCGATCCATCGTCGGGGCCGCCGTGGGCCGTGACCTCGATACAGTAAGTAATCTCTTCCCTATCTCCCAGCGGATCGTCCCAGCTGATTGAAGGAGATTCTCCGCATCCCAGCTCCGCCGGCAGCTCGGGTGAAAGTGGGGGCAGCCCGGCGGCGACGACGAAGCTTTGGACCTCGCTTCCAAGGAAGTCTCCGAACCCATCTGTCGCCGAGACCCGCCACCAGTACTCACCCGCCGGCAGCGCGTCTCCGAAGGTGATCGACGTCTCCTGCAGGTCGTCCGCCTCTCGCACGATCGTGGTGAAATCGGGATCGCTTGCCACCTCTACCGAGTACCATCGGGTTCTCGGTACCGGCGACCATGAGAAGGAGGGGTTTGAGGTCGCGGTGATGCACACGCCGTCCTTCGGCGAGATCGGCTCGGGCGCGTCCAGGTCGAGGAAGGGAGTGAGGGCGGGATCCGAGCACGCCGCCGAAACGAAGGCGGCGAGCAGGGCTGCCTTGGCCGTGGCATATCGCATGGCTTTCCTTTGAACGGCGCCGGTCTACGTCGGATCGGCTCGCCGTGGGGTTGTGGAGACGCTCCTTGCGAAATCTCGGGAGATAGTCCTTCAAGGGCTATCGCAAGGCAAGCCCGCCTACTCGATCAGGAAGCCCTCGGCGTGGTGCCACTTCTGCTCGCCTACTCAACACATCATCCGCGGAGGGCGCCGCAAAACCCCGTAAGTCATCCCGGAGTAAGCGCGAAGCGGCAAAAGTGCGAGGGTGAGCGGTGACTGGGTGTTGACTTTCGTCAGCACGACTTGCGAGGCTTCTGCGACACCCTGTGTAGGTACAATGCCCCGTTTAAGTCGTACCGGGGCGGATGTGATTTCAGGCACTTAGGGCACCTCTGGCGTTGGAGGGCCGAGGGCCTCGAGCAGGGCGCCGTGATCAAGTTCTTGCTTCCGGCCGATCTGGATAGTCAGCCGGCGCGAGGGGTTTACGGGGGCTCTTTGACGGGGTAATGTACCTATCTATCGCTTTGGGTCTGGCGGGGACCCCCCTCGAAGACTGGGAGGCCGCGGTATGGTCGAGCTAATTGCCGACGTCATTCGGCAAGGGCGCCGGTTTTTCGTAACTATGCACCGGCGGCCTGATGGTGATGCCGCCGGGTCGAGCCTGGCCCTTGCGTGCGCGCTTCGGGAGATGGGAAAGACGGTGTTTCATTACAACGCCGATCCCTTGCCCTTCAACTTTAGGTTCTTGCCGGGAGCGGATCAGATCGAGAGGAAGGAATTTCAGGGGCCGTTCGATGCTGCCTTCGTTTGCGACACTCCGCGTTTGGACGAAATTGCTGACGGCTTGCCCGTCGTTTCCGCCGGGCGAGGTGTCTTGATTAGCATCGACCATCACGCAGGCGCGGAAAGCTACGGGGACTTGAATCTCTTGGATCCCTCGGCCGCGGCGGCGGGCGTTCTGGTTTATAAGCTGCTACAACACCTCGAGCATCCCATCAGCGTCGACGTCGCCCACAACTTGTTCGCAGCCATCATGAGTGACACCGGATCTTTCAGATACGACTCGACGGACGCCGAGTCGCTACGAATATGCGCGGATCTCTTGGCCTGTGGTGTGAGTCCGTGGCAGCTTTCGTCGCGCATATACGAAACCCAGCCGTTCAACCGGGTGAAGCTTCTTTCCTCGGTCTTGGCCACGCTCGAGCTGGCAGAGCAGGGTCGACTGGCTATTCTCACTGCTACTAGGGAAATGCTTCGGATCTGCGGAAGCGGAGACGATATGCTGGATGGGTTCGTCAACTACGCTCGCTCCGTCGAGGGCGTAGAGGTGGCTCTGATCCTTGTGGAACAAGACGAGAATGAGTATGAAGCAACTTTCCGCAGCCGAGGCGAGATCGATCTCGGCTCGCTCGCCGTTGTTTTGGGGGGACGGGGCGGAGGGAATGGTGCCTGTGCTCGCTTGACCGGAACTCTAATGGAAGTTAAGCAGCGCGCTTCAGGTGCCGTCGGCGATCTGTTCTCGGCCGACACCGCCGTGGCCTGAACAGCCAACAGACAGGGAAAGAGCATGCCTACTCTCCAAAACGGCTCCGCCCAAGGGAGGAGTCTTTCAGGTGTACTTGTAGTCGACAAGCCGAGCGGTCCGACGTCTCACGATGTCGTCGCCAGGGTCCGCGCCGGTATGCGGATCAAGCGGGCCGGACATACCGGTACCCTCGATCCATTGGCGAGCGGGGTCTTGGTCGTCTGCGTTGGAGAGGCCACGAAGCTGGCCGGATACCTGACGCATTCCGAGAAAGAGTACGACTGCACCGCTCGCCTTGGGGTTACGACTGACACTCATGACGCTACCGGCCGTGTCTTGGAAGAGCGGCCAGTGGATGTCACACGGGAACGGCTGGAGGAGGTTCTGGAGCGTTTTCGCGGACATATAACCCAGATCCCTCCCATGTTCAGTGCCTTGAAGAAGGGTGGCAAGCGTCTGTACAAGATGGCGAGGCGCGGAGAGGTAGTGGAGCGCGAGCCAAGAGCAGTGACTGTCAGCCGCCTCGAGATAACCAGGTTCGAGCCGCCCGAGGTCGATCTGCTCGTGGTCTGCGGTAAGGGCATGTACGTGCGCACGCTGCTTCACGATTTAGGGCAGGAGCTGAGTTGTGGGGCGATGCTTTCTAGGTTGGTGAGAACGAGGGTCGGCAACCTAGCGCTGGAGCAGGCGGTGTCGCATGATGATCTGACGGCGGCCCGCACCAGCGAAGACCGGCAGGCGCTGCGCCTCAAGCTCGTTTCGCCGAGCGAAGCAATGAGCCACTACCCCGCCGTGAGGCTCGACCAACGTAAAGTGCGAATGGTGGGGCACGGACGGATGCTCGGTTTGGGTGAGGTAGCCCAAGCAGGGGGAGGCGGCCTGCGTTCCGGCCAGGTTGTGCGGCTTTTGGACGAGACCGGCCGCCTGGTGGCGATGGGAGAGATGAAGATCCACGGTCTTCAGCCGGTCCGGGTCCTCGGGTCGGTTTGAGTGAGGAGAAGCGATGAGACTGGTGGTGCAGCGGGTCACCCGCGCCTCCGTTGCAATCGGCGGCGAGGTAGCGGGCGAGATAGGCTCTGGACTGGTCGTGCTACTTGGTGTCGGTCGCAAGGATGGTGAAAAGGACGTCGTTTGGGCCGTGGATAAGATCTCGGGGCTGCGGATATTCGACGACGCCGAAGGCAGGATGAACAGGTCGGTCGAGGATGTAGGCGGGGGCGTTCTCGTAGTGTCTCAGTTCACCTTGTATGGAGACGTTCGAAAGGGTCGTCGCCCGGCGTTCACCTCGGCCGCGGAGCCGGCGGAGGCGACCCGGCTCTATGAGGCGGTCTGTGAGGGACTGAGGCGTAAAGGCATCGAGGTAGCCACCGGCCGGTTCGCCGCTCGCATGCAGGTCGAGCTCGTAAACGAGGGTCCGGTGACGATCCTTTTGGACTCCGAACGGACCTTCTGAGCGACCGTCGCGCTGACCTTCAGCTCCGCGGGAGCAGGGTCTCCTCGCCTGCTTCATCGGCGGATTGAGGCGCCGGCCGAGAGCCGTCCAAGAGCTCGAGCGAGGTCCACGGCCGAGCGCGGAGGAAGCCGCGGCATCGTCGCGCGGCCGGCTTCCGCTTGTTGCCTTTGTCGGTTGGTGACGATAAGGCTCGTAAGGTCAATCAGGAAGGAGGCCCCATGAGTGACTGCCTTTTTTGCAAAATTCGCGACGGCGAGATGAAGGCCAACATCGTTCACCGGGACGAGGACGTCATCGCATTCGAGGACATTAACCCTCAGGCACCCACGCACATCCTCATTATCCCGACCAAGCATATTCCCACCATAGACGCCATGGAGCCGGATGACGCGGAGGTAGTGGGTAAGCTGTTCCTTGCCGCGAGGAAGCTGGCCCGTGATCGCGGGCACGACGAGAGCGGGTATCGTGTGGTCATGAATATGGGGCGGGACGCGGGTCAGGCGGTCTATCATATTCACTTGCACCTTTTGGGCGGTCGCCCTCTCTCGTGGCCACCGGGGTAGCGCCGGACTGCCCTTTGACGCCGTGATCCGTTGGCCCCCGCCGAGTGTGATGCACGCGCCTCGGGTGGGAGAATGAGTAGCGCGCCGGTATGAGCTTGACGCGCGGGACAGGTCATGGTCCCGTCGCCGGCCATGGAACAAGAGATCGATCCGAACGAGGGCGAGCGGGAGGGTGATGAGCTTAGGCCGGGCCAGCCCATCATCCTGGTGGATCGCAAGAACCGGCGTTATCTTTCGGTTCTTGCCGCTGGAGGGCACACCGATCTGCGCGGGCATCACTTCCAGCACGACGATTTCATCGGCCTGCCTCCGGGCTTTCGGGTGCGATCCAGCCGTGACGAGCTCTTCGCGGTGCTAAGGCCTACGCTCGCCGAGCTAGTGGTGGACATGCCGAGGTTCGCCACCATCATCTACCCGAAGGATCTGGGAACCATCCTGGTGTGGGGCGATATCAAGCCTGGGCTTCGGGTGGTGGAGGCGGGTGTAGGCACCGGTTCGCTCGCCATCGCCGTGCTTCGGCTCATCGGCGAGAGGGGTGAGCTTGTCAGCTACGAGGTACGCGACGAAGCAATCAACCGAGCGCGCAAGAACATACGTCTCGCTTTCGACGGGCTCGATCCCGCGAATCACCGCGTGCGTGAGAAGGACATCTACGAAGGCATCGAAGAGCGTGATCTGGACCGGCTGCTGCTCGATGTTCCCGAGCCTTGGCAAGTGGTCCCACACGCCGCGGAAGCCATGAAGGACGACGGGATATTCATGGCCTACTCGCCCACGGTCCTTCAGGTGAAGGAGACGGTCGATGCTCTACACCGAAGCCGCGCGTTCATGCTCATAGAGACCTCCGAAACGATGATGCGGCCTTGGCATGTGGCAAGAAACAGCGTACGTCCTGAACTCCGCATGATAGGTCACAGCGGCTTCCTGACCTTCGCGCGAAAGATACGCTGAACGAACAGGCTGTATCCTTGCAAGGCGGACCCGGCGATCCGGCGGGTGTACTTGTCGTTGGGGCGTTTAGTCATGAGAGGGGCCATGTCGCTTTCGCGGAGACGGCTTGCCCGCTTCCACCCGTGACAACCAGTTGCCGAAAGGCTCCGACTCGAAGAGTTGCTCAAAGTACGAGGTAAGAAGCTCCTCAACCGGTCCGCGCCAAGCTTCCATGAGACCGGATCCGTCGAGAATGTCGGCGAGAGTCTCTTCCTCGAGGGGCTCGAGAGCACGGTGCAGGGAGCCGGCTATCTCGTCCTCCAACCCCTCCCACGCAGCCAGGGCTCTTATTTCCTCACATGCGGCTCTGCTTATCGCGGCTACGTCCGCTGTCCTGGGTATTGCAATATAGTGACCAGCCGGCTGATCCAGCAGTATCTCCGTCAGCTCCGCTCTTGCCTGCGCGAATCGCTCGGCAGTCTTTTTCGAGGACAACGCATCGGTCCATTTCTCGATGCCGCGATCCACGGTGTCGTACACGAACTCTTGCACGCGTCCTTCGAGAATCCGGTCCAGCTCCGCTCTGACCATCGCGGCCACGCCTTTTGCCATATCGAAGATCCCCGCGAAGGCTTGACCACGTTCCGTTCCAGGCATCGCGGCAAGGAGCGAACGGCCGAAGCTGGTGAGCACGTTCTCCAGACCCTCTCGCAGCATGGAGAGGATCTTCTCGTGCCCCAGCACGGATCGAAGAAGAGCGGGGTCGACCCGGAACGGCCGAGAGGCCAGTCTTTGCAAGGCCTCGTGAACCTCGGGCGCCAAATGCTCGTCCACCGTGCCTTCGTACTGCGAGTCGGCGAAGTCGAGGGCGGCCGACACACGCTCTGTAAGCCAGTTCTCCAGGTTCGGGTCGTCCGCGGTTGCTCGAATTCCATCCGCCATGGCGCTTGCCAGCTCATCCGGCTGTACGAGTTCCGTGACGCTGCGTGAGAGAGCGTCCGAAACCATCGCCATGGCCAGACCCCGCGCATGTCCGCGCGACTTTTTTCGAAGCTGCGTCAGCGTTTCTCCCGTAGGAACACTCTTTCCTGATCGTTTGCTCATGGGATGCAGTGTAGCCTGCATTTTTCGCCGCGCGGAAGTCCGCCGCCCAAGCGGAGTGAATAGGAAGCGGCCATGAGCGGTTTGGTGGGCGGCGGCGCCGACGGCCCAAAGCGATATCCCTAACCGATATCCCTTCACTCCGGTGCCGTTTCTGATACCCTGCCGGGCGCCGCGTGCGAGTGCACGGACCGGCTCGGCTTCATTCACTCTAAACCTTAAAGAGAGGAGGCTAGTTGCCATGCAGGGACCTACGTTCAAGGAGATAGGAGCCTTTGGCTATAATCGAGCCGAGGTCGACCGGGGTTACACGGATCAAGTGCTCTCCGTGAATCTCTCCAACTCCGAGATCGTGACGAAGCCGGTGGATGAGCGGATTCGTAAGGTCTTCGTGGGTGGCAAGGGTTACGACCTGTGGCTGCTGTGGAACGCGGTGAAGCCCACCACCAAATGGGATGATCCCGAAAACGCCGTCTGTATAGCGTGCGGCCCCATGGGCGGAACTACTAACTATCCGGGCTCGGGCAAGAGCATAGTCTCCACCATCTCTCCTCTCACCAGCGCGCCGATCGACTCCAACGTCGGCGGCTTCTTTGGGCCATACCTCAAGTTCTCGGGCTTCGATGCGCTCGAGGTTACCGGCAAGGCCGAGAAAGAGGTCGTGGTCGTAATCGACGGCGTCGATGAGAAAGTGAAAATCATCGAGTGCTCCGGCCTTCCGGAGGACTCCTACGAGACCTCTAGGATCCTTACCGAGCACTTTGGTGATGGTAAGCCTCGAGAGATCTCCGTCGTCTCCGCGGGTCAAGGAGCCAAGAACACCCTGATTGGCTGCCTGAACTTCACATGGTTCGACTCCGCCAGAAAGAGGGTCCGGTACAAGCAGGCGGGCAGGGGCGGAATCGGGACGGTGTTCACGAACAAGAACATCAAGGCGATCGTGGCCCGTTGGGACAAAGTGACCTTGAGGTCCAACCGTCCCGCGGACGAGAAGTCGCTGAAGGAGGTGGGCAAGGCTCACTCCACGGAGATAGTGCAGCTCGATCCGAAGCAGCACGAGATGGCGGTGCTTGGCACGACCCATCTCGTCACCATCATGGACGACTATGATCTTCTTCCAACGAACAACTTCCGCTACGGCCGGCATCCGGAAGCCGCGAACCTAGGTCAGGAAGTCTACCGCCGCCTCTTCGACAAGGGCTTCGATGGTTGCTGGGTCGGATGCACGGTGGCTTGCGCTCACGGCATTAAGGACTTCGTGCCCTTCACCGGTCCGTTCAAGGGACAGAAGGTGTTCGTCGACGGCCCGGAGTACGAGACCATCGCCGGTTGTGGCTCCAACCTCGGTATTTTCGATCCGTTCACCGTCGCCGAGTTCAACTTCTACTGCGACGCATACGGAATCGACACCATCTCCTTCGGCACCGCCCTGGCTTTCGTAATGGAATGCTTCGAGATGGGGCTGATCAACAAGGAGCATACCGGAGGGCTGGATCTGTCATTCGGTAACAGGCTGTCCGCTCTCGAAGTGCTTCACCAGATGGGTAGAGGCGAAGGCTTTGGGAAGATCGTCGGTCAGGGCATTCGAAGGATGAAGAAGATCTTCGCCTCCGAGTTCGGTGCCGATGCCGCGACCATGCAGGACATAGGCATGGAAGCCAAGGGGCTCGAGTTCTCCGAGTACATTACAAAGGAGTCTCTAGCCCAGCAGGGCGGCTACGGGCTTGCGCTGAAGGGGCCGCAGCACGACGAGGCTTGGCTCATCTTCCTCGATATGGTTCACGGCTACATGCCGACCTTCGAGAAGAAGGCCGAAGCACTTCACTGGTTCCCGATGTTCAGGACTTGGTTCAGCCTTTGCGGACTGTGCAAGCTGCCTTGGAACGACATAGTCCCCGAGGACAACAAGGACACCGAGGAGCCGGCCAAGGTGATGCAGCACGTCGAGTGGTACGCGAAGTACTTCAGTGCCGTAACCGGACGGGAGACGACGCCCGAAGGCCTCATCACCATGAGCGAGACGGTTTACAACTTCCAGCGCATCTTCAACCTGAAGATGGGGTTTGGAGACCGAGCGAACGACGATATTCCTTACCGAGCCGTGGGCCCGGTCACCGAGGACGAGTACGAGTCGCGCAGGGAGCGGTACGACAAGCAGCTCGTCGAGGAGCACGAAGTCGACATCGCCGGCAAGAGCACGGCCGAGAAGCTGGCGATTCTACGCAAGCATCGCGAAAAGAGGTACGAGATTCTCAAGGACTCGGTTTACGCCCGTCGAGGATGGACAAAGGACGGCATCCCGACGCTGAAGACGGTGAAGCGTCTCGGTATCGACTTCCCTGACGTGCTCGAGCTCTTGGAGTCCAAGGGCGTTCGTGAATGATCAAGGTGAAGGACAGGAAGATCCCCTGGCGGGAGGGTATGACAGTCGCTGATGTTCTTTCGGAAATAGGCGATCCCTATCCTTATGCGGTCGTCCGCGTGAACGAAAAATCGGTGTCCAGACCCGACTTCGAGCGGACGACCGTCCCGGATGGCGCGGAGGTCTACCCCATTCCCATGGTAGCCGGGGGATGAGCCTGTCTCGGGCCTAAATCGGAAATCATGATTCTGGATCCACGCCTCGCGGGCGTGGCACGCGCGTCTGCTGCGTCAATCTCCGGTTTAGTCCGGGGTTTCCGGCCACCGGTGACGCGGGTAGCGGCGGGACAGCCCGCGTCGTATGTCCGGATAATGTCTTTCCCAGAATCCCGCCAGGTCTCGAGTTACCTGTACCGCCCGGTTGTTCGGCGCCAACAGGTGCACAACGAGGGGGAGTCGACCTCCGCCTATACGAGGGGTCTCTCGAAGACCGAAGAAGTCCTGAATGCGAGACGCGACGTAAGGTGCTCCGCCGGCCGGATAGCGCACTGGTGCTCTTCGGCGGCCTGGAAGCTCGATGTGCGTAGGTGCTAGATCGTCGAGCCGAAGTCGGGCCGGCCATGACAGCGGAGCCAAGATGGAATCGACGAGCCCGGAGGTGGTCAGCTCATCGAAGCTGCCGTGCCCTTCGCAAAGCCTGGTCACGGCGTCGTCTAGAGCCACTTCGTCGAGCAAGGGATAGCCCGCCTTTGGGTCGGCTTCGGCTGCGATCCTTAGTCTTCCGGCTAGATTTTCCATGACATCCGTATTTGCAAAGGCCGAAAGACCCGCTTTTTTTGCCTGCTCTGAAAGGAGCCTCCACGTTTCGGGATGATCTCGGGCGGGCTCCCGGCTTTCCATCAGTACGGCTTCTCCAAAGGTCAACCGCGAGTGTGCATCTACGCGCCTTTTCTTGGCGTTCCAGGTTACATCCAGTCTCTCTTTCAGCTTTTCCGGGAAAACGTCGATCAGCCAATCAGACTCGATGGAGGAGGCCAGATGGACTAGCACCGATTTTCCGCTGCGCATGGCGTCGACGGCGACGAGCCAGTCAGCTTCACGGACGACGCTCGTTGGGGCCGGCCGAACCTCTCCTCCCTCGGCCAGAACGAACGCCGGCTTCCCCGGCCGGCGGCGGCGGGCTACTCGGTCCGGCCAGGCGCTCAGTACGCAAAGCCGAAGCTCTGCTTCCTGCTCGGTCGTAAGTGACGTGTCCCAGCGGGCGGAGCGAGGCTTGCAAAGCTGCTCGGCGGCTCGAACCACAGTTTGAGCGGCGCCGAAGTCGAGGCCAAGCCGCCGGCAAATGCCGGGGTTGAGCCGAGAGCCGCCGGCTTCCATTAATCGGTCGCGGCGCTCCAGAAGATCGCAAGGTCCGCTGGTTGTTGCCTCTCTTGCCGTCAGGTCCCTACCTCTAGCCAGTATGTCCCGCTCTCCTGCAATGGCAGCGAGGACGCATGCCGGCCCGAAGACGTCTCGGCGGGATGCCTCCACCAGCAATCGGCCTTGGCGCGGGTGCACTGGAAGCTTGGCCATCTCCTTGCCGGTGGGTGTGACGACCCCCTTGTCGGTGATTGCACCAAGCTCTCTCAATAGCTTTCGCGCCGCTTCGAGAGCCGCTTCGGGAGGACGATCGAGCCAGGGAAGAGCGGCTGGATCTTCTACTCCCGCGGACGCCGAAACGAGCCATAACTCCGACAAATCCGTTCGGACTATCTCCGGAGATATGTGCTCCGGCCTTCCATGTAGGTCGTGCTGGGAGTACAGACGAATGCAGCGGCCGGGCGCCACTCGTCCTGCCCGGCCGGCGCGTTGGGTCGCGGAAGAGCGGGATATGGATCGAACCTCCAGGCTGGGCAAGCCTGACCAGGGCGAATGCGAGGCAACGCGCTCGAGGCCGCTATCGATTACCGTGGTCACCGAGGGGATGGTGATGGATGTTTCAGCTACATTGGTAGCTAGAATGACCTTTCGGCGTTCCCCTCGTCGAACAGCTTGGTCTTGCTCGGCGGCCGGAAGAGTTCCGTGAAGGGGGAAGAGGTCGAGGTTCTTCTCCTTCGCGAAGGTTGCAAGAGCCTCGCGGGTGCGTCTTATCTCGGCGGCTCCTGGAAGGAAGACCAGGATGTCGCCGGAGGCCGGCTCGGCGGCTCCTCGTCCCTTTATGGCTCCTCGCACCGCCGCGGCTACACGTTCAGAAAGGGGGCGCTCGTTCTGGTGGGGTGCATGCTCGATATCCACGTGGTGCAAGCGGCCTTGGCTTCTAATCACAGGGGCGCCGCCGAGATGGTCGGCAATGGAATCGGTCTCTAGAGTCGCGGACATGATGACGATTTTGAGGTCCGGCCGGACTCCTTGCTTCAGAGAGCACGCGGCCGCAAGAGCGAAGTCGCTTTGAAGGTGCCTTTCGTGGAACTCGTCGAGCACGAGGATGGAGACCCCGGCGAGGGTGGGATCGCGGGCGAAGCGGCGCATGAAGATCCCCTCCGTCACATATCGCAAGCGCGTGTCCGGCCCTCCCACGTCCTCTAGGCGAACCCGGTAACCCACAGTGCCTCCCGGCTTCTCTCCAATCTCCTCCGCGACTCGTGCGGCCGCCAGGCGTGCCGCGATTCGGCGCGGTTCGAGAACCCAGACCTCTTCACCGCCCGCGAGATCCAGCAGAGCCGGCGGCACGCGGGTCGTCTTACCCGCCCCGGGCTTTGCTTGGAGAACGAGTCTGCCGTCATCACCCACCGCGCGGACGATCCCCGGGAGGAGGGAATCTATCGGCAAGTCTACTGGGAATGCCTTTGCCATCGGAGTGGATCTAATACCACGTCGCCGATCGTCGCCACGTTGGAGTCGGAGGCGAAGATCGCATATCAAGGGCATCCACGGTTACCGGCTGATCAGGTCGAAGGCGAGAGTCAGTGAAAGAGCAAGGTGAGCAAACCTCCAGGGGAATGACCGGCAAGAAGGCCGTTTTGTTTACCGTTACCACCACCGCCTTCCTGATCCCCTTCATGGGCTCCTCCGTAAACGTTGCTCTTCCCCATATCGCCGCTGATCTGGATATGGATGCGGTACTGCTCAGTTGGGTGGCCGCGGCCTATCTGCTCTCGGCGGCGGTGTTCCTCGTGCCGGTCGGTAGAATTGCCGACATTCATGGCCGAAAGAAGGTCTACGTCTATGGCATCGTGGTGTTCACGACGTTCTCGTTTCTTTCGGGCATTGCGTCGTCACCAGCGGCGCTCATAGCGTTTCGCTTTGCGCAGGGCATAGGTTCAGCCATGGTGTTCGGGACGGGCACGGCGCTGCTGACCGCCGTATTCCCTCGAGGGTATCTTGGCCGTGCTCTGGGGATCACCGTGGCCGCCGTGTACATCGGGTTATCGGCCGGGCCCTTGTTGGGTGGCCTGCTTACGGAGCACATCGGGTGGCGCAGCATTTTTCTCGCTGTGGTTCCGCTGGGAATGTCGGCATTCGTGCTGGCGGTCTTACGCCTCGATCATGACGAGGTCGAGGCAAAGGGCGAGAGCTTCGATCTCGGTGGCTCAGTCGTTTACAGCATGGCGCTGATGTTTCTGATTTTGGGTTTCTCCCGGCTTCCGGAGATGTTGGGTCTCTGGCTCGTTGCAGCGGGTTTTGCTGGGACAGGATTTTTTCTCTGGTGGGAATCAAGGCAAAGAAACCCCGTCCTAGACATCGACATGATTCGATCCAACAGAGTGTTCGCGCTTTCCAACCTCGCGGCACTCATCAGCTACAGCGCTACCTTCGCCGTAGTTTTCATGATGAGCCTCTACCTGCAATACATAAAAGGGCTCACACCCCAGAACGCCGGCTTCATTCTAGTCTGTCAACCAGTGGTCATGGCCTTGTTCTCACCGTTCGCGGGCAAGCTTTCCGACCGGATCGAGCCTAGGATCGTGGCTTCCGCCGGCATGGCCATGACGACAGTGGGCCTGATCATGCTCGCCTTTCTGGATGGGAACAGCTCACTCGGCTTCGTGGTCATGGGCCTGGCCGTGTTGGGCATGGGAATCGCTTTCTTCTCCTCCCCCAACACCAACGCGGTGATGAGCTCCGTTGACAGTCGTCACTATGGTTTCGCGGCGGGAATGGTGGGAACCATGAGGCTGGTAGGCCAGGTAATGAGCATGGCTATGGCGATGATGGCGCTCTCTGTGTTCATCGGTCGTTCTCGGATTACACCGGAGCACTACTCTGGGTTTGTCGATGCGATGACCGTGGCCTTTTTCGTGTTCGCCGTCTTGTGTTTCGTCGGTATGTTCGCTTCGCTTGCGCGCGGCAAGCTAAGATGATTCTTCCTGTTCGCTACCACTTGGCATAGTGGTCTTCCACGAAGCCCGGGCAGTTCTTGACTATTATCCGCTCCCCGTCGTCTTGGTGCAGTGTTCCGTCGAAAACACCTACGATCTGGGAGAATCGCGAGGAAATCAGCATCGCCGTCATCTTCTCTTCCCTTCGACCTTCGGGATGGAAGGTGAGGTTTACCTTTCCGTCTTGAGAGGTGATGCGCCAAACACGCATCAGGTCACGGCGATCGAAGACGAAATCCACGGTGTCGATCTTGGTGCGAGCGGAATCGACCCAGAAAGCGTTCTCGGTGAAGCTGGTTTCGTTGACACCACACGAAAGGTTGAGGCCGAGCGTCTTGCCGTCCGGTAGAGTCGATGCCGTGGATGCCCAGTTCCAGAAGGTCTCGCGTCTCAAGAAGCCGCAGGTCCAGTCCGTAAGAGCCATGTAGGAAGGAGAGGTCAGATCGATCTTCTCGCCGTGCAGGGATACCGAGCCCGTCAGCGGTACCGGCGTCGTCTTCTGGGTGTAAGTCCAGCCGCGATAGCCGGTTCTGGTGCAAATCCGAAGCGGCTTTGCCTGATCGAGTGCAAGCTCCGCCGAAATCTCAAAGTCGTCCGCGCGGGCGGAGATGCGCCCTCTTTCCATTTCGATGGACAGAGAAGATGAGGAGAAAGCGCTCTTGCCCGTTTCGGGGTAGGGGTCGATGACAGCGCCGCGACCGCCTTTTTGAATCTTTCGAGCCTCCGTCATCCGACCGGTTCTTCTGTCGTGGATGTAGGCAAACCCGCTTCCCAGGTATCCCAGATCTATCACCGCCATCCCGATGATCAGCTCCGGGCCGATGATGCCGAGGAAATGAAACTGCTTCGCCAGTGCAGAGCTCATGGCGCGAGGAACGGGCAGCCCCATGGGCGTCTCCAGCCTGTAATCCTTGTAGTTGACCTCATCGATCCTATCCTCGTACAGGCCGAAGGTTATGGAACCGGTATCGTCCACGAGACGCTTCATGCTGAGCCTCCTAGCGCTTGCAGCTTTGCTGATGTGTTCAGCGGCGCCCATGGGCCGGGCACCTTGCTTTAGATTTAGATATTGGTCGGTGGGGTTACAACCCGTACTCGCGAAGCTTGTAGACGAGGTTGCGGCGACTTATGCCCAGCAGCTTCGCGGCATGGGTCTTGTTGCCGCCGGTCTTCTCGAGAGCCTCGAGAATCGCGTGACGTTGTATTGTCTGCATGTCGCCGACAAGGACCGACCCGCCGGGCTGGGGTGGCGGCGCGTTTCGTGGCTGAGGCGGAAGATCTTCCGGGAGGATTAAGGAGCCATCGACCATTATGGAGGCGCGCTCGAGGGCGTTCTTCAGCTCGCGCACGTTTCCAGGCCAGTCGTAGCCGACAAGCGCCCGCTCAGCCGCCCAAGATAGCCGGAGTCGTCTCTCGGCCAGAAGACGTTCAGCCAGCGGCAGGATGTCGTCTCGGCGCTCCCTCAGTGGGGGAATGTCTATCGCCACGACATTGATGCGATAGTAGAGATCTTCGCGAAATGCTCCCTCCTTGACGGCTTCCTCCAAGGGGCGGTTGGTGGCGGCAAGCACTCGGACGTCGAGTGTCAGCTCCCTCGATCCCCCGACACGCCGGAGTGTTCCACTTTCAAGGATGTGTAGCAGCTTCGGTTGCAGCGACAGAGGCAGCTCACCTACCTCGTCGAGGAAGATCGTACCGCCGTCGGCTTCCTCGAACCGTCCTTTTCTGAGGCAGTCAGCACCGGTGAAGGCGCCCCTTTCATGCCCGAACAGCTCGCTCTCGATCAGCGTTTCGGGCAGGGCCCCGCAGTTGACTCTTACGAGCGCGCCATCCGCCCTCGAGCTTGATTGGTGAATGAAGGTGGCTACTACGTCCTTGCCGACCCCGCTCTCCCCGAGGAGAAGAACACCGGCATCGGTTTTCGCTGCTCGAGCGGCTTGAGACAACACTTGTTTCATCGCGTTGCTCTCCGCGACTATCCATGGAGGCGTTTCCAGCGGCCCGGTTGTGCCGACAGGCCGGCCGGGTGAATCCAGTATGTCGTCTATGGCCACGATCAGCTCGTCCAGATCGATTGGCTTTTCCAGATAATCGCGCGCGCCGCTCTTGATCGCGTCGACCGCATCCTTCAAGTCTATGTAGGCGGTCAGCAAGATCACCGGCAAGGAGGGGTGCTCGGCGATTATCCTTCGTAAAGCTTCGAGGCCCGAGATCCCCGGCAAGCGCACGTCGAGAAGCATGAGGTGACAGCCGCCCGCCGCTTCAACTGCTTCTTCGCCGGTGGAGCAGGAAATCGGGCGGTAGCCTGCCTGCAACAGGGCGTTCTCTATCACTTGACGTTGGCCCGGATCGTCGTCGACCACGGCTATTGTTTGCTTGCTTTGCGGCATGCTCATCATCGAGTAGGGCGCGTATAGTCTTTTCTAGACTCTTTTCATACCGGTCAACGATACCTGGGTTCCCTTCGCCGGTTCGGAGTCTATGTGAAGCTTCCATCCGTGGCCCGACGCAATGCGCTCCACGATAGCCAGACCAAGACCACTGCCTTCGTCGGTTGTCGAGAAGTACGGTTCTGTGACTCGAGGCAGATCCCGTGGGTCGATGCCTTGCCCGTCATCGGTAACCCGGATTTCGGCGGTGCCGTTAGCTGCTGCTTTCGCTTCGAAGCGAACAGTGCCGCCGGGTTCAATGGCTCGTAGAGCGTTTATGCCGATATTGAACAGACAGCGGCGGAGCATGTCATGATCGGCCATGATCGAAAGTCTCTCTTCACAGGCGACGTTTTCGATGGAGGTTTTCGGCGGTGCTTCTGTTTCCAGCAAGCGGGTAACGCCCTCGAGAAGGGGCTTCAGTGGCACCGATTCTTGATCCGGCTCGACTGGTCGCGCCAGCTTGAGAAATGAGTTGATGCGACCCACTGCACGATCGAGCTCGTCAATGGCCTCCTTGGCGGTGCCGCGCAGGCTCTCGCTCGATGCGGTGTCGCTGGTGATGGATTGCATCAGTCCGCGTACGACACCAAGGGGGTTGCGGGTTTCATGGGCAAGACCCGCGCCCAGTTGAGCGACCCTTTCTTGCTGGGCGGCGCGCTCCCTTGCGCGGAAAAGCTGGGTCTCCAGGCTTCGCCGGCGCGCCGAGAGGCTGAGAGCCACTCCACCAAGTAGCAAGAGAACCGCCAGTCCCATGAGTGACGAGCCCAGTCGGGCTTTTGCGGCGCCTATACGCTCGTCGAGATCGCCGGTGTCCATTATTACGGCGACATCGTAGGACTCGCCGGGAAACTCGGACCATTGTGACCGGGTAGTCCTCTGGCCTCGTCCTGGTCCCCTGGCGCCGCCTCTCGGGTCCACGCGTCCATGGAAGCCCGCTCGGCCGTCTTTCGGCATCCATGCCGACTCGACGGTTGCCTCGGCCCAGTACGGTGGATCTTCAAGGAGGCCGATATCGCCCGCGGCCAAAAACGGTACTTCGTTTTGGTCCATGAGAGCTATCGCAAGCGCCGGTGACGTCTCGATTAGCTGCTCCAGATAGCTCTCCAAACGTTCTTCGCGATACTGCGCTCCGGGCCGTACGTGGATGTTGATTCCTGCTTCGACGGCGCCAATGACCGTTGAAGCTTCTCTTGCGATCGCGGCTCTCTCCAAAGAGACCGTTCTACCGTATTGGCCAAGCAGAGCGACGATCGTCACCCCCAGCAAAACAGCGAGTACGGCGGCTCCCGCCGCGCGGGGGAGCCCCTGCCTGAAGGTAATGAACCGGGACGGTGAGGCTTTGCCCACCGCCCCGGTATCGGTCGCATTCTTGGGAGCGGATTTCATATCGAGTAGTTCAACCCACAGCGTTACTCATTACATCCTGGACCGCTACTGTCCTCGGGGCCGGTGCGATTGCCTCGGCCGGGACCACGGCCGGATCCATCACGGGGACCTTGACCGTGACCTTGGCCGTCTCTAGCGGCTTCACCCCTGCCGGTGCCGTCCCCTGGGCCCTGGCCCTGGCCCGCGCCGTCTCGCGCGCCCTTGCCGCGTCGCGGCCTATCGCACTCGCAGTCCTCGGGGTCGGCGTCACATTCACACCACCACGGCCGCCCCTCGGCTCTTGCGCCTCGACCGGTACCGTCTCTGGGGCCTTGTGCTAAATGCCGAAGCTCCTCGCCGCCGCGCCTATGGTCGCAGAAGCCGTCGCCTGTCGTGTCGACGAAGTTGTCGCACAGACCATCGCCCTTCGTGTCCACGAAATTTGGGCAGTTTTCGCTGTTTTGCCCATGGCCACCACGTTCTTGTTGGGCGAGGGCCGCGCCCGGCAGCAATAGTCCGGCCGCCAGCGCCACCATTGTGAGCTTGTAGAGTTTGTTTCGCATCGTCTTGTCCTCCTTTTTACCATTCTGCTCGGCGAAGCGCCTTTGCTGAACGGCCTATGTGGAATAACCGCCGAACCGACGGTCCGGAACCGTCATGCCGACAACCCAAGGCACTGCAAGGCTGGGGCCAACCCAAAACGGCGCTAATGTACCGATAATTGCCGGTTAGGTATGCAGCAGTGGCCGAAAGCCGTCTCCCGCCTTGCAATCTGTGCATAGCGGTCACTTCTGCTGATATGGTCAATCCTCATGGCGGTGGTCAGGATCTCTCGGAGCGGAGCCGAAAAGGACTCTCCGCGTCTCTCGTGGCCCGGCCGCCAGGCCGGCGACCTGGTGGTTGAGCCGGCCTTTCCTTCTCTAATGCAGCGATGGGGCCATAGCGACGAGGCGGGCGAGCTCATGCTTGGCGACAACTTGGGGCTTCTCGCCTCGCTCGAGCCCGGTTCTGTTCGGTTGGCCTATCTGGATCCTCCATTTTTCAGCGGACAGCGCTATTTGCACCGCACACGAGCAGGCGAGCGTTCTTTCACGGCTCCGGCTTTCGAGGATAGGTGGAAAGAGAGCTTACCCGAGTACCTATCCTTCTTGGAGGATCGCCTTCGTCTCGTTGCCAGGGCTTTGGCTTCCGACGGAAGCCTCTACGTGCATCTCGACTCGAGCGCGGTTCACTATGTCAAGGTCTTACTTGACGAGATAATGGGCAAGGGGAGGTTCTCGCGCCAGATCATTTGGAGGATTGGCTGGGTCAGCGGCTACAAGACACGGGTCGACAATTGGGTGCGCAATCACGATGTGATTCTCTACTATGCGCGACCGGGTGCGCATTTCGAGAAGAAGCTTCTGCCCCATCCGGAGGGGTACTCGCGGAGGAGCGGGCCTCCGGGGGAAGGTCGGCCTATTGAGGATGTTTGGACTGATCTGCCTTCCATTCAGCTAATGAGCTTCACCGCGGAGAAGACCGGCTGGAGCACTCAGAAGAGCGAGGCGCTGCTTCGAAGGATCGTGCAGGCTTCGAGTCGCCCTGCCGACTTGGTTCTCGACCCGTTTTGCGGTGCTGGGACCACAGCGGTTGCTGCTGCTTCGGAGGGTCGCCGGTTCGTGGCCATGGACAGCTCGAGCCTGGCCATTCACCTTGCTCGATGTCGCCTTCTCGACGGAGGAGTCTCATTCACTGTAAGCGGCACCGAACCGAGGCCCGCCGGGCCGGTAGTTGCGGAGGTGGAGCAAGGTTCAGGCGGTCCTTCCGTCGCTCTTCGGGATGTGCCAGAGGCAGCCGGGCCTGTGGGGGCTGGCTGGCGTGAATGCTTGGATGCCTGGTGGCTGGTCCGTACGAGCAAGCCGGCAAGTCCCATCTGGTTCGCCCACAGGCGTCGCGCACGCAAACCGGCATTGGTGCCGGACACTTCATCGAGGCTGCGAGGGGTGAGTCACAGGGAAAGGTTGAATGTGGTGGCTGTCGATCTTGCGGGCCGGTGCCATGTAGGAGAGGCACGGCCGGTAGGGTGACGTCCTTCCATGGTTCTCCGCGCATGCATCGGAGCGGAACACGTCGAATGAGGTGGCGGTTTCACGATGGCGGACCAGGGAAACCTTACATGCGTGTGCTCCATCTTTCCGACTTGCACCTGCCATTGGATGCTCCCGCGCGACCCGTATGGCATGGCGGGTGGCGATGTGCCATGGCGCAGGTCGAGATGCGACTGCTGGGCAGGGCAGCCAAGTTTCTCGATGCCCACGAGGTTTTGGCTCGGATATTGGAGGATGTGGAGAGGCTGGGAGTGGACCACGTCGTACTGTCAGGCGATCTCACGACACTGGCCCTGGATGAGGAGTTCGCCACGGCCCGGAGGGCACTGAATCCCCTGTCGGGTGATCCGAGCCGGCTGACCATTGTTCCCGGCAACCATGATCGATACACGCCTGGAAGCTTTCGGGAACGCCGATTCGAGCGACACTTCGCGGACCATCTTCAGAGCGACCTTCCAGAGTATCAGCAGGCGGGTGGTTTTTTTCCCTTGGCACGGCTTGTGGGAGACCGACTGGCGGTGGTGGCTCTCGACTCGTCCCTGGTCCCGGTGGTTCCTGGTCTGGCTTACGGACGAGTCGGTCGAAGGCAGCTCTCGCTGTTTCGGGCCATGCTCGCGGATCTGCGGCTTCGCGACCGAGAAGTGATGGTGGCCGTACATCATGGTCCCTACGATGAAAAAGGTCTCGTCGAGTGTCGCTCGAGGGGACTTTGGGATGCAGCCGATCTGCTTTCGATTTGTAGAGAGGGAGGCGTGGGCGCCCTGCTTCATGGCCACGTTCACGGTCGTTTCTACAGGCTGTGCACGGGGTCCGGCGTCCGAATATACGGGGGAGGCTCCTCGACGCAGCAAGGGCGGGAGGGTTACTGGCTGTACCAGCTTCGCTCGACGGGGGGATTGACGGCCGAGGAGGTGGACCTATCTATTGAGGACGCCGTGCCCAGGCTTGCCGCCACTCGGGTTGCTTGATTCTTACCGGCGGCAAGGCTCGCTGCATACCTGGTTTTGGCCGGGGTTCAAGGCGGTGGCTGCATGGTGTATATGTAGAGATTGGCGAGGGCTCATGGACGAAGGAAACAAGGAAACGGTTACCAAGAGCGAGCTGCTGGAGCGCATGCTGGGTCTTGGCAAGGTAATGATTCACCTCGACGCCAGAAAGGAAGGCGTGGATGTGCCATTGGAGTACGAAGATGACGCCGACCTAAGGCTCAACATCTCATATCGCTTCCAGAACGCGGATCTCTACGTGGGCGAGTCGAAGCTGCGCGCAAGGCTTTCTTTCTCAGGCCACCCTCATGTTTGCACCGTCCCGCTCGATGCCATCTTTGCAATGATCAGCCATGTTTCCGGCGAGGGCTTCTTGTTTCCGGCCGACGCGCCACCAGAGGCGCTAGCCGGCCTTGCGATGCTGGTGTCTCCTCTAGCTCCCGATGAGGACGGTCAGCAGGAAAGTAAGGACAAGAGCAAGAGCGGTGCTCCTGAAGCCGGCCAGCCTTTCCTTCGAGCCATAGAGGGAGGGGCGGGACGCGATTGTCTGGACAACACCGAATGCGGCGAGCAAGCGGATTGCGATCTCGGCGAGACGGACGAAAAACCGAGCAATTGCGCGGATGTCGCGCCGAGACGGAGGGGGCACCTTCGTATCATCAAGTAAGAAAAGCCCCCCTCGATACTTTTCACCTCGAAGCTGGCTTGAGGGACCATGAAGCTTGCTATTTTGTTCCACGATAACTGCTTCGACGGCTTGGCTTCCGCGGGTCTTTTTCACGCTTTCGCGGCGCGCCATTTGGGAAGGGATTTGAGGTTCGTCTTCGGTGGGCTCGCTCACTCACCTCCCGGTGACGGCGGTAACTCCTCGAGCACCGGTGCTCTTGGACCGGCACGACTCATTGGAGACGTGAACGCCGTGGTGGACTTCCGATACATCGCCGATGAGCGATTGCACTGGTGGTTCGATCATCATAAGAGCGCCTTTGCCACGGAGGAGGATCGCCGCCACTTTGAGCAAGATGTCAGCGGAAAGAAGTACTTCGATCCTTCCGCGCCTTCCTGCGCCGGTTTTCTAGCGGCGGCTCTGGCTCGTGACCACGGATTCGAGCACGCCGAGTTCCAAGAGCTCATACGCTGGGCCGATATCATCGACTCCGCGCGTTTTTCGAGCCCCCGCATGGCGGTCGAGCTGAAAGAGCCCGCTCTGCGCTTGATGACCTGGATTGAGAACAGCACGAGCTTCGATGAGCGAACCGAGGTCATTCTACGACTTACCAGGGAGCCGCTGGGAGAGCTGGTGAAAGCTCCTTTCATCAGCAAAGGGTTGGAGCCTTTGTTGGAGCGCCACTGGCGGACGGTCGAGGCAGTGAAGAAGCGGCACCGGCTCGAAGGAGCGGTGGTCTGGTGCGATATGACGGACGAGCCTTTGCTGGGGATGAATAAGTTTACACCTTACCATTTGCAGCCTAATGCTAAGTACGCGGTCATCGTTACGCGCTCGGATAGCAGGTCCAAGGTTAGCGTGGGCTATAACCCTTGGGCTCCCGCGGAAGAACGGGAACACGACATAGCATCGCTCTGTGAACGCTACGGCGGCGGAGGGCACGCCGTGGTCGGGGCCATAAGTCTTGCTAGAGATCAGGCGGGGCGCGCGGTGGCAATCGGCCGGGAGATAGTCGAGACGCTCAATCGAGAGCGGTGAAGCAGTCCATGAGCAACCGCTCGAATGACATGTCAATGTTACGGGCTGCCGGATTGACCAGCCCCGCGTCGAAGCAGTAGTGGCCTTCCATTGTACGAAGGAGCTGGAGGAGAGCGCCTTTCCCTTCTTGCCCCCTACAGCGCGATCCTGTGATCTCCCCTCCCGAAAAGGTGATGGTCCCCGGTGTGCCTGAAAGGCTCAATGTCCCCGTGACCCGACGCTGGTGAAGGAACTGAAGCATCGCGAACAGGGCGTCTTGCTCGAAGTGACCGGAAAGTCCTCCTTCGGCCTGGGTTCTCTCGGCCAGGGTTTTTCTTGTAACGTCCAGCAGGTCTTCTTCGTCTTGTGATCTCGAGAGAATTGCGTCGGCGCCCACCGCCGAAGCGGTGGTGCGATCATCATCGTTTACCGTTGCCTTTAGGAGAATAACTCCTGATGCGGCTGCCGGTAGCTCCTCCCTGATAGAGAGTGTCAACTTGAATCCATCCAGGCCGGGTAAGGCAACGTCGGCGATGACTAGTGCCGGTCGGGACTGCAGCGCTGCTTCCTCACAGGACGGTCCGTCGGCGGCAAGGAGGGTGCGATGCCCCTCCTTGCGAAGAAGAGCGCGGCGAGCCTTCATACGCTCTGGGTCGATATCGGCGATCAGCACCACGGCCATGATAACGGGTAACGTATCACCGCCTGGGGACCAGTACCAAGACTCGTGTTCCAAGCGTGCCTTGGTGTGGTATCTAACCGGCTGTTAGGATTCGCCGTATCGCTTCGAACGAGAACTATGTCACTTCCACTTGAAAAACGAACACCGAGAAGCCTGGAGCAGCTAGAGCACCATCTCCTCATGGATTTCGGCCGGTGCTGCAGGGACTACGGGCTGGTGCAGCATAAAGACAAAGTGATGGTGGGGCTCTCCGGCGGCAAGGACAGCTTCACCCTGCTCCATTTGATGCGCCGGATGCAGCGTCGTACTCCCTTCAGTTTCGAGATTGTGGCCGTCACTGTCGATCAGGGCCAGCCAGGCTTCTCGAGCGAACCGATCGAAGCATACATGAGCGGGGAGGATGTGCCTTTCCATCTCGTGGAGCAGGATACTTTTTCCGTGGTCAAGGAAAAAATCTCGCCCGGGAAGACGCTTTGTCCGCTGTGCGCCCGGCTTCGTCGCGGTATTCTATACAGAGTTGCACGAGAGATTGGGGCTACCAAGATCGCTCTTGGACATCACCGTGACGACATAATCGAAACATTTCTGTTGAACGTGCTCTACTCCGGACAAACCAAGGCCATGCCGCCTCGTCTCGTAAGCGATGATGGGCGGCATGTCGTAATAAGACCTCTCGCTTACGTATCCGAAGCGGATATCGCCAGGTTTGCAAAGCTGAAGGGATTTCCTTCCACGACTTGTACCGATTGCGGTGGGAATGCTGATTTCCACAGGGAAAAGGTCAAGCGGCTCATCGATGAGCTCAACAGCGAGAACCCCAAGGTTAAGGGCAACTTAATGGCCGCCCTGGCCAATGTGGTGCCATCGCACCTCATGGACCGAGATCTTTTGACCAAGATCGGCAAGCCGGTCCCAGCCATAACCGGCGGACGCACCCCGCGCTGTTACGATTTGGAGGCAACTTGACCAAGCACGGAGCCGTAAGAGAGCCTCAGTCGACCACCGCGGAGGAGGGGTTGCACGAGGAAGCCGGCACCAGGCCGAAGGCTCTGGTCGTGGATGACGACGCCCTCATAAGGACCATGATGGCCGATGGGTTGGGGGATCTTTTTCAAGTTGTTACGGCCATGGACGCGGAAAGCGCCGGACCCTTACTCGATGGGACCGGCTTTGATCTCATAGTGGCGGATCAGATGCTTCCGGACGCCTTGGGGGTGGACCTTTTGGAGGCTAGTCTGCAAACACACCCCAGCGCGGTTCGGGTACTCATTACAGCCTCGCGGGACATACAGACGGCCATGGAAGCCGTCAACAGAGCCCATGTCGATCGCTTCTTCGCCAAGCCGGTGCCTATCGAGGACTTGAAGCATCAGGCCGCCGAGTGCGTGCGATCCCGTCGCGCGGATCGGGATGTTCGGGCGCGAATCGGGAGGCTTCGCCGGATTGAATCAAGGGTCTTGCCCATACGCGCTCGCGTGCTGGTCGTTGACGATGACGAAACCATCGTCACTTTGTTTCAGGATGTCCTGGAGGAGGCAGGCTACGACGTCATCAGTGAAATGACCGGCAAGGGCGCTCTCGACCAGCTCGGTTCAAGCGAGTTCAATCTGCTGGTGGTCGATAAGAACCTTCCGGACATATCCGGTATGGACGTTCTGAAGATCGCGCGGAAGGTGCAACCCGACATCGAGGCGGTTGTAGTGACAGGCTATGCTTCCACCGACAGCGCGATTCAGGCCGTGGAGTCCGGTGCGTATGACTATCTGCGCAAGCCTCTCGATGATCTGGACATACTGCCGCGCACAGCGCGACGGGCCATAGAGCGGCAAGCCCTTGCTCGGGAAAGGCAGAGGCTGCTTTGTGAGCTGCTCAATGCGAACGACGCGCTGACGGAGACAAACCGTGAGCTGCGCGAAGCTCAAAGCTCGCTTCAGAAGAAGATGGAGGAGATAGTCCTATTCCAGGACGCCGCGGTAATAGGTTTGGCAAGGCTTGCCGAATATCGTGATGTTACTACCGGGCATCACCTCGAGAGGATGCGTGGCTACGCGCGGGTCATTGCAAGCGAGCTGGTTGGTACGCCCGGGTTCGAGATCCTGGATAAGGCCTTCGTGGAAGCAATCTATAAAACCGCACCTCTGCACGACATTGGGAAAGTGGCCGTTCCGGATAGAATCCTCTTGAAGCCCGGTGGGCTCAACGCGGAGGAGTGGCGGATAATGAGAAGCCACCCCGTGGTGGGAGGTCGTACTCTCGAGGATGCCGCCTCGACGGCGGGAACGGACCAGCCGTCCGGCCTTCTCCTGGTTGGAAGGAACATCGCTCATTTCCACCATGAGCGATGGGATGGAGGAGGCTACCCAAGCGGGATGAAAGGTGATGAGATCCCCGTGGAGGCCAGAATAGTCACTGTCGCCGATGCCTATGATGCGATTACCAGCCGGCGTTGTTACAAGCCGTCGGTTCCTCATAGTAGAGCCAGGGAGATTCTCGTTCATGAGAAGGGCAGGCACTTCGACCCGAGGGTGGTGGATGCTTTCATCAGGCGAGAAAGCGAAATACTCGAGCTGAAGGCACGCTACGCAGGCGACGAGGTGGACATGACTTGAGCTTCCGGCTCAAGTCTCCCGCTCTCGCCATGCCGGAGGGGGCTTGTAGGTCCACCGAGGCGTCGGCTCGATTTTGGGGCGCCGGAGGCGCTCGGTGTAGGCGCGACTGAAAACGGCCCCGAAAAAGACCACCAGTGTGGAGTAGTACACCCACAGCACCACCACCACCAGCGCTCCGGCCGCGCCGTAAGCGGAGGCTACCGCGCCTCTCCCAAGGTAAAAGCCCAAAGCAACCCTGCCTACGGTGAAGAAAACCGCCGCGACGATTCCGCCGTAAAATGCCGGACGCCAGCCTACGGGCACATCCGGCAAAACTTTGAATAGCACCGTGAATACGCCGGCTACCAACAAGCTGATCGCTACAGCATCCAGCGCGCGGATGAGGTATTGCGGCACAGCGACCCACCGGGCTGCCTCCTCTCCGGCCATGGAGACTACGGTCGAGGCAATGACGGAGGCCACCAGAAGCAGGCCTACCAGCACAACGAGAGCGAACGAAAGCAGTCGCTTCTCCATTTGTCGCCAGGCCTGCTGCCCCAGCCCGCTCGGTGTCTCCGGAGGGCGGCCCCAGATCTGGTTGAGAGCTTTTTGTAATTGAACGAACAGCCTGGTGGAGGCGAAAACCAGCAAGGCGATTCCGGTGATCGTCGCGATGAGCCCGGTTCCCGGGCGAGGCCTCTCCCTCACCATTTCGCCGAACAGCTCCGCGGGTCCGGGCCCGATCTCTCTTGCGATGAATGCCTGAACGTACCCCCTCACTACCTCGTCCTCCAGGATTAGACCTGCAATCCCGGCTGCCAGCACTACCAGCGGCGCCAGCGAGAAGATCGCATAGAAGGAGATGGCTGCACCGAGCATGGTCGTTCTAGCCTTGCCGTAGAGCTTTGCCGTCTCCTTGAAGATCGCCATCAACTCGCGCATGACCGATACGCTATTGACTGCCTTGGTGCATCGGTAGCAGCGTTTGTCCCTCCGGGCAGTGAGGAGGAAGCGGGCACTGCCCGCATCTAGGTCGCCGCGCCGGACAAAGTTTTCTGCCATGCCATATGGTTTGATGGCTGAAGCTTACCCAGCGTGCTCGGGGAATGATGGCCATGAGGCAGCGCTCGATCCTTACCGGATCCTTGACGCCGTGGAAACGCCAGCGGCGGGTTACCCGCTTCACATGTGTGTCAACGACTACACCTTCAGCCGCGCCGAAGGCAGAACCCATGACTACGTTAGCGGTCTTGCGGGCGACACCCGGGAGGGTCAACAGCTCGTCCATCTCGCCCGGAACCTCTCCCCCGTAATGCTCGTGAACTCTTCTTGCGGCGGCGATTATGTTTCTGGCCTTGTTCCTGAAGAAACCGGTAGACCGAATCAGCGTCTCCACCTCCAGTGGCGAGGCATGGCTCAACGAGGCGGCATCCGGAAAGTGGGTGAACAGCCGCCTAGTGACTTGGTTTACGACCTCGTCGGTGCACTGAGCCGATAAGATCGTGGCGATTAGGAGCTGAAAGGGGTCGTGGTGCCGAAGTGCCGTAGTGACGCTGGGGTAAAGTTTCTCGAGCGTACCGAGTATTGCGGACACACGAGCCTCGGTCGGACGCGGAGCATCGGCCAGCTTGCTGTACTCCTTACGGGTCTTGGGAATGGTGGGCCTTCGTGGCGACATGACGTCGCATGATGAGTTGCTCTCCCGGGAAGCGTCAAGCTTCGAGCACACTCGATTTTTGCTGTGGTACTGGACAGGTCATGCAGTTTCGCTAAACTTGTACGATATCAGCGGAGTGGTACGGGGCCGCGCCGCTTGATGGGAAGCCGGGGAAAATCCAATGAAGCCTGCCACAGGGGAAGCGGGTCGAGATGGGAGGCCTGCTGGGCGAGGCCTAACGGCGGAGCCGTGCCGTTTGCCGAGGATCGTCTCCGTTCTATCGATTGAGACTACAACAGGGCGTAGGCCATCTCTCTTGCTTGGCGCATTCATGGAAGAGGTCTTTACCGTGGAGACAGCCGCCACAGTCGATGAAGGGATAGATGCTCTGTCGCGGAGCTCGTTCGATGTGGTGCTGCTCGAGGTTTGCTCTCGGGCCGGCGGGGGACTCGAGCCACTTCGGCGGTTGCGCGTGGAGCAACCGGATATCCCGGTGGTGCTGTTGAACGATATGTCCGATGCGGGAGATAGGGTTGCTCTGCAGGCGATTGGTCTCGGCGCCCAGGACTACCTCCAAGGTGATGGTCTGACGACGAGTGGCTTGTCGAGGGCGCTTCTTCATACCGTGGCCCGTAGCCTTGCGGCGAGAAACCCCAAGCCGCCAAGCCATGCATGGTGGACGAAAATGGCGCGTCGCCAGCGGCATCTCGAGCGAATGAACAAGGAGCTTGAGGCCTTCAACCATAGCTTGGCGCATGATCTTAGGGGACCGCTTTGCACCCTCATTGGTATGAGTGAGATCTTGAGTGACGAGTGCCTGCAGCACTTGGACGCAAACGGCAGGTACTACCTGGAGCGGATCTGCAAGGTCGCCTCCTCGATGGAGCGGGTAATCGAGGGTATGGTCGAGCTTACGCGCGGGTACGAAAAGGCATTACAGCGCCGGAGAGTGAATCTCTCGGCGCTGGTTCGTGACATCTGTGAGGAGCGATCTCATGAGGAGCCTCATAGGGGCGTCACCTGTCTGGTAGAGGATGGTGTGGAGGTTTTGGGTGATCCCAGAATGTTGGAGATTGTCGTCGATAACCTGGTGGGCAATGCCTGGAAGTTCACGGCGTCGTCATCCTCGGCCCGGATCGAGTTTGGAAGAAAGCGGCTGGATGGAGTGGATGTCATCTTCGTGAGAGACGATGGCCCAGGCTTCGATCCTTCAGTCGCCGGCTCGCTGTTCAAGCCTTTCTTCAAGATGAACGAGGGTATGCACGGGCTCGGAGTGGGTCTCTCGATAGTGCACCGAATCATCAGCCGCCACGGCGGGAAGCTGTGGGCCGAGAGTTCCCCGGGAAACGGAGCGAGTTTCTACTTCACGCTTGGTGGCTGACTCGTCCTGTCTCTCGCGCGCGTTGACAGCGCGATGATTCGATTGCAACCTACAGTTTCAATCCCAACCCGGGCTCTTACCAATGGGAATGTGGCAGCGTATCAAGCGTGTTTTTCGGACTCTTGCCGGATCGTCCATCTCGGCGTTGGAGGATCCAGAGAAGATCCTCGAGCAAAACATCCGCGAGTTGAACGAGCAGGTTCCCAAGATGAACCAGTCGATCGCCATGGTAAGGGCGAACGTGACGCTGCTCGAGAAGGAGATGGAAAAGTATCGCCGTGAGATTTCCGATTTGTCCGGGAAGATAAAGGTCGCCATAGAGGCTGAAAACGACGAGGCCGCGGCGCACTATGCGGTTCGGTTCCAGCAGCTTCAAGGTCATCTGGCTGACACCGAGGGACAAATCGATGCCGCCCGACACGCTTATGATAGATCCCTCGAGGTGAAGAAGCTCTTCTTGAGGGAGAAGAACAGCAAAATCAGGCAGGCCCAGCAGGCGCTACAGGAGCATCGCCGGGCACAGTGGCAGGCTAGGGTGGCGGACGTCCTCGAGGGCTTCGACGTCGAGGGACTGGACGCAACTCATGACGACATGATTCGCCGGATCCAGGAGAAGACCGCCTTGAGTCAGGCACGGCTGGAGGTTGCTCTGGATTCGGTGGACCACAAGTCATCGAGGATTGAAGAAGACGCCGAGAGGCTTCGCGCAAAGGAGCTGGTCGAGAGAATCAAGCTTCAGCTTGGCGAGGAGAAGAGCCGGCCCCTGGAGGATGGAGAGCCGGCCGGCCGGCTGGGCGAGGGTGCAACGAGCAAGACCGGCGATGAGAGAGAGAAGGAAGACTGACGCCTCGCGTGCCGGAAGGCGCCCGGGCTGGAGGACTACCTGATGAGTGACGATCTCCGGCTGCCGGCGAGGCGAACCGGAGGCGAAAGCAGGCCCGCTACGCCGACCTATTTGGGTGAGGCTTTTCTCAACCCTATCAATCTCGCCGCATTGTCGGCCGCGCTTGGCGCTTCCATTCTCTTGGTGAACCCGATCCCTATCGCGGTAGCCGCCGGTGCCGAGCTTCTGTACCTTGGGACCGTTCCCGGAACCCGGCGCTTTAGGGAGATGGTGGATAGACGGAACCTTCGCCGCCGTCGTATGCAACATTACAAGGCCGATGCCGCCTTATATGGGTCTCTTTCGCCCGAGCAGCAGAAGGTCGTGGACGGGCTGAAGAAGATACGCGACGAGATTCATTCGAACTACGGTCGCCTCGGCGGTGGAAGCCAGCTGTTGATCGGCCCTTCGCTGGCACGAGTGGACAGCCTAATCTCCAGTTTTCTAAGACTGATGGATCAGTTGAACGCCTACCGGCAGTACTTGGGAGCGGCGAACAAAGCGCAAATCGATCGCGAGATCGGTGAGCTTGGCACCGAGATCGACCAAGATGAGCCCGGGCGCCTGCGGGACATCAAGGAGCGGCGTCTTGGGATCCTCGAGCAGCGGCGGGCCAGGTTCGGACGCGCGGAGGAGAACCGGGAGGTCATCAGCCACCAGCTGGCAGCCATTGAGGATATCCTGCGGCTTATTCATGAACAGTCCTTGACGGCGCGCGATCCACAGGACATATCGCGCCTCCTGGATACGTTGGCTGTGGAGGTCGAGGAGATGCAGGGTACTATCCATGAGATGGAGAGCTTCCTCCAAATCCAAGCGGAGGTGGAGGAGGAGTTGGCGCCCAGGCCTCCCAGTGGCGGTGGCAGATAGTGTATGAGTAGTCAGGACGGCGTTCGATAAGGAGCAAAAAGCATGTCCGTTTACGTTTACTCCAGGAAGGGTTTTCTGTTTTTGGTCGTGTTACTCGTGCTTTGCGCTGTAGTTGTATTCTTGATGCGCGAGGCGGCAGAGGATCACGCCGAGCTTATTGAGTCCGTTCCGGAGGATGCGGTGGCGGTCATGCACCTGTCCGATGTGGCTCGGCTCGGGGAGAAGCTGGATGTTGGCTTGAACAGGCTGGGGCTGGAGCGCCACGTGGGGCGACTTCTGCGTGATATGGAAAGGCAGCTCGGGTTCGATCCCTTCGACGAGGATGCCCTCCGGAGTCGCGGAATTCAGACCTCTGCTGGAGTGGCGCTGTATGCACCGCCACCGGGTAGGCAGGGTGTCGTCATTCTCGGTATTAGGGACCGGGGTCTTTTCGAGAGTGCATTGATCGAGGTCCTCTCGGCTCGAACCGGCGCGGAGCTGGGCGAGGAGAGAGAGCACGCGGGAGTGGCTGTCCGCGTTGCCGAGGTGCGAGGCCGAGCCGTTGTGGCCTGGGCGTATGCGGGTGATGTGGTTCTGCTCTCCGCTGGCCCAAGGGCGGTTGAACGTGTGGGTGCGGGCGCTTTGGTCCAAGACGGCAGTGTTAGGGAGAATGTGTGGTTTCGGCGCGGAGAGGAAGCGGTTTGGGACGACGCCGATGTCCGGCTTTGGACGTCGAATGAAGGAGGGCGGTACCTGTCGCATCCGCTTTCTCGCGCCTTGGAAGCCGTCGCGGTGGGACTGCGGTTTTCAGAGGATGGCGTAAGCGGACGGGTATGGGGCGGCATGGAGTCGCCGGCCCGAGGCATGCTGGAACCTCTCGAGGAGGCCGGAGGGGTCGAGGAACGACTAAAGATGCTCGATTCCGAAGCCATAGTGGCAGGCCGAGCAAACGTCGATTTGGCTGCAGCCTGGCGGGTCGCGCGTCTCGGTGGGTTGCCCCGCCATCTCGAGGAGCTTTCCGCACAGCTAACCGCGCGCGGGCTGCGCGTTGAGAGAGATGTCCTGCCGTTGCTGGAGGGAGTGTTTTTGATGGATGCCGGTATGGCGGGCCGAGATCATCCCTTTGACATAGGCCGTCTGGATCCAAGAAGGCTCAACCCCTTCCTCTACATCAGAGCGGCTGTTTTGGCGCCGCTGGTGGATGTGGAGAGGGCCGAGGAGTTGATGCCGAAGGTCGCTCCGGCGGTTGCGAAGGCTGTTCGAGGACGCCTCGAGAAGGTGGAGATCGATGGACACGAGGCATACGAGATCCATTACCACCTCGGTCGAGGCATGACGTTCGGGATTTCCCACGGAATGCTGGTCGCGACCGGTGGTTCTGGAGCCTATGCCGCGGCGCTGGAGAGACTCGAGGGGCAGGGCCGACTAGCGCTCATCGATGATCCCGTTGTGGCAGATCGTTTCTCGGAGCAGGGATCACTCGCTTTGTTGCTTGATATCCCGAACCTCATCTCGAATGTCGAGGATCTGCCAGCCGAATCATTCGGCGGAGGACCGACCGGCATGATGGTCCGGTCGGCCGTCGAGCGGCTCCTGGGTCCGGTGGGCAATTTGACCAGAGTCGCCGCTTCCCTGTCCGTCGATGATCACGGTGTAGTAGGTGACCTAACCATCGGGTTTCATCCTCTCGAAGCAGAGGCGTCCGGTAAATGATAGAGGCTTCGGGTGTGCACAAGTCCTTCACGGACGGCAGCGGCATGCAGCGGGTTTTGGATGGTCTCGAATTGGAGGTGGCCAAGGGCGAGTTCGTGGCCATACTCGGCGAGAGCGGCTCGGGTAAGAGCACCTTGCTTCACTTGATAGGGGGCCTGGATAGCGACTTTGAAGGCCGGATTGTGGTTGACGGCCGCTCGC
The DNA here is from genome assembly GCA_007130885.1 of Deltaproteobacteria bacterium. GTDB lineage: Bacteria > Myxococcota > Myxococcia > SLRQ01 > SLRQ01 > SLRQ01. The sequence goes on from SLRQ01000020.1 coordinate 82,162, forward strand.
TGCGTGGTCTCGGCGATGCATCGCTTTCTCGATTCAGGGCCGAAACGATAGGCTTCGTGTTTCAAGATTTCCACTTGGTTCCAGAGCTGTCGGCGCTGGAGAACGTGGCTCTACCCGGCTGGTTTGAAACGGCTGGTGGTGATGCGGCCAGCCTACGAGCCAGGGCCGTGGAAATACTGGATATGGTAGGCCTTGAGGGTAAGGAACACCGCCGACCCGATCACCTTTCCGGTGGCGAGCGTCAGAGAGTCGCCATAGCGAGGGCGCTGTTTTCCAAGCCGAAGATCTTGCTTTGCGACGAGCCGACGGGGAACTTGGACGCCAAGACGGGCAGAGAGATTATCGCTCTCTTCCAGCGGTTGGGTTCCGGTGGGATAACTCTCCTGATGGTCACTCACGAAGCGCGGGTGGCGGAGGCTGCGAGCAGGGTGCTTCGTCTTTCCAGAGGAAAGCTTCATGCCTCGGGAAGTGCCGAGGGAGAAGCCTCGAAGGTGTTGCTGACTGATGAGGCTTCGCGATGACTTTTCGAAGGCTCCTATCGGTTGCGCTGATCAACGTGCGTCGTGACAGGCGGGGGTTCCTCCTGTCGTCGCTGGGCGTTTCGATTGGTGTAGCCGCGTTCGTCTATTTCATGGGGCTGGGAGAAGGAGTCGCGCGAGTCGTCAGAGAGGAGATTTTCCCCGTAGACACGAGGCACGTGAAGGTAGTTCCGCAGCGGCTGTCGCTTGGATCATTCCTTGGAGGGGGAGTGCTCGATGACGAGGCCGTCGAGAGGCTCGCATCTCTGGAGGGGGTTGCGCGCCGGTACCGAAAGGTGGAGCTGGAAGTCCCGGGAATCAGCCAGTACGACGGGGACTTCTTCGGCAGGCGCGTGCGGATGGGAGTGGACATAATGGGCGTGGGGGTCGACCCCGACTTTGTCCGGGAGGACATTGCGGACGGATATTCATTCGAGGATCCGGGTGAGGACGAATGGATTGCCCGCAGGCAGGCTTCTCCTCCCGATACGACTGTCCCCGTCGTGGTCTCCCGGCGGCTATTGGAGATCTACAACACTACGTTTGCGCCTGCCCGCCGGCTTCCACGAATAGACGACGCCCAGTTGATAGGTTTCAAGTTCCCTTTGACTCTAGGGGCTTCATATGTGGCTCGGCCGGGAAGGATGTCTCGTCGGACCGTTATGCTTGAAGTCGTTGGAGTCTCCGATCGCTCTCTTCTGCTTGGTGTGACGCTCCCCATCGAGACGGTTCAGCGATGGAACGCCATGGCCAAGGAAGACCCGGGCGAACCGGATCGGTACAGCGCGGTAGTTCTCGTGGCCGAGGGGCAGGAGAGAGCGAGTCGGCTCATTCCCGAGGTGAGAGCAGCAGGGTTCGAAGTGGATGAGACGGAAGCCAGGCTCGCGGAGGAGGCGGGATCGGCGGTCAGGATGACCGCGGTGGTGCTCTCGACTCTCTCGTTCGTGATATTGGGACTTGCCGCCGTCAGCATTGGTCGTGCGGCGTATGCTCACGTCGCGGCTCGTACCAGGGAAGTCGGTGTGATGCGTGCGGTCGGCGCTCGACGCGTTCATGTGGCGTCGATAGTGCTCTCGGAGTCCGTTCTGGCCGGTTTCGTGGGTGGAATTGCCGGGCTGTTGTTAGCGCTGGTTGGAGCCTGGACCACGGATCTCTTGGTTGCAAGCTTCGTCGCGGACTTCCCATTCAAGCCGGAGAGTTTCTTTGTCTTTCCTTCTTGGCTGCCCTTCGCCGGATTCGCAGCGGCGCTTCTCGCGGCAGGGGTAGGTGCTCTGCTTCCCGCGGTCGCCGCCGCGCGCCTCGATCCGGTAAAGGCCTTGGCGGGTGGTACTCGGTAAGCTTATGTGCTCACCAGTCTTCGGTTCCGTCTCGCCCGCTCAGAGGATCTTCGGTGCTCCGCCGTCCCCTTCTCGGTTCCTCCTTCGGCTCATCGATGGTCCAGCCCTCGGTGCCGCTTCGGCCGGAGAGAGGGTCGTCCGGGGGTCGCTCCCGGCGTTGTCGTCTTGAAGGGCTCTCGCGAAGCAGTGCAGCGACCAAACCCGCTACTTCAGCCTCGAGCGTCATCTCCGATGGCGAAGGCTCGAAGCGGCGGGCCGAGACGATCTCTCGCTTCCCTATGTCGACCAGCATGACCTTCAACAAATGCGATTGCTCCATGCGGCGCACCAAGCCGAAAATTGCTAGGTCGAGCTCCAACCCCATGCCCACCGTCAGCATCGCTCTTCCCAGGGTTCTGGAGCGGATCTCGTCCGTCACATCCCGCAAGAGGTCTTGAAGGCCTTGGAAGTCGGGGGTCGCCTCCATTGTGACGCTATAGGTGCGCTCCTCCGCCGCGGGCACCTCGACCATCTTGCCGTGCGGCACGGCGCCGTACTGTTCAAGCCGCAGGAGATGCCGGCCCGGAGCAAGCTGATCGATGCGGACCGGTGTGACGCCGCGGTCCAAACCAGAGAGCATCACCCTTGCCCCCGGTGGGCTGGTGGTAACCTCTAAAGTGGATTGCTGCTGGTTTTGGATCTCTTTGCGAACACTGCTGACGATCTCCTGGAGAGATGCGGGAAACCGGTTTGGATCGATTGTGTACCTTGGGCGAATAATCAGCAAGTCGCGATATATCTCGCGCCCGTGTCCTTCGTGGCCTGACAGGACGTACGCGGCGGCGAGGTAGGCCAGGGCATCCTCGTGCTCGGGAAAGTGGTTGATCCAGGCGGCGTAGTTTCGGTGAATCGAGACAGCCTTGCTGAAGACTGACACCGCTTCGGCGTAATGCTGGGCATTGAGAAGTTGTACGCCTTGCCGCATTTCCCCGAGGGCCTGCTCTCGCGCAGCCTCCAGGGCAGCCGGAGGCCGCGCCGCGAGAGCTTCGCCGAGATCCAACAAGTCGAGGTCCTCCCTTTGGTCGAGAGCGCTCTCGATGCTGGCCCCGATGCGACTGGCCATGCTCACTGATTCCTGATCTTGAGCGATGACGAAGGACTGAATCTTCCCGCCGCGTGCCTCGGAGAAAGAAGGGGCTAGTAAGACCAAGGCCAGGATAATGAGCGGGATGGTTCTCAAAAATAGCATGGGTACCCTCTATGGAGGTTTGTATTCCGTTACATAGATGCTCCGATGGTGGCCTTGCCCTTGTCAAGGCACCCGTGGAAAGAGTTCTCGGCGTACTTCTTCCCAGTAGGAGGAAGCACACGGGTGGCTGTCCGTCTCCCATTCCGTAGCCCGGCTGGCTAGCGTTCCCATCGGGGATGAACACCGCGAAGTCCTCACCATGGGACGCAAACCGCAGCACGGAAGGGGGAATCCAGATGATATTGCGAAGAGAGCAAAAGACCACGGACGGTTCCGCGGCTCGCTGGGCCACGGGGATAGGGCTTGGTGCCGCGTTCATGTATGTACTCGATCCGGTCAGTGGTCGCAGACGGCGCGGCCTTATCCGGGATAAGGCCGCTCACGCCCGCCACGTCGGTTCTGTTGCCGCGCGTAAGACGGCCACTGATTTTAGGCACCGTTCCGAGGGCTTGGCGGCCACCGTGTTCGGCCATGGTAGACACTATGATGACGAAAAGGTCCTGGCTTCCAGGGTCCGCTCGGCCATAGGCACGGTTTGCTCTCATCCAGGCGCAATCGATGTCAGAGTGAACAAAGACCACATTACCTTGCTGGGACCCATTCTCGAGCGTGAGGCGGACAAGCTGGTTCGCAGGGTCAAGCACGTTCCAGGAGTGGGCTCGGTTACCGACAATCTGGCCAGGCATAAAAGCGCGGAGCACATTTCGTCATTGCAGGGGGGCAGGAGACGTGAGGCAAGGTTCGAGTTCAGGCAGGAGAACTGGGCTCCCGCCCCTCGGCTGGTTGCGGGAGCGGCCGGTTTGGGACTGAGCGTGGCGGGCCTGCGTCTTCATGGCTTGCGCGGGGGATTGGCGGCCGGCACCGGCATTGCTCTGCTTCTTCGCGCCGTGACCAACATGCCCATGAAACGCATGCTTGGAGTCGGGGGAGGGTGGCGCGGTATCGATGTCAAGAAGGACATACACATTCAGGCGCCCATATCGGAGGTCTTCGACTTCTTCAGAAATCTCGAGAATCTCCCGAAGTTCATGACTCATCTACGCCAGATCGAGGTCCACGAAGATCGCACTTGGTGGGAGGCGGTGGGGCCGGCAGGTATTCCCATCCACTGGGAGGCGGAGATCACTCGCTTCGAGCCGAACCGCCGAATAGCCTGGAAGAGTCTTCCAGGGTCCTTCGTACGAAACGCCGGGTTCGTGCGCTTTGATGAGGACCACAAGGGAACCTTGGTCGAGATTCAGATGTCCTACAATCCCGTCGGCGGAATCTTCGCTCATGCAATAGCGACGCTCTTCGGCAGCGATCCGAAGCATGCCATGGACGAGGATCTGCTGCGGCTGAAGTCACTGCTCGAGTACGGAAAGACCCGAGCGAGGGGTCACGAGGTAAGAAGGGAGGAGGTTGCCCGCCGCGATGGTGAAGGAGAGCGTCCGGAAGGTCCTTCGCCCGAGGCGACCTGAGCCGAGTCGAGATTGATCCCGACCAAAGTGGAGGGTTCAATCAATGGCCACCCGGCTGAGGTGTTGGCCAAGACGGGATACCACCTCGTATCCAATGGTTTGTGACCAGGTGGCGAAAAGATCGACGGGGATACTCTCCCCGTCGTCGCTTCCGATCAAAGTGAAGGTAGTATTCTCATCCGTAGAGGGGATGCCGGTGATGTCCACTACGATATGATTCATCATTACTCTGCCCACCACGGGACAGCGTACCCCCTTCGCCAAGACGTGCGCTCTGCCCGAGACGAGGCGTGGATAACCGTCGAAGTACCCGACCGGAAGGACCGCGATTTTGGTGTCACGAGGCGCTCTCCATGTGCAACCGTAGCCCACATAGCTTCCTGAACGAATGAGCTTGCAGATCTGGGGGCGGCATTTCCAAGACAGAACAGGGCGCAGCTCGGGTGACCGGCCAAGAACGACTCTGGCGGATATCCGGGTCTCCGGCGATGGCCAGATGCCGTAGAGGCTGATCCCGGCGCGGACCACGTCGCATCTCGCACCCGGAAGCACCATGGCGGCTGCGCTGGCCGCTATGTGACGCTCGAGGCGGCGCCCAAGCAGCTCTTCCAGTCGCGCCGCCGAGCGCTCGAAGGAATCGAGCTGTGCCTTCGCGTAGGTTTGCTCCGTGACATCCTCGGTGTTCGCAAAGTGCGAGCATACGCCGGTAGGCGAGAAAGCATCTCCCGAGCTCTGGATAATGCTCGCGAGATTCTCGATCTCGTCGGGATCGTAACCTTCTCTGCCGAGGCCGGTGTCGAAGTGTACGTGTATGGGCAGGGAAGCATCGGCGGCGCGCAGCCCGGCCAAATGCTCCGAGAGAACACCGCCCGAGATCACGGTCTCCACCCCGGCTCTTGCCAGCGATACCGCTTCTCTCGGAGAGATGGCGCCGAGTACCACTAGCCGGCGAGACTCCAGCCCTGCTAGTGCTTCCTGCTCTCTTATCAGTATGGCCTCGGAGGGAGTCGTCACGTAGAGCACGTCCACAAGGGAATGAATCGCCGGCAGGGTCTCGACGATTCCGTGTCCATATGCGTTGCTCTTGACGACTGCTCCCAGCAGCGCGGAAGTGCCCGGTCCTTCATCGGCATCGTGATTCTCGAGTAAAAGCCCCTTGAACACGGATATGTTGTGCTTCAAAGCGGCGGTTGAGATCTCGATCCAGGAGGCGTGACTTTCCAAACGTGTGCTCCATTGCCGGCTGTGGGCGTGAGACCGGCGGTCCGGCGGAAAATGGTCAGGGAATGGGTACAAACGGCTCGGTGCTCGTATGCCATACGAACCAGCCTCCCGGTACCAATGACTGAACCTCCAAGCCGGCTTCCATAGCCAGGCGTTCGAGCTCATCATAGGTGGCATCGTCTACTTGCGCGAAGCCGTCGGCGCCGAGAAGGTCGTGAAGGGCGGCTGCGGCTCGTTCGTCTTCAGGGGCCGCCTTGAATGCCCGAACAATCGGCCCTCGAACCTTCTCATCCAGGTCCGACCGGAAGAAAACCGGTTCGTTTGCGACCGGCTCCCAAAGAGCAAGCTCTCGGAGGCCCCGTCTATCCAGCTCTCCCTTGGCGCGGCGCTCGTACGTGGCGGCAGCCTCCACGCGGCCTTCCTCGAGCATGGCCACCGCTTCGTCGTGTCCTCCGGCGAATACCGAATCTACATCGACGTCGATCCGTGAAAGGTGCGCGGCCGGCAGCACGAACCCGCTCAAGGAGTAAGGGTCCGTATAGGCTATGCGCCTGCCCGTAAGATCCTCGAGAGTGTTTATGCCGGCGTCCTTCCGCACCAAAATAGTGCCACGATAAGTCGGGCCTTCGCGAAGAACTTGCAAAGCCGGCTCGACGTCGTGAAGCTTCCTTGCAAGAAGAAACTCGAAGGGGGCTAGAAGGCCCGCATCCACGGTGTCGCTGCCGAATAGCTGTATAGCCCTCACCGGTGTGGGGGCAATCTCCATTCGAATGTGAAGTCCGCTCTCTTGCTCGAGCACTGAATGAAGGTCGTTTATCGACGTCTCCTTATCGCGGACGGTGGAGGCGGTCATTACGAACACCAGAGGGTTGTCCTCCGTACCGATCTCGGCTGCTCTATCCTTGCAGCCTGCTGTCGCGACCATGCCGGAGGCAAGCACCGCGGCCAGCACGGTTATCCCGGGGTTCGTCCTCGATCCTTGCATTCAAAGCTCCTCTTGAGGGGCATTTACGATGTCTACCAGCCGTGTTCTGACGCCGCAAGCCCGGTTTGCTTCATCCGAGAGGGCGCCTCGGCCTTGGTTTTGGTGGAGCAGCTATGCCTTGAGCCGTGAAGATGTATGATGCCCGAGCCGCCACGGTGTAGACTGCTCGTCCCGCCAAGCTTCAAAGAACGTCTTCACAGATGCCCAACGTACGGATAATTCTGCCCGTTTGTCTCTTTCTGTCGGGGCTTTGTGCTCTGGCCTATCAGGTGACGTGGGCTCGGTACTTGGCAAACTATCTGGGTGCTACCGCTCCGGCTTACACCATTGTGCTAGCTACTTTCATGGGTGGGTTGGCCGGCGGAGCCTGGCTCTTGGGGCGCTTGGCTGATCGTACGCGGCGGCCCCTTCGCTTGTACGGTCGCCTCGAGATCCTGGTGGGTGTGCTTTGCTTCATGTTCCCTTGGATCATCGATCTGCTCGGTTCCGTTTATCTGTTCCTGGCCGCACCTTTCCTCGACCAACCCTTGCCCAGAGGTTTCCTGCGGGTCGGCATGGCAGTCACCGTTTTGGCGGTGCCTTCACTGCTCATGGGAGGCACGCTTCCCGCGGCTTCTCGCTTCTACGTCAGAGCCTTGGATCAAGTAGGGGAGGGGGTGGCCCGGCTCTACTACGTCAACGCTCTCGGAGCGGTGATTGGTGCTTTGCTGGCAGGTTTCTTTCTCATACCCCTCGTGGGGCTCAACGCCACGTTCTGGATTGCGGCGTTGGTCAACTGCGGTATCGGTTGCTGGGCTCTTTGGGTTTCCGGCCGAGTCGATGGGGCATCGGCTTGCCCGGCGCCGGGCAGGCTTTTCACCCTCGAAGACGAGGATCCCGGTCCGAGGGAGACTCGGCTTCCGATGTGGGTGGCTGTCGCCGCGCTTGTGGCGACCGGCTCATCGGGGGCCGCTTCCATGATTTACGAGGTGTCCTGGATCCGCTTGCTGACGTTGGTACTCGGAGGCTCCACGTACGCGTTTACCGTCATGGTCGCGGCGTTCATTTTAGGGATAGCCATCGGATCCTGGCTGGTCTCTTGGTGGAGGCCCCTGGCCAAGGGCGGTCTGGGCGCGTTCGGTTGGCTCGAGACGTCCGTTGCTTTTGTCGTCATAGCGATGGTGCCGATCTACAACCGGCTCTCATACTGGTTTCTCGAGGCTACGGCCGGCATGTCCAGACAAGACGGTTATTACCCCCTCTACTTGTTTTTTGGCTTCCTCATCTGTTTTGCCGTGATGATGATTCCGACCGTGCTGCTGGGTGCTACATTCCCACTGGCGGCCAGGCTTTCGACCAGATCCATCGATAGGCTGGGAGGAAGTGTGGGTCGCGCCTATGCCTTCAACACGGGCGGAACCATTCTAGGGACGGTGGTCGCCGCGCACATTCTTTTTCCTATCGTCGGACTGTATGGAACCTTCGTTTTCGCGGCCTCGCTCAACCTGCTTGCCGGAGTGGGCTGCCTGGGTGGCGCTTGGTGGCTGCGGTTCGCCAAGTCCGAAGGCTTGTCGGCGCACCAGGGTAGCCGGCACCAGGGTGTTGCACCGGTGGCCGGTCTTGTAGGGATGCTGGCGGCATTTGTCGTTCTTGTGGGTTGGGGGCCTCGCATTGATAACGCCGTCTTCTCGCAAGGTGTCTTTCGAAGCACTACATCCGGGTTTGCGAGCTACCACGAGTTTCGTTCCTGGCTAGTAGGAGGCATTGATCTTCATTTCTACAAGGATGGGCCGGAGGGCTCGGTGTCGGTAGTCGATGCTCGAGGTCAGATGGTACTCAATGTCAACGGAAAGCCGGAGGCCAGCAGCAGCGGCGACATGCCGACCCAGCTCTGCATCGCTCATCTTCCGGTAATGCTTCATCATGCGCCCGAGCGAGCTCTTCTTGTCGGCCTTGGCGGCGGGGCGACCGCCGGGGCTCTACTCACTCACGAAAGTTTGGATACGACCACGGTCGAGCTTTCGCCACAGGTAGTCGAAGCCAACCGATACTTCTCCGAACACAACAGAAACGTGCTTGATAACCCTCGCTTGGATTTGGTGGTCGAGGATGCAAAGGCATACCTAGGGCTCACTCGTGAAAGCTTCGACATCATAATAAGTCAGCCCTCCAACCCATGGGTGGCGGGTAACTCCGATCTTTTCACCCTCGAGTTTTTCGAGCTGATGCGGGATCGCCTGGCTCCTGGAGGGATGATGGTGCAGTGGTTTCATGATTACGAGATGACCGACGAGGCCATTAGAACCATCTTGAACACCTTCGCCGGAGCCTTCCCGGAAACTCGCTTATTTCACTGCGGTGATGGCAGGGACTACATACTGGTGGGCACCGTTGAACCGCTCGAGCCGGATCTCGAGCGTATCGAAAAAGTCCTCTCGTCGAACGACGAAGCCAGAAAAGATATGAAGCGATATCTCGGCATCCGGTCGCCGTATGGTGTCCTCGCCCGCAACGTGCTCGACGATGCGGGTGTTCGCTTCTTGGGCCAAGGCGCAAGTATTCACCGGGATCACCGGCCGGTGCTTGATTTCTTGGCGCCGAGGGGTGTTTTTCTCCGCTCGATGAGCGGCCTCATCGTTACCGCCGATCAGCGTTGGGAGATTGCCGAGGATAACGACTTGTTGATTCACAGAGCCACGAGCGGTCGGATACCGCGAAGCGATGATGTATTCGAGGAGCTCGTGGACAGCGCCATGGATCCGTTCGAAGACCTGAGGGTCAGGCTCCTCGATCAATGGGTGAGCACGACTGCCGGCGCCGAGGCGAAACGGCGCCTAGCCGCCGAGCTGACATGGAGCGGACTTACGGATCGGGCCCTGGCCTTGCTTAGCGAGATAGAGGAGGATGGGCTGGCCGAGGAGAATGACGTCTTGGAGAGATGGAACCTGGAGGCTCTCCACGCCTACCAAAACGACGACGATGAGTCCGTCGACCTTGCTCTCGAGAAGATGAGCGTCGTCGCCCGCAAGACCAATCTCCCCGCTCACTTCGACCGTCTGGCGGACATGGCGGAGTTGCTTGAAAGGCCGAGCATAGCAGCCGATGCTTGGCGTGCGGCGGTTCTTGCGACTGAGCCTGAAGCGAAGTGGCAGCGCATACGAAGGTTGATAGGGCTAGCTAGGGCGAGTCGAGAGAGTGGTTGCCTCGACAGCGCTCGAGAGGCGCTAGATTCGGCTCGAGTCCTTCGCGAGGATTACTGGCCGCTCGTATTGGAGGAGGAGCGTCTGGAGAGGCGCTTGGCCGAGGGCTCGGCTTCCGGATGATCTCGTACCAACGTGGCCGGAGGCACCCGCACAGCCGCGGATATCTGTAAGGCCATGAAAGTATTGGCGAAATGGGCTAGATTCCACTGATCTGCTGCTCTTTCCGGGTGCGTTGTTATGGTTTAGAGATGAAAGGTAACGGGCGCCTGCGCATAGGTACCTCTGGTTACGAGTACGAACACTGGAAAGGGATCTTTTATCCGGAAGGTCTGCCGAACAAGAGGCGCTTTGCTCACTACGCCCAGCATTTCGACACCGTGGAGATAAACAATACTTTTTACAGGCTTCCCAATACTAAGACATTTAGCAGCTGGAATGCGCAGGCACCGGAAGGTTTCTGTTATGCGGTCAAGTTCAGCCGCTTTGGTACCCACGTGAAACGCCTAAAAGAGCCCAAGGGTCCGGTCGATCTTTTCTTGGAGAGGTCTCGCCCCCTACACGGACTCATGGGCCCGATACTGGTGCAGCTTCCTCCGACTTTTCGATTCGACCCCAAGCGTTTGGATGCGTTCTTGTCCATAGCGCCACGCAACCACAGATGGGCGCTGGAGTTTCGTCATGAATCATGGCTTTGTAGGGCAACGTATGAAATCTTGCGTGCCCACAACGCGGCGCTGGTGATTCACGATCTCATACCGACGCATCCCCGCGTCACTACTGCTACGTGGCACTATCAGCGCTTTCACGGTGGTCCAGGCGAAGCGTACTCTCGCCAGCTATTGGTCTCGGAGGCTCGTCGTTTGCGAGAGCATTTATCGGCCGGCCGGGACGTATACGTCTACTTCAACAACGATGAAGGAGGACATGCCGTAAAAGACGCTCTGGATCTTCGTGGCTTCGTGGAAAGGTCTCATCGGCGCTCAGTCTCTCGCAGGCCATGCTCGGATGCAAAGCCGCGGCCGCCCTTGAACTGATATGCTTTTCTGCCGGTAGGATCGCTTGTATGGTGACCGAGTGGCCGACGTAAGGATCGAGCAAAGAGACGGCGATACGCTGATCTGGGTCAAGGTGGTTCCGGGGTCTTCGCGAAACGAGATTGCGGGCGTGATTGGAGACCGCCTGAAGATCCGTACCAGCGCACCGCCCGAAGGGGGAAAGGCCAATGTGGCGGTCTGCCACCTTCTAGCCGATACTCTAGGAGTCAGGCGAGCAAGGGTGCATGTGGAAAAGGGCGCGACTCACCGTGAAAAGGTGGTTCGAGTCGAGGGCTGTGGCGAGGAGGCGGTCCTTGCCGCTCTCGGTTCACCGAAGTGACCCATGGTGACCGGCAAGGTGCTGCCGGATGCGGTTCCGGAGCCAGTCGCGGCTGGCTGCGTCCGTCTCGCCTCCGAAATGATGCTGCTTTTTGTCGGTGGCGATCTGTACGCAGTCAGCATTGTTGTGTTGCGTGATCGTAACGCTCTCGATCTCGTTTGCCGGCACGGTCTTGCTCGCCGTCATTCCGAATGGCGTTTGCCAGCCAAGCTCGACTCCATCTCTTCGGAGAAGAACGCTGTAACGGCAAAGCAGCATCCAGAGCAAGGCAAGCCCCATGAGTCCCGCGAAGCCCAGCCCGACATAGCCGAATATCTCGGGAGCATCGTCGAATGCTTGTGCAACATAGTAGAAAACTCCTCCTATGGCGCCTCCGATTACGATCGGTACGGCCTTTAGTGCGCGGGGGCCAAGGAGTATCTCCTGTCCTCTCAAATCATCCTTCACTTGCAGCCCCGGCGGCGGAGGAGCCGGCGCGTCATGACCGATGTCAACCTTTTGTTCCTTTGCAAGCTCTTCCACCGATTTGTCGAGATCCTCGGGCATGCGCTTGAGCATCTCGTCGCCGTCCATTTGAACGGCGGGGACGTTCAGCGTCCGGCATATGTTTTCCCAGTGCTCGCGCAGTCCTCTTTCCAGCCTCGTCTCGGCAAGCTGCACCGCCTTCGAGAAGTCCTCGTGCCATAGCCAGAGCACATGGACCGTATGTCGAACTCTGCTTCTCCCACCGGACCGTGTCTCGGTACGGTAAAGAACGCCTTCATATTCAGCCAGAGGCACTGTCCAGTGCTTCTGGCCGAAGATGCTGGTTTGCCGAAGCTCGACCTGGTCCGTCGTAATGGTGAACTGCTTGCGTTTCGTAAAAAGAGTCAGACCGGCCCCGGCGAAAAGAAGACCCGCCGCCAAGAACGGCAGCAGCATCAGAAGGCTCATGTCGAACTCCGCCTGCCCAAGAGCATGAACTATGACGGTGAGGGGAACAGCGGCGAAGAGTAAGCCGAACAGTGTAATTATCAGACCGCCTATGCGGCTCGGCTTGTGCTCGATGGTCGCCGGCAGCCGGCTGATGTCGGCCTTGAACCCGGACAGCGAATGCCGATTGCTTGGAACGGTCGTGGTGACTTTCATCAATCCTCCCGATGAGGCTCGCGCGTATGCACCGCAACAACGAGCGTAGCAGAGAGCCAACAGGGTAACCTACTCCAGTGCTTTGTGCTGCACCCTGCTAATTGAGCGCGGGCGTGCGCCGGCCACCGGGCCCGGCGGATGCCTCATCGCCGTGCCGGAAGAAGAAGGACCTCCGATTCGGCAAAAGGACTGCCGCCCACAAGACGAGCTCTGACAAGGATGCCACAAGCCCAGTCGTGAGAAGAGCGCCTCTGCCGACCCCGCATCACCCTCCAAAAAGGCACTCGTACCGGGACGAGTAGGCTCCGCGAACGCGATTCGCGAGACGGCTGTTTCGCGGACGTGGACGTGGACGGCCTTTTGCGACGACACCCTCGTTCGCCGGGGTGACGGTGTTTCGTTGCTCGAGAGGCCTTTGCGACAGCCTCTTATAGTAAGATGACGGATGAACGGGAGCTTTAGTCCGAGGAAGTCGGCATGCAAAGACCAAGATTTTTACTTGCTGGCCTGGTTGTTGCCGGCGTTATGGGCGCGGTGATGGTCATGCTCATGTCTTCCGAACATCTTGAAGAAAATATCGATGACGAATCGCGGCCGCAGGTTCGACCGCCTGCCGTGGAAGGCGCGTTTTACCCATCCGATTCCAGTGAGCTTGCCGGGATGGTCTCCGGCTTCTTGGAGCAGGCGGAAAAGGACGGCGAAGCCGGGGAGCTGGTCGCGCTTATTGTGCCTCACGCCGGTTACGTGTTCAGCGGCGCGGTGGCGGGAGAGGCATATCGACAGATTGCCGGCCGGCGGTACGACACCGTTGCGGTGGTTGGACCCAGCCACCGCGAGGCTTTCAGAGGCTTTGCTCTCTCCGGCGCGGACGAATGGGAAACCCCTTTGGGTAAAGCCCGGCTCGATACGGATGCCCGCGATGAGTTGATGTCATTGCAAGCAGGGTTTCAGGTGCGAGACTCCGCGCACGCCCGCGAGCATTCCATCGAGACCCAGGTTCCTTTTCTTCAAAAGACGCTGCCTGAAGCGAGGCTTCTTCCCATCCTCATGTTCGATTCCCTGCTTCCGGTAGCAACAGTGCTTGGTGAGGTGCTGGCGGATTACGCACGGGAGCGGTCGGTCCTATTGATTGCCAGCACCGATATGTCCCACTACCCCTCATATGAGGACGCCGTTCGCGTGGATGGCAAGGTGCTCGAGGCCATCACGCGAATGGACGCGGCGGCGCTCGAGGCCAAGACGGAAAAGATGATGCTGGAGGACGTGGCCGGCCTGAAGACGTGCCTGTGTGGAGAGGGGCCCGTAAAGGCGGTGCTCGTCGCCGCGGGAGCCCTGGGCGCCCAGGAAGCTAGAGTGCTTCGGTACGCAAACTCCGGTGACGTTCCCGGCGCGCCGAAGGACCGTGTCGTGGGCTACTGCGCGGTGGCCATCTACAGGAGCAGCGGGGCGGTCGAAGAGGGATGATATGAGTCTCATGTTGCCAGTGCTTCAAGCAGAGAGGAAGACGTTGCGCGAGAACCTGTCATGGGAATGACGAGACGGGAAATGCTGAAAGCGGGAGCCTTGACGGTTCTCGGAGCCGGAGCGGTCGGAGGCGCAGTTACTCGTATTGTCGGGACTCGATCACCATCCGCAGGCCGAACCAAAGAGTCAGAGGCGGACAAGTGGACCAGGGAGGCTTCGTACTACGAGAGACTGGAGGAGGGAGAGGTTCGCTGTTTACTGTGCCCTACCGCATGCGAGCTTGCGCCGGGGATTCGTGGGGCATGCCGGGTGCGCGAGAACCAAGGAGGTGTCTTGAAGACCCTCGTCTACGGTCGCGCCGCTTCAGTCGACATCGATCCTGTCGAGAAGAAGCCTTTTCATCATCTTCTGCCGGGGAGTTCGACCTTTTCGTTTTCGACCGCCGGCTGCAATATGTCCTGCCGGAATTGCCATAACTGGCAGCTCGCCCAGTCCCCGCCCGAACGCTTGCCGGCTAGGGATCTACAGCCAAGAGCGCTCGTCGACGCCGCGAGGCTGCGACACATACCCATAATCACCGGCACTTACGCGGAGCCTCTGGTCTATGCTGAGTACCTCCTCGATGTGGCCCGTCTGGGCAACGAACACGGTCTTCTTTCCACTATGGTGACCGCGGGCCGGGTTGAGCGACGCCCGTTGCTGGATCTTTGCAGAGAGCTGAAGGCGGTGAAGGTGGATCTCAAGTCCATGAGCGAGGAGTTCTACAGAACCAACTGCGGAGGTAATCTGGGGCCTGTTCTGGACACCATCCGGACGGTGAAGGAGCAGGGGCTCTGGCTGGAGATCGTCTACCTCGTGATACCCACCCTCAACGACGGTGATTCCGAGATCAAGAGGGCCAGCCGCTGGCTGCTGGAGAATGTGGGGCCGGATGTGCCTCTCCACTTCAACCGTTTCCATCCGCATCACCGGCTGCGCAATCTACCGCCGACCCCATATGAGACCATGGATCGTTGCCATGGAATCGCTAGAAGCGAGGGCGTCAACTTCGTTTACACGGGGAACCTGCCGGGCCATCCAGCCGAGAGCACGTATTGTCCCGGCTGCGGTGAGCTGGTGTTGCAGCGTCGAGGCTACCAGCTCGGAGAGAATCACATCCAAAACGGGAATTGTGCGTGGTGCGCCGAAGAGCTGCCAGGTCTTTGGTCGTGAACGAAGATTTGACCGGAGCGGAGAAGCACACCCAGGCTTCCAGGCTCTGGTTGCCGGTCGTGATCATGGGCGCCACCGCGCTGATTGTCCAGGTAGTGTTGACCCGCGAGCTCCTGTCCACTTTCTTCGGAAATGAACTCTCCATAGGGCTTGTGCTTGCGGCCTGGCTCATGACCGTTGCCGCGGGAAGCGCCCTGGGCGCAAGCCGATCCGGTCGTTTCAGAAAACCGGCTGATGCATTCGGCTGGTGTCAGATGTTATTTGCGCCGGTGGCGCTGCTCGCGCTTCTTGTAGCGCGCTGCGTCCAGCCGTTTGGGGTTCTCCCCGGAGACTCGCCGCCGCCTGGTGCCATGCTCGTCCTTTCATTGGTAGCGTTGTCGCCGGTTTGTTTCGTAGTGGGGCTAAAGTTCGTTTTGGCAGCGGGCGCTTTTTCGCGCGGCTCGGACGGCGGTTCGAAAAGAGGCGGCATACTGGCCAAGGTATATGCTCTCGAAGCGGCCGGCGCGGTGCTCGGTGGAGTTACATTTCATTTCATTCTGTCCGACGGCGTTGGCCCGCTTCAAACGCTCGCCATTATCGGCGTGCTGAATGTGGCTTCCGGGGTGTTCCTGGTTCGCCGGACCGTGGCATTCGGTCTGGCCCTCGTCCTTTTTGCGGGGCTTGTGACGACCATTACCGGTGGTCGTGAGCTCGAGCTGACCGCTATGCGAGCCAGTCCTAGATGGGAAGGGGTGGAGCTTGTGGACCTCCGGGTGTCCCGGTATGGCACACTCGTGGTAGCGAGACGAGCCGGGCAACTTGGCTTCTACCAAAGCGGCGTGCTCGCTTTTACTTCGGAAGACGAACAACGTAACGAGACGCTGGCCCACCTGACGGCGCTTCATCACCCTCGTCCCCAGCGGTCCTTGGTCATAGGCGGGGCTTCGTCGGGCCTCCCCGAAGAGATCTCGCGACACGCGTTGGCCGTCAAGGCCGTGGATCTGGATCCGGAGATGTACGGTCTAGCTCGGCGATGGCTTGGTGATAGGCCGGGTCATTCCGGCAATATGGGTGTTTCAACTGCCAGAGAGGACAGTCATGTTGGTAGCGTTGAAGTTCATCATGGTGACGGCCGGTTATATGTCAGAAAAACGAAAAAGGAATTCGACCTGATCGTTCTGAATGTGCCGGATCCGACGACGGCGGCTTTGAATCGATTCTACACGGTAGAGATGTTCGATGAGGCAAGCCGTGCTCTCGGCGAAGGCGGTATTCTTGCAGTGACACTGACCGGTTCCGAACATCATATCAGCGGCTCTGTGCTCGAGGCTGCCGCTTCTCTCTACCAAACTCTCTCCCTCTCCTTTGAGCATGTTCGGGTTATTCCCGGCGATGAGATGATATTCATGGCCTCCGACGAAGGTGGTGTTTTAGAAAGCGACTGGACCTTGCTGGTCGAGCGTCTCGAGGAGCGAGGAATAGAGTCGCATTTCATTGACAAAGCACGCATCGAGGACTTGATGCATCCTTTTCGCGGAGAAATGATTGTCAATGCCATCAAGGGAGAGCGGCACGCAAGCCTCAATACGGATCTAAACCCTGTCAGCTACCATCATCAGACGCGTATATGGCTTGATCGACTTTCTCCAGGGACAAGCCGTTCCACCGGTAAGGCCGGCGCCGCCCTCTACTGGTTGGTCATAGCGGGCTTTCTGACTCTTCCCGCCTTGGTGCTGTTGGCTCGGATGATATCTAAACGTCGGACATGGAGGGCCGATCTCGGCGTGTTGCTGGCCGTGGCTGCGCTCGGCTCGTTTGGCCTGATTTTGGAGCTTCTCTCGGTCTTGGTCTTTCAAGCCGCCTGCGGGTATGTATATCATTCGCTTGGGGCTCTTATGGCTGCTTTCATGACTGGTCTGGGTCTAGGCGCGGCTTTTGCTCGAACGCGGGCGGGGGCGGCTTGGAGACACTGGCTCTTGGTCGGGCTCTTGATTGCGGCAATGATCTCTTTACTCTTGCCGGGGGTTTTTGCGGTTGTGGTGTCCTATCCCTCCCTGGCACTGCCGATCCTGGTTCTGCTCTTACTCGTCGCCGGATGCCTCGTGGGAGCTGTCTTTCCGGCCGCGGTTGAGCTCTACGGACGAGACGAATGTTCGCCCGCCGCCGCTGGAGGCAGCGTGTACGCAGCTGATCTGGCTGGATCGGCCGGTGCCGCGGTAGCGGCCGGGACGATAGTGGTGCCGCTTTTGGGTGTCGCCGGAACGGCAAGACTGACGGTGATTGTGACGACACTCGCGCTCATAGCCTTACTAATGCTTTGGCGCCGCGGTTGATCTCGGTCAGGTAAAGTAAGCTCGGCAGGGGCGGGGTTCGGTGCCGTCGATTTATCGCTCCACCAGGTCGTTCGGAAGAAGAATGAGCCTTCGGCGGAGGACCAATATGTCTCTTGCTAGACTTACTTTCTCCGTAAGCATTTGGAGTCGCCGGATCTCCAGCTTGGTCAGCGGTCCCCCGATGCCGGTGCCGACCAGCACGAGATCGGCTCGGCCCTGAGATGCCAAGGGAAGAACTACGACCGGTCCCCCGGGATCCTCATTCAGCCGCTTCATGAAGCTGATGTTCTGGGGAGACTGTGACAAGAAGCCGAAATGAGGGCGGAGGCTCTCACGTACATTGGCTAGAACGCTGCCATCCTCCAAGGGTATTGATCGCCCGTGAAGCCCGACGGCGTCTTCCACGCCGCCCGAAAACACGACTTCGTAGCGTTGAGCGCGCTCCGCGAGCACGAATCGTCTTGCAAAGTGCCGTTGTCCATAATCCAGCAGGACCTCCACCGCCTTCGTGTGGTTGCTCGCTCCTTGAAGCCTTCGGATGCAGCCCGGTAGGTCGAGCTGATCTTCTCCCCAAATAGAGTCAGGTATTCCCAGGTCGGCCTCTTCTCGTGCGGAAGGGCTCGTTCTTCCTTGTGCACGACCCGTTTCGGTGGAGCCTGAAGGCCTGGGTGGTGAGGATGAGGGGATTGGGGGCGCGACGCCGGTATCACCGGTAGGCAGATGGGACATATCGCCCGCTGCGCCGATGTCATCAGGCGATACCCCGTGCGTCACATTAGTGGAGCCAGCCTCGAGAATCAGTATGTACCGCCTGTCGGGAGTGATGCCGTAGTAACGTTCCAGGGCGTAAATGACAGCGGCTTCCGAGGCGAGATGAGGCCTGATGTTGAGACCGATCTGGAAAGATAGCTCGTCCAGCACGGAAAGGTTGGTCGGGTCGACCAGCACGATGTCCAGCCGCCGCTTGTCTTTCGAATAGTCGATAGGGACCACCTGATACTTCTCTGCTTGGGCTCGATCGAGCTTGTTGATTGCGTACTTCGGAACCTCGGCGAGAGCAGCGGAGCTGATCGCCGAGATTCCTAGCTGGTTACTAAGAGCGCTGGTAAGCGCCTGCTCGCTGATGTAACCGAACTCGAGAAGATTGGTGCCGAGCCGCCCGCCGTATATCATCTGTGCCTTCAGGGCGGTCTTGAGCTGCTCGGGCGTCAGCACGCCCTCCTCGATGAGCATTTCCCCCAGCCTGGGCTTTTTGACCATGTTGGCTCCCTTCTGAATCCGAACGAGCAAAGCACATAATTGTCCAAGAGGGTAGAGCAATCAGACCTTGCCGGCGGGCATAGCGGAAGGCCCAGTCGATGCGGCCGCCCGAGCGCAAAGCGAGTAGCTGACCCGGGGTTGATTCCCTCTCCTCCCTTATGCTGTAAACTGTGTAGATCGAGGCGGATAAGATGTCGAAAACAGAGCGCTGCGCTAGCTGCGAGAAGGCTTTTGGACTTCTGCGGTGGAGGTATGAATGCGTCATTTGCGGTGCCGAATTATGTAGATCTTGCCTGACCGAGGCTGATCTGCCGCAATGGCTTTCGCCGCTTCCGACCGGTGGATTGTGTAAGTCGTGTCATGCCCGCGAAGCGGTTCCCTTGGAAAAGAGATACAAAGAAGCGCTGGTTGGACGGCAAGAGGTCAAGGCATTCTCCATGCCGTACAGTGGACGCTCTTCACCCGATCCTCATGCAGGGGTGACACTAAAGACCCGCTATCATCGAGCTCAAGAGGACGCTTTGCGGGAGCTTCAGGTAATGGCGGCTTTCCACGAGCGAGATAGCGTCGTCCAGGTGAGGTTTGAAGAGAGGACCGACACGGAGGCGGTTCCAAGACCCGGAGAGGGTCCTATTCCGTACGGTGAGCGGAAGAATAGCAGCTGGAGGGCTACCGGCATTGGAGTTCTGTTTTGGACCTTGAGTTCCCGGGGGTAGCCGCACGCACTGGGTTATTTGTTCTCGAGATCCGTGAGCAACTGAAGTGCCGAGGTCGAAACGCCCACCGGCAGCCGCAGGATGCGGGCACCCATGCTTTGATAGTGTTCAATCAAAGGGATGGTTCGACGCCGGTATATATCCAGCCGTTGCTGGATAGCGTTTTTGGTGTCATCGTCCCGATGGCCGCGATCACCGCCACTATCGAGTCGGATTCGATCGTGGACTGTATCGGCTCCGCACTCCAAGACCAGAAGAGTATGGACGGTAACATGTTCGACCAGCATTTTTGCTTGGCTCACGTGTCGAGGCAGTCCATTGAGAATTAGAAGCTCTTCCGGGTCGTTGATTGCATTCGATACGAAGCTATCGAGAATCTTGGCGGCTATCCCAAACGTCTCATTCTCCAGCAACGTCCCGTGTTCGAGGCACCCCAGTACGACGGAGATCTCTGAAGAAGTGAGGCCCATGGAAGCGGCCCTCGATGGATCGGCTGCCTTCCTCAGGTGTGCTCCGAAATCGAAATGTCGACATTGGCGGCTATTCCAGCCGCGCTTTTCGAGCAGCTCACCCAAGGGGGTCTTGCCCGATCCCGTTGGCCCAATCAGCAACGCGGCTTGCGCGGGCGCGAGCCCACTTGAATGTGAGGTCACAAGGTTTTGCATGCCATTGCCTTTGAATGCCGGGAGTGAACGGGGGACGGCATCTTGCGGTCAGCTCTCCGGTTCGTCAACGCGCCGGTTTTCAAAGGTGCCGCCTTGGCATTGGGCGGAGCCTTCCCAGACGGTACCGTGATCGAGCTGATCTTGAATGAGTGCTCCGCATCCAGCAGTGGAGAGGACCACAGCGGTAAAGAGGCCAAGCGTGTTGTTCCGAGTAGTTTCCTTGATTCTCATGCTCGAAAGTCTACTCGAAAGCAGTGCCGACGGCACCTTCGGCGATAATACTCTGGCTTTACGGCGATTCGGAACTCGGGGGGAGCAGAGTTGAAGCATTCAATGCGCTCCGCCGGACCCCTGCCTAAGGTGTTTCCCGTCATTGCTTGACCGCCCCCCCTAGCTATGGCAAATGCTTGTCCTGTTGAGTGCTTGGAGCTTTAGTCTTGGGGGTAGAGGTTCGATTATGTTCGTGCGACACCAATTCTTCTTGGGTGTGGTTTCCGCCATTTTTGTTTTTGCGCTGGTCGGGTGCGGAAATGAAATGACTTTAGAAGGAGGACGCAACCAGCCCTGTTATCCCAACGGCACATGTCATCATCCGTATATTTGCGACTCCGGCACATGTGTTGAGCTGCAAGAAGACCATGGAGGACTCGGTGAGCCTTGCCATCCCGACGGTTCCTGCGGCGAGTTTCTGTCTTGCGAAGACGGCACCTGCAACGTGAGCTGTCCGGAAGGCCTTTCGGTTTGTGGCGATCGGTGCGTGAACCTACAGGCGGACTTCGACAACTGCGGTTCGTGCGGGAGATCTTGCGAGGAAGGGTACAAGTGCTCGAGCGGCTCGTGCGTTATTACCTGCCCTGCCGGATTCGAAGACTGCGGGACTTTTTGTGCAGACACCGGCACCGACAGAAACCATTGTGGCGATTGTAATGAAGCTTGCGGGTCGGGAAAGATATGCTCCGACGGCACCTGTGAGTACTCGTGCGGCGGGGCGACCCCAACCCTCTGCGGGGACGCATGCGTGAACACGGAAACGAACCGGCTTCACTGCGGCGACTGCAATGCCGAGTGTGATCCCGGAGAGGTTTGCTCGGCCGGTGAATGCAGCCACTCATGCGGCGGTTCCACGCCCACGCTCTGCGGAGATGTCTGCGTCAACACGGAAACGGATCCGAACCACTGCGGTGGGTGCGATGACGCATGCGAGCCTGGAGAGGTTTGTCATGACGGCGAGTGCGGCTACCTTTGCGGCGGTTCCACGCCCACCCTGTGCGGCGATGCGTGCGTGAACACGGAGACGGATCGGGATCACTGCGGCGACTGCGACGCACCGTGTGATCCGGGAGAGGTATGCTCCGAGGGAGAGTGCGAGTACTCATGCGGCGGCGCGACTCCCACTTTGTGCGACGATGCGTGCGTGAACACGGAGACGGATCGGGATCACTGCGGCGACTGCGACGAACCGTGTGATCCGGGAGAGGTTTGCTCGGGCGGCGAATGCGGCTTCTCATGCGGCGGATCGACGCCCACCCTCTGCGGCGATGATGCTTGTGTGAACACCGACAATGATCGCAATCACTGCGGGGGTTGCAACAACTCTTGCCTGTCGGGCCAGGTCTGCTCCGGAGGTATATGTACATGGTCATGCGGCGGCGACACGCCTACCTTGTGCGGCAATGCCTGTGTGAACACCCGCACGAACCCGGACCACTGCGGCGCCTGCGGTGAAGCTTGCGACCCTGGCTCGGTTTGTGTCGATTGGGTCTGCACTCAGGTTTGTGTTGCCTTGGGGCCCGGCTCTTATTGCTCGGACGGCACCGTCTACGTCGGGTCCTACAGGGGCTTCAACTACTTCACCACGATGAATGATCTCGGCGAGTACTCATGGAACAAGGGGGCGACGGGCTGGACTAACACGGAGACTCACTGCTTCGATGATGGTCGGGGTAATACGGCCACCTTGGTGGACCTCGACGACGACGGAGCTCCTTACAGGGCCGCCGAGGCCTGCTGGGAGCTCGATGCGCGAGGCCACACGGATTGGTTCCTCCCCGCGAGAAACGAGCTGGAGTATCTATTGTTTGCAAACCGCGACACCATAGGAGGTTTCGAGGAAGCCATGTATTGGTCCTCATCCTCCCGTGAAGGCGACAGCACCAGCGCCTGGGGCCTGGATTTCGAGGATGGCAGCTACTTCCAGAGCAGCAAGAGCAACACACGTCACGTTCGATGCGTGCGTGGCGGGCCTCCCGGCTCCTAAACCGGAGACCATGATTCTGGATCGACGCCTCGCGGGGCCGGCACGCGCGTCTGCCTTGATAGCGACGCGGATGGAATGCGAAGCGCAAAAAAGTTAGCCTCTTGCACATGAGCACAAGCAACCTTCCCTCATGCGGTCTCTATCGTACCACTGAACAAATCGGCCCCGTCCCGGCCGGCCGCCTCGTCTTTTTCCATAATCATGGCGATCCCGGCCCGGGGATCTACCTTCCGGAGAGCTGGCACTTGAACCGAGCCCGTTTCTCGAAAAAGGGAGTGCCCCTGCCGGACGAAGCCGCGGCCTCCACGTTGGAGCCTCTCCCGCCCGAAGGGCTGTACTCGGTACGCGAGCCGTTCCACTGCTGCGCCAAGCAGTGCGTGGCTTTTCAAGAAGATCTGCTTGTGCAGCTCGGCTACAACCGCGAGGGCAAGCCCATACTCTTTGTGCCCGAGTGGACCGAGATGGGCCTCTCGCTTCCGGAAAGAGGCCAAGGAGTGGAGGGCGATTTCCTGGCGCGCTTGTCACCCTTGAAGGTCAGATCCACTTCCCTCGAGGGCCACGGCCCTTCGATGGAAACAGGCCGGACACGCCACTGAAAGCCTTCCTGCTCAACCGTCCTCGTTACTCGACGCCTCATCCCTGCCTAATGACGTATTCGAGGATTCGAACCACCTGGGCGGGTTCCCTGGCGGTCGCCAAGGCGGCTGTGTCGACCTCCTTCAGTGCGTGATCGAGTTCTTCGTCGTGGAGAGTAACCACCGGCTTTCCCAGGGCCGCGGCGACGCCGGCCTCGAAGGCGGCGTTCCACTGCCGGAACTTCGGCCCGAAGCGAACTACCACCACGTCCGACTGTCGAAGGAGCGTCTGGGTGCGGATGGCGTTTATGCCGGCTCCCTTTCGGTCCTCCCAGAACTTCTTCTCCTCGTCGCCCAGGATCCAAGCACCGCATAGGTCGCTGGCCTCGTGGTCGGTGACCGGCGAATGAAAGAGAATGTCCAATCCAGCATCGCGGCAGCCGCTTCTTATTTCCTCGCGCCAACCGGTGTGGATCTCTCCGGACAGATAGACGCTCCACTGTCTGGGCATTCGAACCTCCTCCAAGAAGGGCCCTCGAGTATCACGGGGAGAAGCGGTGAGTCTAGAATTGGGCGGAGCCCATGGCGAAGTGAAGCGCGCTGCAACCGACTGCACAAACCATGTCCCCACGGTGACCCAAACAGCTTCCTCGGGAAAGAGAAGAGCCGAGAACCCGGAAAAATCTCCGATGATTCTCGGCTCTATATTGGAGCGGGAAACCGGGCTCGAACCGGCGACCCTCAGCTTGGGAAGCTGATGCTCTGCCAACTGAGCTATTCCCGCACGGTTTGGAGAGTAGAACCTGCCGGAGATCCTGTCAATCGACAGGGACACCGAGAAATCTCATCTATCGGCTAAGCGGTTTGGTAGGTATAGCGGCGTTTTGCCGTACGACACCCTTGCGCGCAGGATCGTGTTCCTGTGCGAGAGTCACCGGCGCATCAAGGCATCAAGCGCCACGTGCGGTGTTACATCGATGCTTGGCTAGACCCTGGCGCGATTCGGAGCTGCAAAAGCCCCGAAGAAGGCTATGACCTCATCGAGGAGTGCCTCTCCGGTCTCTCCCTGGAATGGCGAGCCATTTGCTCTCTGTGCCAGCCAGAGCCCACCGCAAATCTCGCACATCGCGTAGGAGAGGCTGTCATCCTTCACCGATTGAATGACCACCAAGTCGATAAGATCCTCAGGGCATGTTCCCGCCGAATCTTCGAGGTTCTCACGGCCACCCAGTGCGTCCAAACCTGTAAGGTTGTTGTGCACGAGGAGTCGCGTCAGATCGGCGGTGTCCATCCAGATGCTCGAGCACTCGCTGCATTGACGAATCACCGTCTCGTCCTCGAGCGACATCTCCTCCATCTCAACGCCGCTACATCGCGGGCAGTCCATCAGTCCTCCATGCCGAGCTCTCGGCTCGGGTTGTGTTTGTTCCTACCAACCACCCGACAATAACCAGCCACCGCCTATGTATTCAAGGGGGCTTCGAGTTCCAAGCCTTCTCCTTCATTTTTTCGAATCTCTGAAGAGGGGTTTTCAGGGGAATACGGATTGCTTGCTTTCCTATCGAGGAGCTGATTGGCGAACGGTGGGGGATCATCGCCGCAGACGCCGGATGTCCGCGCCCAGGCTCCGCAGCTTTCGCTCAAGCCGTTCGTATCCGCGGTCCAGGTGATAGATTCTCTGAACGTAGGTCGAACCCTCGGCCCGCAAGCCGGCCAGTACGAGTGAGGCGCTGGCACGCAGGTCGGTTGCCATGACCGGCGCGCCGGATAGAGAAGGCACCCCCTTCACGTGTGCCGTATGGCCGTCGACGCGGACGTCGGCCCCCATTCGGCCGAGCTCGGAGACGTGCATGAAGCGGTTTTCGAACACCTTTTCTCGAATTACCGAGCTGCCGTCGGCGATTGAACAGAGCGCCATTAGCTGGGCCTGCATGTCCGTTGGAAAGCCGGGATACGGGCTGGTTCTGATGTCGACGGGGGTGGGGCGCACAGGGCCGCGGATTTTCATGGACCCGTTCGTAGTGGTCACCCTTGCACCGGTCTCGCGTAGCTTGTCGACTAGAGAGTCAAGCAGATGTGGTGCACACTCCGTGAGCTCGACGTCTCCGCCCGTGATCGCGGCGGCGACCGCTAGAGTTCCAGCCTCAATGCGATCCGGCCCAATGGAGTGCTTCATGGGGGCAAGCTCATCTTTGCCCACACCTTTTACCGTCAGTGTGTCGGACCCTATCCCTTCGATTCCGGCGCCCATGGCCACGAGTGTCCTCGCAAGCTCGGTGACCTCGGGCTCCCTCGCGCAGTTCTCCAGCACCGAGGTGCCGCGCGCCAGCACCGCGGCCATTAGCACGTTCTCGGTGCCGGTTACCGTCACTGTATCGAAGGTGAAGCGGCCTCCACGCAGGCGACGCGCCGTGGCCTCGACATAACCGTGAGCCAGCCGAATATCGGCCCCCAGCGCCGCCAGCCCTCGAAGATGCAGGTCAATCGGGCGGGCGCCTATCGCGCAGCCGCCCGGGAGTGAGACCCTCGCCTTTCCGTGGCGCGCCAGAAGAGGCCCGAGCACCAACACCGAGGCCCTCATGGTCTTTACTAGATCGTAGTCGGCCACCGGGTTGATGTCCGTCGATACCTCCACCAAAACGCGACGGCGGGCGCGGCCTTGGCCCCGCTCTCCGTAGGCTCCTATACGTCCAAGCAGACGAAGCATGGTTCGTATGTCGGCAAGGTCCGGAACGTTGCCGAGCTCGTGCTCTCCATCCGCAAGGAGAGTAGCCGCAAGCATCGGAAGGGCTGCGTTTTTCGCCCCGCTAACCTTTACGCTTCCAACCAGCGGTCTTCCGCCTTTGATTCGTAGTCGATCCATGATTCTTGTTGCCGAAGCCGGCTTGATAACTACATCGAAGAAAAACTAGCCGTCACTGTTCCGGGGTCGTTTTCATTTGGTAACGTGGGCGACGAGCACGCGGTCCAGGTCCGCGTGATCGCGGACGTCTCGCACCTTATTGTAACGGCCCGAGGCTGTCGCCAGATCAATGAGTGCCGCTCCCTGCCCCTCGCCGTGCTCCAGGACAATCGGGGCGCCGGGAACGGCGAAATCGGGCGCTTCGTGCATGATTCGTTCGAGAATCTCAGTGCCCCGCGGTCCCGCTTCGAGCGCCTGCCTAGGCTCGTGCTCACGCACATCCCGCATCAAATCACTCATCTCCCCGGAAGATATGTACGGTGGGTTTGCCACTATCGCCGAGAACGGACCCAGGTCGGCCGAGCGGACCGGTTCGAAGAGATCTCCGACGAGCACCCTAACCCGGTCCCCAACCCCGAGCTGTTCCGAGTTCTCTCGCGCAAGCGCGGCGGCATCCGAGGATAGCTCGACTGCTACCACCGATAGCTCTGAAAGCTCGGCCGCGATGCTAATGCCAACGCAGCCACTGCCTGCACAAAGATCCAGCACGGGCCCGGATTTGCCCGCGCTTGCATCAGTATCCCGGATTGCATCGAGGGCCTCGTCAACCAGATGCTCGGTCTCGGGTCTCGGTATGAGCACTCTCCGGTCGATCTTGAAGCTTCGTCCGTAGAACTCCTTGGCGCCCAGCAAGTATGCGGCGGGCTCGCCGGAGGCCCTGCGGCGCACCATCTCTCGGTAGACCTCGCGCTCCTTGGCATCGAGCGGCCGGTCGTGTTCGAGATAGAGATCGAGCCGATTGCACCCTAGAGCGCGAGCCAGCAGGATCTCCGCGTCCAGGCGCGCGGTGGGTATGCCGGCTCTATCGAAACGGCCGGTGGTCCAGCGCAGAACCTCTTGCACGGTCCAGGTTCGGGCATCTTGCCCACGGTGCTCCGAAGGTGGGCTGACCATCAAAGCGCCATACCTTCCGCCTGCAGCGCCTCGGCTTGAAAGGAGGTTCGGCAGGCCGTTATCAAAGAGTCGAGATCACCGGCCAGCACAGCATCGAGGTTGCGGCGTGTCAGGTTGATCCTGTGGTCGGTTAGCCTGTCTTGAGGAAAATTGTAGGTTCGGATCTTCTCGGAGCGGTCGCCGCTGCGCACCTGGGAGCGCCTCAGGTCCTGTCTCTCGGCATCCAGCCGGGCCTGCTCGGCCTCGAGTAGGCGACTGCGCAGCACGAGCATGGCTTTCGACCGGTTCTTGTGCTGGCTCTTCTCGTCCTGCATCGAGACCGTAATGCCGCTGGGCAGGTGGGTTATGCGTACCGCCGAATCGGTAGTGTTCACGCTTTGTCCGCCCGGCCCCGAGGCTCTGAAGACGTCTATGCGAAGCTCCTTCTCGTCTATCTGAATGTCCACGTCCTCTGCTTCCGGTAGAACCATTACCGAGGCGGCAGAGGTATGTATCCTGCCCTGGGTCTCGGTCTGCGGCACGCGTTGCACTCTATGTACGCCGGATTCGTATCTCAGATGGCTGTAGACGGAGTCGCCTTCGATTCGGATTACAGCGTCCTTGATGCCGCCACGCTCGCTTTCGCTCTTCGAGAGCATTTCGGTGCGCCAGCGCTTTCGATCGGCGTAACGAAGGTACATCCGGAGCACCTCGCCCGCGAACAGCGCTGCTTCCTCCCCGCCGGTACCTGCTCTTACCTCGAGAATTACGTTCTTCTCGTCGTTGGGTTCCTTGGGAAGGAGGAGAATCCGAAGTTCCTTTTCCAGACGCTCTCGTTGGGCCTGCAAGGCCTGGATCTCTTCCTTGGCCAGATCCCGCAGGTCGGGATCCTTCTCAGCGCCTAGGAAGCTCCTGTTCTCCTCCAACTGCTGTTCCACCGTCCGCAGGGATTGGAACGCCTGAACGACCGGCTCCAGACCGGCCCGCTCCTTGGCGACCCGCTGATACTCCACGGCGTTGGTCACCACCTCCGGCGATGACATCTGTTCGGTGAGCGCCTCGAAGCGCCGCTCTATGTCCTCGAGCTTTTCCTTCATTGCACCAAATCCGGTAATAGCGCTTGCGCGGTTTCTCGAACGGTACGAACATTATGTGCGGCCGTCGTGGAAACCGGTCGAGCTCGCGCTGGGAGCATCGATAATGATTCTAGATCATAACCATGGAAGTTTGCCGGTGCTTCCGGCGGCGGGTAGGATGCACTTCCATGGGGCTTGATTACAAGAAGTCACCGGGGAGCACCACCACTTCGGATTTGGAGGAGCTGGTCCGCGAGGCGAAGAGAGCGCGTGAGAGTGCGTATGCCCCTTACTCCGGTTTCAAGGTGGGCGCCGCCCTCCGAGCGGTTTCAGGCGAGATAATCACGGGCTGCAACGTGGAGAATGCCTCGTATGGCCTGTCGATATGCGCGGAGCGGACGGCGATCGTATCGGCCGTGGCAAGAGGCCACCGCGACTTCGATGCAATCGCCGTGGTGACGGAGACATCGCCTCCCGCGCCTCCATGCGGCCAATGCCTTCAGTCGCTGGTGGAGTTCTCGGGAGATATGGAAGTAGTTCTGGCGGGTACCGGTGACGAGAGGATGCTGGTTCGTCTCCACGATTTGCTTCCGGTTCGCTTTGAACTCAGGAAAGAGTAATAGGGGGACGCTTTGGATCTCGTCTTGGAGGGTGGAACGATCGTAACGATGGACCCCGAGCGAAGGGTGCTGCGGGAGCCGCTGCTTGTGAGTAACGGGACCATTACCTCCGTTGGGCAGGAGGTGCTCGAACCTCGTGTTAGCGGGAACGGCGCCGGCGCAAGGATAGTGCGGCATCTGGACTGTGAGGGAAAGGTCATAATCCCCGGTCTCGTCCAAAGCCATGTCCATCTTTGCCAGACCTTGCTGCGAGGGTATGCCGACGGGCTCGAGCTGATGGATTGGCTTCGAGACAGGGTATGGCCGTTCGAGGGGAGGCATACGTTCGAGACCATGCGCTCTAGTGTTTTGTTGGGAATCGCCGAGCTGATCCGTGGCGGCACGACCGCTTGTTTGGACATGGGTTCGGTTCGTCATACCGATGCCGTGTTCGAGGCGGCGGCCGAGGCCGGATACCGGCTCACCTGTGGCAAGTCCATGATGGACGAGCAAGACGTCGTGCCGGTCCCTCTTCGCGAGTCGACGGAAGATTCGCTGGCGGAAAGTGACGCCCTAGCCGGCCGCTGGCACGGAGCATGCGGAGGAAGGCTGCGTTATGCGTATGCGCCTCGCTTTGTCTTGAGCTGCACGGAGCGTTTGCTAAGAGAGGTCGCCGATCGCGCGTCCGGCGGCTCTCTGGTTCATACGCATGCTTCGGAGAACCGGAACGAGCTGGCCGCCGTACGCCGGACTCTGGGCAAGGACAATGTCGCTTATCTGCACGAGCTGGGTATAAGCGGCTCCAACGTCGCCTTGGCACATTGCATATGGCTTGGCGAGGACGAGAAGCGACTGTTGGCCGAAACCGGTACGCACGTGCTTCATTGCCCTTCGAGCAATCTGAAGCTCGGCAGCGGCATAGCAGAGATTCCGGAGCTAATGAAGGAGGGGGCTCGGGTGTCGCTTGGAGCCGACGGAGCGCCGTGCAACAACAATCTCGACATGTGGACGGAGATGCGTCTTGCGGCTCTCGTTCACTTGCCTCGGGTGGGAGCTGGCGGTCTGACCGCGGAGCAGGTTTTCGAGATGGCGACTTTGGGCGGTGCGAGAGCCCTTGGCATCGAGGATGAAATTGGATCCATAGAGGTGGGTAAGCGGGCGGACCTTGCGATCTTGAACCTGGAGTCCCCTCACTCGATACCGCCGGGGGAGGATGTCTACTCTCGGTTGGTCTACTCCGGCAGGTCGGCCGACGTCGAGTCGGTGCTCATCGATGGGGAGCTGGTCCTCGAGCAGGGAGTCCTAAAGACCTTGGACGAGAATTCGGTTCTGTCGGGCGGCAAGAAAAACGCAGCCGGAGGCCCGTCTACGCGGTGAGGTGCTCTCCACCGTCGACGCGAATGGTCTCTCCCGTGATCCATCCGCAGCCCTCCTGGGAGAGCGCCGCTATGAGTTCCGCCACATCCTCCGGCGTTGTAATCCTCCGGTGGGGATTTCGCTTGGCGGCCGCCTCCATCATGCTTTCATGTCCGGGGATCTTTCGCAGCGCCGGCGTATCCGTGACGCCCGGCATTACGGCGTTGACGGTAGCCCCCATGGGCGCAAGCTCGAAGGCGAGCTGCCTGACGTGACTCTCCAAGGCGGCCTTGGCGGCGCTTACGGCGCCGTATCCCGGCCAAACCAGGCTGGAACCCTCGCTGGTCATTGCGAATATTCTGCTGCCTTCGCCGACTAGGCCACGCTCGCAAAGATCTTGGACCCAGTACACAAGGGAGTGTGCCATTACATCGAGGGTCATCTCGAGTTGACGGGGTTGGATGCGGCCGTTCTTGCCGTGCGAGATGAAAGGCTCGAGACTGCCGAAGGCCAGCGAGTGCACGACGGTCCGCAGCGGCGCCGCCGGCTGACTGTCCATCCGTTCGGCGAGGTGCTTGATCACCTGCGCCCTTTTTTCCGGAGAGGCTGCATTCACGTTGAAGAAAGCTGCCTGCCTGCCGGCTTCCTCGATTCCCGCGCGAACCTTCTCCGCGAGGTGCACGGTGGAGCGTCGATCGAGGTGGATCCCAAAGATGTTCATCCCCTGGCGGGCCAGGGTTAGGGCCGTGGCTGCTCCAATGCCGCTCGACGCGCCGAGAATCAGCGCCCACCCTCCCTTGAATCTGCTGCTAGGCATTACACCATCCTCGTTCCAGTAGCCTGCCGAACCCCAATCTTGTACAGGTCGCTCGTGTCGGGGTAAAGGGTTGGGAGCCGGAGTGAGGGGGCTTGGCCGCGAGCGTCGGTTCAATCTGCTGGACTCGAAGCGGCTCGGGCTGGGAATCAGAGCACCTTACGTTTGAGGTGGGCAGGGTTGCACCCCGCTGTCTTGCCTGCGAAAATGCGAGATCAACTTGCAGGGTGAACTCGCGCTTTGACGTGCGACACCGTGGAGGAGACGCATCATGGCTCGTTACACTACTTACATTGTCTTGTTTCCCGTCGCCGTGCTTCTCGGAGTGATGCTCGGACTGGTGAACCTTGGTGGCTGCTCCGACGCAACCGGTGAGCCGGGGGACAATGATATCTGCGGGCCGTGCGATGACGGATACGTCTGCGATGTGGACTCTGGAAAGTGTGTGCCGGCCACGGAGAACGGACCGGGCAACGGTAACGGTCCCGATCCGGATCTGCCTTGCGGGAGCGACTTCGACGATTGCGAGGACGGGATGGTGTGCGATCTGGAGACGGGCGAATGCGTGCCCGGTGTCGAGTGCGAGCAAAGGCCCGGCCTGCCAAGTAATAACGACTGTCACTTCCCGGAGATCGGCGCGGGCTGCGGCGGGTCCAGTGTCGACGACTGCGTTTGTGACCCCAGGGACAACACCTGCAAGCGGCGCCGCGAGGTGTGCGAGCCGTGTACCCACGACGAGGAGTGTGGCCCGCACGACCACTTCAGTAGGCCTGCCTATTGCGTGGAGTATGGTGGGAACAACGTTTGCTTGCAGCGGGCCACCGCAATGGGGTGCGAACCTGGTTACAGCATTCAGGGTGACTACTGTGCTCCAACCGGCGGTTCGTGCACCGAGGTGTTCGCTTGCTCGAGCGACGCCGATTGTCCCGAGAACCGGCCGGTCTGCAACGTCGTGAGCGGAGCTTGCATAGCCGGCTGCTCCTATGACTTCAGGGAGGGATACTCCCGCGGCTGCTCACCCGAGGAGATCTGCCATCAGGACGGTCGCTGCCGGGCACCCTGTGAGACTGACGATGACTGCAAGGAGATTGACGAATCATTCATCTGCTTCGACGAGCCGGAGTCGGGAAAACGCTGCCGCGTTCCGGGGTGCCTGCACGACTTGGAATGTCCGGTGCCGGACGAGGGGCCTTACCTCGGGTTCTGCGACCTTCGTGACAACGAGTGCTACGACGATCGATGCATGCCAACAACCTTCGAGGGCACTCCCCACGAGGATCCGAACCGTCACTGCATAGACGGCTGGGCCTGCCGCGATGACAAGGAACCCGGCTATTGCGAGCAGATGGGCTGCATAGAGCGTTCTTCTCCGACCATCGCCTGTGGAATTCATCAGTTCTGCTGTCTCTTCTGCAGGAACGTCACCGATAACCCGGAGCGCGACGAGTGTGACCCGACGCCTTGCCCGCCGGATCGGGAGGAGGCTCCCGAGCCAGCCGTCGAGGGTTGCTATATGGCGGACAAGGCCACCTGGTGCGCTTCGTGTGGTGATGACGCCGACTGCGCGTCCATCCAGAATCCCAAGGAGGACCCGAGGGACGAGAACAGGTGCAATGAGGACGTCTGCCAGCTTACCTGCGAGACGGAGATGGACTGCCCGACGACCAGGTGGCAGTGCAGCTACCTCATGCTGGGCTGCCAGGATCACGGCGACTGCGACGGCGGCCAGTGTCTACCGGTGGACGAGGATGACCCGGATTCTCCTCGGGCATGCTTCTGCGACCAGGACGGGGTTCCCGTGGATGGGCTCTGCCCACCTGACTTCCGGTGCGCTAGGGCGATGGGCGAGCATATGTGCGTGTTCGGCAGGTATTGCATGGAGCAGCTTGCCGACGAGGACGATCCCGGTTACTGC
Source organism: Deltaproteobacteria bacterium (assembly GCA_007130885.1). Taxonomy (GTDB): domain Bacteria; phylum Myxococcota; class Myxococcia; order SLRQ01; family SLRQ01; genus SLRQ01. The sequence continues at coordinate 114,654 of SLRQ01000020.1, forward strand.
AGTGCAGGCGGTGCCCCCGCTCCCTAACAGAAGCTGGGAGGGGGCAAGGTCTAGGGAAGTAAGCCCGATTTTGGCTTGTTCGCCGTTGCCAGCGGGACAGGATGGCTGTAGATACCTGGCTCCGGTTTTTCGGTCGTACTAGGCGACCGTAGCCGGCGGGTTTGTGAGAGATGCGGGCTCAGCGAGAACAGCCAAACGGCGAGAGCCCTAGCGGTTGCTCGCCCGCGGATGCGAAAGGCGGTGGCGTTAGCCGAAAACGGCGGATACGCGACTACGCCTTACGTTATCGTGGCGAGTTAGCTCTAGGGTTTACCGCGTTAATCGCGACCAACATGCTGGCCTTGGCCATCCCATGGCTGCTCAAGCTCGCGGTTGATTCGCTTGCCGCCGCGGAACCGGAAGCGGTCCAAGATGCTCGGAAATATGCCCTGGTCATTGCGGGCGCGGCCATCCTGATGGGTATGATCAGGTCGCTGTCACGAATCTGGGTCTTTGGTGCCGGCAGACGGGTTGAGTACGATCTGAGGAACGACTTGTTCGCTCATCTCGCCATGATGACTCCGGGTTGGTTCCTTCGAAACTCGGTCGGCGACGTCATGAGTCGGGCTGTCAACGACCTGGCGCAGGTGCGTCTCCTCTTGGGACCGGGAATACTGAACCTCGTTAACACGGCGGTTGCCTACGCGGTGGGCATCACCCTCATGGCTATCATCGATGTACGGCTGACCTTGATAGCACTGCTTCCATACCCTCTTCTGCTCATATGGATCCGGGTGTTCGTTGGCCGGCTCTTTCGGGCGTACCGCGCGGTCCAAGCCAAGCTCGGCGAGATATCCACGGACCTGCAGGAGAACCTGGCGGGTCAGCCCGTGATCAAGTGTTACGGCAGGGAGCGAGCCAGCATTGCCGCTTTCGATGGACGAAACGACGAGTACCTCGGTCTGTCCCTCCGGCTGGCGCTCACTCGCGGTCTGATGGTGCCCGCCTTTGGGCTAATGGGCGGCGTCGGTATGCTGGTCGTTTTGTGGCTGGGAGGGCGTGCAGTCATCGAGGGTCGCATGACCTTGGGATCGCTCGTTGCCTTCAACGGTTACCTGGCATTGCTGGCCTGGCCCACCATTGCCCTCGGCTGGATCCTTTCGGTCTGGCAGCGCGGGAAGTCCGCCATGGAAAGACTGAATGGATTGTTCGTGGCACGCCCAGATGTCGAGGACACGGGCACGGTCGTTCCCGCCGAGATTCGTGGGGAAATCCTCATAAAAGATCTAACCTTCTCCTATGAAGACACCGATGAGCCGACCTTGTCGAGTATCTCGGTGCATGTTCCAGCGGGGACGCGGCTAGGCATTGTCGGAGCGACCGGTTCGGGAAAGTCGACCCTTGTCGATCTGCTGCCGCGACTGAAGCCGGTGCCTCCCGGGTCGATCATGCTGGACGGCATTCCCATAGAAGATCTTCCGCTACCGGTACTGCGCAGCGCCATAGGTTACGCCCCCCAAACACCTTTTCTCTTCTCGGCCACGCTTCACGACAACATCGCTTTCGCGAGACCGGATGCGAGCAGGGAAGAGGTGCGAGAAGCCGCTCGTCTAGCCGCCCTCGATGACGACGTCATGGGGCTTCCTCGCGGTTACGAGACCGTTGTGGGAGAGCGGGGCGTAACTCTTTCAGGAGGGCAGTGCCAGCGAGTTGCGCTGGCGAGGGCCATTCTCGCGGCTCCTCGGGTGCTGGTGCTGGACGATAGCCTTTCGTCCGTCGATGCCGAGACGGAGTCTCGTATTCTCACCGGTCTGGAGAAAGTAGTAGGCGGCCGGACCAGCATAATCGTAAGTCACCGCATAGCCGCTGTTCAGCGATGCGACCAGATAATTGTTCTCGAGGGCGGCCGGGTAGTGGCCAGGGGAACGCACGAGGAGCTTCTCGCCGCCGGCGGGATCTACGCGCATCTGTGGCGTCGCCAGCGCCTGGAGGCGGACATAAGGGCGGACGAAGAGAGATGCACTGATGGCGACGCGCGGGAGCCTGTTGGAGATGGTTCGAGCATAGGCTGTCCCGGCGATTCAATCCCACCGGAGGCGCCGGATGGTTGAAGGTCTTCATGAGGACGAGAAGCTCGGCAAGGCTTATGACTCGGTCCTGGTCCGGCGCATCTGGAGGTACGTGCGGCCGTATCGCCTGCATCTAGGCTTGGCCTTTCTTTTCATTCCGCTGGTGGCCGGCGCGACGATTGCTCAGCCGTACTTGTTGAAGGTGGCTATCGATGATCACATAGCCGTCGGAGACGCCGAGGGTTTGGGGTTGGTCGGCTTGATGTTCCTTGGCGCCCTTATCCTTCAAACCCTTGGTACTTTCGGACAGATGTATGTTTTGCAGTATGTGGGCGTGCGCTCGATGAACGACCTGCGAACTCACGTCTTTCGTCACACCCAGCGGCTGCCGCAAGCCTACTTCGACAAGACCCCGCTGGGCAGGGTCATGACCCGCATGACCAGCGATGTCGAGAACATCACCGAGATGTTCGCGAGCGGTGTCGTCACCATGCTGGCGGATCTGGTTCTGCTGACCGGAATCGTGGCGGTGATGTTCTGGATAGACTGGCGTCTTGCGCTGATTGCCATGGCAGCCGTTCCGATCCTCGTGGTGATAGTGAGCTATTTCCGGGTTAGGGCCAGAGAGGCTTTTCGTCTCACCCGGCTGTTCGTCGCTCGCATCAACTCCTACCTCCAGGAGAATCTCTCCGGCATGGGGGTGGTCCAGGCTTTCGTTCGAGAGAAGGAGAACGCACGGCGATTCGAGAAGCTGAACGCCGATTTTAGGGACGCTTACTTCGCCGCCATCAAGTTCGATGCCGTGCTCTACAGCATTGTCGAGATGATAGGCTCGATATGCATTGCGTTCATCGTCTGGTACGCGGCGGGGAGCATACTGGCGGGGGTTCTGACCTTCGGTGTGCTGGTTGCTTTCATCGAGTACATCCAGCGTTTCTTCGTGCCGATACGTGACCTTGCCGCCAAGTACACCGTGATGCAGTCGGCCATGGCGAGCGCGGAGCGGGTGTTCTCGCTGCTGGACACCGCTACGGCTCCGGGCGATCCGGAGGCGGAGCTTCCGGCCAGGTCGGACTTCAAGAGTTCCATTGTCTTCGACAAAGTGACCTTCGGCTACTCCCCAATCGAGCCCGTCCTAAAGGATGTATCGCTCCAGGTTAGAAAAGGAGAGCGAGTGGCGTTGGTGGGAGCGACCGGCTCGGGTAAGAGCACGATAATCAGACTCGTCACGAGGATGTACGAGCTATCCGACGATCCCGCCACGGGGCGCGTGCTCGTTGATGGCGCGGACATTCGCATGCTCGACCCCAGAGCTTTGCGGCGTCTTTTCTCGGTGGTGCTGCAGGACGCTTTTCTTTTTCGGGGCACGCTGGCCACTAACGTGTCTCTCGGGGATCCCTCCATTACCAGGGAACGGATCGAGGCCGCCGCTAGGCGTGTGCGGCTCGATGTAGTGGCTGCTCGCCGTCCAGGCGGCCTGGATTCCGAGGTCGGCGAACGCGGTGCGAACCTCTCCAGCGGGGAGCGCCAGCTCGTCGCGTTCGCCAGAGCCCTGGTTCGCGAGCCCGAGATCTTGATTCTGGATGAAGCGACAGCCAACGTGGACAGCGAAACGGAAGCCTTGGTCCAAGAAGGAGTCGAAGCCCTAATCGAGAACCGTACGGCCATCGTCATAGCACATCGGCTCTCGACGATAGAGCGAGTAGACCGTGTGGTGGTGCTCAGCGGAGGGCGAGTAGCCGAGGTGGGTACGCACGAGGAGCTACTCAAAAAAGGTGGGCATTACGCCCGGCTCTACGAGCTTCAGTACGCCGTGGAGACCGGACATGTGGACGAGGGGACCGAAAGAGACGCGTTGCAGGGGTAGCCGTGCCTTCGCGGCCGTTCGGCGGACGAGTTCGAGCGCGGCGGGATGACTCTGTTGGCACGCGGTCTTCGCTCGTGGCAACATGCCCGCCTCATGTGCGAGAGCCCAATAATCGAGCTTGCCTCGGTGAAGCAGGCCGACCTTCTTGCGTATGCCCGCTCGGTGGCGCTGGGCCTCATCGAGGAGGGCGAGCCCGAAATCGAACCCCCGGATTGCGGCGATGCCTGTTCCGGAGCATTCGTTGCGCTACGCCGAGGCTCGGGAACCGGCTGCTTTGTAGGCTCGCTGGCTCGGATTCCGTTAGTCGAAGCGGTCGAGAGAGCGGTCCGTTTGGCGGTGGCGGATCCTCGTTGCGCGCCGTCAATGAAGCGAGGAGATATCGAAGTGGATGTTTGGCTGACAGGCTCGCCCAGAAAAGTGAATGCCTTGGACGAAGTGGGAAATAGCGATGGTGTCCTGGTTGCATCCGGCTTCAACCGGGCCACCTATCTTCCCGGACTGCCTCTCATTGGAAATGGGCCGGAAGGCGTTCTTGCCACCGCGTGCGTCTGCGCCGACCTTCACCCGGGTGCGTGGCTGCGACCTGGAGTGGACGTTCAGGCTTTCACTGCTCGCCTGCTTGCCTGTCCCGAAAAGCAGGAGGAAGCCGGCGGGGTTGCTGGTGATTATGAGAATGCCAATGTAGAATCGGAACCATCATGAGAGCGCGACTTGGGTGGGTTACGGTTTCGATGTTAATGGCGTTCGCCTGCGGGCCGCCCGAGGTGACCGTGTTGACTCCGATGTCGGTATTGAACTGGTCGCCGCATGATGGGGCTATAGGCATAGCCTTGGGATCGGAGCCCAGCGTCTGTCTTTCCGTGGAGATTGATGAGGACACACTCGATAACGCCTCCTTGCGAATCGAGGAGGAGGAAGAGCCCGGCGTGTTTTCCGAGACCGAGGTTGAGTGCGAGGTGAAGCTGTCCTCCGCGGATTCCCGGTGCATAGTGTTTCGAGATCCGGGGCTCCAGGCTGCCACCACTTACTTCATGGTTCTCGAGCCTGCTCTACAGTCCGTGGAGGGGGTGTCCCTGGGCATGAAGGTTTCCTCGCGTTTCACCACGGTGGGGCGGAAGTAGAGCTCCGCGGAGGAGGCGGCCGGTCGGCCGGCTCGTTTCTCGAATCGATCGATGAAAGTAGACGGAGTTCATCACAGGACAATCGGCCCGGCCGGGGAGGGGGCGGCGGTCGTAATCATAGATCAGACCCACCTGCCTCATAGTTTCGTCAAGGCTCGTTTGGAGACCGTCGGTCAGGTTGCGGACGCCATCACCCACATGCGGGTTCGCGGGGCACCATTAATCGGTGCTACGGCTGCTTTCGGAATGTGGCTGGCTCTAGAGGCGGATCCTTCGCAGGGCGGCCTTCGAGGCGCCAAGGATCTGCTGCTCGCGACCAGGCCGACGGCGGTGAATCTAGCTTGGGCGCTCGAGAGAGTCTTCAAGAGCGTCGCGCCGCTGCCGCCGCCGGAAAGAGCCTCCGCAGCGCTGGAGGAGGCATTGCGGTTATCCGAGGAGGACGTGGAGATAAACCGAGCCCTCGGCCTCAATGGACTTCCCCTCATCCGCCAGGCGTGGCAGCGCGCCGGAAAGTGCCGCCCGGTCAATGTTCTGACCCATTGCAACGCCGGTTGGCTGGCGACGGTCGATTGGGGAACCGCTCTCGCCCCGGTTTACATGGCTCACGACCAAGGAATACCCGTGCATGTCTGGGTTGATGAGACGCGGCCCAGGCTTCAGGGCGCCCTGACCGCATGGGAGCTTGCAAGCCATGGGGTGCCTCATACGGTGGTGGCCGACAACGCCGGTGGTCATCTCATGCAACACGGCAAGGTCGATCTTTGCATAGTCGGTTCGGACCGGACTACGGCGGCCGGAGACGTCTGCAACAAGATAGGGACCTACCTGAAAGCCTTGGCTGCTCTCGATTGCGGGGTTCCCTTCCATGTGGCTTTGCCTCATCCCACCATTGATTGGTCCATCTCTGACGGTCTCGAGGAGATTCCCATCGAGGAGCGTGACGCCGGTGAAGTTACCGATGTTGCCGGCTTGAAAGGCGGCGCTTTGGAGACAGTGCGCATCTTTCAGCAGGATACGCCCGTCGCCAACCCGGCTTTCGATGTGACTCCCGCCAGGCTCATTACATCTCTGATTACCGACAAGGGCGTCTGCGCGGCCGGCGAGGAAGGTCTGCTGTCATTGTTTCCGGAGCGTGGGCTGGATTCCCATGCGTCCGAAGGGGAGGACTGAGAATGCGGTCCACAAGGTCTCGAAGGCCTCGCAAAGTGGTCCCCGGCGAAGACAGGGAGACGTCGCTTCGCCGCCGGGTCGTGGAGACATGCCGCGAGATGAACGCCGCGGGCATCAACCAAGGAACCAGTGGGAACCTGAGCGCGAGGCTGGACGATACAACGTTTCTCGTAACACCTTCGGGTCTCGACTATGAGGCCATGGCCCCCGAGGACGTGGTGGCCATGGAGTTTGACGGCCGAACGAAGGGTGAGGGTGGTCTCGAACCTTCGAGCGAGTGGCGGATGCACCGTGACATCTTGGTAGCTCGATCCGACCTGGACGCGGTGCTCCACGCTCATCCGGTACATGCCACCGCGCTGGCATGCCACGGCCGTGGAATCCCCGCCTTTCATTACATGGTCGCGGCCGCGGGGGGAACGGATATCAGATGTGCCCCGTATCATACGTTTGGAAGCACGGCTCTCGCGGAAGCTGCTCTCGAGGCTATGGAAGGAAGGAGAGCTTGCCTGCTCGCCCATCACGGAATGTTGGCCGGCGGGGGTGACCCGGAGGCGGCGCTGGCTCTCGCGGTGGAGGTCGAAACCCTGGCGGCAATGTATCTGGAGGCTTTACGGCTGGGTGAGCCGAAGGCTCTGCCGGAGGATGAGATGACTCGCGTACTGGAGGCTTTTTCTCATTACGGCAAGGCACGCCGGCGCTGAGGCCTCTTTCTTTTCTTCTTTTGCTGCTCCGCGCTGCTATTTGCCTTATCGCCCTTGACCGGCCGCGCTTTGCGGTGTTGAAGCAGGGGTCGGAGCGCTCGACCGGTGTGGCTCTCCTCAATCCTTGTTATCTCCTCGGGCGTCCCTTCCGCTACCACCCAGCCTCCCGCGTCCCCGCCGTCCGGACCCAGGTCCACTACATGGTCGGCGCATTTTATTACTTCCAGGTTGTGCTCGATTATGACCACTGTGTTTCCGGTTTGAACGAGACGCTCCAGCACAGCGAGCAGTTTCTTGATGTCGTCGAAGTGAAGGCCGGTGGTCGGCTCGTCGAGCACGTAGAGAGTTCGGCCGGTTGCTCTTCTTGCCAGCTCCCTGGAAAGCTTGACCCTCTGTGCCTCGCCACCGGAGAGCGTTGGGGAGGGTTGACCTAGCTGAACGTATCCCATGCCGACGTCATCGAGCGTCCTTAGGGCGCGAACTATATCCTGATGAACGGAGAAATGATCCATGGCCTCCGTGACGCTCATATCCAGAATCTCGGCTACGTTCTTTCCACGGTAGCGCACTCGAAGCGTTGCTTCATTGAAGCGCCGGCCGCCGCAGATTTCACAGGGGACGTATACGTCCGGAAGGAAGTGCATTTCGACTACGCGAACGCCGTCTCCGTTACAGGCATCGCAGCGCCCGCCTTTTACGTTGAACGAAAAACGTCCCGGCTTGTAGCCGAAGGCTCGCGCCTCCGGTGTCATGGAGAGTACGCGCCGTATGCCATCGAACACTTTTGTGTAAGTCGCGGGGTTCGATCGCGGGGTACGGCCTATTGGTTTCTGGTCGATATGAATCACCTTGTCCAGATGCTCCAGACCCTGGATCGAGTCGTGGCGTCCCACCGGTCCACGGGAGCCATGGAGGCCTCTCATCAAGGCCGGAATGAGGATGTTGGTGACCAGCGTCGATTTACCCGCCCCGGACACCCCAGTGACGGCAACGAGAAGGCCTAGAGGAACCGTTACGTCCACTGCCTTGAGGTTGTTCTCGCGGGCCTTGAGTACCGTCAGGTTCTTGGCGTTTCTCGGTTGTCGCCTGGCCGGAACGTCTATTTGCAGCTCGCCGGAAAGGTACTTGCCGGTCAGTGAACGGTCGGCGGACTCGATCTGTCTCGGGGTGCCCGTGGCGACGATCTCGCCTCCCTTCATCCCCGCTCCCGGACCGAAATCCAAGACCCAATCGGCGGCTTCGATCGTCCCCGGATCATGCTCGACTACTACTACGGAGTTTCCCATGTCTCTTAGTCGCTTCAGGGTAGAGAGCAGCTTGCTGGTGTCTCTTGGATGCAGCCCTATCGAAGGCTCGTCGAGCACATAGATGACTCCCGTCAGCTCACTCCCAAGCTGGCTGGCGAGCCTGATGCGCTGCGCCTCTCCTCCGGAAAGGCTTGCGCCGGCTCTGTCCAGCGTCAGGTAACCCAGTCCTACATCGACCAGGAAACCCAGGCGGCCCTTTATCTCCTTTAGTAGCTCGGTCGCGATTATTGTCTCGTTTTCCGTAAGGGGCATGTTCGCTAGGTGAGTCAGCGCTCCCGTAATGGTCATGCCCGAAAGCTCGGGCAGCGTATGACCGTGAATCTTCACCGCGCGGCTCTCGGGCCGAAGCCTCTCGCCGTTGCATTCGGCGCAGGGTTTGTTGGAGAAGTATTGAAGGTAATACTTGCGCTGGCGCTCCGAGCCGGTCTCCAGAAACCGATGCATCATGCGGTTCACGACGCCGTCGAAGCGCTTGTATACGGGTCTGGCGCGTCCGGGCCAGTCCAGGGCGACCCGCCGGCTGCCCGCTCCATAGAGGATGATGTCCCGCTTGGCTTTCGCGAGGCGTTTCCATGGAGCATGCAGATCGATCTCGAATGTTCTCGCCAGCGCAATTACGAAGTCGTGGGTCCATCCCTCGCCTTTTTCCATGGCGTTTGCCCAAGGCTCCACAGCTCCCTCCGAGATGGACCTGTTCGGATCGGGTACTATGAGGTCCGGGTCCATCTCGTTTCGGGTGCCAAGCCCGTTGCAGGCCTCGCAGAACCCGAGCGGCGAGTTGAAGGAGAAGGAGTGCGGCCGTAGCTCCGGGAAGCTGATGCCGCAGTGAGGACACGCCAGGTGTTGGGAGAGCACCTTCTGCCGCTTCCTTGACGGCGTGCCGTCAGCCAGCGCCGGCGCGACGATGATTACACCGTTGCCTGCCTTGAGGGCGGTCTCGACGGAGTCGGCCAAGCGGTCTCTGACCTTCTCGGAAACTCGAAGCCGGTCAACGACTATGTCGATATCGTGTGCCCGCTTCTTGTCCAGGAAGATCTCGTCGTCGGTTCTGTGAACCTCCCCGTCCACTCGCAGGCGCGTGAACCCCTGGCGGGCTATGTCCGCGATTATCTCCTTGTGCTCGCCCTTGCGCCTTACTACCACCGGCGCCATGAGGTACACGCCGGCCCCTTCCCCAAGGCGCATGACCTCGTCGACTACTTGCTGGCTGCCCTGCTTCCCGACGGTCCGCCCGCACTTGTGGCAGTGCTGCACGCCGGTGTTGGCGTACAAGACCCGCAGGTAGTCGTGCACCTCGGTGATTGTGCCCACGGTAGAGCGAGGGTTGTTCGAGGCGGCCTTTTGCTCGATGGAAATAGTTGGGGATAGTCCCCTGATCGTGTCGTACTTGGGTTTGTCCATCTGCCCGAGGAACTGACGGGCATAGGCGGACAGGCTTTCCACGTAGCGGCGCTGCCCCTCTGCGTAGAGCGTGTCGAACGCCAGCGAGGATTTGCCGGAGCCGGATACACCGGTCAAGACGACGAGCTTCTTCTTCGGAACTACGGCGTTTATGTTCTTGAGATTGTGCTCGCGCGCACCATGTATGACGATTGCGTCCGGCTCCATTTGCTGATTCCGACCCCGTTGGATGGCTTGTTGTTGGCAGAGTCTAATAAGGACAGGTTGGGACCGAAATGCAATGGATTGAGCTCCAAGCGATCGAAATACCTAGGGATTCCTCTGCCAAGCGACTCGGACGATGGAGGGAATATCTGGATGTTCTCCACAACCGTGCGCGAGCGCGGTGGCGAGGTTGCTATACCCACAATGACGTGACGAGAAGGGCTCGGTACACTCCAAGCCGAGGGTTTCTTACAAATTCCCCCAGGTCGGCCACTAAAGCTCAAAAACCGGATGATTTCCATGGGTGTCACATAGCGCAATCCGACTCAACCCGCGCCGGGGCGGGAACCCAGCTCGAAACCGTCACCGTTGTAGGTCGAGCGACTGCTGCGGCGTGCCGACAAGCATCGCATGCCTCACTTGAGTCCCCACCCGCGCCCAAGCGGCCTTCGAATCAACACTTTGGGCTGTTCTTACGGCTCGTGCTGGTTCTCTTTGCACTGGGAGTTCAATCTGCTGCGAGCGCCGTCCAGCGAGACTTCGAGAAATTCGACGCTGAGCCCCCCTCTGATCTTCCAGAAGACCATTGGCAATCTCTTCGAGCGAATCACGAGACTCTGACTGCGTGGCGCCTGGGCTCTCGCATCGAGTTTCTAGCCACCCATCCTGACGACGGACTTCGTTCTCACAAATGGCAAGAGCTTGTGGCTGCCAGAGGCGGCTGTCTGAAAGAGTGCTCCCATGAGCAGGATCTTGCTAAAGAACTCGACGGCGAACCGGAGGTGAAGCCCTGGTGCACCGATAGCGCTATTGGCGAGTTGCTATGGACCAACTTCCTGGACGTTGTCGAAGACAACTCAGAGCTATTTGGTTTGACTAGGACGGTAGCTAAGGCCAATAACGCCTTTGGCGCCGGCCAAGATGAGATCCACCTTTTGGCGGTGACGAGATCCACCTTGGCGTAGTTGGTCGGGAAAGTCGCGGCGGTTTGGTTGTGCTGCGAGCCTTGGTGGATGACTCGAAG
>SLRQ01000107.1 GCA_007130885.1 Deltaproteobacteria bacterium
AACTTCATCACCCACGCGGCGTCGCTGGATCAGGCTTTCGCCCATTGTCCAATATTCCCCACTGCTGCCTCCCGTAGGAGTCTGGGCCGTGTCTCAGTCCCAGTGTGGCTGATCATCCTCTCAGACCAGCTACCCGTCGTAGCCTTGGTGAGCCTTTACCTCACCAACTAGCTGATGGGCCGCGGGCCGATCTTCTCGCGATAGCTTGCAAGCAGAGGCCACCTTTTCCCTCAATCTCCGAAGAGACCGTGGTCTTATCCAGTATTAGCCCCCCTTTCGGAAGGTTATTCCAGACGAGAAGGTACGTTACCCACGTGTTACTCACCCGTCCGCCGCTCTACTCAGTCCCCGAAGGAACCTTTCGCGCTCGACTTGCATGTGTTAGGCACGCCGCCAGCGTTCGTCCTGAGCCAGGATCAAACTCTCCGGTTTTATAAATCGGTGAGTCTGAACCTATTCGCCCTGCCCGGCTAAGTGACAAGGCGAACTCAACCGTGTCCCGATCATCTCCGAGAAGAAATTCTTCTCAGCCGATCGGAGCACGGATTCGGTCATTCATCTACATCCATCTACATCAAAAGAACTGCGGGTTTTCGCAATCTTCTTGTAGGCTCGCTATCTAGTTTTCAAGGAACGAAATCGAAGGCCGAAACCATCGAGTCAGACCGCCTATTATAGCCAACTCACAAGTGGTGTCAAGTACCATACAAAGAGTCGGCAAGGCCCTCATCAAGCCCGGCCCGGTGAGAGGCGTACCCTCTTTCACCGCGCGAAGCCCAACATGCACAACCTTTCGGCATACGTCTTTCTTCCTGAATTCCGACGCAGCCGCTAAACGGTCCGATTACTACTGGAAATGAACCAGGCGGCTATGAAACCTCCTGAAGCGACGGGGCTTTTACGGCACTCGACCCGACCTTGTCAACCAGTTTCTTCGAAGAAATCAGCCTTCGCCCCAGGAGCCATCATACGCAGTACAAACCTCTGTGACCTCGAGGATTTTTTCAACTAGGAGTGGCGCCCAATCTAGTGATCCTGCAACGCTCCGCCCGAACGATCGATTCGAGATTCGCAAAGGCCACCTGCAGCTCGTCGTTCACCACGAGGTAATTATAACTCCCCAAACCTCGCCTCATCTCCTCACGGGCCTTCGATAAGCGGCGTTGGATGGTCTTCTCGTCGTCGGTGGAACGCCCACGCAATCTTTCCTCCAACACCTCGAACGAGGGAGGAAATATGAGCACCATCACGGCGCCTGGATACGCCGCCAGGATCTGCTCTCCTCCCTGGACGTCGATGTCGAATATCACCACGCGCCGCTCGGATAGGTGACCCTCTATCTCGGACCGGGGCGTTCCGTATCTCTCGCCGTGAACGGTCGCCCACTCCGCGAAGTCACCTTCGGATACCATTCGTTCGAAAGTAGCGGCTTCCACGAAGTGGTAATCCACACCGTCTTTTTCCTCTCCCCTCGGCTTCCTGGTAGTGCACGAGACACTGATAACGGCGTCTTCCAGTCTGTCTCGCAGCATTCGGGCGAGAGTAGTCTTACCAGCTCCAGAGGGCGCCGAAATAACCAAGAGAAGCCCTGGCGGATTCATCCCGGAGAAGATTCGTTCACTCAATGTTCTGCACCTGCTCTCTGACCCGCTCCAACTCGGCCTTGATGTCGACGACGAACCTGGAAATGTCAAGGTGTTGGCTCTTGGAGCCGATGGTGTTCACCTCCCGGTTCATCTCCTGCAGAAGAAATCCGATGCGCCTCCCCACCACCTCTTCCGAACCCCCGATTAGCGACTTGGCCTGGCTGATGTGACTGCGCAGCCTGATCAGCTCCTCGGTGATGTCGGATCTCTCCGCAAGAAAGGCGACCTCGGCCTCGATACGTCCCTGCTCCAACTCCATCTCATCCGCAATGGTGGAGATGCGCCCCAACAACCGCTCACGGTATAGATCGGTCAGCCCGTCGGCCTCCTTGGAGATTTTCCGCACGGCCTCTTCGATCGCGCTCAGCCGTGCCGCCAGGTCCAGACTCAAAACGGATCCCTCTTCCTCACGCATCTCCAACAGCGCGTCCAAAGCCTGGTCCACGGCCGCCCCCAGAGCGCCCGCGAGCGGTTCCAGCTCCAGCGGCGCATCCTCTACGGAGATCACTCCCTCGAAAGCAATGACATCGGCCACACTGACGGAACCTTCAAGGCCATGCCTATGGATCAGTTCACGGAGAGCCTCGACGACTTGCTCCGCCAAAGCATCGTCTATTCCCACCCGGCGCCTCACCTCTTTGTGCTCGCTTATCCTAACTACGATCTCCACCATCCCACGCTCAACGCGTCCGGAAACCTTGGAAATGACGAGCGGCTCCAGAGCCGACAGCTCCCTTGGCAGCCTTGCTTTAAGCTCGCGGAACCTGTGATTGACCGAACGAAGTTCGACATTGATCTCGGCATCCCCGACCATGGCCGACCCCTGCCCGAATCCAGTCATAGATCTCAGCATGCAGTCATTTCTCCGGCTCATACCCCGGATCCCATCCAGGATCATTCAGGCTCATTTAGAGGCTCGGCCTCCTCGATTAGCATTATCGGAACATCATTTTCCAATCTAAAAATCAGCTTGCACGCGACGCAGTGGATCTCTTGCCCACTATCCGGATAGAGGAGGGAGCCTTTACATTTTGGGCAGGCCAGTAGAGCTTTCAGGTCACTTGGGAAAGGCATCACCGGTTCTCGAGCGAACCATGCCGTAAAAGAAGGCCACCAACATGGTGTAATAGGTAATGTAGAAAGTCCGAACCGAGAGAGTATGCGTCAAACCATAGATGGCAAATCCCACGACCACCATCAACCCCGCGGTTGCAAAAGCTCTTACCTCCGGGTCACTAGATCGGGACGCGCGAAAGAATAGCAATCCCGGCACACCCAGCAGCATCGCCAAGGCAAGAAGGCCAAGGACGCCTCGACTCGATGCGACGGCCAGGTACTCGTTGTGCGGGTCCAGATAACGCTCCGTCCTTGGACGAATGACACCTTCATCCACTAAGGCAGCCACAGCGGACGAATATCCAGAGACCCCCACGCCGAGAACGGGATTCTCTCGGAATATGATCCCCGCCGCCTTCCACATCTCGAGTCTGGCTCCCACGGAAGAGATGTGGCCACGTTCATCGTGGTATTGTTGAATGTTCTCCATGCCCACCGCAACCCGATCCGAAACTCCCGTCTGTGGCACCACCCACACCACGACAGCGGCAAGCAGCACCGCTCCGGCCACCCCCAACCTGACGCGTGCCGGCACGGCATGCCCCGACACGAGTAGAGCGATGCCAAGCAGCACGGGTATCGCGAGCCAGCTAGTTCGCGACCCGGAGGCAATGGCGGCCGCAAGACCCAGGAATACCGCAAGAACCGGAAGCAAGGCAGGCAGGAACCCACGACGATAAAACCAGTCGAACCCCGTAAGACCCACAAAAGCCAGAGTGACCGCTCCTACACCGAAGCGAATGTGGTGCCGTACGCCCCCATAGACGAAACCTTCCTGCCCCTGCTCGCCTCCCATCATCTGATACAAACCGTACAGCCCGGCGGCGATAGCCCCGAACATTACCGCCCCGAAGACAACACCCGCAGGCGGCCGAGCCCAACGAATGAGTAGAAATACGGGAACGGCGAAAAGGTACCGCGCGCAGGCCTCGAGTTCCGGAAAAGTTCGTGGGTAAACCTGCCCAGCAGCCAAAGCCGCGACACCGGAGACAATCCCAAAGACGACAAAAGCCGCCGCGAACCACCTGTCCTCACGGTTCATCGAGGAAAGCAGCCCATACCGCCAGGTAACGTAAATTCCCAGCGCGCCCGCGGCGAAAAAAGTGACGCTGATCGTCTTGTCAATGAGTAGACCGACCGCAAAAAATAGACCAGGCAGCACCCATCCGGCGTTACGCAGCATCGCTGTTGTACTCATGTGCTCGCACCGTCCCAGTCAAGATCCATTGATACAGCCGGCACCAATCAGGAGTTCGTCTCGGGTCGTATCATCAGTAGCGCTTTGGGTGCAAAGTCTCGCCACCCGCGCATGGGACGGCCCCAGCCCGCATCAATACCACCGTCATGCCCAAGCCTTGTCCCGACGGCCCCCATCGGGCATGATTCAGCGGTCGAAGCAAGCCTTTTCCCGCTGCGACCAAGGCCTATTCCAGACCACGGCCGCGAGCAGCCAATCAAAACTTCGGAACCACAAAGAATGATCGACGCCGTCGTCACATGGGTAGACGGGGACGACCCGGCACATGAGGCCAAACGACTATCCCATCTTGATGCCTGTCTCGAAGACGGCGTCGATCGAAAGGGCATCCGTCCAACCCGCTTCAAGCAAAGCGGAGAACTATGGTTCTGTATACGACTCATAAGAAGGCATGCTCCGTGGATAAGCCGTATTTTCCTAGTCACCGACGGCCAGCGCCCATCCTGGCTGACATCATCGGAGCAAGAGCTCCTCGGCGTAGAGGTCATCGATCATACCGTGCTTTTCCGCGGGATCGAGGATTACTTGCCGGTATTCAGCTCTAGGTCGATAGAGACACTCCTCTTCAGAATACCGGGTCTCGCCGATCGTTTCCTGTACTTCAATGACGATGTTTTTCTGATTCATCCACTGGCGAAGTCCTCCTACTTCGCGGACGGAAAGTGCCTGATGCGCGGCAAGTGGCAGCCCGGAAAGTCCGCAGGCCGCAAGCTCCTTCTCGAAATCAATGGGCTTCTAGCTCGGCACTGGCCTCGATCCTCTTTCCGGGACGGCTACTCCGGCCGAAGAGCCGAAAGGAGACTTCTTGACGGCGACGAGTACTTTGCCTTGGCTCACGCCCCTTTCCCCGTATCGACGCCGCTAATGAAGGAAATCATCCAAGATTCCGATTTATTGTCGAATGCACGCTTTCGTTTTCGCAACAAGAACCAGGTCAACCCCATTGCATACATGACTCATTTCGGCTTCTCACGAGGAGTAGTAGATCGCGGCAACGAAGACTGGGAGTATGTCAACTGCGATTCACATTCGTCTCGCGTCATCGAAGCCCGTCTGAAACGATGCACTTCCGACTCCTCGATCAAATCACTATGCGTCCAGTCGATGGAAGCCGCGCATCCATCAACGAAGGACATGATCGAAAGCTTTTTGCATCAAGCATTGGAATCATAGAGCCGCCGAGAAGAACGATGAAACGCATCTGCGCTATTTCCACGGCAAGAAAAGACAGAGTATTCACCACGAAATGGGTCGACTATTACGGGCGACTGCTAGGCCGCAAGAACTTGTTTCTGATTCTCGACGGCCATGACAATGACCCACCGGAAAACGCGGTCGATGTAAACATCATTCGTCTTCCACACTTGCCAAAAAAACGAGTACCGGCAATGCGCCGACGTGCCCGCGTCATGTCGAAAATCGCCGCCGGACTGTATCATTATTTCGATATAGCCATTGCCACCGACATCGACGAGTTCATTGTCGTTGATCCGAAGCTTGGTCTAAGCTTGGTCGATTATCTAAGTTCCAAGCCTCTCCCCACGGCGGTCTCCTCCCTCGGACTCGACGTAGGCCAACATCTTACGCTTGAACAGACCCTGGACCTCGAACAACCATTCCTCGATCAGAGACGGTTCGCACATGTCTCGGCCAGGTACACCAAGCCCTGCATTACCACCCGCCCTGTTACCTGGGGTTCAGGAATGCACAGGGTTAAGGGTAGAAACTTCCGAATAGATCCGAATCTATTTCTTTTTCATTTGGGAATGGCCGATTACGGTTTGGCCACGGGCAAGACTTTGGACAAGGATCGCCTCAGTACCGGCTGGAAGAATCATCTCGAGAGGCGCGAGAAGATATTCCAGATTATCACTGAAGCGAAAGCTGTCGACGGGGACTCATACTTTCAAAAAGCACGCCGGCTTCAGACATGGCGACGGTCTCCCTACGCATGGAACAAGCCGGCCATGATTCCCGGAAATCCCGTCATAATAATTCCGGATCGGTTTCGGGGCTTGGTATGACAACATGGGTGTGAGACGCGCACATATGGCTACGTTCCCGGCTCGCAAGCACGTTCTAGAAGCCGCCGTCCGTTCGCTCGAGCACCAGGTCGACGAGATACATCTCGCCTTGAATGAGTACACTGAGATACCGGGTTTTCTAGGGGGAATTCGCAATCTCAACCCTGCTTTGCAGTCCGAGAATCAAAGAGACGTCGGGAAATTCGTGTTTTCGCCTAATCCGGATGATCATGTTTTCTTCGTCGACGACGATCTCGCCTACTCCCCCGGCTATTGCGACTGGATCACTGAACGAGCGGAAGAAATTGGATTGGAGCGTGCGGTATTCGGTCTACACGCCGGCGTCTACCGCAACTCCCACGTGAACGATGCCGGCGTGCGCAAGAGGCTGCATTACCGCAGAGGCATTCTCCGCTCTGTTTTCGTCGACCAGCTCGGCACCGGCACGGCGTTGGCCCTGGGAAAGAACGTGCCGTCGTGGGACTACATGAAAGGCTCTCAAAGGTTCGTCGACGTCAGATTTGCGAAGTGGTGCTTCGAGCGAGGCATATCTCAAGTCGCCGTGGCCAGACCGTTCAACATGGTACGTCCCCTTCGCCATGGGGGAACGACGATCTATCGCGACTTCACCGTGAACAGCCCCGAACACGTCGTGGAGGAGATCCGTTCGTACGCGGGAAAATCCCCCTACTCGAGACACCGCATAGGCGACAAAATCAGTCTCTTTGATCTTCTTTTTGGAGCCTGGAGCCATGGACGGTAGCAACGCGGCGCAAGGCGCACGCCTACGGCTCCGAGACGTCGACCCCCGGTGCTTTGGGAGATCTGAAGCCAAGTCCGCGGTTTTGCAGTGCCTCCAGTAGAGCGTCCTCGCCCTCCACCACTTCCGCTTCTACGCGCAGCACTCTCACTTCCGCTGCCCGGTGCGGAGGGAAGCGAACGGCGTCCTTTTCGGTCGTCACGACCAAGGCACCCATGGATTCGGCATGGTCGAATGCCGAGGCAAGTTCCTTCTCGGTGAAGAGGTGATGGTCCGGAAACAAACGACTTTCCACCACCTGAACCTCCAAGGATGCAAGCGTGGCTAAAAAAGATGACGGCCTGGCGACACCGGCAACCGCCACCGCCCTCTTTCCGCGCAGTAACTCCGCGGGCCCCTTGCAGGAACCTTCGCCGTCCAGCAGCAAGGAAGGTTTGTACCTGCTTCGAACAATCGGACATCGCCTCTCGGAGGAGATCCGACGAAGAACCGCGGAAGATCGGATCGGGTGCGCGGGCTTCTCATCCACCCTCGACAACCAGACGATGTCCGCGCGATCCAGCGCCGCCAGTCCCTCACGAAGAGGCCCCATGGGAAAAGGCAGACCGTTGCCGACGGGATCGCTGGAGTCGACGACTACTATCTCGAGGTCTCGTCGAAGCCGCCTGTGCTGAAAACCGTCATCCAGCACGATAACCGTGGCGCCAAGGGAAATGGCTTTCCTGGCCGCCTGATATCTGTCCGCGCCGGTGACGACGACGCCATCGAGCCGGCTCGCCACGAGCACGGCTTCATCGCCGGCGGCATCGCGGCACATCCGTCCTCGACCATCGGAGACCACCAAGACATCACTCTCATCACCACCGTATCCGCGCCCGACCACGGCGACACGATGGCCGATACCGGCCAGCCTTTCAGCAACCGCGAGGACGACCGGCGTCTTGCCGGCCCCGCCTACAGTGAGATTTCCCACGCTGATCACAGGCGCGCTCACCGACCGAGAAGGGAACCAATTATTGTCATACGCAAGGTTGCGCGCCCTTGTCCCCAGCGCATATGCGAGCGACAGAGGAGCCGTCGAGGTCAGAAGTGCTCGCTGGCGCAAGGTGGGATTCGGGGCCCGCCATGCCTCGCTCAAAGCAATTCCGAAGCGCGTGCCGGCCGCCGTACGCTTCATGGCTGGAGCACTCCTGGGGCCGGCGCCGTGGATGGGCTCCCCATCAAAGGACACCTTTCGTTTTCGTTCTCATGATTCATTCAATCAAGAGATTGTTCGTGAAGATCCAAAGAAACTCCCTGTGAGACCAAATCCAAGGGACTTCGAGGTAAACCTCGGCTCTGTAGCGGCCCGGCTCGGCTTCCTCGATTATTGCCTCGAATGCTCCCCGCGCAACCTCTTCTCCCTCATGAAAAACCACCACTCTCGGCCTCGCTCGCCGCGGCCAAGACTCATAGCTTAGGGTCGCGCGGACCGAAGCCGGATCCTCCGACGCAACGAACTCGAAGCCCGACGGATCCGCCACTCCGCCCAGCGTACACCAAACCCGGCCCTCGCCAAGCGACTCCAGCAGAGCGGCTACCGCATCGTCGGGATCGCTCGGAAGAGGTTCATCCAGCCGAATTCGAAGTTGCATCGCGGAGAAAGGCCCCACGTAGCCCTCGAAATGACCGTGGACATCATGTCCGCAAACGCCCACCAGCTCAGGATGCTCCTCCCAACGCTCGAATGCATCGTCGGGCCGGTGGTGAATGGACAGCACGGCCACCTTCCTCGAACCCGGCAAGGAGACGAGTGCGGGTAGAAGCCTTCGCACAGGCTGGGCCAAGGTCTCTCGCAGCAGGCTGTTGCCGCTGACCACCTCCATCCCGTCGGCCTCTTCGAAGCTCCCGGTCCAAGGAATGCCCAAGCTCAAGGGATGAGCCAATACGACCATGCCTCCGGAGTACCGAGCGGAACCGATGGGATCCTCTTGCCGAAGGCCCCACTCCGCGCATCGCGTGGCGCCCACCGCCAAGACGTGCCCGTCCGACGTTGACAGCTCAACTCCCGGCACGACCAGCACTCCGTGAGATCTCTTCGGTCTCGGAGGCTCGACGTTGTGATCGGCGATCACGATGAAATCAAGACCCGCGCGAGCGGCGGCCTCGGCCACCGCATCGATATCATCGCGGCCATCACTTTCCGTGGTGTGGATGTGAAGGGATCCCGAAATCACCGTATCGAGCGCGAGATCACTCCTGGGAACCGCCTCGACCAAGGGGTGTGGCATGAACGCCACTCGAGCTACGTGGGCCTGGACGTATATTATGAGCGGCAACAACAAAAAACCGGCCCATTTCATGGCACGTAGGAAACGCTTCCTCATCCTCCGACCACCGCCGCGCTCTCAGGTTTCTCTATGCCTTGAAGATCATGCAGGCCGCGATACAGCCCTCCGGCTGCCAGCAGCTCTTGATGTGGCCCCTTTTCAACTATTCGGCCTTCATCCATCACCGCGATACAGTCCGCCTCACGAATAGTGGACAGGCGATGCGCGATTACCAGAACGGTCCTTCCGCGCATCAAAACCGAAAGCGCATTCTGTACAGCTCGCTCGCTCTCGGTATCCAGGCTGCTGGTGGCCTCGTCAAGCACTAGAATAGGAGCATTCTTGAGTAGTGCCCGCGCGATGGCTATACGCTGCCGCTGCCCACCGGAAAGCATTACTCCCCTCTCTCCAAGAGGTGTATCGAGCCCATGGGGAAGGTCTTCGACGAAGTATCGGGCCTGTGCCTTATCCAAAGCAGCCCATACATCGCTGTCGGACGCGGTCGGGCGAGCACAGGAGACATTCGCTCTGACGGTGTCGTTGAACACGATCGTCTCCTGGCTCACCAGGGCAATCTGTCCCCGTAAGGAGGACAAAGTCACATCTCGAAGGTCATGCCCGTCTATCCTTAATTTGCCCTTGGTAGGGTCGAAGAACCTCGGCAGCATGCTCGCCAGCGTCGTCTTACCTCCGCCGGAAGGTCCTACAAGAGCCAGGACATCGCCTTTTTCGATCTCGAGGTCGATGTCATGAAGAACCATCCGTCCGGGCTCGTAAGCAAACGAAACACGCTCGAATCGAATTGCTTTGCGTATTGGAGGCAACTCGACGGCGTTCTTCGCATCGCTTATCTCGGACTGCATGTCGATGACCTCGAATATGCGTTCGGCGCTGGTTGCTCCAGTGACTATGAACTGCCCCATCTTCGAGAGCGACTTGACGGGCTGATACATCAGCATGACGGTAGCAAAAAACGAAAGAAACGCGCTCGCCTCCATGCCGCCCGTGGCGACCTGGGAGGTTGCGTACCAGAGTATGGCGGCCATGCCCGTCACGGCCATGAGCTCCATGGTTGGGCTGGACGCCGCGCGTACCACGAACGACCTTCGCATGACTCGTACGTAGTCCTCGTTCTCCTTGTCGAACCGGCTGATCTCACGGTCCTCCATGCCGTACGCCTGAACAACGCGAATGCCACCCACTGTTTCGTGTATTCGCTCGCTGATCTTCCCCATGAGACGATTGGAGTCGCCGGTGTGCTTGCGCAGCCGGCGAGCGAATCGAACGAGCGGATATAGGGTCAACGGGATCACACCGAAGGCGATGAGCGCCAGGCGCCAATCCAGGTAAAACGAGAGTGCAAGAAGAACAATAACCTGCATCCCATCACGAAATATGGAGGCGGCGGCGTACGTAACGGCGGTCTCGACGGCTCTGACGTCATAGGTGAAACGACTGATGAGATCTCCGGAGTGCCGCTTTGCAAACCAGCCGGCCGGCATGGAGATGAGATGACGGTAGAGGTGGCGCCGAAGATCCACGACCACTCTCTGGCCCGTCACCCCCATAAGGAAGAATTGACCGAAGTAGGCGATGCTCTTTACGACGGCTACTAGAACCATCATGACAGGCAGGACGACCATCACCGTATCGCGATCGAGGGCTGCGAGGTCCACAGTGGGAATCACACGACCCACCGCGCCCAGTCCGCGCTCGCCGCCGGTCATGAGGAACTCGAGCACGGGGCCGACTAGGTAGGCGTACATACCCGTGGTCATCGCGAGAACGACCATGCATACCACCGCACCCAACAAACCCGGAAGGTAGGGCCGAAGGTAACCAAGAAGCCGTCGATAAGCCTGTAGAATGGCTGTCATGGGATTCCCAGCAGCATAGTGCGCCGGCTCCACCCAGAGCAATCGTCAAACCTCGATACTTCGCCACCGCCCGCGCTGAAACACTATCCAAAGCCACACGGCCCGGACCATCCAGTCGAGAGTGCTGCCCAGCCAGACACCTATGAGCCCGAGTCCCAGTGGAAAAGCAAGAACCCAGCTTGCGAGGATACGGACGAATACCGGTCCGATCACGGCAACTATCATGGGGTTCTTGGTATCTCCGGCGCCTCGAAGAGATCCTGCCAAAACGTCGGTGGTTGCCATGAACGGCTGAGCCAGCGCCGCTATCAGAAGACACATCGCGCCGAGGACTACTATTTCCTCCTCCGTGGAGAACAGCCTAATCAAATGTTGAGGAGCCAACACGAACAGTACCGCGACCATCAAAAGAACGAAAACCGCCATCGCCGTCGCCATCCAGCCGCACGCAGCAGCACGATCCGGATCACGTAAGCCGAGCCGCTGGGAAACCAGGGCTCCGGCTGCTACAGCGAAACCCGCCGACGTGATGAAACCAATGGACTCGATGGCTATCAAAGCCTGGTTTGCAGCCATGGCCGTTTCGCCGAGCCTCCCGATTATCGCCGCAAAACACAAGAAACCTATATGGAACAGCACCCTCTCGACGAACGCCGGTCCGCTTATCCGCAGCACATCTCGCAGAGCTTTTGCGTCCTTTCGGTCAGGACGCTTGATTACCAGACGTGCCATGTGGCGGCGCCGGCGTAGAACCACGAACGCAATCAACCCCTCCAAGGCGAACGCCGAAGCCGTTCCCACGGCCGCGCCGCCGATCCCAAGCTCGGGCATGCCGAGGTTGCCGAAGATGAACAACCAGTTACAAAGAACGTTTATGCTGTGACAAAAAGCAGCGATGAACAGCGGCGTCCTGGTATCACCCGAGGCCTGCATGATCGTGAATCCGAGCATGCCGAAGAAGAAGAGCGGCGCGAAAGGGAAGGTAATGCCAAGGTAGGTGCCGGCGTGCGCGCGTATTACGGCGTTCTCTTCCGCCATGCCCGCTAGAGCCTGCGCTACGAGTCCTCGGCTGGCAAATCCAGCGATCGCCGCGACAACACCGAGAGCCACCGCAAAAAGCAGCACCCCCCGGATAGCTCTCTGCGCCCGCTCCGAATCACCTGCTCCCACGCAGCGGCCTACCACCGCTATGGTTCCCGCCGCGAAAGCCGTGAACACCATGAATACCGACCACAGCAGCGGGCCGCTTACCTGCATGGAGGCGAGCGCCTCGGAATCGTAACGCCCAAGCATGATGCGATCGACCAGGAAGACGAAGGTCATCAAGAGACCCCGGGCTATCGCCGGCCATGCAAGGCCGGCTACCTCCCGGGCTAGAGCAAGACGAGGTATCGGCTTGCCCGGCAGTGGCCGCGGCCCGTCTTCTAGGTGCACGGAAGCACCGGTGCCGGCCACCGCCTCGCTGTCAGAGGCATCACTCACCGGAGGAACGACCTGCCTCGTGCGTTGCCTCGACCTCGGTTCGGATGCCTCCTCGAACGTTGAACTCACCTACTACCCGCATGCGCCGCGGACTCAAAACGGCGACGAGGTCATCCAGAATCTTGTTCGTCACCGCTTCATGGAAATGGCCTTCGTCGCGAAAGCTCCACAAGTAAAGCTTGAATGACTTGAGCTCGACACACTTATCGCCCGGAGTGTACTCGACACGGATGGTGGCGAAGTCCGGCTGCCCCGTCATCGGGCATACGCAGGTGAACTCGGGACAATCCAGCCTGATGACGTAATCTCGGTCCGGGGTGGGATTTGCAAAGGTTTCAAGCTTTCTTGTAGGGCGTGTCGTCATGGGCCTGGGCTCTGCTCCGGCAATTCGTCCGTGTGCTCCTATATCGCGCTATCGGCCGACTCGCCAGTGAGTTTCGGCCCTGTCCAGAGGCAACGGCCCCAGCACAGGCCGAAAGGCCGCGTCGAGTTCCTCTCGATCATCCGAAACCGATACAACGCGGATGGCTCTTGCCGTTTTTGGTACCACCGTAACGTTCCAGCGGCGCCAAGAGCCGGTCGTGGGTGAAGCCATGCCGCATTTTCGGGGTCGATAGCCCCGCCAAGAACCTACCCACGAGCTGGTACAACGAAAAAAACTGTGCAAATCGGGCAATCTACAAGGCCTAAAATTCAAAAGGGAGGGCTTTCACCCCTGTGCAGCCAGGCTGTAGCTGTTTAATAATACATCAACGAGGCGGGGAGAGAGTCCCATGCGGTATCACAACAACCTTGACGCCCTCCTCAAGGAGCGGCACCGGACCGAGGCGACCCAGCTCGACGAAAGGCGCAAGAAACGCCACGACGAGCTGATGGAAAGTGCGCGGACTCTTATGATCGAAGGACGTGACGATGAGGCCTTGGCGGCATGCGAGGAGACTCTTCGCGTAGCACCCCACTCGGAGCAAGCGTTGCTGCTTGCCTCGACTCTCTCGTCGGTACGGGGTCGATGCAGAGACGGCTTGAGCTTTGCCTTGGAGATGGTGCAGAAGAACCAAGAGGATCCCGACGGATACTACGAAGTCGGGATGAGCCTCCTGGACCTAGGCTATCCCGAGGAAGCAATTGCGTGGCTGAGCATGGGCCGGCTCCACACGCGAGACGATGACGACGAGCTTCTCGACTTTTTCGATGCGGCTGAGGCCGAGGCTCTGGCGCTGCTTGCTCGTTACGATGACGCCTTGAGTGCGCTGGAGGAAGGGCACCGTGCTCGTGGGGACAAACTGGGGTTATTGGAGGACGCCGCCGCGCGCGTGAAATCGATTGGCCGGCATCGTTGCTAGCTTTCGCCACTTCAAGGCTCTAGCACCACCTTCACACAGCCCTCCTTTCGATCGAGCAGATCATAACCGACCGGCGCATCCGCAAGCACCAATCGGTGCGTTACAATGAAGGAGGGATCGATATCTCCTTGCGCGATATGATCGAGAAGCGGCCGCATGTATCGGTGTACATGAGGCGGGCCGGTCTTGATCGAGACCCCATTGGCCATTGCTACGTGCAAGACCGCGCCATCCAGGTCTCCCACACGCTCCATGGCAAGCGTCAAGGTTCCTCCCTTTCTGCAGGCAAGCACGGGGAGGTTCGATTGATCCCTCCGGACGGAAGAACCGTTCATCGAACTCGACGCATCAATCACCACGTCGGCGCCCCGCCCACCGGTAAGCTCTCTCAATTGACCCAGAGTCTCGCTGCTTTCCTGGATTACATAATCGGCGCCGGCATGGTTCTTGGCCATGAGCAATCTAGCAGCCGCGCCATCAATCGCGATTATGAAACCCGGATCAAACAAACGTGCACACTTGATCGCTAGCTGGCCCGCGGGCCCGCAACCCCAAACGACCACGGCATCTCCCGGCTCAATCTCGACCTGCTCGACCGCCATGTAGGCCTCAGGCAGGGTCTTGGACAAGAAGAGCACCTTCTGGTCGGGAAGATCGCCGTCGATCTCGAGGCAGCCGATATCCGCGAACGGCACACGCACATAATCGGCATGCCCTCCCGCGTAGCCACCAAAGAGTGAAGAGGAACCAAACACTCCAGGGGGAGAGCCGCCGAGAACCTTCTCGCCCATCCACGGGTCAGGATTTGTGTTGTCACAGTGAGACCACTCCTGTCGCTTGCAGTACCAGCAACGCCCACAGGACACGACGAACGGTACTACCACCCGTTGCCCCGGCTTAATCCGGCTCACCCCGGGCCCCACCTCCACGACCTCACCCATGAACTCGTGGCCCAGCACCTGCCCTTTCCGCATTGCCCCGTTACGGCCTCCGTAGGCTTCGAGATCCGCGTGGGATATCGCCGTCGATGTAACCGCGACAATGGCATCGCGGGGGTTCATAATGTTCGGCTCCGAGACCTCTTCCACCCTCACGTCCTTCTTGCCGTACCAACACACCGCTCTCATCTCAAACTAACCTCCTCCGGACGCCTGGCCACGGCGCGGGCAGCTCGCCTGGTGAGCGCTCCACCCAGCCTGCTCGATCTCTTTCCTCTTCCCCGGGGCTGGCCCTCGATGGTTGCGATCTCACCACACTCCGCGATCTGCTTGTATCGGCGCAGATCAGCAACTAGACGCCTTCTCGGGTCTTCCCGCAAAAAACGTTCGAGTATAATCCGCCCCTGGGCGGTACGAGCCTCGTAAGCCAGGGCCACGTGAACCTCGGCTCCCTTACTTGCGGGTGCCGGACGGAAGAAAACCGTGCCCCAGTGAGTCAAGGCGGCAGGCTCGACCGTTCGCCAGCTTATGCGACGCTCGCTCTCCTCGACGACGACCCCAACTCTCCATGCGGAGAGTTCTTTTCCAAACCATCCCGCCATTTCAGTCGACGTCCCATCTCCACTCACATGAATGGCCTTGAGGTGCGACAAAAAGGAGGGAAGCTCTCCTGTATTCCTCCAACGGCTGAACAATGCTTCGGCTGAATCGAGCACCGTTACAGCCTCCTTGATGCTCAGGCGATGCCTTTTCCTGCTCGGTGCATCCGGGAGCCGGGGCTTTCGCCGGGAACCTCGAACTCCCATATAGAGCAGTCCTGTACCGAGCCCCGAGAGCACCGCGCCGCCTAGACCACGTCGAGACACCCCGAACGCAGCCAGTGCGCCGCCCGCGATGAGAGAGGCCCATCGCTCCCCCCAATCGACCTTCCTGAAAGATACCGTTCTCGAGCTCTCCCGCCCGACCAACTTCTCGCTCGCCATTACGGTGCCCCTCCGTTCGTCTCTCAACGACCGCCCGGCGTTGCCGGTACCACCTCCGCGCCACCGCCCCATGTGGTCGCTTCACGCCCTCGGCGCGCCTATACGAATAGCCGACACTAGGCGGACCCGACTCCGAGACAAGGTGCTAGAGGCCCCTACTGCTCTTCTCGCGTGCCGGAGTGCCGGTTTATTCACAGATTTGTCGCGCCGGACTCCGGTTGGCGTTAGGCTGTCGACATGCGATCCTCAAAACTCAAAGGAGCCGTCTTCGACCTTGACGGTGTAATCACCCGCACGGCCAAAGTTCATTCCCGCGCCTGGAAGCAATCCTTCGACAGGTTCCTCGAGTCTTACGCAAAGCGTACAGGTACGCCTCAAAGACCGTTCGATGAAGTCAAGGACTATCTTGCTCATGTGGACGGCAAGCCTCGTCATGATGGTGTAGCCGACTTCCTAGCGTCTAGATCGATTGATGCTCAACCGTCGGAGATCGATGCCGTAGCCAAAGAGAAGAACTCTTTCTATCTGTCGCTCGTAGACCAGATGGGAGTAGAGGTCTTCGAGTCCAGCGTGTCTCTGATTCGCATTCTAAGAGATGCGGGCGTACCGATCGCGGTTGCCTCATCCAGCCGAAACTGCGCCAAAATTCTGGAGGTAGCCGGAATTACCGAGTTCTTCGATACCCGTGTCGACGGCAACGATCTCTCCGAGCTGGGGCTCCCGGGGAAGCCGGCGCCCGATCTTTTTTTGGAGGCGGCAAAACGCTTGGGAGTCGACCCGAGGCAATCCGCCGTGTTCGAAGACGCTACCTCCGGCGTGGAAGCAGGCCGCCGCGCTGATTACGGTCTCGTCATCGGTGTCGCCAGAGAAGGTAACAGGGAAGAGTTAGTGGCGGCCGGCGCCCACTATGTGGTGTCGGACCTGGCCGAGCTGGATCCCACCGAGCTATTGCATGCACGAATTTCACCTTTGGAGCAAGAATGAGCAACTCGACGATGAGCATATCAGAATGGACCGTGGATTTTCCCGATCACCTGCCCGATCACGAGGGTCACCGGGAAGCATTATGCACGTTAGGCAATGGGCTTTTTGCCACCAGAGGCGCCGCGGAGGAATCCACGGCGGACGGACACCACTATCCCGGCACATATATAGCCGGCATCTATGACACCCAGGCCAGCGAGGTGGCCGGAGAGACGGTGTTCAACGAAGACCTTGTAAATCTTCCAAACTGGCTTCCGATCACCTTCAGGCCGGAAGGCGGACAGTGGATGAACCTCCACGAGGTAGAGATCCTCGATTGGCGGCGAACTCTGGACATAAGAGAGGGTCTCCTGCACCGAACCATTCGGGTCAAGGATTCCCGGGGACGAGTCACCAGAGTAGACAGCACCAGAATGGTCCATATGGGCGACCCTCACATGGCGGGTCTCTCATACCGAATGACCGCGGAGAACTGGTCGGGACGCATCGAGGTATTGTCGTCCATCGATGGCAGCGTGCAAAACCTCGGCGTCGCACGCTATCGCCAGTTAGCCAGCAAGCACCTCCGAGTGATCGAGCGAGGGCCGATTGCACCCGAGGGAATCTATCTGCTCGCGGAGACTCTGCAGTCCAGAGTTTGCGTTTCAGTCTCGGCGCGCACCCGCCTTTTCCGCGGTGGAGAGGCACTGCCCATCGACGGCCATCTCGTTGAAACAGATGAAACCATCGGCCAGCAGCTCGTCACGGACATATCGGAAGGCGAAACCATCGAGGCGCAAAAGATCGTCTCCATGTACGCGACTCGAGATCCCGGAACATTGGCTCCGGACGTCGCCAGCCGACTCGCCGTCGAGTGGGCTCCGGACCTCGATGATCTTCTAGTCACCCACAAGGCGGCTTGGGAATCGCTGTGGGGACGATTCGACTTGAAACTGATAACCAAGGCGGACTGCCCCGACGGAGACCGGATTCAGCAGATTCTGCGGCTTCACATCTTTCACCTGCTCGTGACCATTTCCGAGAACACGACCCGTTTGGATGTCGGCGTACCCGCCCGCGGCCTACACGGAGAGGCTTACAGGGGACATGTTTTCTGGGACGAGCTGTACGTCTTCCCTTTCTATGATCTACGCGTTCCCGACATCACCCGCAGCCTGCTCCTATACCGCTATCATCGCTTGGACGCGGCGCATGCCCTTGCTCGTGAGAACGAGGTCCGCGGCGCCGTGTTCCCGTGGCAGAGCGGCAGCGACGGACGAGAGGTGACACAACGGATGCATCTCAATCCCATGACCGGCACCTGGAAGCCGGACCACAGCCGGCTGCAGCGGCACGTCAACCTCGCCATCGTCTACAACGTTTGGCAGTACTGGCAGGTAAGCGCAGACCGCAGATTCCTCGAGCGCTACGCCGCCGAGATGGTTCTCGACATAATGCGGGCTCTGGCGGATCTCACTCACTTCAACGAGGAGAGCGGGCGATACGAGATACACGGCGTCATGGGGCCCGACGAGTATCATGAGAAGTATCCCGACGCCGTCGAGGGTGGGCTGAGAAACAACGCCTACACCAACGTAATGGTGGTCTGGGGTCTTGAACGCGCGCTGGAGATCCTGGACATCATTAGGCCGGCAAGGCGCAAGGATCTCTTGGCTCGCCTTCGAATCGACGAGGAAGAACTCGACCGCTGGCGTGACATCACCAAGCGAATGAAGGTGCCTTTCCACGGCGACAGGGTGATCAGTCAGTTCGAAGGCTGGGAAGATCTAGAAGAATTAGACTGGGAGAAGTACCGCAAGAAGTATGGAACCGTTCTACGCCTCGATAGAATCCTGCGAGCCGAGGGTGACACACCGGATCGCTACAAGGCTTCGAAGCAAGCAGATGTCACCATGCTTTTCTATCTGCTCCCCCGCGAGGATCTGCGCGCCATCTTCGAGCAGCTAGGATACGAGTTCGACGAAGAAATGGTCGAACGTAACGTGGGATACTACCTGCCGCGTAGCTCCCACGGCTCCACCTTGGACCTCGTGGTACATGCGGCGGTGGTCGATCTGGTGGACCGGAACATGGGCTGGGAGCTTTTCGGAATGGCTCTTCGCGCGGATGTCGAGGACATCCAGGGTGGCACCACCGCGGAGGGCATACATATGGGCGCAATGGCCGGCACCGTTGACATAGTGCTACGACATTACGCCGGCATTGACGTAACCAGCGATGTCCTGAGCGTATCTCCAAGGCTTCCCGATGTACTGGACGGCCTAAAGGCCAAGGTTCATCACCACGGCGTGTGGGTCGATCTGGATGTCCGGCCCGAATGGGTTCACCTCTCGGTGGAGAGGGGCGCACCGCGCGCGATAACGGTGGAAGCCTGGGACAAGAGACACGAGCTGACCGCCGGCTCCGAGCTTTGGATCCACCACCCCGAGACGGGGGTTTCGGATCAGAAGCGTGCCGACCCCGAGGCACAGCCGCGGCCTGCATGAACGCCCTCAGATAGAAATAGCTTCACCCGTTGGCCTAGCCGGTTAGGCCGCGGACCTGAAGTCCTCGGAAGATTCGTCGAGAGCCCGATGCGCGGAGACAAGCACGCGCCGCAACCGATTCTTGGCCTTTTGCTCTATTTGACGAGCCCGCTCTCGAGATACGCCGTACCGGATCCCTAGGTTTTGAAGTGTTTCCGGCTCGTCGGCAAGGAGGCGCCCCTGTATTATCGTTCGCTCACGCTCGTCCAGACGCTCCAACGCCTTGCCTACGGCTTCACTCGCGATGCGTGCGCTATCGGCCGCTTCCACCACGGCGTCCGGCAGCGGTTCGGTGTCGGGTATCCTATCAAGGATCTCGACATCATCGACCTCTCCGCTCACGGGCACGTTCAAAGACCGATCCCGAGTAGCCCTGAACCACAGCACCTCGGAAACCGACTCCGGGTCCACGTCCAGCAGACAAGCAATCTTTTCGGGATCCTTGGCATCGTCAGGCCCCGAGTACCGCGCTAGATGACGCTGGGCCATTCCCACATTGGAGAGCATCTTCCGGTGAGCTCTCGTAGTCCCGAACTTCACTACGCTGCTCTGCCGCATGATGTATTTTCTAAGGTAAGCCTTTATCCACCATAGCGCGTAGGTAAGCAGCCTCACGCCGCGGTCCGGATCGAACTTCTCGACGGCCTGTATCAGGCCAAGGTTCCCTTCCTGAATGAGATCCTCCAGAGGTACGCCTCTATTGCGATAACCGGCCGCTACCTTCACCACAAAACGTAGATTCGAACGCACGAGATGCTCGAATGCCTGCCTGTCTCCACCCTCGGCCCACCTCAACGCCAACTCACGCTCCTCCTCGCGCGATAGCACGGAGTGCCTGCCGGCTTCGGCCAGGTACTGGTCCAAAGCCGTTTTCGGGAAACTGCGTGCTGCCGGGGTTTGCATTGGACTCCTCCGTATATGAGGTAATCCCCGCCCCCTCGAAAGGCATCGGGACAGCCCTTCTTGCGAAAGTCGTGCCAGCCATTCAAAGATCCGTAATCTCGCTTTTTGACGAGTTTGTGGATACGGGACCAACGCCGGCGGATGCGCAATCACGGCGGTTATTCTGGGTACAGAACCCACCTTGACGCAGAATATGCGCAGCTAGCGCCTACCCTCGGCGGCGGCGCAGCCCCCTCGACGATACGCCCCTGGAGCAAGGTGCCTGTAGCACCCGACATAGCTCATTCCTATAAGTGAGTCAGGACGGGACCGAAACCCACCGGGCGACACGCCTTCCGACCAGAGCCGGTTTACCGGGCAAAGCTCCGTGGGGCGGAGGCGCGAAGCGACCCAACATCGAGCCGCGGGGGGCTTCTCCCGGAGACAAATGAGTCTCCATGACCTGCAGGCAGGTCAGCCGCAGGTGGAGTGCATCCAATGATAGGACGAAGGTTTACCCTTTTCACCTTGTTTGGATTCAGGGTACAGGCGGATGCAAGCTGGCTGATAATAGCCGCCCTGATTACCTGGAGCCTCGCTGCGGGGCTATTTCCTTTGTTCTATCCAGACCTGACCCCCGTTACGTACTGGGCCATGGGCGTGGCTGGAGCATTCGGATTGTTCGTCTCCATCGTCTTCCATGAGATGTCGCATGCGCTGGTGGGGAGAAGATACGGAGTGCAGTTCGAGGGCATCACTCTTTGGATCTTCGGCGGCATCGCCGAGATGACCCGGGACGCGGACAAACCCCGTACGGAGTTCCTCATGGCCGCCGCGGGGCCTTTGGCCAGCTTTCTCTTGGCGGGATTGTTCTACCTGGCAGCCGCCGGTCTTTCACTCGCCGGACTGGCAATTACGGTCGTAGGGGTACTGTCCTACCTGGCCTGGCTAAACCTCATCCTCGGTGTCTTCAACCTGGTTCCCGCCTATCCTCTCGACGGCGGTAGAATACTGCGTTCCGCATTGTGGTATCGGCGCGACGATGTCGTCTCGGCGACACGCATAGCCTCCGCGTTCGGTAACGGCTTCGGGTGGCTTCTGATCGGGCTAGGGATCTTCTCTTTCATTGCAGGCAACTTCGTGGGGGGAATCTGGTGGATTCTCATAGGTGCCTTCATACGATTCGCGGCCAAGGCATCGTTCCGTCAGTTCTTGGCCCAGCGCCTTCTCACAGGCGCCGAGGTCAGAAAGATGATGAACCCGAACCCTTCGCGTATAGCACCGGAAACCCCTGTCTCTCGGTTCATGGAGCAGTATCTCTACTCCAGAGACGGCAATGTGTTCCCGGTCGGACACGACGGTCACATCGACGGAATAGTGGACATGGACGCCCTGAAACGTCTGCCGCGCTCCCAGTGGGATCGCCGCACGGTCGGAGAGTTCACCCGGCAGCTTACCGAGGACACATCCATCGCGCCGGACGACGACGCGGCACGGGCTCTCCAGCTATTCCAGAAATCAAGACTCTCCAGCTTGATGGTCACACGCAACGGGCATGTGGAGGGAGTGCTGTCCATAGACGATCTAGAGCGTTACCTTCAGAAGAAAACTGCGCTGGAGAGCACGGAGCGACGAGGAGGAGGATTTGGACGATCCTCGGGACGCATGGACGAGACGCGCGCCTAACGGCACGACGCAACCATTACCCGCACCGATGCGAGAGCCGGTGTCTTGCTCACAACTCGCCCGAATCAGCCGTCACGCGCCACCACGCCACTGGCGGTCTCGGAGAAAGTAACGTCGGGGATGTGACGCTCGGCGGTGACTAGCTGCCAGTCTCCCTCGAACAACACGACCGGCCTGCCCCTGGCATCCAGCGCGACCTGGCCGGACTGCTCGCGGGCCAGCTTCTGGAGATTCAACTCCTCGCCGTCCTCCCGGCTTACCCAACGAGCGAACCGATACCTAACCGGCTCGAGGCGAACGGAGACGCCGTACTCGGCTTCCAGACGGTGTCTCATGACCTCGAGTTGGAGCTGTCCCACCGCGCCCAGAATCATCTCCCCCGCTCTGCCTTCCAAGGGTCGATAGACCTGAATTACTCCTTCCTGAGAAAGCTGCTCGATACCGCGCGATAGCTGCTTTCGCTTCATCGGATCCAAAAGAATCATCCGTGCAAAGTGCTCCGGCGCGAAGCTGGGGATCGCCTCGTACCGAAAAGAGGCTCCCGAGGTAATCGTGTCGCCTATCTCGAAGAGCCCCGGATCGTAGATGCCGATTACGTCCCCTGCGTAAGCCTCATCGATTACCTTCCGCTCCTGCGCAAGGAACTGAGTTGGATTGGCCAGCCGCAGCTCACGTCCCGTGCGAACGTGAAACACTTTCATGCCTCGCTCGAACTTCCCCGAGCATAGTCGAAGAAAAGCCACGCGGTCCCGATGAGACCGGTCCATGTTCGCTTGCACCTTGAACACGAAGGCGCTGAAGTCTTCGCTGACGGGACTGATGACCTCGTTGTCGGCCCTGCGGCCGCGAGGTGGCGGCATCATCTCGCAGAATGACTCCAGGAATGGCTCGAGACCGAAGTTGTTGATGGCGCTGCCGAAGAACAGCGGCGACAGCTCCCCCGCAAGGAGCCGCTCGGTGTCGAAGTCGTCGCCGGCGGCCTCCAAGATTTCGGAGTCCTCGACCAGCTTGGCGTGACCCTCCTCCCCGAGACGCTCCAGCAGCCTGGGATCCGAGACTCCTTCGACCTGGATCGAGTCGGTCATGTGCGATCCGGCAGCGGCGCTCGAGGTGGCACGATCCGGATCGAACAGGTACACCGTCTTCTCGAGCCGATGATAGACACCCTGGAATACGCCGCTTCGAAAGACGGGCCAGGTTATCGGAAACACACCGATACCGAGAACGCTCTCTACCTCTCCAACTAGATCGAAGGGGTCACGCCCCGGCCGATCCAGCTTGTTCACGAGGGTGAAAATGGGTATCAGCCGCTGGCGACACACGCGAAACAGCTTGCGGGTCTGTGACTCCACCCCCTTGGCGCAGTCCAGCAACATGACCGCGCCATCCACCGCGTGCAAGGTGCGGTAGGTGTCCTCCGAAAAATCGGCGTGGCCGGGGGTGTCCAGAAGATTCATCCTCAGACCTTTATACGGGAACTGAAGAACGCTGGTGGACACCGAGATCCCTCGCTCGCGCTCCATCTCCATCCAGTCGCTGACCGCGTTTGCGCGGCCGCGCTTGGCCTTTACCGCACCTGCCACCTTGATGGCGCCGCCATACAGGAGCAGCTTCTCGGTGAGGGTGGTCTTTCCGGCGTCGGGGTGAGAGATGATCGCGAACGTACGCCTGCGGGCAACCTCATCGCGTAAAGAAGCGGAGCCGTCCGGAGACTCGGTATCTCCTTCTGTCCGCGACCGACCCGGTGACGCCTCTTTGCCCCGCGGTGGGACGCATTTCGATTCGTGCTCCTTCTCTCCAGTCCTCGTGGACATGACTGCTGCTCCTCATAAGATTGAAACCGACGCGCGGGCGGAGAGCTTCCGCTGCCTGCGCTCGAGATTCCGCATATCACCGCACGCCGATCAGAAGCCCGTGCAGCAACGATGCGGCTACGGTGACCGCGGAGAGCCCTAGTAAGAATAGCCCCAAGAGAAGGTGATAGCCCCTCTCGGGCCTTCGTGGATCCAAAAAGCGACCCGCGGCATATCCACCCACGAAACCACCTAGATGACCCCAGTTGTCGACCCCCGGCATCAGGAGACCAAAGACGAAGAGAATCGCCGCCAGGGTCCATGCCTGCTGGCCCGCGGCCGAAACACCGGCGCTCCTCCCAAAATGGACTATTGCGCCGAGCAAGCCGAAGACGGCGCCCGAAGCACCGATCGATAGCGTTGCTCCCTGAAGCGGCCCAGGAAGCGCCGGGAGAAACTGGGAGACGAGTGTCGTAGCGGTGCCGCCCATGACAGCGGCCACGGTGTAGATGATTATCAGCCTGCCGGGCCCATATGCTCGGGCAACCGTCGGGGCGAGAATATGGACCCACAACATATTGAAGACGATGTGAACCAGCCCCCCGTGGAGCCAAGCCGACGAGAGCACCGTCCACCAGCGGCCGTACTCGAAGACGGGCACCGAGCCCGTGGCGCCGAACAGAAACAGCACTTGCACGTCGGGGGCCAGCACCTGGAGGAAGCCTCCCGGCCCGGCCCTGTCAAAGCCCAAGGCGAAGCTGAGGATGAGCGAGACCAGGTACAAGAGTCCGCACACCGTCACGACCAGGGGAACGAAACCGAGATCCAGCCCCAGCCTCCTCAACGCCGGATAGTACCCCCAGAGCGCCGGCTGCCAGCGCCCGCAGTTCCAGCAACGGGCATCGTGCACCGCGACGAGGTTGCCGCACCTCATGCAAGGCGTACTACCGGTCTTTTTTCGGAGTCCCATTGATTTGTTTGCTTGTTAATCAGACTAG
This sequence comes from Deltaproteobacteria bacterium, assembly GCA_007130885.1. Taxonomy (GTDB): domain Bacteria; phylum Myxococcota; class Myxococcia; order SLRQ01; family SLRQ01; genus SLRQ01. The sequence goes on from SLRQ01000107.1 coordinate 24,605, forward strand.
CTCAGGAAGAGTACGCGCTTTCGCAAACAGGCCAGTGAATACATGCTAATGCTCTTGCCCGCCACCGTTGCGAATGAGGTAGATTGCCAAGGTTCATGAAAAGGCGCTCCCAAGAACCGGTCAGTTGGGCGACCGGAGCGGGGCTCGTGAAGGCGGGCGGGCCCTCGCTGGCCGGCCGCGGAACCGACATACGTAAGCTGAACGGCCAAGTCTACACTCCATTGCCCGTAGCTAGGCAAATGCTGGATATGGTGAGCTGGCCGCTCGGCCACGAGGACGGTGTGCTTTTGGATCCCGCTTGCGGTGACGGCGTATTCCTGGAAGCCGCGATCCATAAGGTGCTCGGTCTGAGCATCTCGGCGGCGAAAAAGAAGGAGATTATCGGCGACCGATTGCGGGGCTGGGACCTCGATCCGAGTGCTGTTTCGGCGTGTCGTGAACGGCTGAGGTCCGTGGTCGGCGAAATGGGAGCGGGAGCGAAGCTGCCTTCTCTCGAGGTGCGCAACGCACTCGTCCCGAGCAGCGAGACGTTCGCCTGCGTCATCGGCAACCCTCCTTACCTGGAGGCCAAACGGATGCCCGATGATCTCAAGGCGCTGGTTCGAAGGTTCCGCCCTCTCGCCGCGAAGGGAGCATTTGATCTATACACGGCGTTCATCGAGCTGGCATGCGGATTGACTGAACCGGACGGGGACATCTGCTTGCTCATCCCAAACAGGTTTCTGGTGGTCTCCTACGCCGAAGAGTTGAGACGACGGTTGCTTGCCACCCGGCACGTTCGGGTGACCGATCTTTCGGAGCAAAAGATCTTCGACGCCGCCGTGTACCCGATCATCCTCGAGGCTCGCCCCAAGGCGACATCCAAGGGGCATGGAAGTGCGAGCTACACGGTGCTTCCTACCGTCACGTCCCGAAAGGGAGTGGCGTTGCGGTCACGAGTGCTGCTCGACCGCCTAGGCGGCATCATGCCCGTGGCGCCCACGCACGAAGGCGGTCGTCGCCTTCTAAAGCGCGTGCTCACCGAGAAGTATCTTTCCCCGTTGTCTCGGCATCTGCTGATTCGTTGGACGGTTTCGTTTCACAAAGCGGGACTGCGAGATCGCTACGTGTACTCGGAGCCGGCGCATGACATGAAGCGCCCGAGACGGTTCCTGGGCGGCGGCCGGTTTCAAGGCAACCGGGAGATCAGCGCCTACCGCATCTCCTGGAACGGAAGCTGGATTGACTACGACACGGAGCGCGCCAAGAACGAAGGAAACCCGCTTCCGCCACTCGAGCTGTTCGAGAAGCCGAAGCTGGTCATATGCCAGAACGCGCGCCGAGCCCGATGCGCGATCGATGAGAACGGCTATGTTCTGAAAGACACGTTCCTTGCCGGTATCCTGGAAAGGGAGAAGGACGGCCTCCTGGAATGGTTGTGCTTGGTGCTCAACTCCGATGTCGTTCATTACGTGTACGAGCACCTGTATGGGGGCACGAGAAAGGGAGGCGGCTATCTGCATTTCTTGTCTAGATACCTCTCTCCCTTGCCGGTCCCTCCCATGCCCGACGCCTCGAAGGTCCTGCCCATCCACGAGATCCTGGCCGATTCCTCGAAGCACGAGCCGGCGAATGAACGCGACGCAAATGCTTCAAGAGGCACGGGGTTGACTTTCGCCCGTTCGGTCCGCCCGTCATTTCAGGAGGCAAGACAGGCGGCGGAGAAGCTTGTTCGCGAGGCCTACGGCGTTACGGCCTTTGAGCGCCGGGCGCTGGAGTCCTACTCCTTCCCCTCCCCTCACTCCCAGCGCTCCAGGCGCCCGGGCAGATCGATCACATCGGCCAGGGGCAACACGGAGAGTCTGTCGTCTAGCTCGTAAGCGTCCGGCCCAGGGTAGACAATCCAGAGATGCTCCAGTCCCAGGTCGGCAAGTGCGATGCGCATTGCTCGCGTGGAGCCGGGCGCGTCGCCGACCTTGAACTCGAAACCGTACCGCCGCCCCCGTACCGTGACGAGGAGATCGAGTTCGGCCCCCCCGTGTGTCGCCCAGAAATAGGCGCTGCGGCTTCCCAGTCGTGCGAGCACTTGCTCGAGAGCGAAGCCCTCCCATGATGCACCGAGTTTCGGGTGGGCAGCCAAGTCTGTGAGCGAGCCAAGCTCGAGAAGGGCATGCAGGAGCCCGCTGTCGCGAATCTGTATCTTCGGCGACTTGACCTGCCGCTTAGAGATGTTCTCGAACCAAGGCGGCAGTATGCGCACCATGTAGGCTCCGGCGAGCAGATCCAGATATCGCCGCGCGGTCGCTTCGCTCGATCCCAGGGAGCGGGCGAACTCGGCCGCGTTCCAGACCTGCGCGTGGTAGTGGGCGATCATGGTCCAGAATCGACGCAGCGTCTCGGCCGGGACCGAGATGCCGAGCTGGGGGATATCCCTCTCGAGAAAGGTTCGCACGAAGCCCTGACGCCAGTCCATCGAAGCGCTGTCGTCCGGCGAGAGAAAGGAACGGGGGAATCCGCCCCGATTCCACAGCCGGTCCTGACTCTCCGCTCCGGTCTCGAGGATATCGAAGCCGCCCAGGTCGACGAAGCCGAGGCGGCCTGCCAGGGATTCCGATGCACCTTTCACAATGGTGGGTGAGGCACTGCCAAGCACCAGGAAGCGTGTCCGGGAGTCCGGCCGATCCACCAGCACCCGCAGAATTTCGAACAGATCCGGGCGTTGCTGTATCTCGTCAAGCACCACCAGGCCGTCGAGACGGCCGAGAGCGCGCATTGGTGCGGCAAGCTTGCGCACATCCAGTGGGGACTCCAGATCGAAGAATGTGCAGACAGGCTCGTCGGCCGCGAGGACTCGGGCCAAGGTGGTCTTGCCGCACTGCCGGGGTCCGAGAATGGCGACGCATGGATTGGCCCGGAACAGCGCGCGGACCTGGGCGATGGCACTTGGACGGTCGATCATGCCACGATAATAATCCTTGAAATTCCTCAACTCAATATCTAATTTTCAAGAAACTTCGATTCGAGTCGCGGGAAAGGGATCTGACCCCGTGGTGTCGATAGTCGATCGGCCCGTTGGGTGGCTCCCAAGGCAGCAATCGAACAGACGGAAAAGACGACCAGGTGCCGAGTTGGCGCGCGATGCAGGATTCGACGCCGCAAGGCGCGAAGCGCCGCTATCATCGGTGGGCCGCCAAAGGCGGCCCCACCCTACG
>SLRQ01000092.1 GCA_007130885.1 Deltaproteobacteria bacterium
ATTACCTGCTTTGCATGATCGAGGAGGCCGGGGCGGCAAGGGAGGCTCTTTGCGAACGCGCCCTTCTGGAGAGGTCATTCGTTCGCTACCGCGCCGTTCGGGAGAGGCAGCCGGCGAAGGACAGGTTCCGATTGGGCCTCGAGTCTTGCTCCTTGCCGGAGCTTCTGGAACGCGTCTCGCCTTTGATTCGCTCGGGCAAGAAGCCGCTTCTATCCATCGAGGGCGTTCGTGAGGACGAGCTTCCGGCTTGCTTGGAGGATCTCTCCCTTTCCCTGTCGCGCGGAACCCTTCGTGTCGCGCGGGATACGGAAACGGTAAGCCTCGCCGAGAGGCTCTCCGGCCTCGATGATTCATCCTCCATCGAGAAGCTCGGGCTCCTCCACGGCCTGCCGGAGTGCTGCGCCCGGGCTTTCGCCCGCGCTCCCAAGGAGGGCTCGCAAGGCCGGCTCTGGGCTGCGTACGCGAAACGCTGCGAGAGCGCCTTCGAGGTGCCGCCCATATCGAATCCTTTTTGGGCGCCCGCCCTTTCATTCGTGCCCTGCTCGGCGGACTGCCCGAGGGCAGTCGCCACCTGGCGGTCCTGGTACGAGCTTGCCTGTCCGGCTCCTCCAAGCCAGCCGGAGGACGTCTTCGTTTGCGATCTCTCCAAGACCCACGGCGAGATGGTGAGGGTGCTCTGTAAAGGAGACGACCTCTCCTACGATCCGGCGCGCGTCGCTCCGGCCGAAACGGCTCTCGGGCGGCGTCTGGCCATGGGAAACCGCCTGCGGATCCTGCCCGGTCAGATACAGATCCTCGATCACGAAAGCGTGGTCGATTTCCTTCCCGCCCGGCACGTTCCGTGGTCCTCGAAAAGATCTTGGCACCGCCCCGAGTACCGCGAACTCGCGGGCGGCGTCGAGCTGGTGGAGAGCCGGCGGCCCCGAAAAGACAGGCGCCTCTTGCTCCTCGAGTTCGTGACTTGCGAGCGCTGGGTCTGGGACGGCCGCTTCTTCCCCTTCATCAAGGGTGGAGCGGAAGACCTCGGCTGGGAGGTGACCTGGCTTTGTTTCGGCGCCAGGCTTCACATCGATGCGACGGGCTCGCCTTCTCGACCCAGCTACGAGCAGTGCATGGATCTCGGATCGGACGACACCGAGAGGCTGTCTCGAATGGTCCGGGAGATCGAGCCGACGCATGTGTTCATGAGCCACCCACCGTCGGCGAAGGTGCTTCGGGTTCTCCGGGAAGGCGGCGGCGAGCCGGTCTTGCTCTCCACCTCCGATATGCAGCCGCCGGAGGGTGTTACGCAGCTTCTCTCGGGCCTCCTTCTCGATCCGCCGACGGACCGGGAAGGTTCCAAAGCCGATCTGGACATGCTTGCGAAGATCGGCGGATCGCGCCCTCTATGGAGAATTGGAAGGACGGACTGGCTCTTGTCGTGGCTGGGGGTGCCTCGGGATCGGAGCGCCGATTACGGAAAGTACATGGCCGGTGCCTTTCGCCCCGCATACGAAGCGGTCATGGCGAACGCGAAGGCGCGGGAGTACCGGCCGCATCTTCTCGTGGTGGGCGGCGTGGTCTGCGATCACTTTCGCAAGGTTACCGATGATCCGCGATATCGAGACGTGGATCTTTCGAAGTGTGATCATGTCACGGGCTGCGCATACTGCACCTGGTACAGGGGGCCGAGCAGCGAGATGCGCGGAGATCCGTTGCCGCTGGCCGAGGAGCAACTTGCACGCATGGCGGAGAGCGCGGACAAGGATACCCGCTACCGGGGCGTGGTCGATATCTTGGACATTCGTCTTTTCACCCGGATAGATCGCTTCGCCGACATGGTGCTCCGGCTTGATCTGCCTCCGACGACCTTTTGCTTCGAACCCAGGGTGGACAGGGTCATCCAGGTGGCCGGACGTTTGGAGGAGGCCCTGCCTCGCCTATCGGAGGCCGGGCACTCGGTGCGGCTGTTTCGGATGGGCGCCGAGAACCTGGTGGAAGAGGAGAACCGGAGGTTCAACAAGGATGTTGGTTACGACGCCCTCCAGAAGGGCATGCGCATCCTGGAAAATCTTGCCGAGCAGCACCCTCGAAGCTTCTCTTACGATCCGACCTTCGGTTACATAACCTGCTCGCCTTGGACCACGCTCGAGATGCTGGAGTCGACCATCGAGCGAGGGATGTCCGCTGGGTTCAGTCCGCTCGGAGTTTGGCTTTACACCCCCTTGCTCCTGTTCGGAGCGGCTCCCATAACCAGGCTCGCCGAGCAGCATGGCCTGGTCCAGGACGACTTCGATGACCTGTCCCTTCTTTGGGAGCCCGCCATCAATGGCTGCCCGATAGAAACCATCAGGCCTTGGCGGTTCGAGGACCGGCGCACCGCCGCCGCCTTCGCGCTGATCGTTCGGTTCTGCGCCGCCGCCCTTCGCGGCAAGTACCCCGACTCCCTGTTCGAGTCCGATGATCTTTATGCGCGGCTGCTCGGCGGGGAGCAGTCGGCCGGTCCCTTCGACCGGCCGGATCTCTTCGCGCGAGAGGTGGTGGCCGTGGTGCGTGAGTTCGCGCTCGATGACCGCGGTGTCTTGCTCGAGGCGGCCCTGGCTCGTTATGCGAGCCTGCCCAAAGGCGACGAGGTCATGGGGCGGAGGGAGACCGGGGGCTCGGAGCAGGCCATCTCGGCCGAATACGAAGATGGCGGGCGGCTGCCGGCCCCACCGCCGGACTCGCCCGATGAGACTGCTCTTGCCTGGGGAAGGGAGTTCGAGAGGGTGCTTCGCGGTGTCTGCGGTCATCTCTCGGACTCATTGGGCAGAATCGAGGTCGGAGGTGTAGCCGCCGATCCGTCGGGAGAGTCTCTCCATGTAGATCTCACCCTCGAAGGCGAACGGTACCTGCTGCGGGTAAGAGCGTTCGCGCCTGGTGTCCAAAGGTTCGTCAGGACCCGGCATTTCGCCATCACCCACGACCGGACGACGCCTCCGCGTCTTCGTTCGACGAAGAAGAGACTGGAGAAGTTGTTCCGGCTCACCGACGCCGCGGCCATGCGGCACGCGCCGGGAGCGCTGCCTCCCGCGCGTGCCGCCGCCGGCGCCAGGGCCGGCGGTGCCGGCGGATCTACTTGATTCTGTAGCCTTCCAGCTCGTTATTGAACACCCAAGCCACCACGTTGCCGATCTCGATAGCGTCGCCGCCGGTATACGTCTCGATTGTGGTCGCGGCGCTCCCCTCGTTGAAGACTTGGCTCCTCGTGGTCAGCATCTTCTCGAAGCGATCGCGCCATATCTTGATGTTCGCCGGCCGCAGATCCACCCATCCTTTCTTGGCCCAGGCGTCTACTTGCTCGGCTTTGGCGATCTCGAATGAGGTCTTGTTGCCCTCGGGCTGCGGGATGTTCACCCGAGGACCTCGAACGAGGGTTCGGCCGTCGGGCATGAGGACCGGCACTCCTACGCTGGCGGCCAGGTTGGCCACCTCCTTGCCCGTCTCGGTCTCGAGGAAGGCGCCCACCTTCTTGGCCATCTCCTCCGGATCCTCGTTCCTCAAAATGTCCTCTTTTCGGTCGCCGAAGGTGAGGTTCAGCAAATAGACCTCGTAAAGCAGCTTGGAGAGCTCCGGCGGCCCGAGCATGCCGAGCGCCACGCTGTGCACGGTTCGGTTCTCCTCCATCTTGGCGAGGTCCTCCAGAGCCATCTGGCGCAGCAGGCCGGCACGATAGGTCGGCCCTTGCACCGCGCCGTCGAGAGCGCTGATGATATCCTTGCCGGAGTTCGCGCCGCGCAGCTCCAGCACTACCGCTCTTGCGATCTCCTCTGGAGTGACGACCTCCATCTGGCCCATCGCGGTGATGGCGGCGAACTCTCCACGAGTGAAAAGACCGTTTTCTCCCGTGTCGACAAAGGTGGTCTCCAGTGGAGAGATGTGCTCGTAGTCGGTCTCGGCCTCTTGGGTGCCGAGTTTTGCATCACCCGGCACCAGAGTTTGTCTCTTCGGCTGGTAGACCTGGAAGTCTTGTCCCTGGCGCTTTGCCACCGTGTGGCGCACGGCCTTGTAGCCTATGAGCGCGGCGGGCTTGATCTCCTTGACTATGGGAGCGTCGGGCGTCCGGGCCATCGCGAAAAGAAGCCCGCTGTGAGCGAAGCCCATGGCATTCTTGGCCATGAGAGTGGGAGACGGCTTGTCCTCGCCGTGGGTGTAAGGAATGTTGAGCCCCATTCCGCCGGTGCCCGTCGTGCCGACCTTCACGTAGAACCTCGTGCCTGCCTCCTTCGCGGAGTTGTAGACGAAGAGCACGTGTCGCACGAGCTGAGGGTTGGACTGGGACATCAGAAGGGTTTCCACATCTTGGGTTCCTTCCTTCGTGCAAAGGTCGCCTTCCTCCATTCGGCCCCTGACCTTCAGCACCCCGTCGTTGACGTTCTGGTAGCTGATGCCCGTGGCGGTGTTCACGCAGTCGACGATCACGTCGGGGTTGCACTCGCGGACCAGCTTTACGAGGTGGTTTTGCTCATATGCCTCCTTGAAGGGGCCGAAGACGGCGTCGAGGACGGTCTTTCGCCTCTCGGGCTTTTGGCTCAGGGTCCAGGGGGCCTCGTCCGCCAGCTCGGTGGGCACGAACAGGTTGCCCCAAGCGGGCTGGAACTCTGTCTTGGGGTGCTCGCGCCTGAAGAGCTCTACGACCTCCTGGGCCTCCGACTCGAGAAGCGAGGCGACTACGACGCGGCGGGGAGAAAAGGCCTCCGTTACTTGGCGGACCACCTGGGTTCCAACTAGGCCCGCGCCGCCAAGGACGAGCATTGTGTCGAAGCCACTCCCGGATCCTCGTGAAATAGCCATGGTGTTCTTCTCCTATTGAAAATGGGCAAAATGTCGGGCCTCGGCTGGCATTTACCCGCAGCCTGGGCCGGCGAGCCGATGCTACCCCTAAGAAGGTCGGGAAACCAGGGGGTTGGTTTTAGCTCAAACGATGCTCCCAGGTTTTGCGCGGGGGCCGGCTGTGGTATCCAGCAGGACCGATGGGGCCGGGAGAGATTCATGTTCGAGGAGACTCTGCATAAGTTCGTGTTGGTGATCGCGTTGTTTGCCGTGTTCGTGCTGTTCGGCAACATCTTCGCGGCCAGCCAGCAAGCCGCCAACCGGCGGACTGCGAGCTTCCGGCGCCGCGGCCGGCGGGACCGGAGGAGGGCGGCTACCGCTGCTTCGGATGAAGGCGGTGCGATGGAGCCTGCCGGGGAAGAGGACGCCGGGCTCGAAGATGTCGACCAGCGCTCGACTCTACGCCGAATGGTTCCCCAGTTAATACTAAGCGCCGTGGCGCTCATCATCGCCGGGCTCGCCCTCTACGTGATGTGGAGAGTCGCCCGCGGCGGTTGACCTTCAGCCGCACCACGCAGGCCGCCACGTAAATACGCACTCAAATACGGCAAATACGGGGACACCTCACTTATTTCTTCCAAATACGGGGACACCTCACTTATTTCTTCCCAAATACGGGGACACCTCACTTATTTCTCAAATACGGGGACACCTCACTTATTAAATACGGTGGTACAAGTGCCTGGTACAAGTGCCTGCCGAATGGTGGCGGAATGGTGGCGGCCGAATGGTGGCGGGAATGTAAATACGGGGACACCTCACTTATAAATACGGTGTAACTCCTCGCTGGTACAAGTGCCTGGTACAAGTGCCCTGGTACAAGTGCCTGCCGAATGGTGGCGGGTACAAGTGCCTGCCGAATGGTGGCGGAATGGTGGCGGATGCGTATTCTCAATGAGGTTTAACTGCGGGCCACTGGGATTAGAACTTTCGGTTATACCTCACTGGATGTACACTACTTGCCTCTTGACTAGGCCACTTTTGGGAACGTAAGACGAAACGCCAAGAGCAAACCACTACTGGGAGCATGAGATGAAAAGCAGACTTGTTTTTTTCGTGATAGCCGCGGCGGCCATTCTGTCTTTTTCCTGCGGGGCTGACGAGAACGGCAACGGCGATGGGAACGGGAACGGCAACGGAGTCACTGAGTCGAATGTGCTGACGGTCGACGGGACCGACTACGCCCTGGGGACGATGTTCTATGAAGACTCGGGGACCGTTGCTGATGGAAGCAGAATCACGATCTACCTTGCCGCGCCGGGCTCCACAGCCGAGGAAGTTAGCTGCTTTCACGATCACGACTATTACGTGATGCTAGTGATGTACTTTCCGGGATCCGACATCTCTAGCGGGACGTTTGTATTCTCAACCGAAAGTGACTCCCATACTTTTTCCGATTGGTCGCTAGTCAACGTCGGCGGGCAGCTCGGCTCCTACCACTATGCGGAGGGCGGTACCGTGGAGGTAACAGTGGACGGGTCCAACTATACTATTCAGGGAGATTTGAGCGTGGACCCGGGGCCTACAGCCTCCTTCCACTTTGAAGGTTCAGCCGTCGAGTTCGATTGATGGCCGACAAATCGCCGAATAGAGCCACGCTTTGAGGAAGCAGTCGGCGAGAAATCTGTAGATGCCCTCTGCGGGGTGCCTGCCGAATAGGCGAATAGCAGGCGAATAGGTGCCCGGCGAATAGGTGCCAGGCGAATGGAGGAGGCGGGTGCCGTGGCCGGGCTGCTACGGTCGTCTTGCTCTGATGATGCCGTTCATGCCCGGATCGCGCCTTGCAAGCTCGACCTTCTCGAATCCGGCCTCGAGGAGGTCCTCCTCCATCTCCGCGAAGGTGTAGGTCCCGCCGTCGCAAGCCGTCAGCATGTTTATGGCAAACAAGGCCCCGGCTAGGGGGCGGGTTCGACCCTCGTCCATGAATACGTCGCGTATGAGCAGCGTGCCTCCGGGGAGTAGAGCCCGGTGAATCTTGCGATAGAACTCCCGGTTTTCGGCCCGGTCGTACTGGTGGATTATGGCGCCCGCGAAGGCGAGGTCCGCCCCTCCGGGCAGCTCGTCCTCGTCGAGGTCACGGACAACCGCGGCGGCTCTGTCCCCGAACCCCTCCTCCTCCAGGCGACGGCGAGAGATCGGAACCACATCGGGTAGATCGACGAGCGTGGCCCGTCCGGAAGGGCAAGCTCGCAGAAACGCCATCGTCCAGGTTCCGGGGCCGCCTCCCAGGTCCAGCATATGCTCGAAACGCGGCGGCCCGAGGTCGGCGACCACCTTATCCGCGACTGGGGCGGATATCTCCTCCATTGCCAGGATGAAGCTCTCGAGATCCCGCTTCGGCCCTTTCGCTCCCGGCTCCCTGCCGGGAGACCGGCCGGTCATGACGACCTCCGAGAGACGAGCCCACCGCCGGGCGCAGGAGCCCATGTGCCGCGTCATGGCGAGCACACCGGGAGCCCCGGGTTTCACGAGAAGCTCGGCGATGCCGTCGGCAAGATGGTACCGCTCGCCATCCTTGCAAAGCAGCCCCATGGCGGCGAGGCAGTCGAGCAAGACAGTTGTCGCTCTGGGGTTCGCCCCGATCTCCTCGGCCAAGCGTCCGGCACTTCGGGGCTGCTCGTAAAGCAGGCGAAAAACGTCCAGATCGGCGCCCGCCGCCAGCACGCTGGAGTGCTGAAAGCCTCGTCCCATCTCCAAAATCTCGTCCGCCGTCCACTTATGCTGACCGCCGCCCCTATGGGTCATCGCTCTTTCATCCTTTCCGCCTTTTGCGCAATCGAGGTGCAATCGAGGGTTCGCCGCGGCCCCAATATGTGCTATGCGCCGGTCCATGTCGACAGTGCCCGTCCTTCTCGCGCGTGTCTCGGAGCGCAGGGGCGAAACCCTCCCGCTACCCGTATACGAAACCGAGGGCAGCGCCGGCCTCGACCTCCGCGCCGACATCGAAGCCGCCATCGAGCTTCAGCCTCTTGGACGCGCGCTGGTGCCAACGGGCCTGCGCATCGCCTTGCCAAAGGGGTACGAAGCTCAAGTGCGCCCCCGCAGCGGCCTGGCCGCGCGCCACGGCGTCACCTGCCTGAACGCGCCGGGCACAATCGATTCGGACTACCGGGGCGAGATAAAGGTCGTTCTGGCAAACGTATCGAACGCCCCATTCAAGGTAGAGCGCGGCGACAGGATAGCGCAGCTCGTGGTCGCGCCGGTCACTCGCGCCGACCTAATAGAGACCGAAGCGCTCGATGAAACCGCTCGCGGCGACGGCGGCTTCGGGCACACCGGCAGGCGGTAGCCGGCGGCGGGATCGCCTTTTCCACGCGCAACTCTTTTGAGCAGGCCGCGAAAAGGTGTAGCATGATGCCCCGCTGAAGCAGCCGAGGAACCCGACACCATAAAACGGAGAATGAGAAGCCGTGCTTTGCTATCGATGTGGCAGCCATGTACCGGAGGGGTCGTCCAACTGCGCAACCTGTGGCCAGAAGCTGACGGTGCTCCGCAGGACCGAGGCCCCAGAGCTCAAGACAGATCCGTCCGCTGACGCAAAGAGGACCTTCGACGACGGAAACCTCATAGGCGAGCGCTACGAGGTGAGAGGCGCTTTGGGAACAGGCCCCATCGACGTCGTCTACCAGGCCGAGGATCGAGAGACCGGCACGGATGTAGCGGTGAAGGTCTATACGGAAGGAATTTTGGCTTCCGAGGTTCAGCGGGAGCAGTTTCGCAAGGAGACGGAGCTGCTTCGTTCCCTGGTGCATCCTGGATGCGTGAAGGTCCACGACTCCGGGTTCGATGGCGACCATCCCTACGTTGTCACCCAGCTCCTCGAGGGCGTCTCCCTCCGGAAGATTATCGATCAGCGTCACGAGAAGGGGCAGGCCTTCGGTCTCGACGAGATTCAGACGCTCTTTCACCAGATCTGCTCGGCTCTGGATCATGCTCACCAGTTGAAGGTGGGAGAGATCAAGGGCATAGCCCACGGGCACGTGAGGCCGCAGGACGTCATAGTCCTTCCAGGCCTCCTCAAGGTCGTTGACTTCAGGGAAGCGTGCTATTTGCCCCGCGTCCAGTACGTCGCGGCCCACAGGACCGGCACCGGGATGGAAGGATACCTGGCGCCGGAGGTGATGTTCGGAGAGCCGATAACCACGGGCGCCGACATGTACGGTCTGGGAATCATCCTGGGCGAGATGCTCGCGCGTGAGATGGGTCCGAAGGACGACGACCCCTCGGATCTTCCTTCCGGCATGGACGAGGTGGTCAAGAAGCTCGTCGCTTACAGGCCGGAGGATCGCTACCAGCGGGCGGGCGAGGTAGGCGAGGACTTCCTCAGCATTCTGGCGGGCAACCCGCCCGTTCATGCGAAAAAGGAGAGGGCGGCACGGCCGGCTGTTGCCGCGGCCGCGGCCCCGGCGGCTCCGGCGGCCCCGGCGGCCCCGAAACCCGCCGCCGGCATGGTCGATGACCGCAAGGCGGCAAAGGAAAAAAGAGCAGCCGGTGCCGGAGAAACAACGGATGAACACGAGCCGGTGGAAGCCCCTTCAGTGGATGCCGCCCGCCCATCCGAGCCCGCGGACAAGTCGGAAGCAGATGCAGCCCCTGATAGCGAGGCAACTCAGATATCCAGGCTACAGGATGACATCTTCGATCTGGACTCCGAGGATGTAGATGAGGTCGAGGACGGCCTGGACGATGATGATGCCGAGGTGCCGTCCCCTGCCAAGGGAGGCCCGCCCACTCCGCCGCCGGTTCCTCCGGAGGCCTTGGGTTCGCCGCCGCCGAGTAAGCCGCCGGGGCCTAAGCCGCGCCCGTCGGGCGCTCCGTCACAAAGGCCGTCCGCTGCTGTCGCCGGGAGCGGCTGGAGCAAGCAGCAACTCACCGCGATTGCGGGCGGCGGCGCTCTCGTTCTCTTGCTCATCGTCGTGGTGGCCGCGTTCGCCTTGAGGTCGCCGGCCGATCCCGACGAGGTGGCAATTGAGCCGGTGGAGCCCCCCGTGGAACCAGTGGTCCTGAAGGAAGAGGTGGACCCGGAAGAAAAGCCGTCCGAGGTTGACGAGGACGAGGCGAAGCTCGCGGCAGCCGATGAAGAGGAAGAAGAGCCCAAAGAGGAAGAACCAGCCGAGGTAGCCGAAAAGCCGGAGCCGAAGCCGGAGCCGGACCCCGAGCCCGCCCCAAGGCCGGCCAAGAGGCCCACGCCCACCAAGCAGGAGCGGACGGTCGCGGCGGCCGATCCCACCCCGGCTCGAGATGAGCCGAGCTGTCCTTCCGGGATGGTGCTCATAAGAGCCGGGACTTTCCAGTTCGGCAGCGCGCCCAACGATCCCATGCGAAGCTTCGGCGAGCTGAACATGCGACAGACCAGGGTCGGCGACTACTGCATCGATCGCCATGCCTACGGAGGTCGGGGCCGAAACCCGGTCGTCGGCGTCAACTGGAACCGGGCCAAGCAGCTCTGCGAGGATCAAGGGAAGAGGCTCTGCACGGAGGAAGAGTGGGAGCGCGGCTGCAAGGGTCCTGCAAACTACAGGTTCCCATACGGCAACTCGTTCGATCCCAACGCCTGCAACACCGAGGACGCCTCGGGCAACCCCCGCGATGTAGCCGCCAGCGGTTCCTTCTCCGACTGCCGCTCCGGCTTCGGCCTGTTCGACATGTCCGGCAACGTGGCCGAGTGGACCGCCTCCGATTTCCAGAGCGGCGGCGCCCAGAAGACCGTCAAGGGAGGAGCGGCCAACAGCGCCGACTGGGAGGCTCGATGCGCCGCCCGCGGCAACCGGCCGCCGACCGCCCGTGATCGCCATCTCGGTTTCCGTTGCTGCGCGGATCCCAGCTAGCCTCGTTCTGAAATGCCTATCTCCTTCTGCGTGCTCGCGTCGGGTTCGTCCGGCAACTGCATTTGGGTAAGGGGCGGTGGTGCCGAGGTTCTCGTGGACTGCGGGCTGTCTGCTCGCGAGACGGCGCGCCGCCTCTCCACGGTGGGGCTCGAGATGGACCGAATCGAAGCCGCGGTTTGCAGCCACGGCCACGGAGACCACGTGTGCGGGGCGGCCGTGCTTGCTCGCAGGTTCGGGCTGAAGATCCACGCCACCACGGAGACGCTGGGCCTCATTCGAGGAGATCCTCCGAAGAGCTCCCTTTGCGCGATACCGAGGGCAGGGAGCTTTCGTATCAAGGGACTCTCCTTCACCACGTTCGCAACGCTACACGACGCTCCCGGCTCCGTCGCGCTGGTCATCGACGATGGCGAGACCAGGCTTGGCGTCGTTACCGACCTGGGTGTGGTGACGGAAGGTTTGGTAAGAGGTTTTCAAGGTCTGGACGGCTTGGTGCTCGAGAGCAACCATGACGAGGACATGCTCGAGGGCGGCCCTTACCCCTATTTCTTGAAGAAACGAATCGCCGGCGTCGGCGGGCATCTTTCGAATCGTCAGGCCGGCGATCTGCTCGGCCGTCTGGCTCACCCCGGCTTGCAGCAGCTCACGCTCGCGCACCTCTCCGAGGAGAACAACAGACCGGAGAAGGCTCTTGCCGTCGCCGAAGGCGTGCTCGCGGCTGCCGGGGCAAAGGCGCGGGTAACCGTAGCCGGCGCGCATACCGTCGCCGAGCCGGTGGATCTGGAGTGCAGGGGCCAGCTTCCGCTCGCTCTATAGGCCCAGCGGGCTCCCGGCGAAGTCCTAGGGCAGCCTTGCCGATGAGCGCGCCAGGTGCGCCGCGCCGATGAGGCCGGCGTCGTCGCCGAGAGCCGTGGAGACGACCGTGACCTTGGAGCGGGCCGGCCTGGAGGTGAGCGTGTCCACCGCCGTGCGCACCCGCTGCTCGAGGTAAGGCACGCTTCCGAGCACGCCTCCGCCCAGCACCAGGCGGCTCGGGTTCAAGATGGTGACCAGGTTGGCGACAGCCAGGCCGAGATGGTCTCCGGCCTCTTCGATGACCCGCCTTGCTATCTCGTCACCGGCCTCGAAATCACGGTGGAGCGAGCGGGTGGTAGCGGGCTCCCCGACCGGCACCCCGGCTTCCGCGCGCAGCCTTTCCGTACGAAGGGCCATACGCCGGCCGCCGGTGTATGCCTCCAGGCATCCATTCTCGCCGCACCCGCAAGGCTCACCGCCCGGCACTACTTTTATGTGGCCGATCTCCCCGGCCACCCCGCGGCAGCCCCGAAGCAGGTTGCCCGCCGCGATGATGCCGGCTCCCACCCCAGTGCCGACCGAGACGAAGGTCACATCATCCAAGCCGGCTCCGGCGCCGGCCGTCCTCTCACCCCAAGCGGCCGCCGAAAGGTCGTTCTCCAGCAAGACAGGGAAGGGCAGCGAGGCCGACAGCATCTCTCCGAACGGCACGTCGGTCCACTCGAGGTTTGGAGCTATCTCGACAAAGCCCGACCCATCGAGTATCTGCCCGGCCAGCGCCACCCCGGCGGCGCCGACGTCCTCGGGCTCGAGGCCGGATTGGCCCATGATCTCGAGAGCCAATGCCGAGGCCGCCTCCATTACGGCCTCGGGGCTCTTGTCCTCCAGCCTCTTTCTCGCCGCGTTGGACAAGCGGCCGTCCTCTCGAAGCACCGCCGCTCGAATGTTGGTGCCTCCTATGTCGACACCGACCGTGATCACCCGCCTTGCTCCAGCTCCCCTCGTACAATCTCCACCGCCGTTTCGATCTCCTCGCGTATGACTTCCAGCCGCTCCTTGGTCTCGGCCTCGAAGCGGAGCACCAAGAGAGGCTGGGTGTTCGATGCTCGAACCAGGCCCCAGCCGTCCGGGTGAATTACTCTTACGCCGTCGACGGTGACCGTCTCGTGTTGCCCGCCGAGGCGCTCCTGGAGCCGCCTTACCACCTCGAACTTGATCTCCTCCGGGCACTCCACCCTTATCTCGGGAGTCGTATGGGTGTCCGGCAAGTCGGACAGCAGCTCGCCTATCGTCTTGCCGGTCATGGTGAGAATCTCGAGAAGCCGGCCGGTAGCGTAGCAGGCGTCATCGAAGCCGTAGTAGCGATCCGCGAAGAACATGTGACCGCTCATCTCGCCGCCGAGCAGCGCGCCTTCCTCCCTCATTTTGGCCTTGATGAGAGTGTGACCCGTCTTCCACATGATGGGGCGGCCGCCGTGGCGTGCCACGTCGTCGTAGAGGGTCTTGCTGCACTTGACCTCGCCGACTATCGCCGCGCCCGGGTTGTCTTGAAGGACCTGCCGCGCGAACAGCACCAGGAGCCGGTCTCCCCACACCACCCGGCCTTTCTCGTCCAGCACCCCAATTCGGTCGGCGTCGCCGTCGTATGCTATGCCCAGCTCGGCCTGGTGCTCTTGCAATGCCTTTCGCAGATGCGTGAGGTTCGCTTCGACCGTGGGGTCGGCTTCATGGTTCGGGAAAGTTCCGTCGGGGTCGAGGTAGAGCCCGGCGGATGGAATGTCGAGCCTCTCCAAAAGCGGCATGGCGGTTATGCCGCCGGTGCCGTTTCCCGCGTCGATGACCACCCTGGGCTTGTGATGACCGACCCGCAGGTTCTCCTCGAGATAAGACAGATACTGCTCGAGCACGTCTTTCATCTCCACCTTGCCGGGAGATGACGCACTCGAGTAGCGCTCATTCTCGATCCTGTCTTTCAGCGCGAGCAGGTCGTCGCCGCCCATTGTGGCCTTCCCAACGCCGAGCTTCAGGCCGTTGTGCTCCGGCGGGTTGTGGGATCCGGTGATCATCACCAGGCCATGAATGTCGCCGAAGTGGTTTGCCGCGAAGTAAGTCACCGGCGTCGGCACTATTCCTATGTCGACCGCGGTCACTCCCACGGATACCAAACCGGCGTTGAGGGCGGTCTTGATGCGGGGGCTGCTCGCCCGGCTGTCCCTTCCCACGACGACCCGCTCTCCGCCCGCGTCTCTCACGGCGCTGCCCAGCGCACGGCCGATGTTGGTCACGACATCGTCGGTAAGATCACGGTCGGCGATTCCTCTGATGTCATAGGCTCGGAATATGTGGGGATTCATGGGGGCTCTCCTTGTGGGTAATTCAATCCATAGGTCGCTCCACTCGATACGTAAAGAGCGAAGGGGCGTTTATGATTTTCGCTTCCCTCCATGGATTCCCCGCTTGCTACGAGGCATGAAGCCGTACTAGTCAATCGGCGATGGACTGGCTGCAAGTAACCGTCCTTGCGATCGTGCAGGGCCTTACCGAGTTTCTACCCGTCTCCAGCTCGGGTCACCTCATCTTGGTGCCAAGGCTGGTGCCGGCTTGGGACGACCAAGGGCTTGCCTTCGACGTGGCCACTCACGTCGGCACGCTCACCGCCGTCGTTCTCTACTTCCGCCGAGAGCTCATTGCGATGACCACCGAGGGGATAACCTCCCTCCGCACGCGGCAGTGGACCGAGCACAGCAAGCTCGGCTGGTGGGTGCTGCTCGGAACCGTCCCCGTTGGGCTGGCCGGCCTTGCTTTTCGCGACGTGGTCGGCACCCAGCTTCGCTCGCCGCTTGTAATGGCCACCTCTCTCATCATCTTCGGGCTGGTCCTCGGCTGGGCCGACTGGACGGGTCGCCGCCGGTTCGACGAGCGAGGGCTGGGTTGGCGTCATGTCTTGTTCATAGGTGTGGCCCAGGCGGTGGCGCTGATACCCGGCACCTCCAGGTCCGGGATAACCATCACCGCCGGCCTCCTGCTCGGAATGACCCGGGAGTCGGCCGCCCGCTTCTCTTTCCTTCTTTCGATACCGGTGACGGCGCTGGCCGGCGGCTACGAGGCTCTTCTGGTCCTGCGTTCCGACGAGCCGGCCGACTGGTCCGTTATGGTGATGGGCGCGGTCCTAGCGGGAATGGCGGCGTATCTTTGCATCCACTACTTCCTTGCCTTCATCCGCAGGATCGGAATGCAGCCGTTCGTCGGCTACAGGATCGTGCTCGGGCTCGTGATCCTCTGGGTCTTCTGGGGCGGGGGCGGCTGAAAGCCGGTCAGAAAGCCGGTCAGGAGCAGGCCGCCGCCGGCACCGGGTTGCAGCAAGCCTTGGAGGCGGCTTCTCGAAGCTCGTCCGCTTTGTCGGTGCGCTCCCAGGAGAGGTCCAGATCCTCACGGCCGAAGTGCCCGTAAGCGGCCACTCGCCTATACCCCGGCTTGAGCAGATCGAGGGACGTGATGATCTCTCCGGGCCGAAGGCCGAAGTGTGCTCGAACGAGACCGGCAAGGCAGGTTTCCTCCAGCTCGCCGGTGCCGAAGGTATCGACTCGCACCGATAGGGGATCGGCGAGCCCGATGGCGTAGGAGAGCTGTACCTCGCAGCGCTTCGCAAGCCCGGCCGCGACGATGTTCTTGGCTACGTAACGCGCCATGTAGGTGGCTGATCTGTCGACTTTCGAGGGATCCTTCCCCGAGAAGGCTCCGCCGCCGTGGCGCCCCATGCCGCCGTACGTGTCGACGATGATCTTTCGGCCGGTAAGACCGGCGTCACCCATCGGTCCTCCGATGACGAACCGGCCGGTCGGGTTAATGTGGTAGCGCGTACCGTCGTGCAGGTACTCGGCGGGGATCACCGGCTCTATCACCAGCCTTCGGATGTCGGCGGCAAGCTCTTCCATGTCCACCGACTCGGCGTGCTGCGTGGAAACCACCACCTCGTCCACGGCCACCGGCCTATCGTCGTTGTACCTCACCGTCACCTGCGCCTTCCCGTCAGGCCGGAGATAGGGAAGCTCCTCGTTCTTGCGGATCTCGGCGAGGCGGCGGGTCAAACGATGGGACAAATAGATGGGCAGCGGCATCAGGACGTCCGTCTCATCGCAGGCGTACCCGAACATCATCCCTTGGTCGCCGGCGCCTTGCTCTTCCAGCTCGGCTCTGTCGACCCCCTGGGCTATGTCGGGGCTTTGCCCCTCTATGGCGGTGATGATGGCGCATGTGTTGGCGTCGAAGCCGGTCTCGCTGCTGTCGTAGCCGATCTCCCGCACCACTTCTCTAACCAGCCCCGAGTAGTTGATCTCCGATGCCGTGGTGGTCAGCTCACCCGCCAGCATCACGAAGCCGGTCTTCACCAGTGCCTCGACGGCTATGCGGGCGTTGGGATCCTGCTCCAGCACTGCGTCGACAATGGCATCCGAGATCTGGTCGGCCATCTTGTCCGGGTGTCCCTCGGTTACGGACTCGCTGGTGAAAAGGGTGGTGTGGCTTGCCATTGGAATCAACCTTTCGCCGCTAGTTAACTAAACAAGGAGCGCAGGCTAGTCTTGCCGCTGGTCTTGGTCAAGCGGCTTGTGCTCCACTGCGAGAAGCCTAGCCGGCGAGCTCCTCCGGGAACCGGGCGATCATTTCTCCGCGAACCAGCTTTTCGATCTCGTCAATGGATGACAGCTCCATCGCGCGCCGGAGAAGATCGCGGCACTCATCCAGCGTCATCGCCCGTATTATGCGTTTGACCATGGGGATCGAAAGGGCGTTCATGGAGAAGCTATCCAGGCCCATGGCAAGAAGGAGAGGGACATTCATGGGGTCTCCCGCCATCTCGCCGCATATGGAGACCGGGATGCCGGCCTCTTTCCCCGCCTCGGCGATGGTCTTCAGCAGCCTCAAGATCGCGAGGTGAGACGGCTTGTACAGATACGCTACGTCTCGGTTTTGCCGGTCGATCCCCAAGGCGTACTGGATCAGATCGTTGGTTCCGATGGAGAAGAAGTCGCATGAAGCGGCCAGGCGGTCCGCCACCACGGCCGCCGAGGGCAGCTCCACCATTATGCCGACCGGTACGTCCTCGCGGTGAGGGACGTCCTGCCCGGCCAGCTCTGCCGAAGCCTCTTTCAGGCAGGCCTTCACTTCCTCCAGCTCCGCGGGTCCGCTGATGAGCGGGAACATGATGCGAAGGTCACCGTGGACGCCGGCGCGCAAAAGAGCCCGAAGCTGGGTCTTGAAGATGTCCGGTCTGTTCAGGCTGAATCTAACGGCCCGCAGGCCCATCGCGGGATTGGGCTCCCTGGCCCTTCCCGGTATCGGTACCTTGTCTCCGCCCAGATCGAAGGTTCTGATTATTACCGGCAGTCCGTCGGCTCTATCGAGAAGACGGCGGTAGACTTCGTAGTGCTCCTCTTCGGTGGGAAGGTCTTTTCTTCCGACGTAGAGGAACTCCGTTCTATAGAGGCCTATGCCATCGCCTCCGTGAGTTATGACCGAGTCCAGCTCCTTGTCGAACTCGATGTTCCCGAAAAGCTGAACCCGGTGACCGTCCTTGGTCTTGGCCGGCAGATCCCGTTCGGCGAGGAGCTCTTCTTCATGAGCCAGGTATCTGCGGCGGGCCGCCCGGTACGTCCTCACCTCCCTCTGCGAGGGCCAGAGAACGACGTGCCCTCGGGTGCCGTCTATTATTATCCGGTCGCCGTTTCCGGCGATCTCCGAGACGCCGGCGGCGCCGACCACCGCTGGGATCTCGAGAGCGCGGGCCACTATTGCGCTATGACTGGTCCTGGCGCCCACGTCTGTCACTATCCCTAGAATCGAATGGCGGGAGAGCATTATGGTGTCGGCGGGGGACAGGTCGTGCGCCACCACGATCGAGTTCTCGGGAGGCGCTTCCTCGAGGTCCACTATATGACCCATGAGGTTTCGGATGATTCGGTCGCTGACGAAGTCTATGTCGCTGCGGCGCTCCCGAAAGTACTCGTCTCGAATCAAGTCGAAGGACTTCTTGATTCGCCTGACCGTCCTGCGCAGAGCCCACTCGGCGTTCGCGTGCTCCTCTATGATTAGATCTCTTGCTTTATCGACCAGCATCTCGTCGCGGAGCATGAGCCTGTGGGCACGCACTATGAGGACGTGCTCCTGCGAGTCGCTGTCCCTACTCAAACGATTTTCTATGTCCTGAAGCTGCCTTTCGGACATATCTATGGCGGCTTCCAGGCGTTCTATCTCGGCTTCGGCCTGCTCGGCCGAGATGTGATACTTGGGGGTGCGAATGCGCCTGCGGTCCACCGTGAAGGCGCGACCGATGGCAACGCCGGGCGATGCGCTCATTCCATCGATGAAAGCGCTTCGGCCGGGTGCTCTTTTCACCTCATCTTCAGTTCTGTCAGTCATTCGCCTCTGTGCCGGGCTTTTCTTTCGCCTGGCTTTCGTCCTCGAATCCGCTCCTAAACAGCCCTCGCAAGGCCTCCAGGGCCTCCTCCGCGTCGTCCCCCTCGCATCGAACCTTCACCACCGAGCCTTTACCCGCCGCCAGGGTTAGAACTCCCATGATGCTCTTGGCATTCACCTCGGGTGTGCCTTCTCGCGATAGCATCACGTAGCTGTCGAACTTGTTTGCTTCGACCACCAGCTTCACGGCGGCGCGGGCGTGGAGCCCAAGGTCGTTGACTACCTCAAGATAGGCCTCCTGCACCTTCATCTCATCTCCACTGGTCTTACTGCTTGGCTGGTCTGCCAGGTCTCACTTCCGCCCAAGGAGCAACATAGGTCCCCTAGAGCCGGTCCGAAAGCGCCACCGACAAGCCCCTGCGAGAAAAAGCCTACAAGGGCACCACCCACAGAATAACCTAAATCGGGAGAATTTGTCTTGGCTGGATTTCGGAGGAAGAGACCTTCAGGGGCGCCGAAAGCGGCCGAGCCGCCGGACGAAGGCTACCGGCTAGTGCTTGATTCAAGGCTCTTTTGGTACCTCGAGCGCGCATCCTCGAGGCCCAGCGCGGCATCGTCGGGGATGCTTTTCAGCTCCACCTTCACTCCTGTTTCGGAAAGGCGAAAGAGAGCTTCGATCTCCGGCTCCGAAAGATGAATGTCATCGGTTATGGACCTTCGTCCGGCCTGTTCGTGAAGGATGCCGACGTTCAGCAAGAGATCGCGTCCCGCCTTCCCCAGCCTGTCGTAGAGATCCTTGGCCGAGAAAACGTTCGGAACCAGCACCAGGATCCGCCGGTCCTTCCCAAGGAGGGGCAGCAGAGGCTCCCCGGGGCGGAGCACCTTCAGAGCGACGTCCTCTGGTAGAGCCTCGCTCATCGCCGAGCGGGCCTTGGCGTCGCCGGCGGTCTTCTCGTCCACCACCACCACGGTGTCGATTCCGAGCGCTGGAATCCACGCCTCGACCACCCGGCTGTGCACCAGGCGGCTGTCCACTCGAACTGTAGCAGCCATCCTCTAGTCCTCTTTGCAGCAGGGTTCACACGCCGAGGTCGTGATCACTCGAACGGCTCGGCTGCCGTAGCTTGCCAGCCTGACGGCCTTTTCCGCCAGCGTAAGACCGGCCTCGGAGCGGACGAAAGGCACCTTGACCACCGTGGTGAGGTTGACGCCGCTTACCACCTCCGCCTGCACTCGCGATAGGCAGGCCATGCAAACCGTGCAAGGGGTTCCGCCCGGAAGATCCACGAGGAGGATGACGCCGTCGCCTTCGTCAATCCGCGCGATGGCCGTTTCTACCTTTCGCAGCGCGGCCTCGGGGCCATCGGCCGGTTCGAGCCCCACCGCGGCTGTGGCCGGAAGATCTCCCACGATCAGCCGCGCCGTATCCAGGAGGGAGTCGGCAAGCCGCCCGTGGGTAACGATTACGATGGCAACCATGGAGTGTCTCCTAAGCGGACCCGCTACTTTGCCACGTCGCGGTGCCTGATGCCTACCGGCATGCTCTCGACCCGCTCGCGCATGCCCGCGCCGATTCTTTCGGCCAGCGCGACCGATCTGTGACGGCCGCCGGTGCAGCCAATGGCCACGGTTAGATGGGCTTTCCTCTCGCGCCGGAAGAAAGGAAGCAGCCAGGTGAGAAGATCCTCGATTCGCTCCACGAAATTCCGGCTCTCTTCCCGATCCAGCACATAGCGGGCCACCGGCTCGTCCGTTCCGGCCAGCGATCGAAGCTTCTCCTCGAAGTGGGGATTTGGAAGGAATCGGCAGTCGAGCACCAGATCCGACTGTGGAGGCAGCCCATGCTTGAACCCGAAGGATAGAAAAGTCACCGACATCTCGGCCTCGCCGGGGGCTTGCTTGAAGCGGTCCTGAAGCACCGCCTTGAGCTCATGGACGTTGATCCGTGAGGTATCGATTATCTGTCCCGCGATCTGACGAAGGTGCGACAGTCTCTTGCGCTCCGTCGCGATGCCTTCCTCTATGGGGCCGTGCTCCGCCAGCGGGTGGCGGCGGCGCGTCTCGCTGTACCTGCGAAGAAGCGTCTCGTCCGAGGCATCGAGGAAGACCACCTGAACCGCGTGCCCCTGCGCCCGCGCGGCGTCTATCACGGCCGGCGTCTCGTAGAGAAGGTCGCCTTCTCTTGCGTCCACCACCAGCGCCAGGCGCGAGACGTCCTCGGTGGTGTGGCCTCCAAGCTCGAGGAGGCGAGGCAGAAGAACTATCGGCAAGTTGTCGATGCAGAAGTATCCGAGGTCCTCCAGCGCGTGCAAGGCTGTGGACTTCCCCGAGCCGGAGAGCCCGGTGATGATCACCAGTCGGATGGGTGTTGCTCTCGAGTCGTCGGTCATGTCCGTTGCTTTTCGGCTACTCGATCTCGTCGCCCGGCATTTTCTTGGGCGTGCCGAGCCCTGCCTCCGACAATGCACGGTTCAGGCGTTCCTGGAAAGCGTGAGCGGAGTGAAGGCCTTGAAGTTTGAGCAAATGATTTCTAGCGGCAACCTCGATGATCGTAGTCATGTTTCTGCCTGGGCGCACGGGTATGTTCAAAAGAGGGACTGATACATCCAGGACCTCGTAGGCCCGATCATCGATTCCCAGCCGGTCGTACTCCACCTCGGGATCCCACTCCACGAGCTCCACCACGATCTCTATCTTCTTGCGATCCCGAACCGCCGACACCCCGAAGAGATCCTTGACGTTGATGATGCCCAGGCCGCGGATCTCCATATGGTGCTTGATTATCTCGGAGCCCTGTCCATACAGGTTGTTCCTGTGGCGTTTTATGTCCACCACGTCGTCGGCGACCAGGCGGTGGCCGCGAAGGACCAGATCAAGCGCCGCTTCGCTCTTCCCTATGCTGCTCCTTCCCAGAATGAGCACGCCGACCCCCAGCACGTCTATGAGCACGCCATGCAGGCTGGTGGACGGCGCCAGTGCGTCCTCGAGGTAGGAGCTCAATCGCGAGATGAATGTGCTGGAGAGAAGCGAGGTCTCGAGCACGGCGAGGCCGGTTCTGTCCGCTTCCGTTCGGAGAGCCTCCGGGGAGCGGTAGTCCTTGGTTATTATCAGAACGCCCACGCCGCTTTCGACCAGGTCTCTTACGGACCTTCGAATATCGGGGCCGGGGAGCTTTTCGAGAAAGCTCATCTCGGCGTTGCCGAAGATGGCGATGCGATCGGGATGGAGCCCCTCGGTGTGGCCCACCAGCACCAGCCCGGGCTTCTGTATTCGATCCGATGCGATGTACCGGTTGCGTCCGGTCTCGCCGCCGGCTACCTGGGTCAGCTTCAGCTCGGCCGCGCCCTCCTCGAGCAACTGTGATACGGAAATGGTGAGCATCGTGCTCCATGTTAGCACGCCGGTCGCCTGCTCCTTGCGTGCCTGGGCGGTAATGGAGCCCCGAAGCTACCGCATGTCTCGCGTTTGGGTAAGGGTGAAGCCCTTTTTTCAGGAGACTTCGAGGCGCTTCTCGGCGTCGTCGATCACCTTCAGGATGTCGCCGGGGCCCTCGGCCTCCATCAGCATTTGCCGCACCTTCTCGTCCTGCAGGATTTGGCTTATGCGAGCCAGCGCGTCCAGGTGAGTTCGCGCGGCGCCGGCCGGCGCGAACAGCACGAAGAAGATGTGCGCCGGGCTGTCGTCCATGGAAGCGAAGTCGACGCCCTCCCGGCTCCGGCCGAAGCCCGTGACGAGGCTGTCGATCTCGGGAAGCTTGCCATGAGGGATGGCGATGCCCTGGCCGATGCCGGTGGAGCCCAAACGCTCGCGATTCAACAGCACGGAGACCATCCGTCCTTGGTCGAGGTCCGGCCGGCGCTCGGATAATCGGTGACAAAGCTCGATGATCGCCGACTTCTTGTCACGAGCCGTCATGTCGGACACGATGACGTCCTCATTGAGGAGATCACGGATGGCCATTGGGGTCTCCATCTGCGCGCACCAATAAGCGAGCCGGGCAAGGCCCGTCCGCGCCTTCCCGCCCGCGCGTGAAGGGATTCAGCTTCCTGTCGCCTCGATGAGACCGATGTTGGAGTCCTTACGGCGATAGATGATGTTGACTTGCTCCGTCTCCGCGTTTCGGAACACCAGGAACTCGTTGTTCATGAGGTCCATCTGCATCACCGCTTCGTGGAGGCTCATGGGCTGTGCCAGGAACTCGTTGCTCCTTATAATCCGCGGCCTCGAGTCGGTCAGCTCGATCTTCTCCGTATCCAAGGAGGCGTTCTTCGCCAGGGTCTCGGCATCGGTAGGCTCCGGTGCCGGCTCGGTGTTCTGCCCCGCGGGCTCCATTTCGGGGACCAGGCCCGTGGGCGCCAGCACGCCGTACTTTACCTTCAAGGGTACGCCGCTCGCGGAGGGTTTATGGTTTTTCAGCTTGCCCTTGTAACGGCGAAGCTGTCGTTCAATCTTGTCGATGGCCAGATCAAGCGCGGCGTACATGTCGTTGTTCACCGACTTGCCGCGAAGAACCAGGTTCGCCTGGTGCACGTGGATCTGAATGTCGGCGCGTTTTTCATGGCGCTCCGTGGATAACACCACGTGGGCTTCCATGGGACGATCAACATACTTCTTCACGCGTTCTACCTTCTCGTTCGCGTAGTTCTTCAGAGCGTCGCTGCTGTCTAGGTTACGGAAGGTCACGTCGAGTTGCATGGTCGCCATGTGTTGTCGGCCTCCTTCTTTGGATTAAGGCTCGGTCATCAGTAAAGGCGTTTGCGTTTGGAGGATGGAAGTATGCCGAGATGATCTCGGTATTTGGCCACTGTTCGCCGGGCGATCTCTATGCCTTCCCCCCGGAGCAAGTCGACTATTTTTTTGTCGGACAGGGGTTTCTCGAGGTCCTCGCCCGCGACGAGGTTTTCTATTCTGGATTTTACGGCCTGGCTGGCAATGCCGTCTCCGCTGGTGCTGCCTATGGCGGAGTTGAAGAAGAACTTCAGCTCGTGGATGCCTTGCGAGCAGTGGAGATACTTGTTGCTGGTCACCCGGGACACCGTGGACTCGTGCATTCCGATGTCCTCCGCCACGTCGCGTAGAATCAACGGCCGCAGAAAGGACACCCCTTTTTCGAAGAATTCCCGCTGGAACCTGACGATTGACTCGGTCACCTTGTGTATCGTCCGCTGCCTCTGATGGATGGACCTTATTAGGAACTGGGCCGAGCGCAATCGCTCCCTGATGTAATCCTTGGCTTCTCCGCCCTCGCCGTTCGTAAGCAGCGAACGGTAGGCGCCGGAGACGCGAAGCTTCGAGAGGCCGTCGTCGTTGACCACCGTAACGAGCTTATCGCCGATTTTGTAGACGTAGACGTCGGGAGTTATGTACTGGGGCTCGGCGCCGGTGTACTGCCGGCCGGGCCTGGGCTCCATCTCCTGAATGATCTGGATGGCCTCGATCACCGCTTGCAAGCATACATCCAGTTCCTTTGCTATGTCTCGGGCGTTTCTGGCCTCTACCCTCGGCAGATGGTTTCTTATGATCTCGCCGACCAGGGTGTCGTCTTCCCCGATCTGCCGGGCCTGGATCAGAAGGCACTCCCGCAAATCTCTCGAGGCGATCCCGGCCGGATCCAGCGACTGCACCTTGCGCAGGGCCTGCTCGCTTTCGGTGAGGGAGACGCCGGTGGCATGGGCGCAGGCGATGAGCGGATCGCCGTCGTTTCCGGGCACCTTGAAGTACCCGTCGTCGTCCAGGTTGCCGATTATGAAGGTGGCCGCCTCTATCTCCGCGTCAGTGAAGCTGGAGAGGCGCACCTGCCAGATGAGATGCTCGAACAAGGTGGCGGAGCGAGTCAGGGTCTGATCCAACCCGGGGAGATCGTCCGAATCCGGGCGTACCGCCGCCCCGGCGGTTGGGCCTAGGTGCTGGTAGTTTTCGAGGTAGCGCTCCCAGTCGATCTCGTCCTCGCCGGCCTTCTTGTCGGTGATCTGCTCGCTCTCGTCGCGGCCGGTCTCGGTCTGGTCATCGACGGTTGGGCCAGAGGACTCCTTTACCGAGGCCTCTACCTCGGACTCGGACTGCTCCTCGAGGAGAGGGTTCTCCATCATCTCCTCTTGCACTATCTCCGTCAGCTCCAGCCGAGATAGCTGAAGCAGCTTGATGGCCTGCTGCAACTGGGGCGTCATTACCAGTTGCTGGGTCATCTTAAGCGATTGCTTTAGCTCTATAGCCAGAAGAGGCCTCCACCCACGATGCTAGACCACGGGCCCGCTGGGATCCAGGGCGAACCGTTCTCCAAGATAGACTGCTCTGGCCTCGCTGCTGTCAGCTATCTCGGGAGGCGTGCCCACCGTCAGCACCCGCCCCGCGCTAAGTATTGCGGCCCGGTCGCAAATGCCCAGCGTCTCGCGTACGTTGTGGTCGGTTATGAGCACTGCTATTCCGCGTGACTTCAGGCCGGCGATTAGCTGCTGAAGCTCGCCGACCGCGATTGGATCGATGCCCGCGAACGGCTCGTCGAAAAGAACCACTCTGGGTCTGGGAATGAGACTCCTTGCCACCTCGACGCGTCGTCTCTCTCCGCCGGAGAGGGTCTCTCCGAGGCTGTCCGCCACCATTCCAAGGTCGAACTCTTTTACGAGCGCCTCCGCGCGCTTCTCTCGTTCCGCCCGGGGAACCTTGCAAACCTCCAGCACCGCGAGAAAGTTCTCCTTCACCGTCAGCTTCCTGAACACCGACGCCTCTTGCGGCAGATAGCCAAGGCCAAGGCGCGCTCGTTTGTGCATGGGAAGGGAGGTGACAACCGTATCGCCGAGGCGGACCTTGCCCGCGTCCGCGCGTAGGCGGCCCGCTATCATGTTGAAGGTGGTGGTCTTGCCGGCGCCGTTAGGGCCGAGGAGACCGAATATCTCGCCGGGGACCACCTGAAAGGAGACGTGGTCCACGACTCTTCGCCCCCGAAAAGACTTGACCAGTCCCTCCGCCACCAGCACCGGCACCTCAACCGTCGCCTCTCCGAGGCCGGGTTCAGTCACCGGTTGCCTCCTCCAAATCTTCCATTCGGACTCTCGCTCGCACCTTCTCGACCCGAAGCTCGTCGGCCCGAATGTCGAAGACCACCCGGTCTCCGTGGATGACGTTGTCTCCTTCGGTGATGACGGCGTCTCCTATCATGGTGAGCACTTCTTCCACGGTGTCGAACTCGGCGCGGTTGGATGTGGCGACGCGGCCGGCTTCGGTGACCCGCACGTCCCCCTCCGAGAGGAGATGGGTGATTCGGTGGTTGTCGCCGTAGCTGACCGTGAGCTTGCGCGAGGTCATCCGGTAATCGCCCCTTATCACCACCACGTTACCGGTGAAGACGGCTTGATTGGTGGCGCGTTTCAGTATCACCTGATCGGCGTCAATCTCCACTGGGTCCCTTGATACCTTCTCTCCCGGCGAGCCCGACGCCGGCTCTTTTGGCTCCGCTTCCGGCTCGCCCGGCTTGCCGCCGTCTTCCACCGCGGGAGGATCTTCCCTGTCCGTTGCCTTTACGGAGCCGGACATAGCCAGGGTGGCCTCCTCGCCGTCCAGCTCGAACCTTTCGCCTGATAGGGAGTAGCCTGGACCGGCCGCGGTTACGCCGTCGGTCCCGGACGCGGCGGCGGTGGTCAGGTCCACATCCACCGAGGGGGAGCTCACTGTAAGCTCGGACTCGACTACATTTACCGTTCCATCGGTAAGGTCCGCCCTCGAGCCGTCCGGCGAGAGCACCGCCTCGCCCGCGTTGGCCACCGACTCCAGGTTCTCACCCTGATAACGATAAGCCGTGACCTGGGAGAGGCGGATCTCCGGCCCCCCGGGCGCGGTTGGCTGCGAGGATTTGCAGCCCGCCGGCGCGACCCCCGCGGCGAGGATGCCGCAAATGCAGGCAATGACTGAAGGTTTGTTTATCACTGGGTCAATCATATCGCATTGCAGGCGAGTCCGGCAAACACTGGCATGTGGATTGCTAGCCGGCTTGCCGCCGCCCTTCGATTGTATGGTCATCGTCCCCTCCCGCTTGCTCCCCCGCCGGCCTGGAGCGCCACCTCTTGTGGAACCATACCCAGTCTGCGGGATAGTCGCGGATCTCGGCCTCGAGGTGCTCGTTGAACGCCGCGGTGAGCGCTTCTATGTCCCACTCCCGGCTGCAAGGTCACCGTGGGCCTCGGCCTCGACCATACCCAGTCTGCGGGGTAGTCGCGGATCTCGGCCTCGAGGTGCTCGTTGAACGCCGCGGTGAGCGCTTCTATGTCCCGCTCCCGGTCTCCCGTAGGCTCCGGGGCCCGCAGCCGCTCCATCCTTAGCCTATGCGGCCCCCCCGGATCTCGGCCTCGGCCGGCTCTTCCGGCGGCTTGGAGCGCCACCTCTTGTGGAACCATACCCAGTCGGCGGGGTAGTCGCGGATCTCGGCTTCGAGGTGCTCGTTGAACGCAGCGGTGAGCGCTTCTACGTCCCGCTCCCCGTTTCCCGTAGGCTCCGGGGCCCGCAGCCGCTCCATCCTTAGCCTGTGCGGCCCCCCCGGCCGCGTCCGATGGATGAAGCCGAAGACCACCGGCGCGTCCATGCGCAGCGCAAGCTCGGCGGGCCCGCGAGGAGTCTTCGCCGGGCGGCCGAAGAAGGGGACGAACACGCTAGGCACCTTGGTGTCCTGGTCTATCAGCATGAACAGCGCGCCGCCTCCGCGTATCTGGCGAAGCAGCTTCTTCACCGTGCCGGGCGCGCCTCTCGGGAGCGCCACCACCCCTCCGCTCTCCCGTAGCCGATCGACCATGTCTCCAAGACCCCGGTCCGTGAAGTGACGTGCCACCGCGACGACTTCGTAGCCTTTAGCCACCATCGACCGGGCCGCGAGCTCCCAGCTTCCGATGTGCCCGGTTATGACTATGCACCCCTTGCCCTCCGACAGTGCCTCATCCAGGGGAGCCACGTCATCGGGGTCGATGCTGACGTGACGGTCCATGTCCCGGTCCAGCTTTCGTGCCACGCAAAGCTCCAGCGCGTGCTCCCCGAGGTTCACGAAGCAGTCGCGGATGGTGCCTTTCACCTCGTCGTCGCCGGCATCCGGAAACGCCACGCGAAAGTGCTCTTCGGCTCGTCTCCTCTCCCGCGCCGCGACCAGGTGCGCCACCCTCCCGAGGGCCCTACCCAGGCGGCGGGCCATGCCTACGGAAAGAAGCCCGCAAGCAGCCACAATCCAGCGCAGCAAGACCGCGCGAGTCCTGCGACGAAAGCGCGTGCGAAGCGGCGGTAGAGGAGCGGAGCTCATGGTCCGCGCCAAGGTAACAGCAACGCCCCCTCGAGGTCGATTCCACACCCACCCCCGCCCGCAAGAAATAAGAAGCTCGCCCCGGACAGCGCACCCCGCCAAGGAAGCCGCCCACATGGGACGAATAGCCCAGCCTGACCCCCGCCAAGCAACGCACCCACGTGGGACAAATCGCCCAGCGTAACCCCGCCCAAGCAACGCACCCACGTGGGACAAATCGCCCAGCGTAACCCCGGCCAAGCAACGCACCCACGTGGGACAAATCGCCCAGCGTAACCCCGCCCAAGCAACGCACCCACGTGGGACAAATCGCCCCAGAATAGGTGCCCCAGAATAGGTGCCATGCAAATGGAGAATAGGTGCCATGCAAATGGAGGCCGAGGTGAGGGCTCAACCGCACTTTTAGGCGCCCCGCGGCAATTTCCGCAGAGGTGACCCCTCACCCCCGCAGTTTTAGCCGCTTTGCGGCAATTTCCGCAGAGGTGACCCCTCACCCCCCGCAGTTTTAGCCGCTTTGCGGCAATTTCCGCAGAGGTGACCCCTCACCCCCGCAGTTTTAGCCGCTTTGCGGCAATTTCCGCAGAGGTGACCCCTCACCCCC
>SLRQ01000019.1 GCA_007130885.1 Deltaproteobacteria bacterium
AGCGGTCTGCCCGTGGGCGGCCCAGTGCATCTTGTTCTGCACGGTGGCGAAGAAGCGCTGGGAAGCTTCTGCGCTCGGGTCATAGTCGATGCTGGTTGCGTAGATCTCGAGGACCTTGCGCCAGAAAACCTTCTCCGACGACCGGATGTCACGGATGCGAACGAGGAGCTCATCAAAGTAGTTCCCGCCGCCGGCACGCTTCAGCCGCTCGTCGTCTAGGGTGAAGCCCTTGACGATGTGCTCGCGCAGGCGCTGGGTCGCCCAGATACGGAACTGGGTGCCGCGGTGCGACTTCACGCGGTACCCGACCGAGATGATGACGTCGAGGTTGTAGTACTCGACCTGTCGCGTGACCTCTCGGCCCCCCTCGCGCTGAACCGTTGCAAATTCTGCAACGGTTGCTTCGCGGGTCAGTTCTCCCTCCTCGAAGACGTTCTTGACGTGCCGAGAGATGACGGATTTGTCTCGCTGGAAAAGCTCGGCCATCTGGCTTAACGAGAGCCAGGCCGTCTCGCCGCCGAAGCGAACCTCGACGCGGGTTCGGCCGTCCTCGGTCTGGTAGAGGAGGAACTCCGCTTCGCGCAGGGCGAAGTCCTTTGAGTCGGTCATCGGCGATTCTCCCGTTGGCTCTGAGCCTGGGTCCCTATACGCCAGCGACGTGGCGCAAACAAGACATTGGTGGCGGATTGGATGGCTCTGCGAGTGGAGCCAAACCTATGATCCCGGGTTCTTCGCCGTGTCTGTGTCGCGGGCTACGCTGGCGAGGCGCCGCCCTGGCCTCGCATACCCTCCTCGACGGCGCGCACAATGATCGCCGTGAGCGTCAGATGGGTGTTGCCTCGCCAGTGTTCGACAGCTCGCATCAAACGGAAAGAAAGGCCCATCGACAGGTGCTGGAAGTCCGGAGTTTCTTCTTCGGGCGCGAGGGGATAGTCCTCGACCAGCGGTACGTCTTTGCCGCTCTCGAGCTTCTTCTCGAGCCTCTTCGCCGATGCTCGCTCATAGTCTTCCATCGAGCTGACATCCTTGACGTCCTCTTCCCATTCGACCTCGGCGGCTCGCGGATCGATCACGGTCACTTCGCGATCGAGGGTCTTGATGAGCTCGTCCGGGGCCCCTTCGTCCGCGGCAAAGCAGCGGTTGACGACTCGGCATCGCATCGCCACCACGCGGGGGCCAAGATGCGGAGCAAAGAACCTGGCAGCCGCAACCGCCCGCTCGATGGAGTTGGTCTGCAGCGTCATGCCGCCGCTCTTTGGAAAGCGGATACGCCCGAGGATTATTGGTTGCCTCTCCTTCGGCACGTCGTCATAGCCGGCCGCCACGAAGCGCAGCGACTTCGCTTCACCATGGTAGTGGCAACTATGGAGTGCCAAGTCGATCCTGCGTGTGCTTCGGAACGAGGTCTATCTTGGGAGACTCGGAGAGGTAGCCAACACGCACGAGGCCATCATCGATGCGGACATGTTCTCGAAGGTGAGCGCCATTGTCGACGAGCGACGTACGCGGCCTCCGGGACGACGCGCGAAAGAAGGCGACCTCTTCTTGCTGCGAAAGCTCCTCCGCTGCGTCCGGTGTGATCGACTCATGACCACGTCCTCCAGCCGCGCCCTGCCCGATCCGGCACGACCGACGTTCAAGAAGAAGAAGAAGAAGAAGGAGGAGGAGAAGCTGCCCCCTCGTTACTACCGATGCCGCGGTAAGAATGCGTGCGCGGGATCTCAGGTGTCCGCCGAGGCCATCGAACAGCGCGTCCTGAGCTGGCTCAAGCTTCCGCCCGAAGGGATCTCGCCGGAAGCACATGCAGTGCTGACCAAGTGCTCTCACATCTGGGCCGTTCTGTTTCCCGAGAACGTACTCTCACTGATAGCGGAGCTGATCTGGGAGGTTCAATGGGACGGCCCCAACGACGACTTCACCGTTGTCCTCGACGAAATAGCGATCAGCCAGTTATACGAGTCGCTGCGGGGCGGTGATCCTTCATGACTGTTGTCTCATTATCGCCGTTGCCCATCCTGGGCAACACCAAATAATGAGGCAACAGTTGTTGCCTGTATTGATTTGTTGCCCTTTATGGGCAACGGGCTATAATGGGCAACGATGTCCTCACTCAACAACATCCGTCGTCGGCTACCGCCAGGTTGGAAGCTTAGCATCCGACCCGCAAGAGCAGGTACTCATGCGCGAGCACGCATCGTAGCACCCGACGGGCGCGCCCGTGATCTGACCATCTTGGAGCGACGCGACATCGATCCACGGACTGCGACGCAGCTTGTTGGCACCAATGGCGGCGGCATCCCGGACATCTTGGCCGCACGATACCTGAGTCCGGAGGTCCGTAGACGGCTCATCGAGACAGGAGTCGGCTTCGTAGACACGACCGGCAACGTTAGGCTGGTACTCTCCGAACCGGGCCTCTTCATCGATGCCCAGGGAGCGGATCGCGATCCGAGCCCACGGAGACGTCCCTCCCGCACCCTTGCGGGCGCCAAGGCTGGGCGGGTGGTTCGTGCTCTTTGTAAGCGGAAAGGATCTTGGGGAGTGCGCGATCTGGCAGAAGCCACTGGGGTCGACGCAGGGTATGTCTCACGCCTACTCAAGTTCCTCGATAGCGAAGCTCTCGTTGATCGCGACCCGCGCGGCAGCGCGTGCGTACCAGATTGGCCTCGCCTCATTAAACGTTGGGCGGAGTCCTCTCCTCTCACCTCACGAGGCCCAACCCTACGCTGCATAGCGCCTCGAGGGGTGGCAGAGGTGTTGAGAAAGCTACCGAAGGCACGAGTTCTCCATGCCATCAGCGGCTCCTTCGCTGCTTCTCGATTGGCACCAGTCATACCGCCACGGCTCCTCCTTCTCTATGTAGGGAACGCGGATATGGCACGGGACAAGCTCGACCTGCGCTCGACAGAGGTCGGCTCGAACGTGCTTCTCATCGAGCCGAAGGATCAGCGCATCATCGAGGAGGCAACCATGGATGGAGAAAGCACCCGCTGGGCTCCGTTGACTTTGGTCGCCGCGGATCTTCTCACAAGCTCCGACCGCGGCCCCGCGGAGGCAGAGGCACTCATTGACTGGATGGAACGTAATGAGGACCAATGGCGTGAATGACGAACTCTACATCCTGGCACGCACCGTCCTTCTGGACGCTCTGGAGGCGTTGGGGGCCCACCGCGATGCCATCGTACTCGTGGGTGCCCAGGCGGTCTATCTGCATGTGGGCGACGCAGATCTCGCAGTACGTCCGTACACTACCGACGGCGATCTAGTCCTCGACCCGGCGCGCCTCGGAGAGATACCGCCACTCGAGCGAGCCCTCACGGAGGCAGGTTTTCTCCCAAGGCGAAGCGATACCGTGGGTGTCTAGCTTACGAAGCGCCCCACCTCTTCGGGAGGTGAGACCGAGGTGTGCGTCGATCTCTTGGTCCCGGCCGGAGTGAGCCCAGGGAAGGGGCGCCGCGCCGCTAGGCTTACCGGCCACGATGCTCTCGCTGCCCGCAAGGTGATCGGACTGGAAGGTGCTTTGGTTGATGTGGAACTCAGGAAGATCGGCGCGCTCTCGGAAGAAGACTCCCGTCTCTTCGATGTTCTGGTCGCAGGTCCGGCGGCGCTTCTCGTAGCCAAGCTCATCAAGATCGACGATCGAACGGGCACCGAGCGCTATTCCGACAAGGATGCCCTCGATGTCGTTCGCCTGCTTCGCGGCACAGACACGGATGATCTGGGCGAGCGTATGAACCGCCTCCTCGCTGACGCTCGCTGCACCGACGTAACGACACGCGCATTGGTCGTGCTGAAGAGAGATTTCGCCAAACGAGACCGACCCGGCGTGGAGATGGCGATCCGCTCGGCTGGCGATCTCATCGACGCTGATGAGCTAGCCATGTCCTGCGAGATTCTCTCGGGGGATCTGTTGGCTGTGCTGGGCCGAAGGGACTGAGGTCGCGATGTCCTGGACCTCATGGGGTCAGGCCGCCTGCCTGCTGGCGGTTCGTTGATACTCTCGTTTGCTTCATGGTTCACCTCCTCGGCCCGGGGGATAAAGGCAGGCCGCAGTGACCACACCGGCGTTGTCGGGCGAGGAAGGCACGGCAATCCTGGATGCGGCAGCCGAAACGGCGGCTACTTCCCCCTGCGCTTCTTTTCAACGTCATTGACGATCTTGGCGAAGCGGTCGACCAGCTTACGGGGGATGTGCAGAGGGTTGCTGAGGTGGATCTTCTCGGCGGTCTGGATGGCATCCGTTGCGCGCATCGAGTTCGCCCTCACGAGGGCAGTCATTATTTCCAGACCCCACAAAATGCTGACGCCTTCGGCTGTGCAGGCATTGCGTAGCGGCTTGTCGTTGGTGACGCAGACAAAGCTCGCGTCCGATGCCACGATCAGGCAGAGGTGGTCGCGGAAGGAAAGTTGTCCACGCTTGCTGGCCGCTCGTGTCAATTGGTGTAGCTTGGGCTCGATGGCCTTGAGGCCAAGGCGCTCGCAATCGACAATCTCCAGCCCGTCGATTTCCTCGATGATGGTTGTCAGGACGTGGACCTCGGCGACGTGCTTGTTCACCAGGCCGAGGACCGAATAGTCCGACTTCTGGTAGTCGATGAGCACGTTGGCGTCCATGAGCAGGACCTTGGGCTTCTTTGGCATCGAACCCCTCAGCCGACCCAGGACGCGGTCAAGTCACGCATATCCTGAAGGGAGATGCCCAGGACCTCGGCGCCGCGGCCGAGGCTGATCTTCTCCTGCTCGATGGCCTTGCGCACGAGCCTGGACAGGCGGTCCTGGATGAAGTCCACCCGAGACAACCTGTCGGGCTCGCCAGCAGAACGGTCCTCTGGGAAGCTGGCTCGGAATGCATCTTGAGCGAGCGCATCCGGCTCGTCGTCTCGGAGCAGGGTCCGGCCAGTCCGGCGCTTGTACTCCATCTGGAAGCGGGCCCAGATGTTTCCAGGACCTTTGTAGCTGGTAGCCAGGCGGTGTAGCACGGTGCGGTAGCTGACCCTGAAGATGCGCTTCACCTTGAGCACGCGGTCGACAAAGGCGAGTCCGTAGGTTTCGTCCCACTCCTTGCGAAAAGAAGCATCGGGCATCAGAAAGGCGGCGGCAAAGGCGTTCGCCTCTTCCTCGTGGGCCTTCTCCTCGTCGGTGTGCACGACATCATAGTCGGACAGATGCAAAATCAGATGGCCGAACTCATGGGCGGCGGTGAAGATCCACCGCTCAACCGAGATGCGATCCCAGGTGTTGACGACCACGGCCGGACCACCGTCGGCAGCAGCGACCGAGAGACCGAAGAAGTCATCGGACGCAACCTTCTGCTCGCCAACCTTGATGCCGCCTGACTCGAGCAGCCCGCAGATGTCGCGAACCGGTTCCTCCGCGTCCAGACCGAACGCCTCGCGTGCAAGCGCGGCGGCGGCTTCGCCCCGGTTCTTGCGGACCTTCAGACGCTTGCGAATATCGTCGAGCTGGTAGTCCTCGCGGTCGTCGAGGACGTCTTCGAGATCGCTGAAGTCGGCGAGCCAGCGCACCACGTCCACGAGGACCTGCTCGCGACTGCGCATCTTCTTTTTCGAGCGGAATCGAACGGCCCGAAGCTCCTGCACCGGCTCGACGAGTCGCTGGATGGGCACCTCGAGCGCGCAAGCGATGGCCTGTAAATTGCTGACCCGCGGCTCGGATTTGCCGGTCTCGATGTTTCGATATGCTGCTCTGGAAAGCCCCGACTTCTCGGCCAAGCGCTCCTGAGAGAAGTCCTTCGCCTTGCGGAGTCGTCGGAGGTTCAAAGCGATAGTGTTCTCTGCCATGCTACACCTCCTATTTCCATAGTAATCAAATATACACGGGCTGTCAAGATGAATAGTATGCATGCCTAAGAAACATCGCTCGGGTTTCTATCGCAACCGGCGGCAAATGTCTTCAGGAATCCGCAATCATTGATGTCTTGAGCTTTTTGTCAGCCCCGGTAAACATGGAAGGCGATGATTGTTTGTGCGGCCGGAGATATCCACGGCGCCATCGACAGGCTCTACGACGAGGTCTTCGCCTTCGAGGAATCGCTCGGCGTCCGCTTCGCGTGGGTGCTCCACGTGGGCGACTTCGGCATCTGGCCCGACCCGACCCGTATCGATGGGGCGACCAAGCGCCACGACGGCGCCGGGGACTTCCCAGTCTGGTGGTCTGAGCGACGCGAAGCTCCTCGGAAGACATTGTTCATCAAGGGCAACCACGAAGACTTCGTCTGGCTGGATGAGCAGCCCGACCCCGAGGTGCTGCCCGGGCTCTTCTACTTGCGCAACGGCACTCGGTTTGAAATCCAAGCAGGCGACGAGACGCTGACTGTCGGTGGTCTGGGCGGATGCTTCGGGCCGTCCGACTACGAGCGTCGATCTCGTGATCTGCAGGGATACCGGAAGCGGCACTACACCCGCGATGAGATCGATGCCCTGATCGGTGGCCGCCGCGTCGATGTCCTCCTGGTTCACGATGCCCCAACCGGCGTGGTCTTCGAGCGGCATCGACGTGGGGCCGGCTGGGCCAGCGAATCAGTGGGGCTCGATGATCTGGTCCGGGGTGCTCGTCCGCAGGTTTGTCTCTTCGGCCATCACCACACTCGGCTCGATGCCGAGATCGACGGCGTGCCGTGCATGGGCATCAACAAGGCCCCTCACCCAGGCAGCTTGGTCGCTATCGACATCGGTGACCGCCGCCGCGGGATGCAGGTCATGGCTGAGTGGCCGCAGAAGTCCGATCAGCCAACTTGACTAGAACCGCCAGCTTGAAGAGCCGGTCATGGCGGCGAATTTGGTCGAGCTAGCGTCGCCAAGAGCCAGCTGGCCCAAACCCCGCTCTGCGCTGCCTCTGCCTCTTCTTCAGATTCTCGTGTCCCATTTCCTCCGCCACTACCGCGTTTCCTGGGTGTGAGACCTGAACACCAACGCGGAGGTGAAGAAATGGAGAAGCCAAAATCGAAGAAGAAGCGTCGGGCAAAGAAGCCACCCCTGAATGTCACCGGGCCTCTGGCGATGCCACGCGAGATCCTTGCTTGGGAACGCGACCTGCTCGCCGTCGTGCTCGAGGCCTTCGGCGTTTCGGTGAAGCAAGATGAGCAGGAAAGTTCGGAGGTGCCGTCATGAGCGCGCAGGCACGAGATACGTGGGTGCGCTACCTGCGCGTGAGCACGCCGGAGCAGGCCGCCAAGGATCTGTCGTTGCCGGCACAGCGAGAAGCCGTGACAGAGTATGCCCGCCGTAGCGGTCAAGAGATCGCGCGGGAGTACCTCGAGTCGGGTTGTTCGGGCACGGACATCAACCGCAAGGCCTTTCGGCAGATGCTCGAAGACGTGCTCCGGCCCGGCAGCGACATCGGTACGATCGTGGTGCACCACACTTCACGCTTCACGCGTAACGCAACCCAAGCCCGGGTGGTCAAAGAGCAGCTACGAAAGAAAGGGGTCAAGGTGGTCTCTGTTTGTCAGGAATTGAACGACGACCCTATCGGCCAGCTCATCGAAGGCATCTTTGAGTGCATCGACCAGTACGAATCCGAAGTGAACGGCATGCGCACCGCCGCGGCCATGCGCGAAGCTGTACGGCAGGGTTTCTTTCCCGGAGCCATTCCTCCCTACGGGTTCAAGGCCGAGAAGGTCGAGGTGCGTCCGGGGCTAGTTCGATCGGTTCTCGTGGTGAATCATGACGAGGCGGCAGTTGTACGCGAGCTATTCCGCCTCTACGTAGCCAACAACGGAGCGAAATCCGTGGCTCGTACTCTGAACCAACGTGGAAGCCTCTACCGAAACGGAAAGCCCTGGAGCAAAGACTTGGTGCTTCGAGTTCTGGAGGAGCCCGCCATTGCAGGAACATACTGGTGGGGCAAACGAGAGCCCAAGACGCGGCGAAAGAAGGACCCTTCGGAGTGGCTGCCCTTGAAGGTAGATTCGATCGTCGATTCCGGCCTTCATAGCCTGGCGCAAAGGCTCCGTGACCAGCGGGAGCCTTCCAGGAATCCAGGGCAATCCCCGCCTGCCCCGATGCTCCTCCGAGGTCTTGTTGAGTGCGCCAAGTGCAAAGGGAGCTACACGCTCGAGTCGTCGGGAAAGAGAGTGAACGGCGAGGTCTACACGTACCGCTACTACAACTGCCGGACGAGCTGTCGAGTCGGCAAAGAAGCATGTGAGGGCGGAAGGATTCCCGCAGAAACGCTCGACAATGCGGTTCTCGAGTTCATTGCAGCGATCGTCTGTACGAAGGAGCGATGCTCTTTTCTTCTTGCTTGCCGGCAGTCCTCGAGACGCCCGCCAACAGCGGCACCACAGCCGATCGCCGAAGGGACCATTGAAAGCTTTCGCGAGGCCTGGTCGGCAACTATTCGCGAAGACCCGGTTGTTGCACGCAACTATCTCTTCCAGCTCATCGAACGAATCGAGGTCGACGAGAATCGTATCTTCGTGATCCCGAAGGACAGATTCAGGACGGTCGCCTAGAAAACCAAAAGAAAACGCGGCGTTGGAAGCGCCGCGTCTTTTCTCCCACATACGTGGGGGTGTTGCTCCCCGTAAGATCATTTTTGCGAACTGGCTCTCCGTCCAATATTGGAGAGATTCAACTGTGTTCTCCGTCCGAAAACCCCTGGCTTCACGAGGTGTTGGACGGAGACGGGATGTCTAAGGTGAAATCTTGGGGTGGCAGCGCCTTGCTTAGACGAACCCTACCAGAGAGCCCGTATGGATGCAGGAGATGATATCACCGCGGAACATCATTCTTCTCGGGCACTTGGGCTGAGAGCCCCGGAAACGCGGGTCGGCGCACCCCGTGGGCGCTGTGCGGCCCATGGTGGCCGGGTTAGCCGACCGAGGCAGCCAGGGACCGGCTTCGGTGTAACCGGGGGCACACGGGCGAACGTGGGCCGGCTGTTCCGCAAAACGACTCGTTCCACACCGCGCGGAACGTCGGAGCTTTCGGTGACTATCCCTGTCTTCCAACCCAGTCTTCGGGCAGAATAGCGCCCATCGTGCCGCGGAGAACAACATCGCCGGTGCCGGCCGTCCAGCGCCTGCTCGAGGAGTTCGGAGAGAACATCCGCCTTGCTCGGCTCCGGCGCGGCTTTTCCATGGAGATCGTGGCCGAACGGGCCGGGATGTCGAGGTCCACTCTGCGCGGCGTGGAGAACGGGGAGCCCGGGGTGACCATCGG
>SLRQ01000097.1 GCA_007130885.1 Deltaproteobacteria bacterium
CCTTCGGACTTGCGACCTTCGGACTTGCGACCTTCGGACTTGCGACCTTCGGACTTGCGACCTTCGGACTTGCGACCTTCGGACTTGCGACCTTCGGACTTGCGACCTTCGGACTTGCGACCTTCGGACCTTTTGCCGGTCTGTCCAGCCGTCTCTACGGTGATGCCGTGGCTTGGACGTGGGCGCTTGTGGCGACGGCCCTGCGCTTTACTAGCGGCCGTTGAAGTCTGTTCGATTGTCCTTCTTGGCACGAATCCCGGCGTCGGCTCCGGGATTGGCCCTCCTGTGTCCACGACGTCCCGTGTGGCGAACCATAGGGTTCTCTTTACGAGGAGGGTCGCGTACGCGCCGGGAGGCAGAGTGAAGGCCAGCGTGACCTTCAACCTGCCGGGTTGCAACTCATCGGGACGAGGGTTGACGACCGAAAGCTTCGGTGGCCGCACGATCAGGTCGCGCTCCTCGTGCTTCATGCCCATATGCGGAAGCTTGGGCAAACCCAGCTGTTCCCGATTGATTCTTTCCTTATTCAGGGTGTCCTCAACGGCTTTCTCTATTTCCGCGTCATCGAACCTGGAGTCAGGGCCGATGAGCGGAAAGGTCATGCCTTGAAGAGCATCCAGTCGAGCTTCGTCCCGGACGGCACGAGGAAACAGATGCGTCCCGGCCTGGTACCGAAGGGCGAGGTAACCGCGGCTTCCAAGGCGACCGATAAGGTAGCGCCGAACCGACTCGTTCCACAGGAAGCTTTGGTACTCAAAGAGCAGCAAGGCGCGGTAGCGTGGCTCAATTGCCTCGAAAGCGCCGATCCAGTCCTTCGGATCCGCGCGAAGCCTTGTAAGGACGCGCCGGTAGTGTGCCACTCGTGGATATGGACAGCGCGCCGACCAATTCCCCCAGTTTCGGGCCCAGAAAGCTTTGACCTTCGCATCCTCGCTCTTGTCTAGACGTGATGGCTTGGCCAGGTAACCTCGAAGTGCATGCTCGATCCTGCCTGTCGCCAGGTCCTTGGCAAGAAAGCCTTGCCCGTGCTTCAGACCGCCGAAACGCTGCGAGTCGAAGTAGTTCACCATTCCGAGCTTGCGAACCTCTTTGACCGATTCCGGCACACGCTCGGCCTCCTCGATGGACAGATCCCTTACAGTCACCACGAAGCGGTTTGCGGTGAAATTCTCAGCCGAAAGCGGTTTCGTAGTCCGATCGATGAACTTTAGCCGAAGATCCGGCTCCTGCATGGTGACACGGGAGCCCTTCACCGCGATTATCTGCTCCGTGCGGCCTTGTTTGTCCTTTAGCCCACAAAAGGAGAAGGCTCCAACAGGTAGCTTGTGTGCGCGAGCGATGCGCTCCACAGCCTCGAACGTCGTAAGCTTCTGCTTATCCATCATGTAGACGAAATGGTCGCCTTTGCTGCTTTTTTCGATGCGGTATGCCTCTCGGACGATGAAGTCCTCGGGCTTTTTCTTGATTTTCATGTATATCCCAGCTGAGGCGGTGAATGAGCAGCCACCTAGCGCGCCGGCCGCTTCTCATCCATGGCGTCACCCAACCACGATACGGCCGTGGTCAACGCGAAGCCGACCCCAACGAGCAGAAGAGCGAATAGAACCTGCGCGGCGGATGGAAAGAAGAAAGCCACCGGCCAGCTTTCCACAGGTATGCTCGCAATGGACGCCGAAGTAACCACCTTGCCTCCGATTACGTCTCCGAGAGAGGGCTCGACGGGAGCTCTAAACGGCCAAAGCCCAAAAACCGCACCGGACAGCAGGCCGAGCAGGGTTCCCAAGGTGGCGTTGGGGCAGCGCTCGAGCAGCAGGCGAACCAGATTGCTTACAAGAATCAATCCCAAGGCGATTCCGACCGCCAGAGGAAAAAGTATCGAGAAGAAGGGCTCGATGGCAGCGGAGGGCTCACCGGTGGTAAACGCTGCTCGCGCGGTATCCACGGCTCCCAAGATGGGTACGTACTGGCCGAGAAGCACGAAAATGTAGCTTCCACTTATCCCGGGCAGCACCATGGCGCTGGCTCCGCCCACGCCCGTCGCGAAAAGAAGGAGAGTGTCCGCTTCCTCGCCGGCGAAACCGCTTGCGGTTTCATGCTGCACCAGTACGAGAGCCGACATCGCGGCAAGACCCGCCAAGGCTCCCATCCATACAGCTGGACGCGAGTGCCCAATCATTCGCCACAGGACAGGAACTCCTCCCAAGGTTAGGCCTATGAACAGGCTGTATGCCACCCATGTGTGCAGTACCACCCAGTCCCTTATGAACCCCGCAAGCAAGAACACTGCGAGCAGGGCCGCTCCTATTACAGTGGCGAGAACTGCAAGGGAAGGTAACCTGAAACGCAGGGTCGAGATCTCCGCCACCGCCGATACGAAGCGAGGGTAGATGCCCGTAGCCAGCAACATAGTGCCGCCACTCATGCCGGGCACCAGGTTCGCTAGGCCCATTAGAGCTCCACCGACCGAGCTGCGTATGATCTGTCCGGGCAGCGGCGCTTCCCGCGGGGTGGCAGTAACGTCTATCGCGGGTGAAGTGTCGGGACTGGTGGAGGACGAGCTTCTTTGGGTGGACATGGTAGCAGCCGAGGCCGGGTGCCCCGCGACGAAGCCCTCATGGATGCTTCGATGTTAGTGGAGTGCTTCCAGTGCTCCAAAGGGAGAACAGGGCTAGTCGGAGGGATCCTCGCTCCATGAGATTAGCTTTTCGTCTCTAAAGCTAGCGCGGCGCTTGTCTCCCTCGAACATCCAGACATCTAGCTGTATGCCCTTATCGAAGTCACGGGTCACTTGGAGCGGGTTGCCCCAGGCCATGCGAACGGCGTCGACGTCCATCCCCTCGACGAGACGCTTTTCCTTGATTGCGGTCCTTACGGGTTCCGGGTACGACGCTAGACTTCCAGCGACATCGTCCGTCGTAAGAAAGCGGTCCAGAAAGTATTCGAAGCGTTCGTGGCTATCAGGCTCATCGCGTATGACGATCACATGGTCTCGTTCCTCACCCGGGACATCGACGATAACCCAGGTGAAGAAGCGTGGGGTCATGATGGACCTGGAGCTTACGTTGGAGGCAGTTGCGAACTGGATCTCCGTTA
Source organism: Deltaproteobacteria bacterium (assembly GCA_007130885.1). Classification (GTDB taxonomy): domain Bacteria; phylum Myxococcota; class Myxococcia; order SLRQ01; family SLRQ01; genus SLRQ01. Next base: position 3,094 of record SLRQ01000097.1, read on the forward strand.
TGCGAACATTCGTACCCGCGGGTAAAATACCGGTGGCCTCGCCGGGATGCATGCGTTCGCCTCTAGGGTTGCGCAGCAGATCCACGTCCTCCGGTCGTTGATCCAATAGAAGGGTGTAGCTGCCGTCCCTGAAAAACGGACTCTGATACATGCTCACCGAAAGCTGTCTCGACCGGTGACGGAGCGCATCTTGGATTGCTGATTGCTCGGCGGCAGGCATTCGGGTGTGGCTGGGGCACCCAGAAAGCAACACAGTCGCCGCGAGAAGGAGAACTGCTTGGCTGGAGATTTGTCTCATGCACTTGCTTGTATATCATCGGCTGTGATTTGTGCGAACCTCGTTTGTAACTAGAGATGCCGGCAAAGCAGAACTTACGGTTCGATGAATCGAATCGGAGCCTGGCCCGTCACAGTGTATGAGCGATAGCTGGTAAGGTCTTAACCGTTGACCGAGAACCCACGAGACGGCTAGCCTTCACGAAGTCAGGAACCCGTCATTCAACATGAAGAGGAACACTATGCAACGACAGGCCTTCAATTGCCGATCCTTGGCCGTTATCGTGGCGGCAACGGCCATCGCGTTCCCTGCTGTCGCCGATGATGATTCAGGCGAACAGACCACAGAGACAACCCCCTACAAGATGAAGTCCGAGGACTACCGACTCTACCGCTCTTACAAGTCGGCGCTAAGGGATCCCAGGGTACAGTCCATGTCGGAAGGACGTCGTTTGGGCGCGATAGCAAATAACTTCGGTGTCGAGCTTCAGAGGTTGCGGGAGGTCGTCAGCCTCGGCGAGGAGCACGGCGAGGGACAACTCGAGATGCAGGAAGCCGCCGCCAAGGAAGCCCTTGAGGAAGGACGGCTAGCCGGACGGATCAGGTCAATACAGTTCGTGGAGAGGCGGGGTATTGTCGTGGCATATGTCGGATGGCGTGTCACGGAGGCGGACGCAATAGTGCCCGAGGCTTCACTTCTGGCCTGGACCGTGGCTGAGGCGGCGCCCATAGCGCAGCTCATAGCAACGTGGGCGTGTATGGGCAGGCGCAAGGTCTTCACCGCCAGGATCCAGACCAGCTCCGCATCGAACATCAACCCCGATCGGATCGATCACTTTGCGGAGACGCGGTATATCCGCCTGTTCGAGCAGGTTCGTAATCGATTTGACGGTGAGCCCCCCGAAGATGATGTGGGCTGTCCGTGACTCGACGCACACCCTCTCGTTGACGCCTCGTATGCTCGCGTGGGCTTGCTCGGTTAGTGCTTATTGACGTACTGTTGCAGGCCTACTTGTTGCTCTCAAAATCCGGGAGTTCGGACCCGCGGCTGGTCCGTTGTTGTAGATACGGCGGCGAGAGATGCTGCTTATGATATTTTGGTGTTCCTTGGGTTGTGGCTCCTTGGCCATGGTTTTAGGAAAAAGCCGCACCTGATCTCTTTTGTACCGACGGAATTGACTCGCAAGCCTAGTTAGATACGATCATAGAGATGATTTTGCTCGTAGCCGGTGGCTCTTCGTAATGAAGGGGCCGACTCCATTTGGGAAGTACCTTCTCCTGGACAGGATTAACGTCGGCGGGATGGCCGAGGTATTTCTTGCGAAGTCCTTCGGCGTCGAGGGGTTCGAGCGGCTGCTGGCGATCAAGAAGATCCTTCCCGCCATGGGGGAGGATGAAGAGTTCATTACGATGTTCATCGATGAGGCTCGAATCGCCGTACAGTTGAGCCACGCGAACATCACCCAGATTTACGAGCTGGGCAAGCACGGTGACAGCTACTACATCGCCATGGAGTATGTCTCCGGGCGAGATCTTCGCACGCTGCTGGACAGGGCACGGCGAATGTCCCAGCCAATGCCCCAGTCGCAGGTGGCATATATTGCGCAGAAGATATGCGAAGGCCTGGACTACGCTCACAGAAAGAGCGATACGACCGGCCGCGAGATGAACATCATTCATCGAGACGTCTCGCCGCAAAACGTGCTCCTATCCTACGATGGAGAGGTCAAGCTGATTGATTTCGGGATCGCCAAGGCCGCCAATCGTAGCCAAAAAACTCAGGTAGGTATTCTTAAGGGTAAGTTTGGGTACATGTCGCCCGAACAGGTAAGAGGCCTTCCCATCGATCGCAGGTCGGATATCTTCGCTGTCGGTGTGTGCATGTATGAGATGCTCACCGGCACCAAGCTTTTCGTGGGGGAGAGCGACTATACGACGCTCGAGAAGGTTCGCAATGCCGAGGTGAAGCCACCAAGGGAGGTCAACCCGGAGATACCGGAGGAACTCGAACAGGTAGTCATGAAGGCTCTGGCCCGCGATGTGGAAGATAGGTACCAGTGGGCATCCGATCTTCAGGAAGACTTGATGCGCTTCTTGATCTCCAGCGGTCGAATGTACACCGCGAAGGATCTTGCGGGACGCATACGGTCCGATTTCGCGGACGAGATCAAGTCCGAGCAGGAGAAGATCGAGAGGTTCTCACGCTTGTCGCAACCGCAGGAGATGGTCGGGCAGGCTCAATCATCACCCCAAGGGCAGGCCAGGCCCGACAGTCGGGGTCGACGAGGTTTGGAGGTAGTGGACGCCGAAGAAACCACACAGATCTTCGACGCTTCGGCGCATTTTGCCGATCCGCCAGTGTCTGAAGCCGAGCCGGATGCCGGTGAAGATCCGGAGGTGATTGGGGGAAGGGTCACCGCAACGGGAAGAGCGAGTCCTCCGGCTCTCCAGGAACCTCCTCCGCCCCCGGTTGATGATGGGCCTCCAATCACCGAAGAAGCGACCAGCATCAAAGCTGTCCGCGGGGCCATGGTCGAGAGTGAGCCTCCACCGGCCACACCTCTAGACACGAAGCCCGCCAAGAAGCTCCCCAAGAAACGTGCGGGCAGGCCTGCCGCCAAACCCAAGCCTCGCCGTCGTGGCGGCAAGCTCGCTCTTGGAGGTGGCGTACTGCTGGTAGCGGCCGCGGCTGCCGCTGCCGCGGTCTTCTGGTTCGATCTATTGCCTCCCAAGCCGGGTGCTCTAGTCATTAGCACCGAACCGAAGGATGTGGAGATAATGCTCGAAGGTGAGCTCATCGCCACCAGTTCACCGTACGAGGTGTTGGATTTGTTGCCGGGTGAGTACACCGTGAGCATTAGGAGACCAGGGACGGGCGAGAGAAAGAACCTGGCCGTCCAGGTGCCCGCCGGACAAAGAGCCGAGGTAACTCTGGTTCTCCCCTCGGTTAGAGAGGCCGAGGAGGTTGCAGCCAAGGAGAAAGAGGCGAAAGGTCAGGTCGCTATAGTTTCGAAGCCGGAAGGGGCGAGCGTCCACAGGAATGGGGAATCTCTGGGGGAAACGCCGCTGACCGTCGAAGCCATGGCCTTGAAGAAAGAGCACAGCTTCGTATTGAGTCATGAAGGCTACGAGGACAAGACGATCGTAGTGAAGCTCGAGGACTCTGAAAAGCTGGAGGTTACGGCCGAGATGGAGCATGACGCGGCTACGTTGGCGCGACTGGAGCGAGAGGAGCGGGAGCGCGCCAAGGCTAGAGAGGAAGCGAGGAGGCGGCGCGAAGAGGAAGCGGCTGGCGCGACAGCCAGTGCGGATCCGCCACCCAGTGCCGAGCCCTCTACGCCGCGGCCGGAGCCGGCAAAGCCGGAGCCCCCGGAGCCGGAGGCCGTGGCTGAGACCACCGAAGAGGAGCCGGCCGAGGAGGAGCCCGTACAGCTCGGGTCGTTCATTGCCAGCACCAGCCCCGTTTCGCAGGTCATAGTCAATGGACAGGATACCGGGCGGTGGACGCCCGTTCCGCCGACGAGTCCAATCGAGCTTCCGCCGGGAGATCACGAGGTTACCTTTAGGTCTCGCGAAGGAGACACCAAGACCGTTCAGGTGACGATAAGACCCGGCAGGCAGGCTCGTCTCGTCGGCATTACGTTCTAGCCGGTCAGCGCGTGGCGGCCAGCTCTTCGTCTATGATTTCCTTGAAGTTCTGGATGGGCTGCGCGCCTAGCAGCCTCCGGCCGTTGATGAAGAAAGTCGGGGTCCCCCTGGCGCCGGCGCGCACGGCGATGGCGTTGTGCTTTTCCACCTCGTCCTTGAACTCACGCTCGTCCAGGGCCTTGCGGAACTTGTCCATATCCAGATCGATTGTTTCCGCGTGCCGCTCGAGATCGGGACGTCCTATTCGTCCCATGTTTTCGAAAAGCAGCCCGTGGTACTCCCAGAACTTGCCTTGATCCTTGGCCGCCATGGTGGCTTCGGCGGCAAGTGTCGAGGCCGGGTTTTGGGGCCGGTGCATGAAAGCCAGCCGCACTTTTCCCTCATACTCGTTCATGAGCTGTTCGATGGTCGGCTGGACGCGGCCGCAGAAGCCGCAAGCGAAATTGGAGAACTCCACAATGGTCACGGGCGCGTTCATCTCACCCTTGAAGATGGCCGAGGATGTATCCACATCGACCCTGTCGTCTTCGTCTTGCCGGGGCTTCTCCCGGCGAGGCTCGCTCTCCCGAGGTTGCGGCCTCTCTTGCTGGGGCAGTGGTCGCAAGTCCTGGACAGCCGGCCTGATAGGTGGAATAGCCTCTGCTCCGAGTTTCTTCTCGTTCTCGTCGAGTATGCGCTCGTAAAGCTGTCCTAAAGCGACTCCTTCTCCAATCAGGCGTTTAGCAAGCTCCATCTCTTCGTCGATTACCTCCTTGAACCTCTCGAAGGGTTGCGCCCCCGCCAGATAACGACCGTTTATGAAGAAAGTGGGTGTACCTCTCGCGCCGATTCGAATGGCTTCGGATCGATGCTCGTCGATTCTGCGGACAAAACGCTCCTCGTCCAGCGCGGATCGGAATCGATCCATATCGAGCCCGAGCTCCCGCGCGTGTGCTTCGAGGTGCTCGCGTTCGAGCTGTCGCCTGTTTTCGTAGACCTTGTCCATGTACTCGAAGAACTTGCCTTGCTCCCCAGCGGCTTCCCCTGCCTGGGCGGCGAGGTGCGCCGCGCCTGGTCTTGCTTGGTGCTTATAGACAAAACGTACTTGGTCTCCGTACTCGCGCTTGATCCGTTCGATGGTCGGACGGACTCGTGCGCAAAAGCCGCATTGTACGTTCGAGAACTCGACGATGGTGACGAGTGCGTCATCCGGACCCTTCACATGGGCATTGTCAGCCGATGCCCGGCCGAAGCTGGGGGTGGATGGACGACTGGGCCTCTCCCTTTCGGGGGCTTCGGGCCTAATGCTTTCCGCGCCACCGGCCACCAGTGTCGGGTAAAGGTCTTCATGAGATACGCCGGCCTCGAGAACCGCCTTGGCTCGCTCGATCTCGGCGTCGATGACCTCTTTGAATGCGTTGGCGGGTTGGGCTCCGACCAAGGACCGTCCGTTTATGAAAAAGGCCGGTGTACCGGAGACGCCAAGCGCCTGGCCGCGAGCAAGAAGTTCGTCAACCTTCGCTTTGTGCACTTCGTCGTCGAGGTCTGATCGAAAACGCTCCATGTCCAGACCCAGCTCTCTTGCGTAACGCTCGAAGGTGTCTCTATCCAGGGATCGGGTGTCCTGGAAGAGCTTGTCCTTATACTCCCAGAACTTGCCTTGTGCGCCCGCTGCTTCCGCCGCCTGCGCGGCCGGGGCGGCGCGCGGCATGTTGGGCATGGCCATTTGCATGTACACCAGGCGTACCTCGTCCTCGTACTCCTCCATCAGCTCCGCGATTGTGTCTTGCACGCGAGCGCAGAACCCACACTGGAAGTTCGAGAACTCGACGATGGTCACGATAGCGTCATCCGGACCTTTGACCCACCCGCCCTTGAGATTATCGACCTTGTAGATGGGTTCCGATGATTGAGCGGCGCTTTTCGCCTCGGGCGACCTGTCAGGTGTGCCCGACGCGAATGTCTTCGTTTCATCCTTTTGCGGAGCGGCATCTCTGCCGTCCAGCGTCATGCGCCCGACTATGAGTCCAAGCACAAGGCCCACGACCAAAACTACGAGCAAGTTGGCGTTCTTCATGAGAACTCCTTGCCGCCCGGACGACGGCTGCCGGCATTTTGCGCGGCATCATCATAAGTTAGCTTTGTCTTTAACGAAATTCGCACCCTGTACCAGAGGAGGCAGTAGGTCCGCAACCTCTTGATGCTATTGGGTCAGTGGTTCAGGTGGCGGCATCAACCCGCTCGTCCGGCTGTTCATTTCCTGCTCGAACCCGCAGGCCTTATGTTAGAGAATCGGGCAATTACCCATGAAAGACTCGAGAAGACCAAAAGCCATCGCCATGATCTCGGGAGGGTTGGATTCCTCCATCGCTCTTCGGCACATCAAGAACCTCGGGTTCGATGTCAAGGCGGTAACCTTTTCAACGGGGTTCGGTATCGCCGAGACTCACCGCTCCGTGGGCGGACGGCCTAGGGACGGGGCGGTACCGAGAAGCGAGTCTCTACATGCCGCCAAGGAAGCGGATGTCGACTTCGAGTTCATCGATATTTCGGATGAGTACGTCGATGTCGTAACCAGTCCGAGGTTCGGTTATGGAGCGAACATGAACCCCTGCATCGACTGTAGGATTCTCATGATGAGGAAGGCTCGCCGAATCATGGAAGAGGAGGGGGCGGAGTTTGTATTCACCGGCGAGGTTCTCGGCCAGCGACCGAAAAGTCAAAGGCGGGATACGTTGCGGCTCATAGAGAGGGAGTCGGGTTTGACGGGGAGGCTTTTGCGACCACTTTCAGGGCGGCACCTGCCCCCGACTTCGGCGGAGGAGAAGGGGTTGATTAGGCGGGAGGACCTGTTCGGGCTCCGCGGGCGCGGGCGCAAGGAGCAGTTTGCTCTTGCCGAAAAATTGGGCCTAACCGATTTCCCACAACCGGCGGGTGGCTGCTGCTTCCTCACGGATGAGAGCTACAGCCGCCGTTTTAGGGACTTCATCGAGCATCGCGAGGATAGGCGGTACACCAAGGAGGATGTGGTTCTTCTTGCCACTGGTCGGCACTTCCGGCTTGGGCCCGCCGAGAAGCTGATCGTGGCTAGAAACGATGGGGAGAACGCTATTCTCAACAGGCTCGCGGGCGACAAGTGGAAGCTGCAAGCGACCGCGTTGAAGGGGCCGGTGGCTCTGTTCGCCGGAGAGCCGGACTCCGAGTGCAAAGCTCTGGCATCGAAAATCGTGACCCGTTACGGCAAGGGCAAGAACATGCCCGAGGTCGTTGTTAAATGGGTGAAGGACGGGGAGGACTTCGATTTGACGGTTTGTCCATCGTCGGACGATTCCTGGATAGAGCAGTACCGGCTCTGAGTGATTTGAAGGGCAGAAGGTATACTCCGTTGCCTGCCAACTCGCCGAAGCCCAGGTGGCCCCCTGTGCCCACCAGGCAGACGAAAAGGGTTCTTGAAGACCCGAACTTCAGGGAGTGGGCTGGTGCGATGGGATCGTCGTTCGCGTGGACGGCCAGGAGGGGGTGTTTGGGCTCGAAGGAGGGGCAGTCCCTCGAGATTGCCTCGGAGAACTGCTTCATGCCGATAGGAGAAACGCCTCCCTCTCGAAACGAACGTTGGTGTAGGCGCTTGAAGTACCACTCGAGAGGTGGATTACGCCGGATCCAGGAGAGGACGGCCTGAGGCTGCAACGCGCTGGACCAGACCGCTGCTTTGGCAAAGGTGCCCTCGGGCGCCGCTAGTCCCCAAGCCGCGCCGGCCGACAAGGCGAGAAGATCCGGTCTGGCGTCGTCTTGCCCCCGGATCGGCCCTCGGGCTATGTCACCGACCTCTCTGCCAAGCTCTCGAATGGTAGGGATACGAGGTGGGTTCAGGCGTAAGGTGCCCGGAGCAAAGCGGTCTTCGAGAAGTGAAATTGGACGACCGAGAGCTTTGCGGGCTTGCTCCGCAAGATCCAAGAAAAGGCCTTCGTTGATTCGGGCGTAGAGGCCCGGAAGGATCAGCAGCGGGCGTCCCTTTCCAGGAGTGCTAAGAAGTCTTCTCGAGCCAACCGAGGTCGGTACCACGCGCATTCGAAAATGGGTCGGTATGGTTCTAGACCTGTAGCAGGTTCGAGCCGTAACCAAGGCACCACGTTTGTGAATTGCCGGCCACCGGTCGTGCCTCTTCAAGGCTTCCTTGACCTGCAAGCCGGCCGTCTGGGCCCAGCATTTTTCGGTTGCGGTGATCATGACCGAACATTCTGCAGGTTTCCGGCGAAGAAGCTGAAGCCCTCCAAATAGGAAGCGAGACGCTCGCGCAGCCTGTCGTCAACCATCACGCCCTTTTCATCGAAAACAGTCGACGCACGCGCCACGTAGATCTGGCGCCCGCTCCAGACACGCATTCCCAGGGCGTGGAGTATGGGCAGCCAACCCGCCTGCGCGAAACGCGTACCTCCGGCACCGGGGGTGGCTCCCATTAAGCCGACCGCTTTGCCGCCGAATACGCGGCGAACATCGCCGGGTGGGCGAGTCATCCAATCAATGGCGTTTTTCAAGACTCCCGGGACGCCGTGATTGTACTCCGGCGTGGCGATGAGCAGGCCGTCCGAGGAGTCAATGCGCCTCTTGAGCTCTTCTACTGGAGAGGGAACCCCCACGCTTTCTTCCTGATCCCCGTCGTATAGAGGGATGTCACGGATGGAAGCGATTTCCATGGATGTTCCTGCAGGCAGGACCTCCAACGCGGCGCGTAGCAAGGCGGTGTTGTAAGACCCTTTTCTAAGGCTGCCGGAAATAGCGATGAGATTGCTCATGATGCCTCCGATTCCAGCAACTATAGGGTGGGCGGCGTCGGATGGTAGACGAGCCGTTTCCCACAACCGCGCGCGCTCGAAAAACGGTGCAAACTCGCCCGATGCCTGATTCAAACGGCCTGCTTTGCACCCCGATTCTTCCTCGCCTTCAGATTGCACCCCAAGCGATCGAAATACCTCGGGATTCCCCCGCCAAGCGAATCGCACGATAGAGGGGATGGGTCAGACTGTAGTTGCTTGACAATTACTTCAAATGACTGATACTTGCGCGTCTTTTCAGACCGTCGTGTCCCCTGGGATTGAACTCGGGATCGAGCTTCGGGAGGCGTGGAAGTGCCCAATATCAAGAGTGCCAAAAAGAAGGCTCGCCAATCGGTGGAGAGGCGAGCGCGAAACATGCACTACAAGAGTACGATGCGAACCAAAGTGAAGAGGGTTCGCAAAGCAATGTCATCGAAGGATGCCAGTGGTGCCCGCGCGGCGCTGGGGGATGCCGTGCGCTACATCGACATCGTGTCGAGCAAGGGGGTCATCCACAAGAGGGCGGCTTCCCGTAAGATCTCTCGGCTGTCCAAGGCCGTGAACGAGATGAGAAGCTAGGCTTGCCTCTCATGGAGTGATTGTCTGTCGTCTACTGGTGTTTTCCCGCGGCCAAGTGACCGCGTTTCATTGCGCGTATTACCGATCGTTACAGTGCTAGGCCGATCGATTGGTCTGGAAACGTGCATTTAGTTGCATGGGGGCGCTATGCTCCCGGACACAATGAGCAGCAGTGGGATAAAGGGCCGACCGTGTGGCGCTTCCCCAGGCAAGTCGGATGAGAACGCGCCGGCCGGTTCCGGTACCGGCCCGCCCGACCGTTTGGCCCGACACGCCGGTGTAATTGCTTCGGCCACCATGACTAGCCGTGTGGCGGGTTTCGTTCGCGATGCAGCGGTCCTGGCGGTTTTCGGCGCGTCCATGGCGGACACGTTCATATTGGCTTTCGTGCTGCCGAATGTGCTGCGCCGCTTGCTGGCGGAAGGTTCTCTCACGATAGCTTTTGTGCCCGTTTTCACTTCCCGGCTTCAAGCGAGCGGCCGCGAAGCGGCGAAAGCCCTTGCCGACAAGGCTTTTACTGTTGTTGCCATGGGTCTTGCGCTGGTGGTGCTGGGTGGGGTGCTGGGCGCCCGGGTTCTGGTAGACCTGCTGGCCTCGGACTGGCGCGCGGATGGCGAGAAGTTCGAGTTGACCGTGATGATGGCGCGTTGGGTCTTCCCGTACCTATGGATGATTGGCCTCGTCGCTCTTGCCATGGGAGTATTGAACTCTCTACGCAAGTTCTTCACGCCGGCGGCCTCCCCAGTTCTTCTCAACCTGGGCATCATCGCCGGCGCCTTGGTCTTCTCTAGGTGGGTCGATCCTCCTATTCTGGGTGTTGCTTACGGGGTGCTGATCGGCGGTGGGGCTCAGGTCTTGGTCAACTGGGTGGCGCTCTCAAGGTCTGGGTTTGCTCCAAGGCTGGATTTTCGTTTCAATGACCCGGATCTGCGTCGGCTTTTCTGGCTAATGCTCCCGGCCACATTCGGAGCTTCCATTCATCAGGTGAATGTTCTCCTCTCCAAGGCCTTCGCTGCTTCAGAGGCTGACGGCGCCGTAAGCTGGCTTTACTCCGCTGATCGTTTGATAGAGCTGCCCCTTGGTGTCTTCGCGGTTTCAATGGCGGTGGCCGCGTTGCCCTCGCTATCGGAGCATGCCGCCTCGGGCCGGTTCGAACGCTACAAAGAGACGCTCTCGGACGGGTTGCGGCAGGTGCTTTTCGTGATGATCCCCGCATCCATTGGGTTGATAATTCTTTCGGTGCCCGCGGTTTCGGTGGTGTTCCAGAGGGGTGCGTTCACGCACGAAGATACTCAAGCCGCCGCTCTTGCCTTGACCATGTTCGCCGTGGGTCTACCGGCGGTGGCTTGTACAAGGGTCGTGGTGCAAGGGTTCTATGCGTTGCAGGACACCAAAACGCCGGTTGCCGTGGGAGTCCTGTCGGTGGCGGTGTTTTGGACCAGCGCCAAGCTGTTGATGGCCCCTCTGGGGCATGGAGGAATCGCTCTGGCGACCTCCATAGCTGCTACGGTAAACTTGGCTTTTTGTCTCCTGCTGCTTCGCCGAAAGGTCGGACGCCTTGGCCTGTGCAAGACAGGTGCTTCTGTCGCAAGAGTCGTTCCGGCCACCGTTTTGATGGCCGGGGTCGCCTTCGGCTTGGCTCTATCAGGCGATTGGGAGCTTGGCGCTGCCGGCGTGGATCTGGCAACGGCAAGAAACGTTGCCGTGTTCGTGGTCACAGTAGTCGCCGGTGTGGTCGTTTACGGCCTGGCGGCTTTTGCGGCAGGCAGTAGCGAGGCCCGGGAGCTTAGCCGATACCTCGGTTGCCGGTTCAGGCTGCGACGAGGCGGTGATGAAGGAGGAGGGAAGAGGGCCGAATAGGGGACTAATCAACTTCCTTCTTGGATTGCTGCCAGCGTGTTTCGAGAGCTTCCAGATCGAGGTCGCGAGGAGTCTTGTTCTCGGCGGCGAGAGACGCCTCGAGATGTTGGAACCTCTTTATGAACCGCTCCACGGCCTCGCGAAGCGCGTCCTCGGCGTGCACCTGCACGAACCTGCCGAGGCTGGCTAGTGTCAGCAGTACGTCTCCAAGCTCGATGAAGATCTTCTCTTCGTCTCGAGAATCCATGGCGGCATCCAGTTCCGCCAGCTCCTCATCCAACTTTTGCCGAACCAAGCGTACGTTGGGCCAGTCGAAGCCGGTGTGGGCTGCCTTGTCTCCAACGCGTTCGGCGCGCATCAGCGAAGGCGCTGCCTTGGGCACGCCGGAGAGCACGCTTTTCCGAGGTTTTCCGGCATGCTCCCGTTCCTTGGCCTTTACCTTCTCCCAGCTCCTATAGGCTGCCTTGGAATCCGTGGCTTCCACATCCCCGAACACGTGTGGATGTCGAAAGAGCAGCTTTTCCGAGATGGTCCTCGCCACTTCCGCCATGCTCCAGCGTCCTGACTCTCGTGCGATCTCGGCTTGAAGAACGACCTGCAAGAGCAGGTCGCCCAGCTCTTCCAGGTGAGCGGTGTCATCACCGGAGTCGATGGCCTCCAAGACCTCGTAGGTTTCTTCAAGCAGGTAAGGCCTAAGCGACTTCAACGTCTGTGCGCGGTCCCACGGACAACCATTGGGACCGCGAAGGCGTGAGATTATCGCCATTAGCCGCTTGAGCTCTTCGGCGGCCGGATGGTGTGCCTCGGCTTCTTCTCTGCTCGGGTCTCGGTTCATGGCGTCTCCAATAGCACCGGACGAAAGGCGGGTTCGCTCATATTCGTGCCATGGTGCCAGGAGACGCTCCTGGATCCAATGGCCGAGGTGTGCTCGAACAGGAGAGCGCACCTAGGTTTTGGAAGAAAACTATCTGTCGCGAAGGACCGGCGTGTTGAAGGAGTACGTCAGCCCTGCCTCGAAGGAGGCGGAACTCATGTCTCCCGTTGGCGCTACCATCCATCCACCTAGCAGCTCCAGTCCAACCGAATCGGTAAGAGCGAGCAGAACGCCGGCCATGGGCTGAATCAGAAGCCCCCAATCAACATCGATGCCGCCCCCGCCCGAAGTTCCCAATCTACCCTCCGCCGTAAGACGCACGCTCTGCCAAGAATCGGTCACTCCTCCGAATCCGATTACCGCGGTGGAAAAGGCTCCGGCTCCCGGTATGCCGGCATAGGCGGAGGCCCCTTGTCCGGTTAGGTAGAGGTGTGGGTTTGCGAAGTAGTCGAGTTTGAGCCCCATCAGGTGAATGGCCATACCTTCGCCGTCGCCTCGCGGCGCGTCGAAGTAGGTCTGGTGGCCTCCCCGCAATCTCCATGTTGTTTCGGTTACGGCGTCCAGACCGTCGAAAGAACGGATAGCCAGTCTTCTGGGGCGAATGGTTTCCTGGGACAAGCCCAGGCGGAGGCCGGCCGAGACCGCTGTAAACTCACCTCTGGGTGCATTCTGGATTCCGCCGTCCACACCGAGATAAGCCGGTCCGGGAAGGTCTACGTCCACGCCAAGTGCTCCGCGTAGAAAGACGCCGCCTCCTGTGTCCGCGCCGCCGCCACCGGCACCTCCGATGCCCCCGCTTGCGAAAACCGCCACGCGCTCCGCGGGGTCGACCGGTATCGAGTAACCACCTCCTACGGTCAGCTCCATGTAGCCGGCGGTCCCTCCCAGCATCAACGCTCGCGGCTCTATAGTTCCGAATAGGCCCTCGGTTATCCACTCTCTATACTCGAAGCCGGCCATGATCTGCCTTGTGCCGAGGTCTTCTCCAGCTCGGGTGAGAGAGTCTATTAGAAAGTAGGCATGCCCGGTCGGACGGAATGAACGTCTTCCAACCCCAAAAACCCTGTCGTCCAGAAGATCGGTTGCGGTTCGTGATCCGAACCGTTCGAATGAAACGATCTCTCTGAACGCCGTCTCAATGGAGAAGTCCAAGTGAGTGCTCTCGATGTCTCCGTTGGGAAAGGTGATATGGGAAACGCCGATTCCCACTCCGTCAACGAGCATCAGCCGGTCACCTAAATCCACATGGAGTCCAGCTCGTGGTCGCAGGAATATGCCTGTTCCGGCGGGAGCACCACCGCCTCCTCCCGCACCTATCGTTGCACCCGCTTCGAACGATACCGGCAAAGCGATTGGGTAACGAAGCATCCCATTCAATCCGGCACCGAAGAAACCGCCGCGGCCCTTGGCTGCGCCGAATCCGCTGACACCGACGTGAAAGACATCATCGACGATGGTGTCGGCATGAATGCCGAACAAGCCGAGCGTGGGTTGACCTTCCCCGGGGGATGCCAAACCGGGCTCCGCCGAGAGGCGCAGCCTCATGTCTCTTGCGGTGATTCCTAGAGCCCGCTGGTGAGAGGGGGACTGCTCTACCGCTACCGCCTGGGCGGGAGCGGCTTCATGCTTCATTGCGTCTTTGATCGAAGTGCCTTCCGATTGCTGCTCGGCCGCACTCCGTTTTGATGCTCCCTTGGTTTCTTCGATCAGAGCTGCTTCCTTGGCTTCTTCCTTGGCGATTGTCGGCTGTTCCGCGGAAGCCGGCAAAGCCGTTTGCGCCGCTACCAACACGGACAAGAAGAAAGCACGGGTCGAGCAGCGGAGAAGAAAAATGGTGGTGGAAGACATCGTCGAGACCCCCTTATTTTTGGTGACCTTCTGCCATGTGCTGATCGTTCCCAGGCCCTATGAAGTAGCCCAAGACGAGCAAGGCTGGTTGAGTGAGCAATTATGAATCCTGGTTCTTATTACTGGAGTAGTGATATTGGTAGTAGTGCTGGTACCGGTAAGTGGACCCCACCGTTTTGGATGCTCCCATGTCGTTGAAGAGCAGCCCGGTCACATTGATGTCGTTTTGCTGTAGACGCTTCAGCGATGCCTCGATCTCAGGCATTCTGCTCTTACCGCTTCGGACGAGAAGGAAGACACCGTCGGTGTGAACGCCTACGACTGCGGTATCGGTTACGGCCAGGACGGGAGGGGTGTCCACTATGACGAGATCGTACTGATTCCCAAGATCTTTCAGAAGAGGGCCGGCAACCGGACGCATCAAAAGCTCGGAGGGATTGGGAGGCAAGGTGCCCGTGGTCATTACATCCAGTGGTACATCGTCGAGCGAGCTGATTACATCCTTTGGAGCAGCTTGCTCGGAGAGAACTTCGGACAGGCCCGGCCCGCGGCTCCTTCCAAGGTAGGCGTGGATACGGCCTCTTCGAAGGTCGGCGTCTATCAACAAAACTCGTTTGCCTGCTTGCGCAAGGACGTAAGCTGCATTCATGCAAACGAAAGTCTTGCCGCTTTCGGGGTGCGGACTGGTGACGGCGATGATGTTCCCGTCATCCTTGAGCAGAGCGAAGTGAAGACTCGTGCGGAAGCTTCGCAGGCCCTCCACCGCTGGGTCGTTTGGGTGTTCTTTTGCAAGAATGGGGATGGAGCTGTCTTTTCTTCTCCAGCGGCGTGAGCGGCTTCGCGCGCCGGCCTCCTGTCTGCTGTGGGGTATGACCGTATATACAGGCAGGCCCACGGTGTTCTCGACTTCGTCCGGTTCCTCCACTGTTCTTTGGAGGGCTTGCCTGGTGAAGACGACAGCCAAACCACCCACCAATCCAAGTAAGAGGCTCAACAGTACCACCAGTTTCTTTCGCGGCTTGACCGGCTGCCTCGTTGAGGCGGCTTCGTCCAGTATCCTTACGTTGCCTATGGTACCTGCCTGGACCACACGCAGTTCTTGGGCGGTGTTGAGGAGGCTTGTGTAAAGCTGGGTGGCTACGTCGACCTCCCGCTGCAGGCGAAGTGCTTCTTGCTGGCGGTCGGGCATCGAGCCGATCCTGCGTTCGAGCTCGTTCTTGGTAGCGAAGAGACGCCCGCGCTGGTCACGAAGAGTTTGAATTCGCGGGTGCCGGTCGGCAAACCGCTGCCCTTCATCGAGCATTCGAAGCTCCAGCTCAGCCATCTCCGTCTCTATCGTAACGAGCTGTGTGAGCAGGTTTTGCGTATCCGCCGAGAGGTCCACCGCTTTGTGCTCACGGCGAAACTCATTGAACCGCTCTTCAGCCACCTCCAGCTTGGCTCTCAGCTCGGGCAGTTGCTGTTCGAGGAAGGAAAGGCTCTGCTGTGCTTCCGCCGACCCACGTTCCACGTGTTGCCGAAGGTAAGTGGCGGTCAGTCCATCGAGTATCCGCTCGGCTTGGTCGGGGCTTTCGCCTTGCAATGTGATGTGAAGGATGCCACCGCCGCCTCTCGGCCTAATGGAGAGGTTGCCGCGGAGGTCTCTTATGGCGGAAAGTCGATTCTTGCGCCGAACATGAAACTGTGTTCCAGGGCGCGCGGAGAGTTCGGATACAAAAATCTCGACCCGTTCTCCCTCGATCCCATCCGAGACAGCCGGCTCGCCGACTTTTCCGGAGAGAATGACCTCGCCTTGGTGACAGCGCAGCTCGAATCCTTCTTGCTCCAAGGCAACTAATACAAGACTTTCACCCATCAACCCTTCAGGAAGGGTCAGCCGGTCAACTCGAGTCGTCTCGCCGCCCCAGGCGTGACGCGTGAAGCGGAGGGGTGCCGGCGCAGGTTCCTTACCCTCGTATCGGCGAACTGCGAGTCCGCCTATCAAGGGGAAGTGGCGCGGTCTAACTTCCGTTTGCAGATCCAGGCTGTCGACGACCTGGCCAAGGACGAACCTGGAGCTTAGAATTTCTATCTCGACTTCGGAGACGGCCGAGGTCTCCATGCTCTCGGTCAGAATTTCAAGGCCGGGCAGGGAAGCCCGTTTATCCTCGATCTGAACGAGCGCCTCCGCTTCGTAAATGGGTGTTGAGAAGGCCGCGAAGCCGATCCCGGCCGCCGTGGACAAAGCCGCTATGGCGGCGATAATCCATTTTCCCGCCATGACCGTGTCCAAGAGCTCACGTACGTCTACTTCGTCGAAAGCTTCCGGCGGGGGCGAAGGAGTAGGTAACGGGGCCTGCGTTGGCCGTTGTGGCAGCGCTAACATCGAGGTCCCCCTAGCCGCGAATCAGACGATCGGTCATCCACAACGTCTGAATGGTTGGTAGAATCTGATCGATGATTCTGTTCCACCGCACCACGGCCGATGCGGGGATGAACACGATGTCCCTGGGCTCGAGATCGAACCCCTCAGCCAGTACCAGGGCGGATGCGCGACTTCCATCGAGTTGGTAGATTACGGGGCGGATGCCCCGAACCGTGCCGTCCTCGTCATGTTGTGGCTCCCCCCGGATTACGGCTATGCGCCTTGTGTTTGCCGTGCCGATACTCAAGCCTTCGGCGGTTGCGATGGCCTCCGCGAGCGAGAGTCTTCCGCGCCGCATGGGTATCATGCTTTGCGTTGTCACCTCCCCCATTACGAAAACTTGGTTGAACGAGTCCTCACGCACATGAACGACGTCTCCATCCTGCAAAAGCTCATCATGTGAGCCCGTGGAATAGAGCCATTCGAGGTCGATGATTCGCTGTTCACCGTCCCGAGTAAGCTGGGCGAAGCGCTGATCGGCCACCTCGTTGAAGCCTCCGCTATGGCTAATGGCATCGAGGATGGTAATCGGCCGGTCGTCAAGATAGAGGAAGCCCGGCTTCGAGACTTCTCCAGTGACGTAGACCTTCTGGCTGCGGAACTCGACCACGCGCACATCGACTTGCGGGTCTTCGACGAAGGGCGCTATTCGTTCGGCAATCTCGCGTCTGACCTCTCGGGGGCTCAATCCTTCCGCCGGCACCTCACCGGCGAAGGGGAAGAAGATAGAACCGTCATCGCGAACGAGTCTGCCGATTCCTTCCGCTCCCGCGGTCGTGCCCATGGGGTTACTAAGCTCCGGATGGTTCCACACGACGACACTTAGGACGTCTCCCCTCCCTATACGGTAGCCGTAGCTGTCCTTTAGCTCCCGGCGAGGCGGATATCGGCCGGGATTGAAGATCGCGTGGTGCCGCTCCCTCCTGTAACGAAGCAGCAGCTCGGGGGTAATCTCTCTTATCACTGGGCGAAGAGCGTCCTGCTCTTCTCCCGAGGTCTCGAGCTTGTCGACGTTTTGTACGTTGCCGCCAATGCGGATGCCCGGTGCTACGAGGTAGCAGCCGGTACAGAAACTCATCACGAGGGCAACCGCAACAGCCCTTTGCAACAGCCGACGAAAGGCTGATTTCTGCTGGCGAGCGTTATCTCTCATGAAGCAGAGTGAAGCCGTGGCGAAGTGGAAGCTTCCGGGCCAATCCTGCCGACCCAGTCCTCCATGCATAGCTCGATGAGCCCGAAAGTGCTCGCGTAGTCCTCCAGCGAGCCGCCATAAGGATCCGGCACTTCGACTCCGCGCCAGTGCCCAATGGTGAATGTTCGCCCCCTGGCTTGTGGGAGCCGAAAGGTAACCCACTGCTTATGTTTGTGCTCCATTACAAGCAGCAGCTCGAACCGGGAGGCCAAAAGTTCGTCGAGCTGTTTTGCGCGGTGGGAAGTTATGTCCAGGGACTGCTTGCCGGCGACCTGAATGGCCTCTGCCGTGGCGGGATGACCGACCACCGCGGCGATACCGCAGGAGTCCACATGGTATCCCATGCCGAATCTTGCTTGTAGAAGAGCCGCTGCAAGCGGGCTTCTACAGATGTTGCCTGTGCAAACCGTCAGTATGCTGTTCATTCTTCGAATCCGGATAAGTGCTGATGATGTTATGAACTAGCGTATGTTCCCCTTAGAACATATCACCTTACTGCAAGCACCAGTCCGTTGGCCAGAAGAATTCGGAGAGCGAGTTGGCAAGGTAACTACCCCCGATCAGGGAAGGTTCATGAGGGGCCGGGGTGTGCTATGTTGCCTTCTCGTGCGGGCTGCAAACTCGATCATCTTTGTCTCGGCTCTTTTCTTGTTCGCTCCTTCGGCGTGGGCGGACTATGACGAGCTTCTCGAGTCTCCACCGGATGGTGGTGCCCTCGAAAAAAGCACCTCCGAAGATGTGGTGCAAGGCGGCAAGACGAACGGCGAGACCTTCTCGGATCCTGATGAGCCCGGTGATGAGACGGGAGAGAAGCCATTGGAGGAAGTGCCGCGGGACGCTTTCGGGGAGAAGATTATCGTCGAGCCCCAGATGCCTCACGAAGAGCCCGAGGTCGTTGCTGTCGAGGTCGAGGAACCCGCTGTACGGACACTGGCACACGAGATGGTACCGCCCGGATTCGGCTTCTCCAGGTTGGAGCGCTACTTTGTAGATCGAGTTACGAGCCTGAAGGCCCTCGATATCGAGGAGGCGGAAAGAGCGACCGAAGCCCTTCTGGACCTGAGAGCCGAACTCGATGTTACCACGCTCCCCCGGATGGCGATGGCCGTCCTTCGGGAGGGGCAAGCTCACTTGGAGAGAGGAGATACCGCCGGTGCGCGAGCCAGCGCCGAGCTTGCGGTGGAAATGGCTCCCGACCAGCCGGGAGTGCACTGGTTTTTAGCGCGAACGCTCATTACGGATAGTCCGGGGCAGATCCTCGAAATCTCAACCTCCGCTGCTCGGGCAACCTGGTTGACGTTGGCTGGGATACCGGAAGGCCGGATATTCATCGCAAACTTACTGGCGTCGCTCTTTCTCGGCTTGCTCTTGTCCTCGGTGATCGTCATCGCAATCCTGTTCTTGCGGTCGCTTCGACTTTTTTTGCACGATTTTCACCACTTATTTCCAAGGGGGGCTTCTCGTCTTCACTCAGGAGTTCTTGCTGTCGCGCTCTTCGGGGCCCTGGCTCTGCTCCATGTGGGGGTCATGTTGCTGGCCCTCATCGCTTCGGCCATTGCTTGGCTTTATGCCGGCTTACGGGAGCGCGTATTGTTGGCGGTAGCGCTGGTGCTGATGGCCGTCGTGCCTTTTATGGCAAGCCTCATCTCGGGCATGGCCACCTTTTGGGGGTCGCCGGCCGAGGCTGTTTGGCTCGTGGACCGGACTGATGATGCCCATGTTGCCGCACCCCTCATAGAACGCAGGATTGATGCGGGTGAGGCTACATGGATCGAGATGTTCGCCTTGGCTCGTTATTACAAGCGGGAAGGGAGGCTCGAACAAGCCGCTTTGTTGTACGAGGCCGCCGGAGAGGTTGCTCCGCGGGAGGCCTCGGTACACAACAACCTTGGTGTCGTATTGTACGCTCAAGGGGACGTAGAGGGTGCCGCCTCGGCGTTTCGCAGAGCCACCGAGCTGCAGCCGGGGTTCGCGGGGGCTTGGTACAATCTATCGAAAGCACACTTTCGTTTGGGAGAACGCTTGCCGGGGAGGGAAGCCAGGCGGCGGGCCGTGGATATGGAGCCGGAGTTGCTTCGAGAACTGCCGGACCAAGAAGATCGCCTGAACTTGGCTTTGTCCGATGCTCGGCTGACCAACTCCGAGATATTGCGTCTAGCTACCGTTGAGGGCTGGCGTGAAGAGATGGCAATTGAGGTGACCTCGCGAGTCGGCGGTCTCGTGCCGCCTAGCGTGGCTCCTTTATTGCCTCTTGCAGCGTTACCGCTCTTTTTGTCGGCGGGGGTCTTTCTCGCTCGCAGGAGGCCGAGCAGCGCATGCTCCAAGTGTGGGCGATCGGTATGCGAGAGGTGCGATCCCGGTTTAGCCGGTGGGAGGCTTTGTGCCGAGTGTGTCAACATATTCCAGACCAGGAAATCCGTGTCCGCATCCGACCGTGCGTTCCAGGAGTCCAAGGTCAGGAGATATCAACGATGGAGAGAGGTAGTTGGTGGTCTGCTGGGCCTACTGCTTCCAGGTGCCGGCCAGACCATGCTCCACCGTCCGATTCAAGGGGCCGTGCTTCTCGCGGTCTTGTCCTGTGGTCTCGTTTGCGTGTTGCTTTGGTTCGGCCCGTTTCCCTCCGTGTACGCTACGGTTGCCAGCGGCATCAATGTGCGCGTCATAGCGGGGTGTATCCTGATCGCGGGAGCCTGGCTGGTGGGTAATTGGCTGTTTTGGTGGAGGGATCGGTAGCGAATGAGTCTAGAAGAGACATCCGCGCCTTTCGTGTTCGCCGACGCTCTAGGCCAGGTCTGCCAGTTGGGGGCGACGGGCCTGCTTCTTCTCGAAAGAGAGGGGCAGGCTGTTCATGTCTACCTAGTCGAAGGGCGCGTGGTGCGGGCAGTCCCAGAAAAGAAGAGTCGTAGGAACCTCCTTGGGACGATGATGGTCCGTTCCGAGGTTTTGACCTGGGAGCAGCTCGAGCAAGCGCTGAGGATACAGAAACGAACACTGCGGCGGCTAGGCGACATTCTCGTCGGTGAGGGTATGGTGGATCGTCAGACCATCAGCCAGATGCATCGACTGCAGACGAAGGAAACTCTGCATCGTGTCTTCCTCTGGAAGGAAGGCACATATGTGTTCGAGCCAAAGGAGTTGGACCTGGATCCCGCCGCATCGGAATCACTCGACACCGAGCAGCTAGTGGAGGAAGGGAAACGGCTCGCGGCTGAATGGCCGACAATCAAGGAAAAGATTCCTGCTTTGGAAGCCAAGGTTCGAGCTTCGGGCAGGGCTCGGGTGACAGGTAGAGACAAGAGCAAGCCTCGAAAAAAGGTGCTAAAAGACCTGACACCCAGCGAACAAACCATACTCTCACTGCTGGAGGATGGCGACTCTATTCAGCGTGTGGCCGATGCCTCAAAGCTTGGCAGGTTCGAGGCCTGCAAGGCTGTCTCACAGCTCATGGATAAGGGGCTCATCGAGCTTGATTCTCCCTCTTCTGTAGGCAAGCCCAAGGAAAGAATGCTTGGAGCCGAACTCTTGGTGGGGTTACGGCGTACCGTGGCTTGGGTGGGCGTCGGGCTCATCGTCTTGGCGGGTACGGGAGTGCTCGCCTATGTTTCACTAGGTTCCGGGAAAGGCTCGTTGGCGAAAGCTGTTCCTAGATATGAGAGTCCACTTTTGGAAGCCGGTGCTAGAGCAAGGATCGAGAACGCTTTAGAAGTCTGGCGTTTGGAGCAGGGAACTTACCCACAGCATTTAGAACACCTCGTAGAGTCCGAGCTCCTGTTGCCCATTGAGCTCGTATATCCCCACGGGGATCCGTGGGTTTATCGTATTGCCGAGGAGGAGCCGCGGGGCTACCTTCTCCTTCGGCCGATCCCTTGATGTATGACGAGACCTAGCGAACATAGTGATTTCCCCGTCGGTGGGCGACCTGAAGATTCGGACGGTCAGCCTGTGACCTCGATGGAGCAAAGGTCATTGCACCTGCCGGATTCGAGCGTGCTCCGGCGTCTTTGCGGCCCGAGAAACGAGCACCTTCGGTTGATTCAGGAGCAACTCGATGTACGAGTCGGGAGCCGGGGCGAGGATCTGCACATCGCGGGATCCCCCGAAGCAGTCGACCGCGCGGCGGAGCTTCTCAAGCAGCTATATGAGCTGGCGGAGGAAGGGTTTGCTCTCTACCCGGAGGATGTGGATCAAGGCGCGCGGCTCTTCACCCGAGATCGGACCGTTGATCTTAGGAGCATATTTCTCGATACGGTGATGGTGAACTCCAAGGGGAAGGCCATTGGGCCGCGTGGACCGGGTCAAAAGAAGTACCTGGATGCAATTCGCGGCAATGACATCGTTTTCTCCATTGGCCCCGCTGGAACGGGTAAGACATACCTTGCCATGGCCATGGCGGTAGCAAGTCTTTTGGACAGGAAGGTCGGTAGGATCGTGCTGTGTCGTCCAGCAGTTGAAGCCGGGGAAAAGCTCGGGTTCTTGCCTGGAAATCTAGCAGAGAAGGTCAATCCCTATCTTCGTCCACTTTACGACGCTCTGCACGATCTGTTGGAGGACGAGCGTGCTCACGAGTTGGTGGAAAGAGGAACTATCGAGGTTGCGCCGTTGGCTTTCATGCGCGGCAGGACTCTGAACGATGCTTTCGTCATCCTCGATGAGGCTCAAAACTCCACCGGCGAGCAGATGAAGATGTTTCTCACGCGGCTTGGGTTCGGCTCCAAGGCGGTGGTGACGGGAGACGTGACACAGATCGATCTTCCACCAGGCCGCTGCAGCGGACTTCTGGAAGCGAAGAGGATTTTGGGACGGGTCGATGGGATCTCTTTTTGTTACTTCACGGACTTCGATGTGGTTCGCCATCCGTTGGTCCAGCGTGTCATACAAGCCTATGAGAGAGATGACGATGAATGCTCGGCGCGAACGATGGAACAGCCGGGAGAGGAGGCCGGTAATCCAGGTGAATCGGATTGCACCCCGGTCACGTCGGGCAACGGGGGTCTTGCCGGCCGAGGCTGAGAGAAGCACTCGGCGAGAGACTGAATGATTTCCGTCATCTCTGGGACCGGGTCCGCTCGAAACTCTTAAGAGAGGATTTCCGAGCAGCGAGGGGGCTTGTATTCCTGGGTCTTCTGGACAAACATCGGTTTCAAGCTCACGAATCCACCATTGAGAGCAGGGAGGCGCGGCTTTTGGCAAGACCCCATGACATCTTCAGGAAAGGACAGTGAGGGTGCTCCGTCGGGTGCCGGTGGAAGTTCAGTGGTGGGGGTGCTGAAGGGCATGTGGGACCGCATTCTGGAGGGAGAAGATACCGCCTGGCGTACGGTATCGGTGGTTGCGCTAGTGGTATTGGCGGTCTGTGCGGGAGTTCTTCTGGGGCCTCGTGGGCCACAAGTGATTCCGTACGCCGAGGACGACGTCGGTCGTTTTGCCGCTGGAACCCTGAAGGCCCATCGCAGTTATCGGATAGAGGATCACGAGGCTACCGAACACAAGCGCCGCGAGGCCCGCGAGGCGGTGCCTTCAGTCTACGATTATCAGATCGAGGCCCGAGACGAGATAATGCACCGCGTTCGGGAAGCATTTGGTTTCATGCGAACTCTATGGCGCGAGCATCAGGAGAGTATGGCGGCGGAGTTGGATCTAGAGGCAGGTCGATTGATCGAAGCGGGTAATGATCAAGCCCGGGTCGCCATGGCCGGGGACTCATTAGATGCCGATTCGCACGAGGGCGGCGAAGAACTTGTTGCTCACGCACTTATTGGAGATGTCCGGATCTTCAGGGAACACAAGGACTCATTCTTGCAGAAGCTTCAGCTGCCGGTTGATGATGTATCGTTCGAGGCCTTGGTTCGAAACCGCTTCTCTTCAGAGGCGGAGAAGGCCACGATACGCCTTGTTAGCGATGGCATGAAGCTGCCGGTGATTGCCGATAGGCAGCTTCTCGCCGCTGACCATATGCGAGGGATGACACTCAGGCCCGTTCCATCTCGCCCGGATCGGGTCGAGCGCTTCGTTGGAGATGTCGGTGGGGAGGTGCTGGATCTTGTGGCTGCTCGTGCCGCCTCGAGTGAGCACTTGTTGGAGGTGCTCGAGGATGCATCGCCCGACCTTCGGGCCGTTATCGGGCGCATGGCACGGCAACTCATTCGTCCAACCCTCTACTACAACCGGGACGAGACCGAGAGGCGGCGAGAGCAGGCCGAAGCGGGGGTGAGAGCTACATTCATCGAGTTGGAGGCCGGGGAGAAGATAATAGGAGATGGCGAGCGTATAGAGCCGCGTCACCTGGTCATCTTCGAAGGCATACGGGACCATGCCGCGGCTTCTCGCTCCAAGGCGGCTCACTTCGGAGGCGGACTTCTTGCCGCGATCATGGCCTTGAGCTTGGTAGTTTTTTCCAGAGTGGGTACTGGGTGGCGTTTCAGGCCGGCTCGAAAGGACCTGTTGTTTCTTCTGACTACCTTGCTCGGAACACTCCTAGCGGTACGAGGTGGGATGTTCCTTGCGGATGCGCTGGCTGACCGTATGCCGGTTGCATCGGGCTCCATGCTCTACTACGCAGTCCCAGCAGGCACGGCGGTTGTCTTGGTGAGGCTTATGCTGTCACGCGAGACTACTTTGGTTTTCGCTGTACTCCTGTCCGTGTTCGTAGGCTTACTGGCGGATCATAGCCTTGGTTATGCTCTGTTTACCTTAGCTGGAGGACTGGTTGCGGCGGAGAGGGCGGGCAGAGCTCGAGATCGAGGAGGCATCTGGAGGGCAGGCTTGTTCATGGCGGTGGTCAATGTCGTCGTGGTTGGTGCCGTGAGCATGCATGAAGGAAGAGAGCTTGCCGGTATGTATCCCGCTATTGTCTCCGCTGCCGCGGCAGGAGCGATGATGCCGGTCCTGGTAATAGGGCTCGCGCTTCTTGTCGAGAACGTATTCAAGTACACAACGGATTTGAAGCTCCTCGAGCTGGCGAATATGAACAACCCGCTACTCAAGGAGCTGGTCGTGGCGGCTCCCGGCACGTACCACCATTCGATGATGATAGGAAATATGGTCGAGAACGCGGCGGAGGCTATCGGCGCCAACCCGCTGCTGGCTCGAGTGGGCGCCTACTACCACGACATCGGCAAGGGCAAGA
>SLRQ01000082.1 GCA_007130885.1 Deltaproteobacteria bacterium
CGGTGACGGTGATGTCCTCGGTCACGTTCGTATCGGTGCGGACAGCTTCTTCCAGGCCATCGCTCCACTCCGCGAACTCATATCCTTCGTCCGGCACGGCTATGACAGGCTGCCCGTCCTCGCCGTGCTCCACCGTCTGCTCGATCCTTATTGTAGCGCTCTGGGGGTCAGCCGGTGGCTCCTCACCGAGGTGTAATGAGCCGCCCTCCCCCGTCTCGTACGTCAAGGTGTGGGTCTCCACCGCCTCGGGTGAGAAGTGTGCGGTGACGGTGATGTCCTCGGTAACGTTCGTGTCGGTGCGGGCGGCCTCTTCCAGGCCGTCACTCCACTCCACGAACTCATGCCCCGCGTCAGGAACAGCGGTGACGGTCTGGCCGTCATCCCCATGCTCCACCGTCTGCGTCGCCTCACCCTCTATCGAGCCGCCTTCCCCCGCCTCGTACGTCAAGGTGTGGGTCTCCACCGCCTCGGGTGAGAAGTGTGCGGTTACGGTGATGTCCTCGGTAACGTTCGTGTCGGTGCGGGCGGCCTCTTCCAGGCCGTCGCTCCACTCCACGAACTCATGCCCCGCGTCCGGCACGGCGGTGACGGTCTCGCCGTCATCCCCATGCTCCACCGCCTGCGTCGCCTCACCCTCTATCGAGCCGCCTTCCCCCGCCTCGTATGTGACACTGTACGGACCTGGTTCGGTCTCGCCGGCCTCCCCACAAGCCAACATCGCTGCAAACATGATTCCTATGGAAATAAAGAACGGAAAACGACCAGCACAGCTCACCACTTTGCTCCTTTCAGTCGCCGCCGGCGACCTTCACTGTAAAATGCAACACCGTTTCTTTTGTGCGAAATATGACTCTTTCTAGCAAACACCGTTCACCGCCGACAAGGAGGATGGCCCCCAGCCATGGAGGGCGGGCTGGGCGATCCTACCCCCCAGGCGGAGAGTCGGTCCTGGCCGAACCGTCCATGCGAGGTGGAAATATCCGGTCTATGGCATTACAAACAAGTCCTTGAAACTGCTTCGCTCGAACAAACCACAAGAGGAGGGTTGATGATGTCACCAAGGTCAAGCTCCAGCCGATGCAACCAACGACCATCGAGATGGCTACTTTGCATAGCGGCGCTGCTGCTCGCGCTGTCGAGTGCCTGTGAACGTGACGAAGAGGAAGCTCCGGAAGAAGTCGAGCCCGTGGGCACCGGCCGCTTGGAGGTCCGGGCGCTGTACTCCTATAACGGTCCGGAGGCTGACGGGGTGCGGTTCACGGTGGAGAGGGAAGGAGAGCGAGCCGAGGGTCCGACTAGGCGCAGCGGCTTCGACCTGGAAGCTGGAACCTACGAGGTCATCGCCAGCCTGGGTCAAGCACAGGGGTCCGCAGAGGCCGAGATCCGCGCGGACGAGAGAACGGATTTGGACGTAGTGCTCGACGCGGGAGTTCTAGAGCTATCCGCCCTGCTCGCCGAGGAAGGTCCGGAAGCGCCCGGGCCACGTTACCGGATACTTTCAAGCGAAACAGACATCCGTGGTGAGCACGAGACCATTGACGGCCCCACGAGACGCACCTCCTTCGTCCTTCCGGCCGGCTCTTACCTGGCGCAAGCCCAGGACGGTCAAGCGGAAGTCCAGGAAGAGATCGAGATAGAAGCTGGAGAGCGCACCGAGACGGCCATCATTCTCGACGCCGGAATCGTTGCGGCCGAGGCGGAGGAGGCGGATGGTTCGGAGGTCGCGGAAACCGTACGCTGGCAGCTTCTCTCCGTGGAGGAAGACATCAGGGGTGAGCGTGAAACAATCGTGGGACCGACAAGGAGCGACCAGTTCGTGCTTCCGTCGGGCGAGTACCTACTTCAGGCTCGAGTCGGCGACAGGGTGGCCCAGGAGAAGATAGAGGTCGAGGCCGGCGCTCGGATCGAGACCAAAATCACTCTTCCGGATGCCGAAGAGGCCGTGGGTCAAGACTGACCGTTCGTCGTCACACCTATAGACGCTCACCCATTTCGAGCTAAGGGCCCGTAGCGAACGTGTCTAGAGCCGCGACCCCGCGGGCTACCCTCGCGTCGAGAAGCTCACGCCGTCGAGGACGATGGCGGGAAACCGGCCGGTGTGGGCGGAGTAAAGATCCTTGCCCACCGCGACGACGCGCTGGAGATCATCGTAGACGTTGCCGGCTATCATCGCGTCCTTGACATGTCCGACGACCCTTCCGTCCTCGACCCACAGCCCCGGCGACAACCCAATGGAGTAGTCGCCGTTCAAGATGTTGCCGGAGTGAGCTCCAAGAGCCCCCGCCACGATGACGCCCTGCTTCATATCATCGAGCATCTCGGCTAGAGAGAGTTCTCCCGGCTCAATGCGAAGATGCTTGAGGCCTGGAGACGGCCGCGCCGTAACATCCTGCCTCCATCCGTTGCCGGTTGGCTTCTCACCAAGCTTCCACGAGAAGTACCTGTCCGTGTAGAAGCCGCGAAGCAAGCCGTTTTCGAATATGGCTCGATCCCGGCACGGAGTGCCTTCGTCATCGAAGGAGCGCGCGCCCGGTTGTGAGTCGTCGAGCGGTGCATCAGTGAGCGTGAGCTTCGGGCTCAACACCTGCTCGCCGAGCTTCTCACGCAGCGGAGACACCTTCTGATAGACGGTCTGCCCGGTGGTCGCGGCGGCCAGGCGCCATATCAAGGTGTACATGCACTCGGGGAGGAAAACGACCTTGGTGGGACCGCCTCTCGGAGTGATCTCCTTTTCCGATGCATTGAACGTATCGACCACATAGTCGATGTCATCGTCGGGGAACCTCATGAAGCTCTTGCCCGTTACGGCCCTGTTCACGGAGGAGTAGGAGCCGGGGTAATGCACCGCGAGGTGGTTGCTATACGACGATGTCTCGACCTTCCCATCGAATCCTTCGCTGGTCAGCACTCGCACCGTGGTCATGCCGCGCTGAGACATAGAGCTTATTTGACCTTCGGTCCGAGACCTGACGGCATCGATGATGCGGGAGCACTCCTCGACCATCTTCTCGCTGGTCAGATCTTGGATCGCGGGATCCAATGCCACCGTCTCGCCCGAAACCGGCTCGCCGGCCGGCTCGTAGTCGGCCTCGACGCCGCCGGACATTGACGCAAGGGCGTTTTCGACAAGCTCCTCGCGGTTAGTCAGATTTCGCGTGTACGCCGTCCCAAGCTTCCCATCCTTGATGAGCGTGAGCCCGACCCCGGAGAGAATCGAGCTCTCGACGTTCTTGAGCCTGCCGTTCTCGAAGCTGACCAAATCAGAGCTGGTCGTCTGCGAGAAGACCTCGACCTTATCGACCTTGCCGCGAGCAATCTCCAGCAATCTTTCCATCACCGACCTCCTATGACCACACCGTCGATGAGTACGTGAGGCGCACCGTAGCAGGACCGAACATTCAACTGTCCCTTCCCGCAGCCGCCTATCTCACCGAGCTTCAAATCGCCCGTCACTCCCCTGATGCTCTTCAGCGTCGTGTACAGGTTTCCCGAGATGTTGATGTCCCGCACCATCTTCCCAAGCTTTCCACCCTTCACCTCGAACCCATACTGTGCCCCGAAGGTGAAGTTCTCGCCGGAGGTCTGACCTCCCATGTGGCTGACCAGGTAGAGCCCGTCGCCCATGCGCTCGAGCAGCTCGTCGAACGAGTCTTCCCCGGGCTCGATGAAAATGGTTCCCATGCGAATGATGGGCGCGTACCGGTAGTCCTCGGCGATGCAGTGCCCGGAGAGCGGCTCTCCGAATGCCGCCGCCGTCCTGCGTGAGTGTAGCCTACCCGTCAGCTCTCCGTTCTTCATGAGCTGAACCGGCCTGGCTCTTACGCCCTCGTCATCGTATCGGTAGAAGCCGAGCTGATTCTTGATCGTCGGATCGTCCTTGATGCACAGGACGTCGGTCCCAAGCTTTGCGCCCAGGCGCATCTTATCCCGCATCGTCGGCGAGTCCTCTATCAAATCCGCCTCGGAGAAGTGACCGAAAGCTTCGTGCGTGAAGACCCCGGCGAGCTGCTGATCCAGGACCACGCTGTGAGCGCCGCCCTTCACCGGCTCCGCCTGGAGCAGATCCACGGCCAGCTTCTTTCGATCCTCCACGAGATCCTCGCGCCCGCGAAGTCGACCCATGCCGTCGCTGCCGCCCATGCCCACTCGAACGCTCTGAGTGAGATCGCCCTCGCTGGTGGTTATCGTCCCGGAGATCCGCACGGTGACGAGGTCCTCCCGGACTCGCGTCCCCTCCGTGCTGGCGAACCATTTCTCCCGCACGACATCCGCATAGGTGATATTCGTGGTGGCAACCTTCGAGTGGTCATGAGCCAACTCGTTGTATCGGCGCAAGAGATCGAGCTTTTCCTCGACAGTCCTCTCTCTAGGATCCTCGTCGAGGTTAGGCTCGATCACATCCTCCACTACATCGGTCTTTGCGAGTTCCACCGGCCTCTTGGAATGACGGCCAATCAGCGAGGCGTTGGTGCTAGCCGCGGCAAGAGCGCGATCCGCGTCGCTCGGGCTCGTGAACGCGACCGTCGCGAGCCCGCCGTCCTTCAGCACACGCAGCACATAGCCGTCGGCGGAGCAAGACGAGAGACCGGTCAGCTCCTTGCCGCTGAAGCCGATGTCGGTGGTCTGCTTCACCTCATACCGGACATCGGCATAGTCGACATCCGCTCGGGCCAGAATACTTTCGAGCTCCTTATGCATTTGGTCTCCCTTCATCAAGGCTCGGCGAGCTTCCGAAACGGCTGCTCGCCATTCGTCCCGCACCCTATCCTCGGCCGGTCGCGATGCCAACTCCGACCTCGAACTCTCATCGGCTCGGCGAACCACATACGTGGATTCGACGATGTCGGCGACCCCTCCGTGGACAGCCTCCGTTCCCGAAAACAAAAATGCTACTCTGGGCCACAAGTATTTACTGCATGGTGACCACTCTAGACTATTCGTCAGGCGGAGAAACGGGCTGCTTGGTCTCGTGCACCGTGAGCGGGAAGGGATGAGCGGAGTCGTCGTCGAGTATCTCCTCGTAGATCTCCTCACCCTTGAGAGTCGCGCTAAAGAACGACACCATGAGCCCGCCTACATATGTTCTGAATAGCGTGTTGACAGCCTTGTCATTGCTGGCGATACAGGCTTCACACACTCCGGGGAACAAGAAGCTGCCCGAGCTGCACTCCTCCAGGTCGTCCTCGTCGATCATGTCCATGTGACCGACTCCCTCGGCGATGACATGCCAAGAGGGCGACGGGTAGGACTCGAAAAACTGAACGCTGTTGGTGCCCTCTGGAGCGCAAGGTTCTCCGAACAATCCTTGAGACTGCGGTCCGAGTTCGGTGCCCAGGAAAAGTGATGCGCCCTCGAAGAGCAACGGCTGGTCCAAGCTTGGCGGATCCTCGCCCATCGGCGGTTCCGCATCGACGGGATCCACTCCGAAGAAGGCCAGCGCAAGGTCGCTTCTTTCGTTGAGCACATGGGTCGTGACCTTGCCTCCGCGGCTGTGGCCCGAGACTCCGAATCTATCGAAGTCCGGCGTCTTGTCCGAAACCCTGGCGGGAAGATCGGTCTTCAGCCAATCGATGAAAGCAAGAACGGCATCCGCTTCTTCATCGCTCGTTCCTCCGCCCAACATCGAATGGTCGGACTGGCTGGAAACGACAATGAAGCCGTGAGAAGCAAGATGAGAGAGCATGTCATCGAAATAGGTATGCTCGAGCTGGAAGCCGTGGAGGAAATGAACGACAGGCACATCACCCTCGATATCCCGCGGTTCATAAAGCCTGAACGCTCTTGGAGATCCGTCCTCGTTACGCTCCACGTCGATTAGCTCCACGACGTATGGCCCGATGCCGAACGGGTTGAACAGATCGGGAGCACCGCCTCGAACACAACGAACGTGATGATCCTCGATCTTGCCCGAGCTGAACACGGAGCCATGCTCGAAATCCAGTGCCCAGGCCTGTTCAGCACCACCGGCGTTCGTCGACGAGGACCAGTAGAAGTCGAGCGCGGTCTCCGGAAGAGCCTCCGAATCGAAAGCCCCATTGGTCGAACCATAATCGACTATGCTTCGCAGCTCCCCGACGCTGGGCAATCGCCAGTCGTCATAGCCCGACCACTCGAGACCGGCGCAGTAGTCCAGGGCATCCGCCCATGACCTCACCGACTCCCCATCGGCTTGTTCGCAGTCTTGACCGGTTAGCCCGGAATGGCAGCCCTGCCACATCAAGCCCGTGTCGAGCTCCCACACCACCGGAATGCTCACGTCCTCGGATCTTATGAAGTACGCTTCATTGGGCATCGGCGACTCAAAGGCGCCGCGAACGCACCGCACCCGCGCATCTTCGACGTCATCGTGAATGCTCACGCCGCCGTCATCGAAGACCACCTGCATCGCTTGGTCTTCGCCTCTCGAATCGGCGGACCAGTGCCCAGCCGCGGTTTCGGGGAACCAATAAAGATCAGCCGCCGGTTCCGATGCGCCGTAGTCGACTATGCTGGAAAGCTCCTTGACCGTGGGCAGCCTCCAATCGGCATGTCCGTCCCAGTCGAGGTCGGTGCAGTACGCGGAGGCGTCGGCAACGCTCATGACGTTCTCGTTACCCGCGTCACAGGCTTCACCCGTAAGGCCCGCGGAACAGCCCTGCCACTCGAGACCCGTGATGTAATCCGTCACTACCGGATTGGCCGCCGAACCGGCCAGCGCATATCTCTCTCCGGGTTCCACATGCAGATCCCAACCATGCTGCGCGTCCTGGCCGAAAAGATCTTCACCAGGCCCCGGACACATCGCGAGCTCACCGGTCAGGTCATAGCAGTACTCCTGGCCCGAATCCGGTAGCACTCCGCCGATCACGAACTCGAAGGACTCTTCGCTCAGGACGCCATATTGCTCAACGGCCACCTCCACGGGCCCCTCTCGATCCAGCCAGAAGTCAGTCGTCAGGGTTACGGTTATACGATCCGATTGAACGTCCCAAGGCTCGATCTCTATCTCGTCTCCACCAACATCCCAAATGACCTTGGTGCCGGAGCAAAAAGCAGCGCCGAAAACATCCATATCCAGGTCGGCCGGGTTGCCGGGCCACGTACGCCCGGGAAATACGAAGTCCATTTCAGCATGCTCGACCACATCGAACGGCAAGCTCTCGGCTTCATCGAAGTCATCACTCTTCGCCAGAAGGACATAATCGGTTCCAAGCAGATCGATCGACAACTCATCGAATATCGCGACGCCATCCACCGCGTCCTTGCCTGCTCCACCCGACAAGACGGCACCTTCCGTCCCACCGTCAAGCTCCAGCTCCACCTCGGCGGTCGCATCCTGCACCCAGTTGCCGTAAGCATCGACGATCTGGACCTCCACGGGCGGACTCATGTGCTCGCCCTCGACGGCGCCCGCCGGTTGCACACCGAAAACGAGCGCGGCCGCGGTGGAAGCCTGCACCTCGATATCTTCTTGAGTGCCTTCCATCTCGGCCGCGTGATCGGTCGCGGTAACGAACTGCATTCCCGCCGTCTTGAGCACGACCGCATCGTCCAGGGTCACAAAGCCGTGGTCGGCGATAGTAAAGGTATAGTCCTCGGGCAGTTCGGCTTGTGGGTCGCTGCTGGCAAAAGACACAGTGCCTTCGTAGCCCTTGGCCCGGTTTCCGTCGGCGTCTAGAACTTCGACGCTGACGTCAGCGGATGTCCCGGCCTCGATAGGCGAAGCAATGCCGCTGACAACGAGACTTGCCGCCGGCGGAGGGAGCAGCGTCCAGGTCCAGGTGGCCGGCTCGCTCTCGTTCCCATACGGATCCGAGGCCGTCACCGTGAACGTGTAGGTGTCGTCCAAGAGATCTTCGTAAGTGACTCCACTTTCACACTCCTGTACCTCGCTCACCTCCCCTTGAGCCGCCCCCTCGAGGCCGCAGGCATAGACGCAGTCATTGCGAGAGCATCTGAACGTAAAGGTGGCGGTCGTCTCATAAGTTGGGTCGGGCGGGCCCTGGAGGCTGTGTACTTCCGGCAAGCCCGCGCTATCGATCGCCCACGACCACGTCTCGGGCTCGCCTTCGTTCCCGGCGAGGTCCACGGCCATCACCGAGAACGTAAGATCATCGTCGCTAAGATCATCGTATCTAACGCCGCTCTCACATTCGGCTCGGGAGTGAATCCTCCGGCCGGTGCTGTCGATGACCATGCAGAAGAACACGCAGCCCGGCTCGGAGCAGCCGAAGGTAAACTCCGCGTGAGTTTCCTCCGTGGGGCTGTCCGGTCCAACGAGGTCGGTGATTGCCGGTGGTGTGAAGTCGAGCACCACGCTCCCTTCCAGGGTTATTCGTCCCCCCTCCCTGGCCTCCGCACTGACCACCACCGATGCCTCTCCTTCTTCCTCTTCGCCTGTTACTTCGTAGGCGTATACGTAGCGGACACCGCCATCGTCCGTGTGCGACCAATCCGATTGGAGCGCTCGCATGTCGGCGACCTCGACTGTCGGAACTCCCAGCGCGGCTCTAGAAGCCACGAACTCGACCTCGATGACGGTATCGACCCGCGCGTGAGAGGGCGTAATCGAGAGATCCTTGAGCTCGAGAGGCTCCTCCTCGCTGTCCGTGCAAGCAAGCAAAACAGCAAAAGCAGCGAGCGGCAAGAAACGAAAGGCCCGTTCACGGAAGGTTCCAACTTGCGAGAACATAGACATTAGGGTGTTCCTCCTTCGATTAGGCACCGAGAACGACTACGGTCGGCGGCCACTAATTAGAGTCGCTTGATCTAGCATGGAGGAGACCAGCCGCCAATACCCGGGAAGGAGACTCATCGCCCCGGCACACCTATCAGCCTCCGGTCTCCGATACCACGAGGATGTCGCTCAAAGGCTGACTTGAGACGACGGGATCCTGAAGAGCCGGTGCCTGCTCGGCTTTACGCTCTCGTTCCTCAATGATCGTATTCAAGACATCGCCTACCCGTGGATTCGCCTTGATGAACTCGAAGAAAATATCCCTCCGGAGGCAGAGGAGAGAGCAATCAGAAGTCGCCTTCACCGTACAAGCGGCCGGCCTGCTCCGCAGCAGGCTCATCTCGCCGATGACGTCGCCCTCGCGCAAGTTGCCTAAAAAGACCTCGGAAGCAGCTTCCTTTCGGACAGCCTCGAGCGAACCTCGAAGCACAACGAAGAGAGCCTTTGAAAAGGTTCCTTCCTTTATCAAGACGGTGTCGGCGGGAACCTTCATCAGACGAAAACGCTTGAATATTCCACGGCGATCCTTGTTCTCGAACGGTCGGAAGATCGGACTCGTCTGAAGAAGTACCATCAAGAGACGCTGCATATGAAAGCGTTCCAGTGCCTCGCGAACACTCGGATGACATGACATGAGATCGTCCAACATCTTCCCATCCATCTCGAGAAGCTCTGTCTCTGAACTGGCTGTTACGGTGGCCAAGCGAGGACGTCCCGAAAGCAGCGACATCTCGCCGAAAAAACTGCCCTGCCGGAGGTGACCCATACGGATCGTTTCTTCATCAATCGTACGCATCACCTCGAGCCTGCCCGACACGACGATGAAGAAAGAGTTCCCTTCGTCTCCCTGTCTGATCATCACAGTACCGGGATCGACATGACGAAGCTTCATCTTGTTCAAGAACTCGACGAAGGCATCTCGCTCCAAATCGGATAGAAGAGGCATTGGAGGAAGGACCTTGGGCTCCAGCGCCGGAGGGGGCGGAGGAGGCTCGGCAAGGTCGATGGAAAAATCCTCCTCGATACCATCGTAATCGATGACTTTGTCTTCCTTGGTGGAGTAATCGACATCCATTTGAAGAACGAACGCTTCTTCGTCGGGATCCTCGTGGATTGTCGAATCGATCTCATCAGCAGGCCCTAATTCCTCCCCTTTGAAGAGGCCCCAATTATCAGATGCTCCCTCTATAGAGGACTCTTCCTCCTGGGGCGGCGCGCATTTCTCAAGCTCAATTGACGGCCCGTCTTTGTCGGTCCCAGAAAGCATGGCTGTCGAGCTTCTCGAAACACCCTCCTTCACGCGTCGGCTGTACAAGTCCGCAAGCATGCCCTGCGTTTCTTCATGCCGCGGCTCTACATCCAAAACGAGCTTGCACACCGCGATTGCCTTGAGAAGCTGACCGTCGCGCGCATAGAACTCCGCGACCTGCCGGTAACAGCCCAGGGCCGGAACTGTCTTGTTCAGCCTCCGATATGCGTCTCCAAGACGGATGCGACTGTTCATGTCACCGGGCTCTTCATCCAGAACCTTGCGGTAAGCCCGAACGGCTTTCTCATACTGGCCACGACCGAGCAGCTTCGATGCCTTGTCCTTCAACCTAGCCACGGACAACTCCTGTTCAATTTGTGATAGGCACGATGGGCCTCGGATCTCCAGCGCGAGTCAATCCATCAATTAGATTCATTAGCCGATACCATACACCTAAACGACCAAGTACCGGCAATTTGACGTTACCGGAACTACTTCAATTGTGCACCCCCTTCCATTAGAAGAAAAGCCCGTTTTCCAAAACTGAGCTGGAGCAGCACGGTACTACAATGACGAAACAGCCGCGGACCCGTTTAGGGCCCATACTCGTTCTGACCTTCGTGGCCTCACTTGGAACGGGTGTGCAGTGGAGCGGCATCAGCTTCATAGCCAAGCACGAATATGGCTACGGACAGGAACTCAACTTCCTGCTCTTCATCGTCGCGGCGCTGGCATACATCGGGGCGGCCTTTTGCGCCGGCCCCTTGACCCGCGCCGTAAGCCGGCGCCTAAGTCCTCGCGGCCTTCTTGCTTGGACTTTCATTCTCCAGTCGCTCGTGTGCATCCTGCCTCTGGTGTTCGAGGGCGACTGGGCGCTTTGGACGGTGGCCTGCGGCGTCAGCGTCCTCACCGCCACCTACTGGCCGATCATCGAAAGCTACCTTACCGCCGGCCGATACGGCGATGAGATGCGAAGAGCGATGGGCTGGTGGAACATCTCTTGGACCAGCGCCGTCGGGGTCGCCCTGCTGCTTATGGCTCCGCTTCTCGATGCCGAACGCGCCGTGCTGGCCATCGTTGGTCTGACCCCTGTTTTCATTTGCTGCACCTTGATTCTTCCCTGGTTCGCTTCCGCTCCAGGGAAACATGAAGAGAAGCAATGGAAGGACTCTATTACCACTGAGTACCGCTACCTGCTGCATAGCGTGCGCGTGATATTGCCGATAAGCTATATCTTGATAGGCACGCTCTCACCGCTCATGCCGTATCGCCTAGAAGAAGTGGGGGCACCGACACTCGCCGAGACGCCCGCTACCGCTACCTGGATATTCGCTCGCGTCGTGGCCATGGCGATCATGTGGAGGATCTCCTTCTGG
Source organism: Deltaproteobacteria bacterium (assembly GCA_007130885.1). Taxonomy (GTDB): domain Bacteria; phylum Myxococcota; class Myxococcia; order SLRQ01; family SLRQ01; genus SLRQ01. The sequence goes on from SLRQ01000082.1 coordinate 11,342, forward strand.
CGTGGACGATGGGGAACACTTCTCTCGGCAGGGCTTTTCATGACCCTCGGTTTTGCGCTCGTCGTGGTGGCTCCCACGCTTCCACTTCTTCTCGTCGGCCTTGCCGCCTTCGGCTCCGCTCAGGGGATGGTCTATTTTGCCGCCCTTTATTACGCAATGTCCGTGGGTGCGGGCTCCGTGGAGTCGGGAGGGACGCACGAAGCTCTCATAGGAGTGGGATATGCCGCGGGCCCCATAGCCGCTCTGGCCGGCATGCACGGCCCAGCGCTAGTCGGTTTCGGCGCGGTCGGCGGACCAGGCGGCATTGTCGCCGCGGTAACCGGCTTGACAGTGATCGCCGCTCTGCCCGCCTTGCGGCCATATGTCTTGGTGCGGCGCCTCCGGCGAGCAAATCAAACCTGCATGGATTCTCGTGATCCTACGCCGGCTCGCTTGGGCGAATGGAAGCTCTAAAGGAATTTTTGAATTTCCACCGTGTACCCGTCGGGATCCTTTGCAAAGAAGTGATAAATCTTGAACTTTGCATTCTCCCGCGGTGCCTCGGCAATCTCGCAGCCGGCATCGAGAAGTCTCTCATAGCAAAGATCCACATCATCGGTGAGGATCGTAATAATCGGAGCCCGGTCCTTTTGCGTAACGCCAAGATGCGTGCAAAAACCCAAGCAACCGCCTCCCGGCACCTCATAAATGCGACATACCCCTTGATCCTTGTACAGCTTCAAGCCAAGGATCCCCTCGTAGAATCCGGCGTTCTCTTTCAAGTCCCCTGTTCCCAGAAATACGATCAAACCGTTCCATTCCATGCGGCAACTCCCATGCTCACTATTGCTAGGCTGACCTCGCCTCGACGTCACGGCGCGGTACGCTCCCAGACTATGTCCCACTAGCTCACTGCAATACTAGTCAATGATTCAAAGGCCATGGAAGATCCTCTGAAGCGAGAAAGCATCTCCTTTTCTACTACTTGGATTCAGGTAGAAAGCGGAGTCGAGCTGCGCCTTCTTTGCTGGCGCCCGAAGCGGGAGGAGCAAAGACCCGTGCTCTTCGTCGCCGGCTGGGTAAGCGCCTTGCAAGGGTGGCTGGACCTCATCGGCGACCTGGCGAAAACGCGCGCCGTCTTCTACCTCGAGACCCGCGAGAAGAGCTCGGCGCGAATAGATCGAAAGGCGCTCACCCGCCAAGACTTCAGCATCTCGCGTATCGCCGATGATCTCATCGTGGCGGCAGGCTCCCTCCCTGTCGATACCAAACGAATCGTCCTCATGGGCAGCAGCCTTGGAGCAACCGCTATTCTGGAGGCCATGAAGCAAGGCCGTCTTCAGCCGCATTCTGCTTTTCTCATCGGACCGAACGCCCGATTCCGATTCCCTTGGTGGGGAAGTTTCGTGGTCTACCTGCCGGTAGCCGCCTTCCATCCCACTCAGATACTCATTCGCTGGTACCTTCGAACCTTTCGCGTCGACGTCAAGCGTGAACCCGAGCAAATGCAGCGCTACGATGAGACAATCAAGCAAGCCGAGCCGCTACGCCTCAAGCTGTCGGCTCAAGCAGTACGGAGGTACGAGGTGTGGCCGGGCCTCGCCTCTATCGAGAGACCCGTGGCGGTCGCCTACGCCCACAGCGACAGCTTGCATGGAGCGGAGGAGATGAATCGCCTGGGCAAGGCACTTCCCAAAGCTGTAATGGTCCCCTGCCCTTCGAACCGCTTCATGCATTCCGCGAAGCTGACGCCAAAGCTGGATGAGTGGCTTGCGGAGTAAGCATCACCTTTCCACCCTTGGACATTTCGCCCGACGGAGGGGAGCTGGCGGCCACGGAAGTACCTGCGGAAAGTCACTGGCGGCGCTCGATTTCCCACTCCGGGAGAGGCTCGCCTCGAACCCTAGCCAAGGTCGTCTCGTATAGATCCCGGAGGTACTGCTCGGCGTCCTCCGCTCCCGCCGCGAAGGCGTCTAGGTGGCGGATCATCTGAATTTCGGTGATGTTGCCGGCGGCGGTCTCCAGCACCACGCCGGTACGCAGCTTCGACAGGAGAATGTTCGGCGTATGAAGGTCCCCACGGATCCAAACCGTTTCGGGGGACTCGAAATCTCCCAGCACGTGCGCCTGACGCCAAAGCTGCGAGAAACGCAACGTGATTACGTCCCTCACCGTATGGTGCATCATGAAGCTGACAGGCACTTGGTGCTCATCGTCTTCCTCCACCTCCCACTCGTCGACCCGCCGCCGGTCCACCAGCACTTCGGGGTCTTGAAGCGCCCGCCAAACTTCGCCGACGGGGGCCCTAATCCATCCCCGGGCATGTGCCCACTCGTAATCGCTCTGCTCTCCCGTGACCACGTTCAGCCTCTCGGGATAAGGGTCATCAGGAGTCCCAGGCAGTCGAGCTTGGTTGGTTTCCTCGAGCGGCTCGAGCCCCGGCCAGATGAGAGGACCGCCGTGCCACCCACATCCCGCGACGGCGAGGCACAACAACGGAACTATGCCGAAAACGGTTCGCAACCCGCGCTTTTCATGCCATCGCAAGAGCATCTGCCTTCTCTCGGAGAACGGTCTCAAACCACATAGGAACCGGTGAGGTATGCCGGCTCACCCGGGCCATCCGCCATGAACAGGGAACTGTCCTCTGACCACACCTCCACGCGGCGGGGCAAAACCAGAGGGCGAGTGAAGCGGGCCTCGAGCACGCGTACCTCATGCGGATCACAGCCTCTCATGCGAACCAGATCCTCGAAGACCAGCGCGGCAGAGGCGAAACCGTGCAGCAACGTCCCCTTGAACCCGAAGACAGCGGCATAGGGGCGCAGCCAATGAATGGGATTGAAGTCGCCTGCCAGGCAGGAGTACTGAAGGCCCGCCCTCCCGGTCAGATCATGCCGAGCAAGCAACTCGCCTTTCTCGGGCGCTCTTGGACGCTCCCGGTCCTTTCGGCCTCCCTTGGCTCGGAGCGGGATGATCGAGTGGACGTCGGCTGATATGAGGGGCTCGCCGTCTCGGGCGCGAGTTACCGTGCGCTGGCGAATCAGCACGCGTCGTCCGTCATCATCGACATCATCCAAGGACGCCGACACCTCCATAGGCTCTCCGGCCGGTATTGCCTGGTGAATCTCGATCCGGCATCCGGCATTCAGAATGCGGGCCAATGGATAAGGAAGAGCGTCCAAGGTTCGCCCCAGGACCGGTACCGACCAGTGAGGGAAAAGGTGCGGAGGCACCGCGCCGAGATAACGATTGGGGTCGCCGCCACACCATCTAACGTAGTCGGATACGAGACCCGCCGGCACGGGCCCCATGCTCGCGGAGAGGAACGGCCCCGGAGTGGCGATTGGTTTCTCGACGTCCCGTTTCAGGCCGGCGGCCGTCAGACCACTTCCGACCAGAGCCCGGCCGATGGTACGTCCCAGTGCTCCCATCACTGGGAGCTGATGGCGAACATGGCGAAATTGCTTCCACATGGCTCGCTAAACTAACCCCGCCGAAGGGGCACGGGAAACCTTTTTTGTCATTCCTCGCCCGAAGGCGGCTCTTCTATTCGTCCCGAGGTCTCGGAGTATTTTTTCCGGCGCTGCTTTTCGAGCAGAGCGTGAGCGGACACGTCCAGAAGAGCAAGGACGGCTAGAAGAAGGAGGATCACTCCGGCCGACCAAAACGGCCAGATAATGACGAACCCCCCCACGAAACCGACTACACCCCCGAGCAGGGTTATGAACGACAGCTTGTCATCGGCAAACTCTCTGAAACCCGTTTCGAGCTGCTCTGAAGTGACGGTGGACAGCCTCTTGCGAACCACGCGATACACATCGATCTCGCGTATCAAGGCCATGACCACACGGGTAACCGAATCCTCCAGGGCCTCGTGTTTCTTGTCGAGGAACGCAGGCACGTGATCCAAGGCTTCGTCGATCTCGCCGACGAGCCGGTCAAGCGTCTCCGGCAGGCGTTCCACCTCTTCGTCAACGAGCCTGACCACGGGTCCGCGCCATACCCGACGTAGGCCCTTTACGAGGCTCGAGGCGAACTTCCGCCCGGTGATCTCCTCGACCCGACCCTCCACCTCGTCGATCAGCTCCTCCCTGAATCTTTCGCTTCGAGTAAAGCGAACGGCGTAGGTCAGCACCAACTGCTTCGTATCCCTTACGAATTCGGGATCACGCACCATTCGCCGAACCTCGAGCCCCGTCTCCTTAATCAGCCGGGAGATTAGCTGGCTCTCCTCGAGCTCCCGCCGAATGATGTCCTCGTTTATCAGCTTTTCTATGACCTCATCGGCGACCTTGCGGATAATCTCGTCTCTCTGTGCCGGAATAAGCCCTTGCCCGAAGACCGGCCGAATGTTCCGAGGCCTGAAGAGCATTCTCACGGCAATCCAGTTCGTGCTGAAGCCGATAATCGAGGCTATGGAGCAGCTCCTCAAAATCTGCTGGATGACCGGCTGCTCTACCAAAAAGGAAGAAACGAAGACGGCCAACGCGAGAGGCATGAAGACGCGAAGCGCGATCCGAAGCCCCTTGCCGGTTGAAAACGCCAGCTTCTCGATGCTTACGGGTTGATCCCAGTCCCGTAGCGGAGTCAACGGAAGCCCGGTCACCGGGTGCGTTCGGATCCTTTTTCTCCACTTCTCGAGATAGGAGCCGATTCCTACCTCTCCGAAACGACTTCTCCACGTAGGCTCACGGCTCCGGTCCTCGCTTCCGCCGGCCTCCTTGTTGTCGTTGTGATGCATGGGGGCCGACATAATAACCGCGAGGCGGTTGAACCGCACGCCTTCTTGCCATTCGCTTTTTTGACCTCCCCGCTTGTCTTCAGCGGACACGATTCACAGAGTTGTGCGCGGACGGCCGAAAGGCCGTACCTTTCCAACACTCCGGCGGCAAACCTTACCGAGGCTGCCGGGCAAAACAATTGGGGGACGAACATGAAGTGCAAGGATGTCATGAAGATGAACGTGGAGTGCCTATCTCCAATGGACAACTGCCATCAGGCCGCTCAACGCATGCGCGACCTGAACGTCGGCTTCCTCCCCGTCTGCGACGAGCACATGAGCCCTCACGGCACGCTTACCGACCGGGATATCTGTACCCGCGTCTGCGCGGAGGACAAGACCGCGAGTCAAGTTCGAGTAACCGACGTCATGTCACACACACCGGTCACCTGCGCTCCGGACGATGACCTATCAGCCGCCGAGCAGCTGATGTCTCAGCACAAGAAATCGAGAATAATGGTGGTTGAAGGAGGGAAACTGATCGGCATCATCAGCCTTTCGGACATCGCCAAGCACGAGCCCGGAGACGTAGCGGCGAGAACCCTCAAGGACATAGCCAGCCGGGAAACAAGACCCTGACCTGGACTACGGGGCGCCGAACCTGCTTTCGACCGAAAGCATGAACAACGAGTGACGAGACTGGTAGTCACCGTTCATTACCATTTTCAGATCGGCATCGGGGTCGAGGCCCAAGGAGGCATCGTCCACGCGGAACACTATGCTGTCGCGGACCTGGACGGTCGGCTCCAATGTCTGACTGAACGAGGTGGATATTCGTGCGGGGCCGGTATCATAGGAAAAACCAAAGGCAAGCTGATGGCGCGTGGGGCTGAAAAAATCGAGGTTCTGAGTACGCGTGGGTATGGCCGCATGCTCAAAGGCGTAACCCGCGAATAGCTCCACCGGGACCGGCAAGCCGAAAGCCCGCTCGAGATCCACCCCGCCTCCAAGACGTAGCCCGAATGTATCCTCCCACTGCTTGTCCATGAGGACTTCCTCGCCTCTGACCTCGATCGGCTCGGCGAGAGGCACATCTATGCTGATGTCCGGCTCGAAGACATAAACATCCACTACTGAAAGCGTCTCATAGCTGCCGGTCATCTCAGCCACCCAACCAGCCTGCTCCCACGCGACCCCAAGGCGAAAGACGGCGGGAAAATTGCTCTTGAAGACGGCCCGATCGAGATCCTGCCTCAAGCCCATATCTCGCTGCAGGTCGTTGAAGTAGAGGCGGAAAGTGCCCTCCTGCTCCAAGCTGAAGGGAGGCCGAAAGGTGAGGCCTATCGTCAACGGATCGATTGGCTTTGCTTGAACCCCGAAGATGGCGGTCTTTCCAAGGCTTCGAGTGGCCACATCCAGCTCCCCCACGACATCCGATTCCGGGCCCGGGCCGACGAGCGTGGCAATGGTATCCGACTGAAACGCGAGGCTGTACTCCATGTTCGATGATACGAGCTGAGCGCTCACCCCAAGGCGCAGCCAGGAGACGGGCTCCCACCCCACGGACGCTGTTGGAAAGAACACCAGGTTGAACAAACGTATCAAGCCGTAACGCTGAGGAGATCGCCTAGGTATGCCCTTTTGGACGGCGTCGAGATCCTCTTCACCCTCGTGGTACTCGCCGTCCCAAAAGAAGGGCGCGATATCGCGCGGGTCCGGATAACGGCGCTCACCGACGGCCGAGGGACCGTAGACCCCGAGGCCCAAGGTGAGACCATCGATGACCTGATAGGTCGCGGCGAGGAAAGGTGTAATCCAAGGGTTTCGGGTGTTGCCGACCGGAAGCATCGTCTCGCCGCTCGAAGGGTCGACCGCCGTCCAGTCGCCGGCGTTGTCTTGAACGAGCCTTTGGTACTCCGTCGTCCACCAAACGAACTGGCCGTCCAGGCTGATGCGAAGACCATCGAGGCCGGCGAGCCCGGCGGGGTTGTGCTGAATGAGTGTCGGGTCATCTCCCGATGCCACGAAGGCGCCGCCACGTGCGAGAGCTCGTGCGCCGTTCTCCGGATACTCGAAGCCGGCGGAATAAGCAGGTGCGGACAGAAGAAGCGCCGGCCCTATTACGGCGAAAATGCGGTACATGCGGATCCTCCGGGGGGCAAGAGGTTGGCGGGCTAGGCGAATGCTTTTCACTGTTCGCCAACAGGCGCCCACGTTAGCGGGTACATTACACCAACCGCTCGCCTCGCTGGAAGGACATGCCACGGCCGATGAAGCATTTGCTCCATCGGCCGTGGGCAATTACTGCTATCGAGGCACCACCGCACGAGGCGCGACTCGACCTCTCACGGGTCCGTTGTCGTCCTCATCCTCGTCATCGTCTTCATCGTCGTCATCATCATCGCGATCCCTCCTCGAACGAGAGGAATCAGGCCGGCTGGAGCCTGTGTCCGGCCGGCCCGGGACCACGGCCGGCACATCGGGGCGAGGGGTGCGCGGCGTCACTTCTTCCGGGCCGCCTGTGTCACGCGGACGGGGAGCGTCCGACGGCGCGGGACGGCTATCCGCCTCGCGAGTTGGAGGCGGCGCTGTTCTCTCCACCCTGTCGGGAAGCCCTTGCTCGGGCGAGGGCTTGTCATCGTGAACGATGCCTCGAACCGGCTCGTCACGCGGCTCTGCCCGCTTGTGCTCTCCGGGGACCTTGACGTCGACATCGGGACGCGGCTGCGGTGGTCGCAAATCGACCTCCCGCCGGGCAGGCTCCGATGGATCCGGTCGCGTCGGCAAAGTGGGGCGCTCCACTTCGGGACCGTCGGGACGGCCGGGCACGCGCCTCACAGGCCGCTCCGGCTCATCGACCTCCGGCCTATCGACGTCCGCGGGCACTCTCGGGCGCTCCACTTCGGGACCATCGGGACGGCCGGGCACGCGCCTCACAGGCCGCTCCGGCTCGTCGACCTCCGGCCTATCGACGTCCGCCGGCACCCTCGGGCGCTCCACCTCGGGACCATCGGGACGGCCGGGCACGCGCCTCACCGGCGACTCCGGCTCGTCGACCTCCGGCCTATCGACGTCCGCGGGCACTCTCGGGCGCTCCACCTCGGGACCATCGGGACGGCCGGGCACGCGTGGTTGCGGCCGCTCCGGCCTATCGACGTCCGCGGGCACCCTCGGGCGCTCCACCTCGGGACCATCGGGACGGCCGGGCACGCGCCGCTCCGGTTCGTCGGTGTCGCCGGGTCTTCTTGGATGGTCCGGCCGCTCCGGACGTTCAGGCCTGTCGGGCCAATGCGGATGCTCGGGTTGGTCCGGACGCTCGGGACGATCCGGCGCTCCGGGCCTGCGTGGATGATCTGGTCGGTCCGGAGCATCAGGCCGGTCCGGATGAGCCGGTTCCGCCGGTCTTCCAGGACGATCCCGCTCGGACGGGTGCTCCGCGGGGCGTCCCCTCGCAGGAGGCGCCTGGTCCCGGTACGCGGGCTCGGCGGGACGTGCCTCTCGCGGCGGCCGGCCTCTTTCAGGCGGATCCCAGTAGTAATACCGATCACGTTCGCGGTAACGCCAGCCGTGGTCGTAACCGGGACGGTAGTCGTGCGAGTGACGCCCGCCGCGCTCGCACCAACCCCCACCATGGCTATCCGGTACGGGGTGACGACCGTAGTAATAGAAGCTGACCGGTCCCTGATAGTGGTAGTAGCCATCGTAGTACGCATAGTACTCACGACGATGGGGTTCATAATGATGGTAATGATGCCCTTCCATGTAGCACCAGCCACCTCCCGCTTCATCCGGGATCACATGGCCACCGTAGTATCCGATCTTTCGGTCGACCGGCGGAGCCGTGGTCTCGGTAACGCGGATGGTGCGGTGCACGGTGCAGCCGGACACGGCCACCATCAGGAGCGCGACCGCGGCGAGAGTGAGAAGTCTTCGCATGCGGCATCCAGTTTTCATGGCATCCTCCAAACCCACTTACTTGGGTTACGGTCCTTGGCGGTTCAAACGTGGGACGTCCCCGCCCGGCGGCTATTCACCCAAGCGACGGTAACACGAACGAATTCCGAGGCACAGCCAATCACCCGCGCACGCAGTCGCTAAAGTCCCACACCCGCCGGAAGCGCCGTTCCTTCAAACCAGGGGCACGGCCCCGGGAATAGCCGTTCTTGCCAGCGCCTCCAGCATGGCCTCTACATACTCGTTCACTTCTTTATCGCCTGCCAGCGCCCTTCCCTGAACGTAAACGCACGGGACTCTATCGACTCCCGCTGCTGAAGCCGCATTGCTACGATCGAGCAGCCGCTCTCGCCAGCCCCCGACTCCGGGACCTAGAAGGTCCCTGTGGAACCTGCTCATGCACAGTCTCCGGCCCGCAACAGACCTCGCTATGTCGAGCACCACCTCGTCGCGTGCGATATCGAGACCACGCTCGAAAACCGCCTCCCGGAGCGCGGCGTCCAGCACCTTGCCGATCCTCGGATCTTGAAAGGAAGCGGCTTCCACCGCGGCCATGGCCATTATCGCTTCGAGGGGTGGCTCTTCACTCTTCCATAGCTCGGACGACATGGGCGGAGCATCCGGCTGCCGCGCGGCGAGCTCCACGTTTTTCAGCGCGGCCTCGGAGACTCTCCGCCGGCTGGCCGTTGGTGGAGAACGAAGAAAGGGCCTTGGCCTACATGAGACGACCATCCCTATTTCGCGCCTTGCCTTCTCTAGACGAACAGCGGCCAGATGGCACCAGGGACAAAGTAAATCCCTGTAGAGCACGATCTCTATCACCTTTTCGGTTCTGTTTTTCGGGGGCATGGGAATAAAAACCTTGCCATGCCCCGCCGCGCGGGTGCTAGCCGGGGCTTTCACCACCACCCCCCTTGTAGCGGTACCGCCGAGATGGGAGAAACTTTCGCCGACCGGTCCCGGTGCTACAAACGCACGGTTGCGAGCCGAGCGGCATGCCGGCGCACGCGAGCAGACTCCATCCTGTGCTGAACAAGGCCCTCTTGGACCTCGCAGAGCCGCTTGCGTGCTTCCTCCAGGGCGGCCAGCTCATGCTCGGGATCTATCTTCTCCACGTGCACGGCCTCGTCGGCCAATACCGTAACCTCATCGTCCCTAATCTCGACGAAGCCGCCCACCACCGCGTAGGCATCGTCCCTTCCCTCGTCGAAGAAATGGAGCGGACCGGAGTCCAGGGTGGTAAGAAACGGCTCGTGCCCCGGCCTAACCCCGAAGTTTCCTTGCACACCAGGTGCGCGCACCTCGTCGCAGTCCACTTCGAGGACGGGATGCGTGGGAGTTACAAGTCTTAGAGTCAGCCGATTGGCCATCTTCGTTCTCCGGGAAAGCTGCCCGCGGGCAACGCCTGCGTACTAGGCCGCCGCCAACATCTCCGCTTTCTCTCTGGCCTCCTCAATCGTGCCGACCATGTAGAAAGCCTGCTCGGGCATATCGTCGTGCAGCCCTTCGACAATCTCCCTGAACCCGCGAATGGTGTCCTTCAGCTCCACATACCTGCCTTCCGTGCCGGTAAACTGCGAGGCCACGTAGAAAGGCTGCGATAGGAATCTCTGAATCTTCCTGGCACGGGCCACGATGAGCTTGTCCTCCTCGCTCAGCTCATCCATGCCGAGAATGGCGATAATATCCTGCAGTTCCTTGTACCTCTGGAGAATTTCCTGAACCTGACGCGCCACCGCATAGTGTTCATCACCTACGACCGCGGGCTCCAGGAGCCTGCTGGTGGAGTCGAGAGGATCCACCGCCGGATAGATGCCTAGCTCGGCGATGGAGCGGGCGAGCACCGTCGTTGCGTCGAGGTGAGCAAAAGTAGTGGCGGGAGCGGGATCGGTCAGATCGTCCGCCGGGACGTAGATCGCCTGCACCGAGGTGATCGAGCCCTTCAACGTCGAAGTAATTCTCTCCTGCAGAATGCCCATCTCGGTGGAAAGCGTAGGCTGGTATCCCACCGCGGCCGGGATTCGTCCAAGAAGCGCCGAGACCTCGGAGCCTGCCTGCGTAAAGCGGAAGATGTTGTCGATGAACAGGAGGACATCTTGTTCCTGCCGGTCACGAAAGTACTCGGCGATAGTTAGTGCCGTAAGACCGACACGCATGCGCGCTCCGGGAGGCTCGTTCATCTGCCCATACACCAAGGCCGCCTTCGACTCTTTCCAATTACCGGGCTTGATGACCTTCGAGTCGGCCATCTCATGCCAAAGATCGTTACCCTCGCGCGTGCGCTCCCCCACTCCCGCGAACACGGAGTAGCCTCCGTGCTTGAGAGCCACATTGTTGATTAGCTCCATGATGAGGACCGTCTTACCGACGCCCGCGCCGCCGAACAGCCCGATCTTTCCGCCTCGGGCGTATGGGCAGAGCAGGTCGATTACCTTGATGCCGGTCTCGAAGGCGCTGACATCGACCTCTTGGTCGAGGAAGCTCGGCGGATCCCTGTGAATGGGCCAGTGCTCCTTGGCCTCCACCGGCCCAAGCTCGTCCACGGGATCCCCGACAACATTGATGATCCGTCCGAGAACCTCCGAACCGACAGGCGTCTTGATGGGAGAGCCCGTATCCTTGACGGGAGCACCTCGCCTGAGGCCCTCGCTCGAGTCCATGGCGACTGTCCGGACGGTGTTCTCTCCCAGGTGCTGTGCCACCTCGAGGACGAGGTTCCACTCCGAATCGCTTATTGAAGGATTGGTTGCGCGAAGCGCTGTCAGAAGCCCTGGAATGTGTCCGGAAGGAAACTCCACGTCGACGACGGGTCCCATTACCTGGGTGATCTTGCCGTGAACATCGGTCTTGCCGGTGGGAGTTGACATATTTCTGCTCACTAGTGCTGAAAGTTCGAGTGATGGGCTACAAGGCCTCGGCACCAGCCACGATCTCCACAAGCTCGGTGGTTATCGCGGCTTGGCGGGTTCGGTTGGCCAAAAGCGTCAATGAATCAATCATATCGCCCGCGTTCCTCGTAGCCGAGTCCATTGCGGTCATCCGAGCCGCGTGCTCCGATGCCAAGGACTCCATAAGAGCCCGCCAGATCTGTGTCGTGAGGTATGTGGGCAGCAGGGCATCCAAGACAGCCGCCTGATCGGGCTCGTAACGAAAGTCGACCGCCGCTGGTTTTCCGGGCCTCTCCGGACGCTGCTCGGAAGGCGGCTCCACGGGCAATAGCTGCCGGAGGGTAACATTCTGCGTAACAGCCGAAACGAAGTGGTTATAGAGAATGAAAACCGCGTCGAGGTCATGCTCGGGCGAGAGATAGCGCCTTCGAAGATCCTCGCTGATTCTCTCGGCCTTCTCGTAACGAAGCTCCTCGAAAACCCCGGCATGATGGGTGCCCTGCTTTACCGTGGGACGTCGCCGAAAGTAGTCTCTGCCCTTGCGTCCGGCGGTGGCCACCGTGATGTTCTCGTAGACTTCTTCGTTCTCGTAAAGGAAGCGTCCGGCTCGGCGGAGTATGTTGCTGTTGAAGCCTCCACACAGACCTCGGTCGCTTGTCATAACGAGGAGCTTGACGTGCCGAACAGGCCTCCTAGTCTCCAGCAATGGATGAATGGGTGAAGCGTCGGCATCAATGCTTCGCGCCATCACCTCCGCCAGCATTCTCTCGATGCCCTCGGCATACGGCCTCGCCCGGATTGCCGCATCCTGAGCGCGGCGCATCTTGGCGGCGGCTACCATCTTCATCGCCTTGGTGATCTGCTGCGTATTCCTCACCGAGGAGATTCTTTTTCGGATGTCCTTGAGATTGGCCATTTTGAAGATAGTACGGTGCTACCCGCGCAGCAGAGTTCCAGTGCAAGCCCTCGTCATGCAGCCTCGATCTTCGTCTGCGGCTCCGAGTTCTCTCCGTTCTCGTGGAAAACGTCCTTGAACTCGACGAGAATCTCATCCAGTCGCGCCTTGAGATCGTCGTCGAGGGACTTCTTCTGGAGAATGTCTTTTAGAACGCTCGGGTGACGAGCCTCCACGAAACGGAGCAGCTCACCCATGTATCGTCCGACATCGGCGTTTGGAACGTTGCGTATCCAGCCATGCCCTTTCTCGTCTCGGCCCGCGGCGGCATAAAGCTGGACGACCTGCTTCTCCACGGGCATCGGCTCGTACTGCCCCTGCTTGAGCACCTCTACCAGCCGCTCCCCTCGGGCCAGGGTTTCCTGCGTGGCCTTGTCCAGGTCGGATCCAAACTGTGCGAACGCGGCCAACTCCCTGTACTGCGCCAGCTCGAGCCTGAGAGTTCCCGCCACCTGCTTCATCGCCTTTACCTGGGCCGCTCCACCGACACGAGAGACGGAAAGACCGACGTTGATGGCCGGCCGTACTCCCGAATAGAAGAGATCCGAGTCCAAGAAGATCTGGCCGTCGGTGATCGAAATGACGTTGGTGGGTATATACGCGGCCACGTCACCGGCTTGAGTCTCGATGATGGGCAGCGCGGTGAGGGAGCCACCGCCCTCCTCATCGGAAAGTTTCGCGGCTCGCTCCAGCAAGCGGCTGTGGAGATAGAAGACGTCTCCTGGGTAGGCCTCGCGGCCGGGTGGGCGTCGAAGCAGCAATGAGAGCTGCCTGTAGGCGACGGCCTGCTTGGAGAGGTCATCGTAAATGATGAGGGAGTGCATTCCGTTGTCTCGGAAGTACTCCGCCATTGCGACGCCAGAGTAGGGAGCAAGAAACTGAAGGGGAGCTGCGTCGGATGCCGTAGCGGAAACGATGATCGTATAGTCGAGAGCGCCGGCCCGCCGGAGCCTATCGACGACCTGCGCGACCGTGGACTGCTTCTGTCCTATAGCCACGTAGACGCAGAATACGTCCTGTCCTTTTTGATTGATAATCGTATCCACGGCGATAGCCGTCTTGCCGGTCTGGCGATCGCCGATAATCAGCTCACGCTGCCCTCTGCCGATGGGCACCAGCGAATCGAGGGCTTTCAGTCCTGTTTGAAGCGGCTCGTGGACGCTCTTTCTCGCCACAATCCCAGGAGCCTTCAGCTCGATCTGGCGATCCTCCTCGACCTCAATGGGGCCCTTGCCGTCCAGCGGCTCGCCCAAGGCATTCACAACCCTTCCGCAGATGCCCTTTCCAACCGGAACTGAAGCCACCTCTCCGGTGCGGCGGACCGAGCTGCCCTCACCGATGGTATTGAACTCACCCATGACGGCGATCCCGACGTTGTCCTCCTCGAGGTTCAGAACGAGCCCCTTGGAGCCGTTCTCGAACTCGACGAGCTCGCCGGACAGGGCGCCTTGAAGCCCGTAGACCCGAGCTATACCGTCACCAACCGATAGAACCGCGCCGGTTTCAGTGATCTCGATCTTCTTGCCATAGTCCTTAATCTGCTCCTGGATGATCCGGCTGATCTCGTCGGCGCGAATGTCGATGGCCATTTGTCTGCCTGTTTGCTGTCTTGATTATGGGTTGTCATCGGCTACTTGCCCGGAAGCCTCATGAAAGCGCTGCCTGGCGAATCTTCTCGAGCTGTGTCTTCAAAGAGCCATCGAAGACCCGATCGCCGACTTTCGCCACTACACCCCCTAATAGAGACGGAACGATCTGCTGCGTCATCTCGATGCTCTTGTTGCCCTCAATGTCCGACAATGCGGCTTCGAGGCGTCGAACCTCGTCCAACTCCAAGGGGCGCGGGGTAAAAACCTCGGCCCTGACTCTGCGAGCGGCTTCGTCGGCGAACTCCGTGTAGATCCGAGCTATCTGCTGTAGGTGCTCGATCCTTCCGCGGTCTATCAGGAGACGCAGGAAAGACGCGGTGGGCTCGGCGACAGCGCCCCCGCCGGTAACCTCACCAAAGATCTCCTGGCGCTGTTCCCTGGAAAACCCTGGGCTCGCCATGACATTTCGCAAGTCGGGCGATTCGGCCATGAGCCCAACCAAACCATCCAGCTCACGCATCACTTCGTCCACACGGTTTACCTCCGTGGCGACGGCGAGAAGAGCGCGGGCATACCTGCGTGCAATGCTGACGTTGATCACTAGCTGACCTCGACCGCCAAAAACACCTTACTTACCAATGGGTTTCGGGCGGTTGGAGTCGAGTCGAGGGGCGGCTGAGCTAACACAGGCCCATCCGCCGGTCAAGCAGAAGACCTCCGCACAGACCTCTTCAGTCTCCAAGGACGTAGGCGAAAACCAGCGGAAGCACGATGGTGGCGTCGGACTGGATCATGAACTTCGGCGTATCGGCCGCGAGCTTACCCCAAGTGATCTTCTCGTTCGGCACGGCTCCCGAGTAGCCGCCATAGCTGGTCACGGCATCCGAGATCTGAGCGAAGTACCCCCAGAAAGGCACGTCCGTCAGTTGAAGATCCTGGATTATCGTGGGCACGGCGCAGATAGCGAAGTCCCCCGCGATACCACCGCCCACCTGAAAAAAACCCACCC
>SLRQ01000064.1 GCA_007130885.1 Deltaproteobacteria bacterium
AGAAGGCCGCCGCCGGAAAGAAGGCCGCCGCCGGAAAGAAGGCCGCCGCCGGAAAGAAGGCCGCCGCCGGAAAGAAGGCCGCCGCCGGAAAGAAGGCCGCCGCCGGAAAGAAGGCCGCCGCGAAGAAGCTTGCATCCAAGAAGAGGCCGGCCAAGAAGCTTGGAGCGGGGAAGGCGAGAGTGAAGAGAAGCACATCCGGTAGATCGGCTGCCTAGGCTAGCAAGGCACGTGGTTTGATTGCCTTCGTTCCCGCAGTGGTCACGGAGGGACTGAGGCCGGCTCCAGCCTGTTCAAGATCCGCGAGATCTCGCCTTCGGAGCAGGACGGCCGGAAACGTTTCTTGGAATCTCGAGCAGCATTGTGTTTGACCGCTTGGGCTCGGTCCCCGTACAATAAAATTGCCTGCTTGTTCGTGATCCGGAGGGGTTTAGAATGCGTTTCTCAAATGGCCGAAGTGCTTTGCTCGTGGCAGTGGCTGGAGTCGCCCTCGTACTAGGGTGCGAGGACGAAGGTTGTGATGATCTCCAGCCCCTCGAGAAGGATCTCGAGGACGTGGACAAGGTCTACGACGGCATTCAGGTCGAGGTGAGTCCGGATGGTTTCGAGTTTCTGGAGCTCAACTTCGATGTCATAGTCGAGACCATAGCCGAAGACGGCCTCGCGTTCGATCTGGATCCCGAGCCGGGCAGTTGCTCTACCTTTAGCTCGGACACCAAGATTTGCAACCGGAACGACCCGTGTCCCGTCACCGCCGAGCTCCGCAATGTGTTCATCCTGCGCGAGGAGCCCGACACCATTCGCGTCATGGCCGATCTTTGGGCACACAGCGGAACGAACGCCTCGGGTCCGGCGAATGACAAGATTCCCATATGCGCCGGGCCGGTCAGCGCCGATGCCGAGGTTCACATAATGGGCAAGCCGGTCTCGGCCCGCGTCAGGCTGGGCCGCGACTCCGTCACCCACGGCCTGGAGATCGATTTGAGCGATCCTCCGGAGATCGAGATCACCGACGCCGACTACACAATCTCCGGCGGCCTTTTGGCAGGAGCAGCCGAGCTGCTCTTCAAGGGACGGATCACCGACATGATGAACGACATGCTCGAGGACGAGCTGATAGACGAGCTCGACGAGATGGTCGATGATGCCACCTGCATGGAGTGTGACCTGTTCACGCTCGGCTGCGAGGGCGGCCTGGGGGTGGCGGGGGTGCATTGTGACGAGGATAAGGGCTGGTGCATGAGGTCCGGCGGGTGTGTACGCGCTCCCCTGGGCGTTGTCGGAAGGCTGGACCTCGGAGAGATGCTGGACGGCATGCTGCCCAGCACGCTCCTCGACCTTTACATCGGCGCGGGGCAGCGCGAGAACGCCTATGGAGACCCCTTCGTTCCTCACGACGGCGGTCCCGTGCAGGTGAGGGTCATAACCGGATTGGCGGCGGAGAGTTTCAGCCCCTGCGTTCCTTCGCCCTCCACGGAGCCAAGCACGGCTCCCCCTCCTCGGATCGACTTCGGTAATGAGTCGGAAGGGCTTCGATACCACATAGGCATCGGCATCTCGGACAGGTTCTTGAACAAAGCTCTTTATGAGGTCTATCGCAGCGGCGGCCTTTGCATCGACATCGACAGTGAGGTCGATGACATGATTTCCACGGGGCTGTTTGCCACTTTCCTACCGAGTCTCGGGGTGCTGACGGGAGGAGACAACACGCCTATGATCATCTCCTTGCGTCCGAAGGAGCTGCCCGAGATTCACATTGGAAAAGGGACCTACATCGAGGTTGGTTCGAAGTGGGTAATGGAAGAGCCGCTCATCAACCTATACCTGAACAACGTCCACCTCGATTTCTACGGTTTCTTCGAGGAGCGGTACTATCGCCTGTTCACTTTGGATGTCGATCTCTACGTGCCGGTCGGGCTCGAGGCGACGGTAGGCGGACAGCTTCTCCCGCTCTTGGGGGACCTCGATGACATGGTTACGCGCATCGAGGTCAAGAACAGCGGCATCCTCGCCGAGGACACCAGCGTGCTGGAAGACATAGTTCCAACGATTATCGGTTTGGTCGAGCCCATGCTGGACGATCTGCTCGACCCCATAGATCTGCCCGAGCTGGAAGGGTTCGAGCTGGACATTCGCAAGATCGAGGGAATAGTCCCTCATGGGGAGCCCGACAGGTATGAGCACATAGGCATCTTCGCCCGGCTGGGTATAGCAAGCCAGTAGATGGTAGCATTCGCGGCCGTGTGGCGTCCGGTTCTCCTAGTCCTGCTAATGCTCTTGCCGGCGCCGGCTGTCGGTGAGGCATACCGGTTCGAGGATGCAGTCGATCTCGACCATCGAGGTCAGTTGGGCATTCGATTCGAGCCCGGCGTCATGGTGCTCGGCAAGGCGGCTTTGGACGGTACCGGCGGCTGGGGGCTTGCGGCCGGGTTGGATCTGGGCGCTAGCAAGGGGCTTGCCTGGTGTGGAAACGAGCTTTCGGTCCGCGCGCGCCTCTTCCAGACCGGGGACGGCCGCGGTCTGGCGGCGATCGCGGGCTACCGGGCCTATGCCGGCAGCCAGCATTGGAAGACCTTTGCCGATCTCGATCTAATGGTCCCGCTTGCGCCCGCGCCGGCGGCCGGAGCCCGTCTCGGGATGGGGCTGATGTACGATCCCAGCAGGCGCCTCGGGTTTTCGCTTTCCGTTGGCGCCTTTGCCGCTCTAGGCCGTGGCCTGGTATCCGGATTCGACGGGGGTTTAGGGGTGCAGGTGCGTTTCGACTGAAGCAGAACCCGGCAGGCGCCTATTCTTACTCGACCCAAAGCTCGATGAGTTCTCCTTCCAGAGGTCCGATTTGGTAGGAACGTCCATCGGTGGACTCCATCCGGATGTGGCCATGTTCCGGTACGGCGCCTGGAGGCATGAAAGTAGGTTCGCCGCATCCGGTTGCAACGGCGTCGACTATGCCGGGAGTGGTAAGGAAGATATGCGCGCCCACGGACTGAAGCCGTTTCATCACGGAGCGATGGGGGTGACAGTGGGGGTTGTCGAGTCCCGCCGAGACAACCGAAGCAGCGGGCTCCAGATTATGAAGGAACGATTCGTTGGTGGATGTAGCCGAGCCGTGATGATTGACGCGCAGAACGTGTATGGGCGCTATTGCGGCGGAGAGGGGGGTCTCCATGTCCACGGTCTCGTTTCCGCCGCCGGTGAGATCACCGCCTACGAACACGCGCAGGTCGCCGAAAGTGATCACCACCGCCACGGAGGACGCATTCTCGCCCTCCAGGCTTTCCTCATCTCCCGGGTCCAGGGTTATGCCGCCGAGCAAGGCTCCGTTCACCGCCACCACCTCGACCTCGACGCCGGCCCCGAGGCTTATCGTCTCCCCCAGCTCCGCCGGCCGGGCACCGGCCACGCCGGCCGCGGCCTCATAACGCTTACATATGAGGGTATCGCAGGGCGGTGAATCTCTGTTGTGGAGCAGCAATCCGTGAGGATGGTGGTCATTTGAGGTTCCCGGCTCGCCGTTAGGGCCCTCCAAGATCTCAACTACGCCCCCCATGTGGTCGTTGTGCCGGTGGCTCGTAATGATGTGTGTTGGTGGCAGGGCACCGAGGCGCGACAGGAACGGGATCACCGCTGTCTCGCCGGCCTCCGGTGTGCCCGCGTCCTTCAGCAGGCTGTCTCCGCGGGGTGAGCGAACGAATGTCGAGTCACCTTGCCCCACATCCAGAAAGGTGATCTCGACGCCCCCGTCATACAAGGTGAAGGCATGTTGATGGGTACGACTCGTCCCGCCTTTGTTCACCAGAGTCACATCATATGTTCCGGCCTCCATTCCCGATGGAACTAGAGCCGCGGCGGTGGTTCCATCCTCGTTTACGTGGGATGGCAAGACTACGACGGATGTCGAGCCGCCATGCTCGAGGTGGATCCTCGCGTTCGGCTGAAACTGTTCTCCATGGACGATAAGTGTAGTTTCGAGCCCTGTTGCCGAGTCGGCGGGAACCACGGTTTCGATGAACAGGTCCGATGTCGGCCCGCATGCTCCAAGGAGGAGCAGTAGGCTGACTGCTCCAAGGTGCGTGACCCTCACATAGTTCATGAAGCAAAGAATAGCAGCCGGCCGACCGTGGGTGCCATGAGCGGTGCATTTGGTGCCGCGCCGTTTTCTTGACCGCTCCTCGAGCGTTGATACGCTCGGGGCAAAGGGGCCAGGTAACGCCGGAGAATACATGGATGACAGCAGCGAAAGCTTGGTAGGGCTTCTAATACGCCTACCTCCCGGTAGCTACCATCGTTTGAAGGATCTTTCGGGTCGCACGAGAGTTCGTCAAAGTGAGCTACTGAGGGAGGCGATCTCCGATTTATTACGCAAGTACCGGCACTTGCCTCGATAGAGGGGAGCCGACATGAAACGAAGAGCCAAGAAGCTGAGGGAGTTCTACGCGCGTCTGGATCGCGTTGTCGAGATCTATCTCGATGCCGATTTTGCTCCCGAGCTTAGGCGGGTCCGCCGCGCTCTAATCGATTAGGGCCGCAACAAAGAGGGGTAGCGGACCCGCACGAGTGTCAGGCCGCGGCCGGGGGCTCTGGGGCCCTGATGTCGGTCGCGGCCGGAGACCGTCGCCGCGACTTCGCTCGCTTCGATCTCGCCGTATCCGACTTGAACCAGCAGTCCGGTCATGTTGCGAACCATGTGCTTCAGAAAAGCGTCTCCAGAGACGGTAATGCAGACGAGTCGGCCTTCGGCTGCTCCGGGATAGGCCATATCCAACACTCTACTTGCCCCCAGCCGGCGTATCGTGCCTCCTCGTACGCGCGCGCCTCGCAAGGTAGCTAGACCCGCGAAGTTCCT
The DNA here is from genome assembly GCA_007130885.1 of Deltaproteobacteria bacterium. Lineage (GTDB taxonomy): Bacteria > Myxococcota > Myxococcia > SLRQ01 > SLRQ01 > SLRQ01. Next base: position 4,841 of record SLRQ01000064.1, read on the forward strand.
TCGACCCAGCAAGGACTTCAAAGCCAGGCTCATTGATTTGGTATCCAGATGCCTTGTTTGTCCCTCGAGGTGGGGGAACGATCGGGGATCAGGAAGGCACCATGCACGAGTAGCAAGGAAAGGGTCGCCGGCGGCTGCTTCCAGATTCTCTGGAGTAGCTAGAATGTAGGTATATATCTTTCCGCGACTCGACCAGCGGGCGTTGAACTTCCTCGGCGCCGGCGCGATGGACCAGAGCCTTATGTCCGCGGGAAGGACCTCGTTGACGGCGCGGCGGGCCGCCGAAAAATCGGCGACGACAGCAGCGGTGTCGAGATGAACGAACATCTCCAAAGCGTGCACTCCGGCATCGGTTCGCGCGGCGCCCTGTACCCTTCCCGGAAGTCCGACCGTGACCAAGGCCTCCTCGAGCAAGCCTTGCACGGTGCGCTTGCCCGGTTGACGCTGCCAGCCGCAAAGCTCGCCGCCATCGTACGCGAGCCTTAGCGCAAGTCGTCTCTTCTTGGAACTCTTATTGACCACGGACTCCTTGTCCTACAGGCATCGCGCGGTCGCGAACCGACGAGCGGTGTTCAGCGGCCGCGAGGAGGCTTGGACCAGGTTGATGCTCCTGCTCATGAGGCGGCGCGGAGCCGTCGAAATATCAACATACGCAGGGCTGGCAATAGAACGATGAGTGATGCGGCCGGCCAAGAGCCGCCGCTCTTTGCCGAGGCGCAGTCACAACCGCCCCCGTTGAGATCCGGTTCACTTGGTCCCACGAGATGAAGTGCTGCTTCATACGCATCCAGCTTGCCGTACCCCCACCGGTCATTTGGCAGCTCACCGGTATGCTCGTCGCCGCGGGCCGTCTCCGCCAGTACTTCGAGGATCTCATCACGATCGAACTCCGGTCGGGCTTCCAGCATCAAAGCAACCGCGCCCGCGACGTGAGGGGCAGCCATGGAAGTTCCTCGCATCGCTGCCACGTTCTCCTCGAGCAAGGTGGTACGATCGAAAATTATCGCATTTCGCCCGAACGGTGCGGCTATGTACTCGCCGGGCGCGGCGATCTCCGGCTTCATCCCCGTGCGATCCGGATCGGTTGAGGGTCCGCCGGAAGAAAAACGCGCTATTTCGCCGAGCTTCAGGGAGTCGTCTTCAAACCAGTTTCCCTCGACATCCATCCACGCGTTTCTTGTAGTGTAAGCCGCAACGGCAAGAACTCCGGGTGCGGTGGCCGGCATGGCCACTACCGATCTGTCGTCGCCGGCATTTCCCCGTACTCCGAAAGACGCAGGCGCGGAGCCGAAGGCGGTGCTGGCTATCCATCCATGGAAAGTGCCTCTTCCACGTAGCTCGAGGACCCAGCTCCAGCCGTCCGGATTGCCCGCGTAGGTGTTGGGCTCTGAACCCGGAACGACCTGCACGTTTGCCCTCTCCTTGCCTGTATCCGGATGAGAGGGCTCGAAAGAGATCTGTGCTTCGCCCAGCGATGTCCCGTCCTGCGCTTCGAGGCGTCCGGAAAAAACCGGGTCGTTGGGACCCCGGAAGCCGGTGGAAGCAGCAACCTCATCGGAGGAATCCAATACGGCGAGCTGAACCTCCATCTCTCCACCAGCCTCGTTCCAGAGGTCGATGTAGCCCCCCTCCGCCAAAAAACCTGGATGAATGAGTATGTCGGTTCTTCCCGGCTCGTCGTCGAGAGGGTAGGAGAGATGTATGCGGGTGCCGCCGTCGTTACCCGCGGCCGCCACTATTATTCGACCCGGGCCGGACATCTCTGTTAGGGCCTGCTCTTCCAGGGTGGAGCCGTCATGAGCGCCATAATGCCCGCCCAACGACATGTTGATTACGGCCGGACGACCAAGCGCGTCCGCGCTCTCGAAGATCCAGCTTGCCGACTCGGCGAGCAGCTCGAAGGTAAGGCTTCCCGAAGACAAGAAGTCCACGTCTGGAGCAACGCCCGGGAAGATGGGGTCGCTTCCTCCAGCGGTTGCACCCACATGCGTTCCATGTCCGACGAGATCAAGGGCATGACAACTCTTGTCCAGAATGCTCTCCCTCTCGCATAGGCGGCCTTGGCTGTAGCCGGGTGGCGGCTCACCTTCCACTCCTTGGTCCCAAATCGCCAGGACTCGAGTTATTCCGTCCTCATCGTTGAAGGTTGGATGGTGATAGTCTAGGCCGGTGTCCACAAGGCCGAGGATCACGCCTTGGCCGGTGAGAGGTGTAGCTAGGCCTCGACCGCGCACAACCCGATCGGAACCTATGTCCCGGACGCTGTCATGTAGTAAGGGTCGTCTTGGTAGGGCTGCTTCCGCCCGATCGACTATGGCCAGCCGTCCCAGCTCCGGCAGCGAACCCGAAGGGATCCGAGCCGACAAAATGTCACCGCCGAGATGGACGGCGACGCCTCCGGCTCGTTCTATGGCCGATGCCACCGCTGACGCCTGTCCGGGTATGGATCTGACATATAGACTGACTTGTTTCTCTGGAGGGAGGAGAGCCGGCTGGAAAACCAACGGCCCCCGGCCCTCGGCTGTTGCGGCGAGACGCGCCAAATGGGCATCGAGGCGGCCAGCGGAGATGGGTTCGCTTTCTTGCGGTGATCGCGAGGGTGCCTCGTGTTCCGGGTTCTCGAGTGTGATCTCGCCGGCTTCCGCGGGCAGGTAGGCCAACAAAGGCGTAAGCAGCGCCGCGACTAGCAAAGGTGCTCGGGAGGTCGAAGAGAAATCTGTAGCTTTAGTCTGTTTCCGCATGGACATGGAATCATACGTCAGCGCATGCGGGAGCGCGAGAGTTCGAGCGCCAAAACCCGTAGCGTAGCTCTCGCATGCAAACGGCGGATGGAGTAAGACGAATTAGCAATGACAAAACCAAAGACTAAAGCCGTTGCGGCCATCGAGGCCAAGATGCGGCAGGTAGCTCCCGGCTCCTACCGGCATCAAGTCTTGACCGCCGCGCGAGATTTCAAGAACGCTTGGATCGACCTTGGGGCACACCTAACTAGAGTCCGGGACCAGGCTCTTTACAGGGAGTGGGGTCACAACGATTTCGAGAGCTACTGCAAGCAGGAGCTGCATATCAAGAAGGTGACCGCCCACAAGCTGACGGCTACCTTCGGTTTCATGGAACGTCACGAGCCGGAGCTGCTGCATGCGGCCCTCTGCGAGCCGCCGCGTAGGGAGCGGATCCCCCCCTTCGAAGTCGTCGAGGTCTTATCCAAGGCGGAAGAGCGAGGACAAATCGGCCCGGCAGAGTACCGTGAGCTGAGGGACCGAGTGATGGATGAAGAAAGCCCGACTTCAGCAAGAGGCCTTCGGCGGGTGCTGCGAGAAGAGTTCCCTCCCGAGGAGGTGTCCCAGCCTCCACCCGAGGAAGTTGTGCGAAAGCTGGCGCGAGCGGCTAGGCGACTGGCCGATGGAGCAGCCGAGTGCGAGGCTCTCCCTCCAGCTGTTCGCGAGAAAGCGGAGTCTCTTGCACTGGATTTTGAAGAGGTGATTCGAGAGGCCGCGGCATGAGGGCTTCCCTGGATACGAGGTCCGCTAAGTACTCCGGTTTGCCCCCTAAAGGGAGGGGGGAATCGGATGGGAGCCAGGTGTCCACCGGGGGGCAGCGGGTGGGCGTAGTACGCGGGTATCGACACAGATTCGTTCAAAGGGGCTGGTCGCGGCGGGTAATAGGTTCTAACGTTGTGATGAGACAGGGCCCCCCGGAAAACGCGTCTTCGCGTTTGGGCGCGAAGGGAGGCAAATTGGCACAACCTGACGGGAGTGTGGCGTGAGCCGAAAGGATCATCATCACGGCAATCTATCTTGCTCTTTCTGCGGGAAGGGCCAACGAGAAGTACGCAAGCTGATTGCAGGCCCCACCGTCTACATCTGCGACGAGTGCATACGTCTATGCAATGACATCGTAGCCGAGGAGGCCGAAAGGGAGGAGAAAGCCCCTGTGATGGATCTGCCGACTCCGGCGGACATCACCGCGTTTCTCGATGACTATGTCGTCGGGCAGGATATGGCCAAGAAAATCTTGTCGGTGGCGGTCTATAACCATTTCAAGCGCATATTCTCGCGAAGGTCGGGCAGACGGCGCACGGGTGGCGGTGGAAGAGCGGAAGGAGCGGATGAGGACGTCGAGCTTCAGAAGAGCAATATCTTGCTCATAGGCCCCACCGGGTCCGGCAAGACCCTGCTCGCACAGTCCCTGGCTCGGTTCTTGGAGGTACCGTTCACCATTGCCGATGCCACCAGCCTCACGGAGGCCGGTTACGTCGGTGAGGATGTGGAGAACATCATTCAGAACCTACTCCATCACGCTGACTATGATGTTGAGCGAGCCTCGCGAGGTATCGTCTACGTGGATGAGATAGACAAGATCGCGCGAAAGGGCGACGCCCCCAGCGTAACCAGAGATGTCTCTGGAGAAGGGGTTCAGCAGGCTCTCCTGAAAATCATCGAAGGCACACGAGCCAGCGTCACGCCTCGTGGTGGCAAGAAGTACAATCAGCAGGAGTACATCCAGGTCGACACCTCGAACATTTTGTTCATATGCGGCGGGGCCTTTAACGGCATCGAGGGCAACATTCAGCAAAGAGTCGGCGTGAGGGGACTGGGATTTGGAGCCCAAGTCCATCGCAAGGAGGATCGGTCGATAGGTGAGATACTCGCGTTGATTGAGCCCGAGGATCTCATCAAGTACGGAATGATCCCGGAGTTCGTGGGTAGGATGCCTGTTATAGCGACCCTCGACGACTTGTCCGATGAGGAACTGGTCACCATACTCACTCAGCCGAAGAACGCTCTGGTAAAGCAGTATCAGAAGCTGTTCGGGCTCGAGAAGGTGAGCCTGACTTTTACCGACGAAGCTTTGACCGCTATCGCAAACGAAGCCATGGTCCGTGCTTCCGGGGCACGTGGGCTGCGCTCCATCATGGAGAACGCGATGCTCGACATAATGTACGAGACTCCGTTCAGGCGAGGCGTAAAGGGAGTCAAGATCACCGAAGGCGTCATCAAGGACTCGGAGCCTCCGGTGATAATCTACGAGAAAGAGAAGAAAACCGCCTGAGGAGGCTGTCGCAAAACCCCGTGAGTCATGCAGGCGCGAGAGGCTGAGGCGTCAGTTTTGTCGCACCTGAATGTTGGTGGTCATCTTCTTTCCTGTCTGGGCGTCCCGGGCGCTCATGGTCAGGATTCCCTCGACATTGATGTCGAAGACTACCTCGACCTTGGCGCTTCCCGCGGGCCCGGACTCGATGCCCTCGAAGAGGAAGTGGCCGAGCAGCTCGTTGTCGGCAACCGATTTCGAGTCGCCCTGAAAAATGCGCATGGCCAGGTTTGTCTGACCGTCGAAACTCGTTGTTCCCGTGATGCTTCTAGCGTTTGGAATTGGGGCGTTTCGCTCGAAGACCTCATGAAACCGGCCGCCCGCTGCTTCAAGGCCGATGGCCATGGGGATGACGTCGAGGAGCTGGATTCGAAGGTTGGTGTCGTCGGTGAGGCTGTGACCATAGAGCGCGGCACCGATGGCGACTGCTTCGTCCGGATGGACCGCCTTGGATGGGGGTTTGCCGAAGAAGGACGTCAGCCTTTCGTGTATTGACGGCATCCGCGATTGACCACCCACGAGCATTACCTCGTGAATGTCCTCGGCCTTGACGGCCGCGTCGTCCATGACCCTCTTTACGACGTCGAGAGTTCGTTGCACCAGCCTGGAGGTCAGCGTGCTGAAGTCCTCTCTGGAGATCTCCATGTCGATGTTGAGAGGCATCCCCTCCGAGGTCATTGTGACGAAAGGAACACTGAAGGGTGCTACCTCTCTAGCCGACAAGTCGATCTTGGTTCGCTCCGCCAGGTCCTTGATCCGCTGCATGGCTACCGGATCACTGGAGAGATCCACCTGGTGCTTCACCTTGAAGTGTTCGAGCACGTACTGAATGAGGGCATGGTCGAAATCCAGGCCTCCTAGAAATATATCCCCGCCGGTGGCCTTCACCTCGAAAACTCGGTCGCGGATCTCTATGACCGATACATCGAAAGTTCCGCCCCCCAGATCGTAGATGAGGACCTTCTCGTGGATGTTCTTACCTACCCCGTAGGCCAGTGCCGCGGCCGTGGGCTCGTTTATTATGCGCACCACCTCCAGACTGATGAGCTCTCCCGCGTCCTTCACCGCTTGGCGCTGCTTGTCGGTAAAGTAGGCCGGGACCGTGACCACCGCCTTTTCCACGGATTCGCCGAGATAGTCGGAGGCGACGGTTCGGACCTTGCCCAGGATCCGAGCGGCTATCTCGCTCATGCGGAAGTCCTGCCCGCCCGCGCTGATCAGAACCTCGGACTCTCCCTCGCCGGCCTTCATGCCGTAGGCGACCACGTCCGACATGGTGTTCACTACATCGGACTTGTAGTTACGCCCGATGAGGCGTTTGCTGGCATAGACGGTGTTGCGCGGGTTCAGTTGCCACTGCCGCTTGGCTTCGTGGCCGATTAGCTCGTTGCCTTTGTCATCCACGGCGAATATGGACGGGATGGTGCTGCTGCCGTCCTTGTATGGGACGAGCCTCACCTTTCCGCTTTCATCCGTGTATGCGGCGCAGGAGTTGGTGGTCCCCAGGTCGATGCCGATTATTCTGGCCATGGGGTTTATCTGTTCCGAATTCTACTTCTCCACACGTGAGTAAGCAGCCGTTATGTCATCCAGATCCATGATGTTCCATCCACCAACGTGCAGGAGGTCATCGAACACGAACGGAGAGGTCAGCTCTATCGCGTTTATGCGTGCCTTACCGGGCTGATCCAGGTCATCCAGGCCTTCAGGTGCGGCCGGAAGCTCCAGGTCCACGGTCCCACCGCCGGGATTGGGCGCGTATACATGCCAGGCTCGGTCTGCTCCTTCTATGACCACACGCAGCATATGTGCTCTCGACGTTGAGACCGCATGGATGGCGAGTGGATCCTTGGTCCAGGTGACGCCGTCTGGAAGGGGCATGAAAGCTTCCAACTCGACCGTGCCGGGAAGGTCACTTGACGTGTGTATCCTTGCCGAAACCTCTGTTGGAACCTCCATGTCTCCAACTTCGGGAGATGCCATGGTGACGATCTGATACTTGCTGATCTCCAGGCCTCCATAGGCGGGCGTCATACGCATTCGAATCGTGTCTCCTTCAGAGCCTGAAAGGCCTAGTGGTACGAGCCCGATGCGGGGGGCGCGGCCTCCCGCGAGGACCACTATGTTCTCCATCGGGCTGGATAGGCTCTCCGGCTCGATTTTGAGACGCAGGTTCTGGCTTTGCGCCGGCTGGTGGTGCTCCGCCGGGAAGTGGATTAGCCAGCTAGGCGGCCACAGGGGAGGATCGCCATTAGTTCCGTCATCGATTTGGTCTCCCAGCTCCATGCCCTCGAGTCGTATCCGCGGCGCAAGGCCGTGCTCGAACATGGAGAACATGGGCAGTATGTTCGCGATGCCCATGCCGCCGCCACCGCCCATCATATCGTCGAGCGGCATTCTGCCCGCGAAGGCCCAGCCCATGCGGAGCCCTTCTTCGCCGAAGGCTATGTACTCGTCCTTGAGATCAAACTCCATCCCATAGGCTCTCCCCCGTGCGGTCATGGATCCGGGAAGTGGAATCGAGAAGTCCATGCCGGGTATCTCGACAGTGAACATTCGACCCATGAGCCGCTCCATATCGAAGTCCTGCAAGGTGCCGCCTATGCTGACTCCCGCCATTCCAATGGCCAGGTCACCTTCGGAGGTCACGTGCTCGTGCGAGATGGTCCCGCGGACGCCGGCCACCATGTCCGGGTCGGACCTGGCGGACAGGGGAATCAGGATGTCGCGCTCTTCGGTGTCGAACACGGATAGGTAATCGTACTCTCCGGAACCGTCGAAGACATGAATGTCGATGGGACTGTCATCGGTCACCGTGAACTCGGCGATGCCAAAGTCGTCGGTGGAAGCCTCGAGCCCGCCGGAGACGGTGACAACCACGTCATCCGCCGGCGTTCCCGTCTCGGCGTCGACCACGATCACTCTAAGGGTGTTCGCCACGATCTCGGGAAGCAGATGCCAGTCAACGGAGTCGCTCTCTCCTCCCGCCTCGGCGGTGATGTTCGCCACCTCTACGGAGCCCGGGCCGGGAACACCGCCGTTACCTGGGTCTATGATCGAAGGAGTGACGCCCTTGATCCAGCCGTCCTGGTCAACCGTAATGACGTCCTCGTCATCCGAGCTCCAATCGAACAGGGCGCCCTCGATGGCTCGGCCGTGGTTGTCATACGCCAGCGCCCGTAGCTGACGCTCCTCGCCCGGAAGAATGAAACCGCCGGGCGAAAGGAGGGTTACTCTGTCTACTGTTCTATCCTGGGGCTCTATGCATTCGCCGCCGCTGCAGACCTCTCCGGGCTCGCAGTCAGAGGGGCCGCGGCAGACCCAGGGTACGCAGCCGCCGCCCACGCAGTCCAAGCCGTCTTCGCAATCGTCTCGATCTTCGCAGGCCTCGGAGTCGAAGCAGTACCCTTGGTCGCAATACCCAAGAACCTCATCCGAGGTGCAGTCATCATCGCTGCGGCACCTGTCCCTTGCCTCGCACACCTTGTCGTTTTCGCAGTCGAAGCCGGGAGGACAGGGATCCGGCGTCCGGCATGCCTCTGTCCAGTCGCAGCCGTCGTCGTCATCGCAGTAGACGACCTCGATGCAGCGTCCGTGGTCCGCGCTGGTGCAGATCTTGTTGTCGTCGCCGCAGTCCTCCAACGTTTCGCACTCGGCTGGCTGGCAGACCAGGTTGTTCTGAGTGACTTCTTCGCAAATGAACCCGATATCGCAATCTTCGTCGCCGAGGAAGCAGCGCTCCCAGCATCGGTCCTCCAGGCAGGCGTATTCATGTGATGGTGAGCCGCACTCCGCGGAGGAGATGCATGGTTCGAGGCAGTAGCCCCAGTCGCATATGTGGCCGTCGTCCGCGCAGTCGTCGTCGGTCTCGCATGGCGTGGCTTCCACGCACTCCGCATCCTCGCACCTCTCGCCTTCGTCGCAAACCCGGTCTCGCTCGCAGTAGCAGCGAGCTTCAATGCACTGCATACCGTCGTCGCACTGGAGAGTAGGGCTGCACTCGGCTTCCGGATCGGGAACGCAGTTGCCCTCGTCGCAGATCTCCCAGTCCTCGCAGGCCTCGTCCGTTAGGCACCAGCAGGAACCGTGCCGGCACTCGAACCCCTCCTCACACTCGGGCTCGCAGTCCACCTGTTGGCACAAGCCGGCGACGCACCTTTCATCCTCCTCGCAATCCTCGTGCTCCTCGCACTCATGGGCTGTGCAGTACCCCCGACGGCAACTGGAACCTTCGTCGCAGTCATCGTGCTTCGTGCACTCCACCTGTGCGCAATAGCCATCTTGACATATTTCGAGCTCGTCACAGTCCTGGTGTTCCTCGCATTGTGCGCGTGATGTTACTCCGCAACCCGAGATTACGAATGCCAGGGCGAGGACCGTGGCGACCCAGAGCCGATAGTTGTTGAAGTCCATCGCTTTATCCTTGGATGAAAAGTGGTTCGGCTTCGTGCTCAAAACGAACGAATGCACTATCCTACATCAAACGTCTGCTATCATCGAGAGCACTGTCTCCGCAACCCGGTGGGTTGCTTTCTTCCTTACAAGTCAAAGACTATGAGTGATGAGGGATCGCTTGCAGGGCACCTCCAGGTACCCGAAACGACGCCGCTGGTGGTGGCGAAAGGGAGCAGGCGGTTTAGAGAGATAACGCAAGATTTTGTTGATCGCGTGACTTGGTCTGCCGGGAGGCTGCTTCAAGTGCGCGATTTCGCGAAGAGGAGATGATGAACGCAAGAAGTTACCTCCAAGAGGTCGAGTCGTCGGTTACCGGGCGCTACGTCGAGGATCGCTCCCTGCTCGCGTTCAACGAGTACCTGGAGGAGTTTCTGAGGCATCCGCGTCGTCAGGCGAGGGGAGCCGCCCAGTACCTGCTGGATGTGTTCGACCACTTCGGGGTCCAGGAAAAGCTAACGCCGGTCGGTGTGATGCGCCGGTTCAAGCTGTTCGATGCCCCCTTCTCGGAGGGAAGGGGCAGAGTGGCCGGCCAGGAGCAGGTTCAGAACGACATCTACCGGATACTGCGTAACTTCGTTCGCCAGGGACGGGTGGACCGGCTCATACTTCTGCATGGTCCCAACGGATCGGCCAAGAGTTCGGTGGTGGCGGCGATGATGGAGGGACTGGAGGCATACAGCCGCAAGCCGGAGGGGGCTGTCTATCGATTCAACTGGGTCTTTCCCAACGAGAAGATCGTCAAGGGTGCAATCGGCTTCGGCGGCGAGCCCTCGGAGCGGCGGCCGCCGACCGCCACCTTCGCGCACCTCGAGGGCGATGACATCGAGTCTCGCGTGGCCTGCGACATGAAGGACCATCCCTTACTCCTCATTCCGGCCGCCGAGCGCCGCAAGCTCCTGGAGGCAGCGTGCGGTACATCGGCACTGCCCAACGAAGGAGAGGTTGGAGATGACGACTTCGTCATTTCCGAGTACCTGATTCGCGGTGAGCTTTGCCACAAGTGTAGGGCAATCCACGACGGGCTCATGGCAAGCTACGGAGGGGATTGGGCCAAGGTGATGGCCCACGTGCAGGTCGAGCGCTTCTATTACTCTCGTCGTTACCTGCACGGAGCCGCCATAGTCGAGCCCCAGGTCTCGGTTGATGCGCAGATACTGTCGATGCAGCGGGCTTCACTGGCGCTGCCGCCGGCCCTCCACTCAATCACCATGGTCGAGACGGGTGGTCCGCTCGTGAACGGGAATCGCGGTATGGTGGAGCTGTCGGATCTTCTGAAGCGTCCTGTCGAGCACTTCAAGTATTTGCTTGGAACCAGCGAGACCGCCGAGGTGCGCATGGAGCATCTCATCTTGCAACTCGACGAGGTCATGCTGGCTACATCCAATGAGGTTCATCTCGCCGCGTTCAAGGAGTACCCCGACTGGGCGTCCTTCAAAGGACGCATCGAGCTGGTTAGGGTGCCTTATTTGCGCCGTTTAGAAGACGAGGTTCAGATCTACCGCGATCAGATCACCGATGTCGGAGTCGGCAAGCACATTGCGCCGCATGCCATCGAGCTCGCCTCGATGTGGGCGGTGTTGACTCGGCTAAAAAAACCCAGTCCCGAGAGCTATGCCGATGACGCCCGGCAAGCGGTCGCTTCGTTGGAGCCCCTCGAGAAGCTCGAGCTATACGATGTCGGCCATGCTCCCGGGCGCATGTCGATGAGCCAGTCCCAGGAGCTGCGACGAATCATGGAGCAGATCTACGAGGAGTACGCGACGGTCCCGGCATACGAGGGATGCGAAGGTGCCAGCGCAAGAGAGATTAAGACGGTCCTGATGAACGCCGCCCAGCGGCCGGGACGCACGTGTCTGACGCCGGTGTCGGTGCTCGAGGATCTTAGGGCGCTCGTCAAGGAGAAGAGCGTGTACGCCTTTCTCCAGCAGGAGGTAGCCGACGGCTACCATGACCATGAGAAATTCATAGACGTCGTCGAGGAGCGCTGGCTCGACAAAGTCGATCAAGAGGTCCGCGACGCGTTGGGTTTAGTGGCCGAGGAGCAGTTTCGTGGATGGTTCGAGCGATATGTGCACCACATCACCGCTTGGGTCAGGAACGAAAAGATTCGCAACAAGATCACCGGCAAGGATGAGCCTCCCGATGCCGAGATGATGGAGGAGCTGGAAGGCATCGTAATGAGCGGAGACGTGGAACGGGAGGAATTCCGGCGCGGTTTGATAACGTCGATAGGTGCTCACCGGCTTGAAAACCCCGAGGAAACAGGGACGGTTCTTGACTATCCAAGCATATTCCCCGAACTCTTCCAGCGCTTGCGTGACCATTACCACGAGGAGCATCGGCGTCAGCTTTCGGAGGCCTTCGAGGCTTTCCTGTCGATGCTCGACGCCGGACCGGACAGCGGCGCGGAGGGGAAAAGGCGCCGGCAGGTCGAGAAGATGCTGTCGGAGCTTCGAGAGCGCCATGGCTACTGCGAGAACTGCGCTCGCGATGTGGTGCTTGCGCTGATGAACAAGCGCTATCGCGAGTGATCGAGCCGCGCGGATGTTTATTCGCGGCCCGCCCCTGGGGTAGCATGCTAGCTGCCCAAGTCTACAAGAAGAGGTCGCCATGCAAGACGTCGCTCGAACTTCCGCAAAGGCAGTCGATGACTCCGCCGCCGACTCCTCGGCTGTCGCCGAGACGACAAGACGCAAGGACTGGGATGGTTATTTCATGGAAATAGCCGGCGTGGTTGCGTCAAGGGCTACTTGTGATCGCAAGCGCGTGGGTTCCGTCATAGTACGTGATCGGACGATACTATCCACCGGCTACAACGGATCCATCCGGGGGCTGGCTCACTGCTGTGAGGCCGGGCACATGATGGAGGATGGCCACTGCGTTCGGACCATCCATGCGGAGATGAACGCGATTATCCAGGCGGCGAGGAACGGAGTCCGCATAGAAGGCGGCACCATTTACACCACGGCCTCTCCTTGCTGGCCTTGCTTCAAGGCCATTGCAAACGCCGGAATCGTTTGCGTCGTATACCAGGAGTTCTACCGCGACAGCCGGGTCTTCGAGATCGCGCGTAAACTCGAAATAGAGATGCGCCAGGTAGTTTCCGGGTAGGGGTGCCACCGGCAGTGGGTGTCGGTCTCGCTCCGCGGACTCCGCACTTCGCCACCGATGCGCCAGGGACTAGCGTCTTTTCCTCGATCCCCGTTTCCCACCGAAACCGCCGCGCCCTCCACCGCCGCGTTGCACCATCATTTGCTGTGGCACTTTTTCCAGGTGAAGCGCCCACCACTCGGGCTCATAGCCGCGCATCTTCATCCTCTTGTTGTTTTGGAGTGCGAGAAGATTGCTCTTCAGCCTCTCGTCGTCCGGCTTGTGCTTGATACCCTGCGCGAGGATGGCCATGGCCTTATCCTTCTCCCCGCGCTTCCATTGGCACCAGGCGTAGCTGGCCCAAACCATTCCCGCCTTCTTGTTCTTCTTGCACGCGCGAACGAAGACCCGCTCCATCTCGGCATAGTTCTTCTTCTTGAAATGGAGCGCTCCCAGCATCGCCAGTGCCTGCCAGTTCTTGGTGTGAGCCTTCTCGAGATGCGGCTTGGCGGCGTCGGAATCCTCTCGGTGAGCGTAATGGATCATTCCTATTTGAGCATCCAAAATGCTTCCCATCAGGAACTGGTGGCGAGTCCGATGCTTCGCCTCTTCGAGGATGCGTATCGCCTGGTCGGGGCGCTTGGCCGTAAGTGCCTTATTGATCTCGGGTCCAACTTTCTCGATCTGCTTGGACGATCGTCTGGCAAGGAGAATGTACGCCACGATCATGACGACCATCGCCGGAAACAGTGAGGCGGCGGCCGGAAAAAAGGTATTGAAGATAATGAATACGACGGCGGCTATGCCGATGCTGATTAGCAGGTAGACCATTGATGTAAGCTTTGCTGGCGCAGGTTGGCTGGCTCTTCGATCTTCTCGTTGTTTACCGTAGGGACCGGCTTTGTATTCGATGGGGCTGAATCGAGCAACTTCCCCCGGGCTGTTTCCAGGATGTATCTTTGTCTTTGGCTTGTAGCCTCGGGGTCAAGGGCTCAAGGGTCGTCTTCGTTGTAATTCATGCTTGGTTGATGTAGAGGAGTCTCAACAAAAAGGCCCTCTGGCGGAACTGGTAGACGCGGTCGGCTCAAAATCGGCTGCCTTTACGGCGTCCCGGTTCGAATCCGGGGGGGGCCACTCATAGGAGGAGGCAGAAGAGGGATCGGGTGAGGAGCGGGAGCTTGGTTCAATCCGTGCGCTACTTCCCCCCTTTGGCGCGATTGTTCCTTGCCTCGGCCACCTTTCGTCGAAAGCGCTTCAGGCGCTCGCCTATTTCAGCCTCGGCCCCCCTGCTCGTGGGCTCGTAGTAACGACGATTTTGTAGTTTTTCCGGCATGTGGTCGGCGGGAACGAACCCATCAGGGTAGTCATGTGGGTAGTGGTAGTTCGCGCCGGCCCCCATTCTCGCCATCAGCTCCGTGGGAGCGTTTCGAAGATGCATTGGGACAGGCAGCGTTCCGTGAGATTTTGCATCTTCCCGAGCCATGCCGAGGGCCTTGTATGAGGCATTGGACTTGGGAGCTCCCGCCAGATAGGTGGTGGCCATGGCCATCGGGATCTCTCCTTCCGGCATGCCGACCCACTCGAACGCCCTCGCGGCGTCCATTGCCACGGTGAGTGCCCGCGGGTCGGCGTTTCCTATGTCTTCGGCGGCGAAGATGATCATTCTACGGAGAACGAAGCGAGGCGGCTCCCCCGCCTCGAGCATTCTTAGCATCCAATAAAGCGATGCGTCCGGATCCGAGCCCCGCATGCTCTTGATGAAAGCGCTGACCACGTCGTAGTGGGCATCTCCACCCTTATCATGCCTCAAGACATGAGAAGCCGCCTCCGCCACGGTTTGGGCGTCGATCGAGCTTCTCCCCGCTGCTCGCGCAGCGTCCGCGGCCAGCTCCAAGGCGGTCAGCGCTCGTCTTGCGTCGCTGTCGGCTTGAGCCACGAGAAGGCTTCGTGCTTCCTCGTTCGCATCCATCTCGACCGCGTCCAGGCCTCGCGACACCACTTTGGCCAAGTCGCGCGGGTCGAGCGGCCGAAGCGTGAATACCCGGCAACGTGAAAGAAGCGCCGCGTTGACTTCAAAGGAAGGGTTCTCCGTGGTGGCTCCGATCAGGACCACGGTGCCTTTCTCGACATGCGGAAGCAGCGCATCCTGCTGAGCCTTGTTGAACCGGTGTATCTCATCAATGAACAAGATGGTCCGTCGCCTGTGCTCCCAGAGCCGCCTGCGGGCGGCTTCCATAATTATTCTGATTTCCTTCACCCCGCCGAGTACCGCCGAGAAGGGCACTAGCTCCGCCCCGGTTCGGCCGGCGATTATTCCGGCAAGCGTGGTCTTCCCGGTGCCGGGGGGGCCCCAGAGGATCATGGATGGCACCCGGTCTGCCTCGATGACGCGGCGAAGGGCTTTCCCGGAACCCAGCAAGTGCTCCTGTCCCAGCAAATCTTCAAGGGTCTTCGGCCGAAGCCTTTCAGGTAAGGGCGAGGCGCTCGTGTCATTGCGCGCCGACTGCTCGAAGAGATCGCTTGTGCTCATGGACATACAAACTATCCCCGGAGCGCTGCTGCTGCTACGCTTTGCTCTCCAAATGGCCTTCTCGATCGGTATAGTCGCAAAACCCCGTCCGGAGGTGCTCGAGCTGGCGGCCGAACTCCGTCGTTGGCTACGTGCACGCAAAGCAGAGGTTTTATTCGACGAAAGCACGGCCTCTCATTTGGCTAGGACGCGCCCGGCCACGTTGAAGTCCTTGCGCAACTCCGACCTTCTCGTCACCTTGGGGGGGGACGGCACCTTGCTGCAGGGCGCGGGGCTTCTGGGGGGCGCCAAGGTTCCCCTCTTCGGCGTGAACATGGGCTACCTCGGCTTTCTCACGGAGATAAGCCGGGCACGTCTCTTCCCCGTGTTGGAGGATGTTTTAGACGGCCGGGTGGAGATAGAAGACCGGATGCTGCTTCGAGTCGAGCTGTTCAGAGAGGACAAGAAGCGTTTGTCCGGCCTGGTGCTCAACGATGCGGTCGTGACGAAGGGCGCTCTGGCCCGAATGATGGTGCTCGATTGCTTCATAGATCAGAGGGACGTTGCACGATACCGCGCTGATGGGCTCATTGTGGCTACTCCCACCGGCTCGACCGCCTACACGCTGTCGGCAGGCGGCCCCATCGTATATCCGACCATGCGCGGCATGATCATTGCTCCCATATGCCCGCACACGCTAACCCAGCGTCCGCTGGTCGTCTCGCACAGCTCGGTGATACGACTCGTAGTTTCACCGGGGGGTGACAATCTTTACCTCACGTTGGATGGGCAGCGGGGACGCCCCCTCAAGCCGAACGACGAGATCGTAGTACGAGAGGCAAGGCGCAAGGTCTACCTCGTGCGTGATCCCACGGTGCACTTCTTCCAGGTGCTTCGCGATAAGCTGGGGTGGGGCGGTTGACGGGAGGGTTGATGCTGCGTGAACTCAAGGTCGAGCAACTAGCACTCATCGAGAGTTTGTCGATGCGGTTCGAGCCGGGGTTCAATGTGCTGACCGGCGAGACGGGCGCCGGCAAATCAATGGTGGTGGACGCCGTGGGCCTTGCAATCGGGGGCCGTGCCAGAGCGGATTTGGTTCGCGAGGGTGCAAGCGAGTCGGTGGTGGAGGCACTGTTCGAGCCTTCCTCCGAGCCTCGAAAGCAAGCACTCGATGAGGCCCTGGCCGAGTGCGGCCTGCCGGTTGAAGGCGGTGTGATGGTGGTCCGGCGGGTCATGGGAGCAGCAGGTCGCCACCGAGCTTACGTAAACGGAAGTCTTGCGACGGTCACAACTCTCTCGCGGATCGCGTCGGGCATGGTCGCCGTTTGCGGTCAGCACGAGCATGTCGCTCTTACTCGGCCGGGGGAAGCCCTTGCCTTGCTGGATTCGTTCGCCGCGGCGTCAGTGCCGGAGTTCGAGAATGTTCGTGCCGCTTACAGCGAGGCTTGGCGGGCGCTTGAGAAAGCAAGGGAGTCTTTTTGGTCCTTGCGCGTGGATCCCGCCTCCAGGGCCGAGCGTGAAGATTTCCTGCGTTTTCAGCTCTCCGAGCTCGAGTCTTTGAGTCCCCGACCAGGCGAGCTGGAAGAGCTGTATGAACGGCAGCGGCGGCTGGCCGGCGCGGATCGCCTCGTGGAGATAAGCTCTTCCGCCGAGTCCATGCTCTACTCATCCGATGGCGCGGTCTCGGATGTGTTGGCCAGGGCCAAGAGACTCCTGGAAGAGGGCGCCGATGTGGATTCCCGTTTAGGCAAGATGCTGGAGCCTCTCGAAGAGGCGCTGGCTTTGGTGTCGGATTTGGGACGCGAGCTTGGGAGCTATGCCAGAAGCGTCGATGCCGATCCGGTCCTCCTGGAGCAGGTTGAAAGCCGCATCTCCGCGCTTCGCAGGCTGGCTCGTCGTTATGGGGGTGATATCGATGCCGCCTGCTCGGCCGGCGACGCTCTTCGACAAGAACTGGATGATCTAGAAAGATATGAAGTGCGTTTGGGCGATGCGCGCCGGAGGCTCGATGAGGCCGAAAATGCAGCTCTCACCGCGGCATCCGAGCTTTCCAGACTTCGTATGCGCGCGGCGGCTAGACTGGATGAGGACGTCCGGGAGGGTCTGGAGCGTCTTGGGATGGCGGGCAGCAGGGTGGCGCTGAGGGTTAATCCGCGCGAGCTTGGTGATCAGTCGAAAGAGGCGGCTTCGGATACAGCCGCGATGGCTCTCTGCCCAACGGGGAGCGATCGAGTCGAGGTTGGGCTTGCCAGCGAGCCCGGAGCTCCGCTTCGTCCAATATCGCGCATCGCCTCGGGTGGAGAGCTCGCGAGGTTGCTTTTGGCTTTCAGGCGAGCGGTCTCCAGCGTGGACGGTACGGCCACGGTTATTCTCGACGAGGTCGACGCGGGCATTGGGGGCGCCGTCGCGGAGGCGGCCGGCGTCTTGATATCCGAGCTGGCTAAAGGCAGACAGGTTCTCTGCGTGACGCACCTTCCCCAGCTAGCCGTGCATGCCCGCCATCACCTCATGGTGCGCAAGGAAACCGTCCGCAAGAGAGTCGTCATTCGCGCCAATGCTCTCTCCGGCAGGGAGAGGGAGGACGAGGTGGCGAGAATGCTCGGTGGAGCCGAGATTACCGGGAGCACCATGGCGCACGCCCGCGACCTTCTTCAGATGGCGGATTCCAGCGGCCGAGCCGAAGGCTCCGAGGCCGGTTAGCCGCGTTCACCGAACATTGTTCACGCTCGATCTCCGGTCGGAGGCGTTACAGACGCCTTGATTGGACAGCCCGATACACCGTCCAGCGGATGAATGCCCACAGCCAAGGGGCATGGAGATTTCACGCCGGATCGCTCGAGTCGTTCATTCGAAAAAGCCGACCCTACCGTTAAGGAAGTGCCATGGGGCGTTGACCCCCGGAAAGGTGCCCAGCTATGTTTTATGTAAAGACATGGCATTCATTCGAGAGAGCATAGAGAGAGAAGAGCGACAGATGCGCGTAACTTCGGTGGGTCTGACCGATATCGGTCGCAAGCGAGAGGTTAATCAGGACTCTCTACTAATCAACGATGATCTTGGCCTCTACACCGTGGCTGATGGGATGGGCGGTCATGCTGGCGGGGAGATTGCTTCCAGTGTCGCCGTCGAAACCATCGAGCATAAGCTGGTAGCGGCAAGCGACAATGGAACTGCTCCTTTTCATCAGCGGCTGGGGCTTGAAGAGTCCGGCATGGCCGAGCATCTGCGCGAGGCCGTCGAGGCGGCCTGCTGGGCGGTCTTCCAGCGAGCCAGGGAGGATCCGGCTCTCCGCGGAATGGGCACCACGGTTAGCTCCCTGCTCCTTCAGGATAGCGCGGAGGAAGGATCGGTGGACGCTTACCTGGCTCATGTAGGTGATTCGCGCGTATACCTTGTTCGGGGATCCATGATTCATCAACTCTCCGAGGACCACACCCTGGTAAACGAGCAGCTCAAAGCCGGAATCATTACCGCCGACCAGGCGGAAAACAGCCGGGTCAAGAACATTATCACCAGGTCGGTCGGCTTCGAGGAGGACGTGCTCGTTGATGTGGTTGGTCTTTGGGCCGAGCCGGGCGATGTCTTCGTGCTGTGCTCGGACGGGCTGACGGGTTTCGTGGATGAGTCCGAGATCTTGGACCACGTCGAGAGCTTCAAGGGTGAGGATCTCGACGCACTGCCAAAGCGCCTGATCGACTTGGCAAACGACAGAGGAGGAGACGATAACGTTACGGTTCTTATCGTAAGAGTGGATGCGGCATAGCCGGGGATTCTCTTCCCCTGGATCCCCGCTTCGTTCGCACCTAATAAAATCCGGGTGGCGTCGTGTGGCTTGACGCTTCTTGGCGGGGATGATACCCGCCGTCATTCTCGTCGCATCGAGGCTCTCGACGTGGCGCCAGCGATTACTTTGGAGGCACAGCGTGGCAGGCAAGAAACCTATGTACACCGTGCTGGTAGTGCCTGACGGCCGTTCGGCTGCTCGGCAGTACAGGGTCCGCAAGGGCACCATGCGTCGCGTGGTTGTGTCCTTGCTGCTTTGTGGGCTGGTGGTTTCCGCCGCTGGGGCATTGGGTTGGTATCAGTACTACGGTTTGGTCGACGAGGCGTCCGAGGCGCGAATCCTTCGCGATGAGAACCTCTATCTTCGTTCCGAGATGCGGCTGATTCAGGACAAGGTAGCCGTTCTTTCCACAACAGTGGAGAGGGTGGAGGCCCTGGATGCAAAGGTGCGTGTGCTCACCCAGGTGAGCGATCCGAAGCGCAATCTTGCCATAGGGCCGGTCGAAAGCCCCCGAGGCTTCAGTGCCGGCATGGGAGGAGAGCTTCCCATGCTCGGTGAGGCCGATGGTTTGGCCACTGACGATGATATCGAGCTGCTCCAGACCAGCATGGAGAATCTCTCGACTGATGCCAGCAGGAATGAAGCCAGCATGCGCGAGCTGCACGAGCATCTTCTCGACCAGCGGGATCTATTGGCTTCGATGCCGTCAATTTGGCCCACTCGAGGCTGGGTCACTAGCACTTTCGGTACCAGGACCGACCCCTTCACCGGCCAGCGCACCATGCATCAGGGGCTCGATATAGCCGGCCCGATAGGCACCGAGATCAGGGCGCCCGCCAACGGAACCGTCGTTTTCGCGGGAACCCAGGGAAATCTCGGCAAGACGCTCGTAGTGGACCACGGTAACGGGGTGAAGACCTATTACAGCCATCTCTCCGAGATGTTTGTCCGCGTTGGCGATGTCGTCAGCAGAAGGCAGCTCATCGCTGCGATGGGCAACACCGGTCGATCCACCGGGCCTCATCTTCACTACGAGGTGCGGGTGAATGGAATCCCGGAGGATCCCCGCAAGTTTATTCTAGACTGAAGGGATTGAAGCAAGAAGCTCGTGGGGCCCGGTGGTCGGAGCCGCCGGGCCGATGCGCGTGCATACCCCCAGTGGTGATTCGGTATTGTAATGGAATGGCTTTTCAAAAAACTCATGGGCTCCAGAAACCAGCGGGAGCTGAAGCGTTTGCGGCCGCTGGTGGCTCAGGTGAACGAGCTCGAGCCGAAGGTGAAGGAGCTGCGGAACGAGGACTTCCCCAGAAGAATTCTCGAGCTGAAGGAACAGGTGCGTGAGCATGGCGTGAAGCTTGACGCCCTGATGCCGGAGGTTTTCGCGTTGACACGCGAGGCTAGTGTTCGGACGCTGGGGCTGCGGCACTTCGACGTTCAGATTATCGGCGGAGCCATTCTTCATCGAGGCAAGATCGCCGAGATGAAGACAGGTGAAGGTAAGACGCTCGTGGCGACGCTGGCCTGC
Source organism: Deltaproteobacteria bacterium (assembly GCA_007130885.1). Taxonomy (GTDB): domain Bacteria; phylum Myxococcota; class Myxococcia; order SLRQ01; family SLRQ01; genus SLRQ01. The sequence continues at coordinate 25,295 of SLRQ01000064.1, forward strand.
TCGTTGAACGCGCTCGAAGAGCGTGGAGTGCACGTGGTCACGGTGAACGACTACCTGGCCAGGCGCGATGCCGAGTGGATGGGGCAGATCTACAACTTCCTCGGGCTGGACGTGGGGGTCATCGTCCACGGACTCTCGGACGCGGAAAGGCAGCAGGCATATCGGTGTGATGTGACTTACGGCCAGAACAACGAGTTCGGCTTCGACTACTTGCGGGACAACATGAAGTTCCGTTTGCAGGACTATGTTCAGCGGGAGCTGAACTTCGCCATAGTCGATGAGGTCGACTCGATCCTGATCGATGAGGCGAGAACGCCGCTCATTATAAGCGGACCGGCCGCCGGGGTTACGGATAGCTACAAGGGCATCAACGCGATCATCCCCAAGCTGGCGAAGGACGTCCACTATACAATCGATGAGAAGGCTCGTACGGCCAGCCTCACCGACGAGGGTGTCGAGACGGTGGAGCGGATGCTGGGAGTCAGAAACCTTTATGACCCAGCGGAGATTGAAGCGCTTCACCATGTCGATCAGTGCTTGAAGGCGCACGCTGTATACAAGCACGAGGTCGACTACGTCGTTCGTGAAGGCGAGGTGATAATCGTCGACGAGCATACCGGGCGCCTCATGCCCGGGCGGCGCTGGTCTGATGGTTTGCACCAGGCGATAGAGGCCAAGGAAGGCGTGAAGATCCGGGCGGAGAACCAAACGCTAGCGACGATTTCCTTCCAGAACTATTTCCGTATGTACACGAAGCTCTCGGGCATGACCGGTACAGCGATGACCGAGGCCGAGGAGTTTCAAAAGATCTACGGATTGGACGTTCGCACTATACCGACTAACAAGCCCATAAAAAGGGAAGATTACGAGGATGTCGTCTACAAGACCGAGCGCGAGAAGTTCAATGCGGTCATGGAAGAGCTGGAGGACTGTATCGAGCGCAAGCAGCCGGTCCTGGTAGGTACCGCCTCCGTGGCCAAGAGCGAGGTTCTCTCCACGCTAATGAAGAAGCGGGGCATCTCACATGAGGTGCTGAACGCCAAGAATCACTCACGAGAAGCGTTCATCATCGCGCAGGCAGGCCGTGCCGGCTCGGTAACGATCTCGACGAACATGGCGGGCCGAGGAACGGACATAGTTCTCGGCGGCAACCCCGGCATGCTGGCGCGTGCAGAGGTTGGAAATCCGGATGATGACGAGAGTCTGCAGCAGTCGTATCAGCTGGCACTACAACGTTTCGAGAAGCAGTGCGAGGCCGAGCGTCAGAAGGTTCTGGATGTGGGCGGTTTGCACATTCTTGGAACGGAGAGGCATGAGTCTCGAAGGATCGATAACCAGCTCCGAGGGCGAAGCGGAAGACAAGGCGACATTGGTACATCGCGGTTCTACTTGTCGCTCGAAGATGACGTGATGCGCATATTCGGCGGTGAGCGCATCATGTCTCTCATGGACAGGCTCGGCATCGAGGAAGGCGAGCCCATCGAGCACCGCTGGCTTTCTCGCTCCATCGAAGGAGCGCAGAAGCGCGTCGAAGCTCACAACTTTGAGATGCGCAAAAACCTGCTGCAGTACGACGACGTGATGAACCAGCAGCGTAAGACCATCTATGGGCTGCGGCGTCGAGTTCTAGCGGCGGGCTCGGATTTTCCCCTGGTCGAGTTTGAAGAGGAGCCGAAGACCAGGAAGAAGATTCGCAAGGAACTCCAGATCTCGTGGGATGTGCACCGAGAGGCGGTGTTGGACGTTTTCGACGACCTGGTCGTAGCCATAGTGGATCAGTACTGTCCGCCGAAGGATCGACCCGATCAATGGGACATCGAGGGCTTGCAGGCTTCGGTTCGAGAGCAGTTCAACGTGCAATTCAGTATCGATGGTGGCTCGCTGGATCGCGGTGCGATCCAAGAGCAGGTCTGGAACGTCGTTGAGAAGGCCTATAAGGGCAAGGAACAACTCCTTACCAACGGTGAGGAGGCCATGCTCGAGCGAGTACGTCGTTTGGAGCAATATATCTGGCTCCAAATGATCGATCAGGGATGGAAGGACCATCTCTTGGCCATGGATCACCTCCGACAGGGGATCGGACTGCGCGGGTATGCGCAAAGGGATCCGAGGCGTGAGTACGCCCGTGAGGGGTATGGGATGTTCCAGGCCCTGATGTGGCGCATCAAGGAGAACTTCGTTTCCACATTCATGAGGGTTCAGCCGGCTCCTACGGAATCCGTGGAATCGTTGGAACGCAAGTTCGCTCCAAAGCGCAAGCCGCAGAGAATGGTGGAGTCACATGGCGGAGACGGTGCAAACGGGGAGCCGCGTAAGCCGCAGACGATTGTTCGCGAGGGGCCCAAGGTCGGGCGCAATGATCCCTGCCCATGCGGTAGCGGGAAGAAGTACAAGAAGTGTCACCTGCTGTTGGAAGAAGGCCGGGCCTAGCCTGGATTTCTCACCAGCCCACCTACCGCGGGCGTAAATGCAGCCGCATCTACGGGACCCTGACGACGGGTGGTGATACCCCGTTAGGGTTGGCCTTTACCCTCTTTTAGCTCTTTGTTGATTCGGACCGCGCACCAGTCGTGGCCGCACATGGAACAGTAATCGGTACGGTCTCTCGGTGCCGTTTCGCCGGGTTGCTGTTGCTGCGGTTTCTTCGCACCCGCCACGAGCTCTTCCTTGCGGGATTCCATGTCCTCTTCATGCATGGCCCTGGCCGTGTCGGGGTCGAAGGCCAGCTCGAAATGCCTGTTCCAATCGAGGGATGCTCGGGCTCTGGTGATCTCGTCGTCGGGGTCACGGCTGCCCGGCAAGCCGAGAGCCACGTCCGCGGCATGGGCGGCTATCTTGTAGGCAATGCAACCTTGTTTTACCGCGTCTTTCGCCGGGAGGCCGAGATGCTCCTTGGGCGTGACGTAACAGAGCATGGCCGCGCCGTGATAGGCCGCTGCCGTCGCTCCTATGCAGCTTGTGATGTGGTCGTAACCGGGGAACATGTCTGTGACCAGCGGCCCGAGGACGTAGAAGGGGGCTCCATGACACAGCCGCCGTTGAATCTTCATGTTGAACTCGATCTGATCGAACGGAACGTGTCCAGGGCCCTCCACCATGACCTGACAGCCTGATGCCCAGGCACGCTCGGTCAGCTCCGCCAGTGTAGACAGCTCGAGAAGCTGAGCGGTGTCGGTTGCGTCGGCGACCCCCCCCGGCCGCAGCCCGTCACCGAGGCTGAAGCTTACGTCGTGCTCCCGCATCAGCGCGCAGATTTCGTCGAACATCTCGTAGAACGGGTTCTCCTTGCCATGATGGACCATCCATTTCGCGATTAGAGAGCCGCCACGGCTCACTATCCCCATGAGCCGGTCGTCTAAGTGAGATAGGTGGCCTTTCAGGAGTCCCGCATGGACGGTGAAGAAGTCCACCCCTTGCTTTGCTTGCTTCTCGAGCTCCGCGAGAATGATGCCATAGGTGAGCTCCTCGACCGGCCGGTCTCTGATCATGGCGTAAATCGGCACGGTTCCGACCGGCACGGTGGCGGCCTGAATGACTGCTTCTCGGCAGTCGTCGATGTCTCCACCGGTGGAAAGATCCATCGCTGTGTCGGCTCCCCATCGAACCGCCCATTCGAGCTTGCAAAGCTCGTCGGTCGTACTCGAGGAGACCGGTGAAGCGCCGAGGTTCGCATTGATCTTGGTGCGGGCTGCTCTGCCAATGGCCATCGGCTGCAACTGATGTCGAAGATGGGCGGGGTTCGCCGGGATTATCAGGCGTCCAGCCGCGATCTCGGCTCGAACCTGCTCCGGCGAGAGATGCCCTTCGGTCGTTGCGACCGCCTGCATCTCGGCGGTTACCTGGTTCAGGCGGGCACGCTCGAGTTGGGTGATGGCGGTGTCGCTGGTGGTACCCGGAACACCGCCGGGCGGCATGAAGTCCCATGCCGTCTTGTCGGACGGAGACGGCATTCCGGGGGTATCGGGGGAAGAGAAGGGCACGGGACCGCCCACGGCGGGAGGCATGGCGAAGCTTCCGGGGGTGCTTCCGCTGCCATCACTCGATGGGTCTGCTCCCAGCGGCGGGAGGGGGAGGTCGAGGTAGGCGTTCCGTCCCTTCTTGTCGGACATGACGGCTCCAGGATGCGTTGTTTAAGCCGGCTTCAAGCAAGGGGACGGTCGCGGGGCTCGCCTCGGCTTTTCGTCCTTTCGGCGGCGCCCGCTCGTCCCTACGCCGGCATTATCCGGTTCAGGTTCAAAGGGTGTCATCTCAGCTCCCACTACAGTGGGAGCACCCCAGGCGGGGGAGTCAGCCTAGTCGCCCCATGGGTTGGAAGCAAGGATCAGACCTTCAGATAGCGGGCTTTCTCCTTTGAGCCTCCAATGATTTCTTCCACTATGGCTTTGACGGGCTTGATGGTGTCTATGAGGCCCACGGCTTGCGAACAAGACATGCTTCCGGCCGCCGTGTCTCCATTTTCGTACATCTCGCGTGCCGCCTTGCCGGAGACGTAGGGATATATCTCCGCGATGCCTCCGCCTTTCGCCTCCGCTTCGGCAGCCTTCCTGGATGCTTCGTTCATCCAAACCCTGTGCGCAAAGCCGACGGAACGCATTATGACGTCGGTGTCCTGCTCGGTTGCCTCGATCAACGCTTCCTTCACGTTTCGGTGCAATGGGCACTCCTCGGAGAGCATGAACCTGGTTCCGACAATCGCCCCTCGAGCGCCGAGCGCCATTACGGCCAAGAAAGTAGCGGCGTCCACTATGCCACCGCCGCCTATGACCGGAATGGCAAGGGCTCTGCTGGTGGCCGGAACAAGCACCATGGTGGTGACGTTCAGGTTCCCGGTAGCGCCGCCGTTCTCGTATCCGACCACTGTCACCGCGTCGGCACCCATCTTTTCTGCTTTTTTGGCGTACCGGACACCAACGCACTTGTGCATCCACCGCAGGTCATGGGCCTTGAATGTCTTCACCAGGTCTTCCGGCGGCGCGAAACCCGAGGTCTCCACGATTGCTACGCCCTCATCGACCATGATTTCGACATACCGATGATTGTCCAGCTTTTCCATCATGGGAAAGAGGTTGATGTTAACCGCGATGGGCCTGTCGGTTAGATCCTGAGTCTTGCGCACGGCGTCGCGGAACCGCCCTTCATCCTTGAACATGGCGGATGCCAAGATACCCAGTGCCCCGGCGTTCGATATCGCGGCGACGAACGAGGGAGTCGAAAGGTCCATCATGGTCCCGCCAAGTAGCGGGTGCTCGATGCCGAGCAGGGTCTGCACGGGAGTTTCATAGTTTGTCATGCACGGCAACGTAGCAAACTCGAGGCGGCCGGGACAGTCACCTGCTCCCACGGCAACTTTGTCGTGATATCGAGGCGGGTGTCTTGGCCCGCGACGACTTAGCGGCGGAGGGCCGAAGCGGACAGGGTAGGTGCCCAGTGACTTCGGGACAGCTCGAAATAGGTTCGTCCTAATCGCGCTCCGGGCCTTTGTAGCCGGCGATTAGGGCTCGCACGGCGCGCCCGGCGTTGCGCGGCGCATCCGAAAGCGCCTTCGATATTCTGGGAAGCTGGGTCAGAGCCCTGGCGAGAGAGCCGGCTAGAGCAAGGGGGCTGGCGCCCTCGGCTCTAATAGCGATTTTGTCTTTCTTCTCGACATCTTCCAGTGCGCCCCTGGCTATCGTTCGGCTACCGTCGGAACGGATCTCCACTACCATTCTCGCTATGACGGGCAAGTCCTCATCCGTCGCCGGCACTTCCTTTGTTGTGCCTTCGACCGTCTCTTGTGACTGAACCTGTTCATTTGCCTCTTCTTTACTACTACGGTGCTCGCGAGCTTCGCTTTCTTCACCCTCTCTTTGGCCCCTGTGCTCTTCGTTCATGGAATCTTCAGCGTATCTCGGTGCGACGCTCCTGATCGGCTTCCAAATCTTCCAGGTTCCTGGACTCACGTGACCCTAGGCGGTACCAACTGGCGGACACCAAGAGCCAGCCCGCCAGCAATACGAAGCCCCCTACGATGAGATAGCGCATCCTGCTCAGCCGGGCTCGGTGCTCGTGCAGCCCGAATCGTTCCCCTGGAGTTACGGGCATATCGCCGAATAAGCCCTTCCTGCTTTCGGCCCGCTCGAGACTAGCCCGGCTGGAAAGAGCCTTGTATTCCAAATCCATCTCATGCGGAAGCCGTGCGTCCGGACGTTCCGACAGGCGCCTCTTTATGAGCTCTATACGGCGGTGGCAGTGATCCAGCTGCCTGTCGATCGCAAGCGCGGACAAGTAGTGTCTGGCTGCCTCGATCAGCTCGTCATTGCTCGACGCGGCTCCCCTATGGTTGCCGAGGAGAGCTTCCGCGGCCTCGATATGACGGTTGAGAATCGCCCCTTCGGAGGAACGGTGCTCATAAATCAAGTATGAGCCTCCGAGAATGAGATAGGCCAGCACCAGCGTTATCCGGCCCCAGGGAACCCTTAGGATCTGGACAGGTTCGGATGTGCCGGCGCTTGCGGTTTCCCGCGCGGGGGTTGTCGTAGGCGCCGGCGGTTCCTCTTGGTCGAGTTCGGGATCACCTATGGCGCTTATCCCGGGATCGGTATCCTCTCGATCGAGAAAAGCGGGAGGAGTGATGTTTGGATCCGTCTTCTCCGGTTTGTCTTCCGGCGAAGGCGACCCGGGTGCCGAAGCCGATTGTTCTTGCATGGCCGCGCCACATGAAGGGCAGAGCCCGTCAACGGCATCGACCATTTTCTCGCAGTTATTGCATCCAATAGGTGACATTGTCCTACCTAACAGGCTAGCCCGTACCGGGCTTCGATTTCCAGCCCATCCCTCCGGCCGAATCTTCCAGCGCCAGACTCCCCTCCCCGCAGTCGAGTACCGCGTGCGCTCCGAGGGGAAGAGGCAAGTTCAGATCCCCGTGGCCGATGGGGAACCCGGTGATCGCAGGCACCCCCCAGCTTCGAACCCGATCGGCAACGACGTCTAGGCAGGAGTATGCGGCATCCTTCGCTTCACACCCGGTAAGGCCGCCGATGAGAACACCACTGAGCCGCCTTGTGACACCTGCGAGCTCGAGGTGCGTAAGCATTCGATCGACACGGTACGGTGCCTCTCCAACTTCTTCGATCACCAGTATGGCGCCAGTGGGATCCGGAAAGAAAGGTGTGCCCAGGAGACGGGTAAGCAGGCTCAAGTTTCCCCCGAGCAATCTTCCGGAGCAAAGCCCCCTCCTTATGACCAGCGGAGGTTCCCACTCATACGGGTCGCGAGGTGCCTCGTTGCCCACTAGTCTCCATAAGAGATTTGATGCCTCCATCGAGCAGTCGTGGAGGCCGGCAACCATTGGGCCATGAAGCGTGACCAGCCCGTCCCGATTCAAGATGGCGTGGATTGCCGTGACGTCGGAGAAGCCTATGAAGAGCTTGCGAAGGGAAAGCATCCTCGAGGTATCGAGGTGGGGGAGAAGGCGCATGGAACCATAGCCGCCTCGTATAGCCCAAACTGCTCGGGCTTCCGTGTCGTCGAAGGCCTCTTGAAGCTCGGTGAGCCGGCGTTCGTCCGTGCCGGCCATGTAGCGGTTCGTTTCCAGTACATCAGGACGATATTTCGCGCGGAAGCCTTGCTCCTCTATGATTCGAACTCCACGCTCGAACCTATCCTTGTCGAAGAGGCCGGCCGGCGCCACGAGTCTGATGAGATCGCCCTCGGCGAGAGGTAAGGCTCGCATGTTATTGGAAGCGGAAGGCATTGGCGCAGGTTACCCCCGAAGGCTGCGCAACGCCATAGTGGCTTCTAGGAGCCGGGCCATCTACGTTACTCTATTATTGCATGGCAACGATCGACCGAGTATCCCTGCTTTTAGAACGCGCTTGTCTCGATGGGACGACTCCAGGAGCCGCGTGTGTGGTGCTTCGAGACGGTAATGTCGTCCACAGGTCCGCCCACGGTGTCACATGCATTCAGCCCCAAGATGCTTCAAGCGCGGTGAGGCTGGAAACAAGGTTCGACGTTGCATCTCTCACCAAGGTTATGGCTACCACGGCCGTAGCCATGGCTCTTCACGGCCAGCGTTGCTTGGATCTTGATTCCCAAGTGGCGAAGTTTTTGGGGGATATAGACCCCCACGGGGGCTTCGGCCTGGAAGGGGGGGGGAAGACTTCCGGACGTGTCGTGAAGATCCTCGATCTATTGACCCATAGGTCTGGTCTTCCCGCCTGCCGGCCTTACTGGGAGGTGGTGGCAAACGATTCGTTGGCTTCCAGCTTGTTTACGAGGCTCGAAGAGCGGCCGAAGGGCATCCGCCGGATCGAGGCCTTCAGGCGGGCCCGTCATCTCATGAAGAATTTGGTCGCCTCTCAAAAGCCGGAGGCGGTGCCGGGCGCGCGGGCCGTTTATAGTGACCCGGGCTTCATCATTCTCGGAATGGCGCTGGAGAAGGCGGGTGGTGCTACACTGGATGCATTGTTCAACCGATTGATAGCCGAACCATTGAGGTTATCCGAAACCTTCTTCATTGATGAGACCGGCTCTTCACCGAGGAGGCCGACCGTCTGCGCCGCTACTCGTCAAGCAGCATCGCGAGGTGGTGACGTGCTCCTTGGGGAGGTTGACGACGACAACGCATTTGCCATGGGCGGTGTCGCGGGGCATGCGGGATTGTTCTCGACCGTTGATGACGTTGCACGTTTCGGAGAGGCCATCCGACGTATTCATGCCGGAGAGCGTATCGGATCGATACGTCCTTGTACGGTGAGAACTTTCTTGACGCGGGACGCCGAGACGGTGGGCAGTACTCGCGCCTTGGGTTTCGATACCCCGTCTCCGGGTGGCGCGAGCGCCGCGGGGACACTCATGGATCGACGCCGCACCTTTGGACACCTTGGTTTCACCGGGTGCTCTTTATGGTTGGATCTCTCTCGGTCCTTGACAGTTGCTCTTCTCACAAACAGGATCCACGGCGACTATGAGCATGACGACAAATTGCTCGGCATTTCGGAGCGGCCGACCGCAAAGCGCGAAGACCGCGAGTGCGGGACACCTGGAGGGCATTTGGACTCGACCTGTCAGCTCCCCATCAACGGAGAAGACGCTGCTTTGCTTGACCAGCGACTCATTCAAAGTACCGGTCGGTCCACTGGCATCAAGGCGCTTCGAGCGGAGCTGCACGATCTAGCGGTAAGCACCACGGGCGGTTGAAACCTCGCCGCCTTGTTTCCATCCAACAGAGGGCACTTGGCCATAGTGAGCAAAGGGCATGCATCGAGGCGGGATTCGCCGAACTCGGGGGCGGATAAGGCACGGTTAATCACCGGTTACTCGCCAGACTCGCCGGAGATAGATCCGGACGAGCTAAGAGACGTTCATCTTCTGGCGATTGCGGGAACAGGCATGGGTTCGTTCGCCCAGCTTCTCCAGCAGGCCGGGTACCAGGTAAGAGGCTCGGACCATGGAGTGTGGCCCCCCATGTCGGATCGGTTGCGAGCAGCCGGTATCTCTTGGAAGGACGGCTTCAGGCCTGAAAACCTAGTGCCGGAACCCGACCTCGTCATTGTCGGGAACGTGGTCCGGCGGTCCAACCCCGAGGCGGAGGCGATGCGATCCAGAAGGTTGCCTCACCTCTCTTTTCCCGAGGCACTGGGAGCCCTCTTCTTGGAGAAGCGACACTCCGTTGTAGTCGCCGGCACCCATGGAAAGACGACGACTACCGCCATTCTTGCTTGGGTTCTCCAGCAGGCGGGCCGGGATCCTTCATTCTTGATCGGTGGTGTGGCGGCGAACTTGGATGTGAGCGCCCGGCTAGGCATGGGTGAGCATTTCGTCGTGGAAGGCGATGAGTACGACACAGCCTATTTCGACAAGCGACCGAAGCTGCTTCACTACCGGCCGCGTACCGCGGTTTTGACATCGGTGGAGTTCGATCATGCCGACATCTTCCGTGACACCGAGCACTACGAATCAGCTTTCTCTCGGTTTTTGAAGCTCCTCCCCCAGGATGGATACTTGGCCGTCTGCGCTGCCGACGAGCGTGCCCTGGAGATGGCGGAGTACCACGCAAATACAAACATCGAGACATACTGCGCAAGAGATGGCGTGGAGGCGGACTGGACGGCCTCCGACCTGAAAACGGGGCCGGATGGAGCGTCGTTCGTGTTGCGGCGCGGGGGCAAGGAGCTGTCGGTCGTCGGGTTACAGGTGGCCGGACGACATAACGTGGAGAATGCGCTCGCGGCGGCCGCGGTGGCGTGCAGGCTTGGACTGTCGGTGGAGGAGACGGTCGCGGGACTCACTACTTTCAAGGGGGTAGCGCGGCGCCAACAAGTAGTGGGGGAAGCGAACGGGATAACGGTGGTGGACGATTTTGCGCATCATCCTACAGCGGTCGCTGAAACCGTGACGGCTGTAAAAGCCAGGTTTCCCGGTCGCCGTTTATGGGCTGTGTTCGAGCCGCGAACCAACACCGCTCGAAGAAGCATTCACCAGGAGAGCTATCCCGCGTCCTTTCGTGACGCGGATATGGTCATCGTGGCCGCGCCACCTCCGCATCCCGACGCCATAGCCCCCGAGGAAAGATTGGATCCGAACCGCTTGGTCAGGGACATTGCGACCAACGGGCCATCCGCAATGCATCTTCCGGATGTGGAAGCCATAATCGAACAGCTTTCCTGCGCGGTGAAGTCAAAGGATGTCATTCTGGTGATGTCCAACGGTAGCTTTGGTAACCTTCCGCGGCGCCTTCTTGAAACTTTAGAGTGATTACTTGCGCCGGCCGGCTGTCAGGTACAGGTTTTCGGCAGCCTTTCACATTTCCGGAGGATACAACATGTCATTCGAACTTCCGCCGTTGCCGTACTCCCACGACGCGCTAGAGCCCCATATTTCGAGGCAAACCTTGGAGTTCCATCACGGAAAGCACCACAATACCTATGTGACGACTCTAAACGGCCTCATTGAAGGCACGCCGCTGGCTGATCAGCCCCTGGAAAGCATAATAAAGGAAGCATTTGGAAAGGATGATCTTCGCACCGTCTTCAACAATGCAGCTCAGGTATGGAATCACGATTTCTACTGGAAGTGCATGCGCGCGGGAGGAGGCGGGAGACCGTCGGGTGGGCTTTTGCGGCGGCTGGAAGAGGACCTCGGCGGCTATGACGGGTTTCGGGCGCGAATGGAAGAGGCTGCTGTGAAGCAGTTCGGTAGCGGTTGGGCTTGGCTGGTGGATGACGCGGGCAGGCTATCCGTCATGAGCACCGCTAATGCGGAGAACCCGATGTGTTTCGGTAAGAAGGCGCTGCTGACCATCGATGTCTGGGAACATGCATACTACCTGGACTATCAAAACCGCCGGCCCGCTCACGTGAAGGCGTTTCTCGATAACCTGGTGGATTGGGACTACGTGGAGCGGATGCTGGAGACCTAGGCTCTATGAGCAAGAAACCGCAACATTCGAGGGTGGAGCCGAAAGATCTGCTGGATTCCGTTCTTCTTGCGGCCCGGGCCGCCGGTGACCTGTTGTTGGAGCGATTCGGCAAGAGCTTGGATGTGGGATACAAAAGCAGGCCGGCCGATCTGGTTACCGACGCCGATCGGGCCGCGGAGGATGCCGTTTCGCAAATTGTAACGAGACGGCATCCGGATCACTCGTTCTTGGCGGAAGAAGGCACCTTACGCGAGGGAAGCCTGTACCGGTGGGTAGTCGATCCTCTGGACGGCACCGTCAACTACGCGCATGGCATTCCGCATTGGTGTGTTTCGATAGCCGTGGAGGATGAGCAAGGACCCGTTGTGGGGGTGGTTCACGACCCGATGCGTCAGGAAACCTTCGTGGCAACACGTGGAGGCGGGGCTACGTTGATGGGAGCACCCCTCGCGAATGGTTCAACGCGGCCGCGGACAGATCTTCGGGTGACTGAAACAGTCGACCTCGCGGACGCCGTCATGGCCACGGGGTTTGCCTATGATCCGGACCTGCGCGTCGAGAATCTGTCTTACCTGGATCGCATGCTTCTTCGAATAAGAGGCATGCGGCGCTTCGGCTCCGCCGCTCTGGACCTTGCTTGGGTGGCCGCCGGCCGATTCGACGGTTATTGGGAGATCGGTCTCGAGAGGTGGGACATCGCGGCGGGTGTGCTGCTGGTGCGCGAGGCCGGAGGAATGGCCACGGGGTTCGAGCCGGGAGAGGATCCGCTGGCTACCGGCCGAATCGTGGCAGGTGGCCGGTCCGTCCACATGACGTGTGCGTCCATAGTGACCGGTGACGATTGATCTCCGAGACGATTTTCTTCGCGGGTGCCGGGTTTGATTCAGTCAGGCCTATAGCCCAAGCTCGTAAAGGAGCACCGTGGCATACGCGCCACGCTCCAACGCGAATGACAGGATCAGGTCCGCTTCTTGGATCTCCACACTGGTCTCTTGGACCCAAGCGCGGGCGGGGCGGCGACCGCCCGGAGCGTCTCTATCCAAGGATAGAAAGCAGCTCGCGTCGAGGCCGGCTGCTTCTAGCACGGCATCTTCTCTAGCCGCTGCTTCCTCGCGCGCGGCCGCCATGCGGGCACCGAAGATGGGACCGGTGGGGTCCGATTTTCCCTCGGCGACGGCGCTTCGGTCGGCTTCATCGCCCTCGTAGTGTTTTAAAAGGGTTTGGTAGGCCGTTCCGGGAAAGCTCGAGCGGCTGCGGATGAGATCTCCACTGATCGCCGTATCTAGAAGGCCGTCGTCAATGCGTCGGTCGAGCCACGAGTTGAAAAGCGCGGACTGCAGCGCGGAGATGTAAAAGCGCCTTCGGTTCCGGTTTCTCTCGAATAGCTTCCCCAATACTATTTTCCGCCCCTGCAACTCGTTGTCATGCTTTCTGCCGAAACGTTGTGAGCCGAAGTAGTTTGGAAGGCCGCTGGTTGTAAGGCGATCGAAGGCAAGCCTTGCCGTGCTTTTCCCTGGTGCTCCTCCCCGCACACGTATTCGAAAGCGGTTGCCCGCTAGATGACCGGTTCTAAGCTTCGAGCCATGTCGCTGTGCCGAAAGGACCCGCCACCCGTCGCCTTCGGGCAGTTGATTCGATACCGCGTGAGCGGGAACAGAGATCCATTGCCGGGATACTGATTGACGATCCTTGCGGCCGGCGACACCGATCTCCGGTCGCGGGACGCGCAGAGCATGATGTAGCTCTTGAACTACTTCATTCGTATTACGACCGCGCTTCTCCACCCAAAGCAACAGATGCGGGCCTTCCCCGTCCGGCTCGCCGTCCGAGATCTCCTCGACCTCGAAGTCCTCCGGAACGACCTTTGTTGCGCCTCTTATGGGTGAGAGGTCATCGAAGGTCCTTCTCATGGCATGCGGGGCCTACTTCTCCAGGAACTGATAGATTGTTTCAACTCTTCGAGAGAGAGTTTCTTCCCGGTCCGGCGCAAGGATCTCGCCGGCCTGGAACAGTTTGAAGGACAGAAGCTGGTTCAGCGCGTTACAGAGGTAGCGGGCCGGATCGGACGTGCGCTCGGCGGGGGCGGCCGTCGCCCTGGCTACCAGGATGTCCTCCGGAAGTTTCCCTTCTTCATCGACGGAGAGGCCCGACAGAAGGTCTGGGTAATCGTGCTTTTCCGAGGATAGGAACGAGTTTGCTCCCAGCCTATAACCTGTGGTTGGAGCTACTTCGGAGAGCTCCGTTATGATCTCTCGAAAGATCGAGTTGAATACTCTGGCGACCTCATGGACCTCGGCCGTCAGGTGTTGCCCCGCTGATCCTATCGCCGTGGAAGGCGCTTCCTCGGTGACTTCTATGTATCCGGCCTCCGCAAGACCGAAAAGAATCTTCGTGGTTTCGAACTCTCCGAGGTGCATCTGCGCCGCGATCTCGTTCACGGTCGATTGTCCAGTGATTGCCTCCAGCGCTCTTATCTCACTGTCCGTGAGTCCCGAGACGTCGGTTTTCAGGCGGTTCACGTAGCAGTGTGGTCCCGGGATTCGCTTTTTGAAATGACCGATCTCGTCGATTCGCCTCAGACCATCCATAAGGAGGCCGTTCAGGTCGAGGTTTATGTTTACGGCAAACCGGTTCTCCAAGGGGTCGTTGAAGAGGAAGAAGAGGCCGCGCTCCACCAGCAATGACGAAAAGAAGATTTCCTCCACGTTGTGCTTTATGGCGCTGTATAGATCCGTGGAGTCGATAAGCCCCATCCCCAAGAGTGCCTGACCTATCTTCCTGTTTCCTTCGGGGGCGGCCATGGCACGCTTTACATCTTCCGCTGTTACCAGCCCCAATCGCTGGAGGACCGAGCCCAACCGATCGGATGGTTGATTGCTCGAGGCCCACTTGACGGAGCCGTGCTTCACGAAGATCGCTCTTTCGATTTTATCGGAGACGACCTTCACAACCCCGGTCCAGCGCGACTGGGCTAGGAATCCAAGAAGTTCGCCGAGTCCGAGCCCCTTGAGATCGCCCGACAAGATGGCGCGTTTACCATCAGCCTCTCCGTTGGCCGGCTCCCTGCGAAGAAGAAGCAGATCGCCCGCGGATTCGACAATCCGCCAACGGCCGGATCGACCGGCAAGCCATCTTTGGCCGGCCTCATCTTCCGGCACCAGATGGCCGCGGTCATCAAGGGTAATATATCCTCGCATTCGCTCGGGACGATGATGCTCCCCGCATCCAGCTAATGTGGGGTTTACTGGTCCACGTCGAGTTCGCCGCCTTCCACGGAGATGGCTGCGTCTTCACCCCTACCAAAGGCCGAGTCGGCCCAGTGACGGTCTCTTTCAGCCTTGTCGAACATCACTACCGCCTCCATGGCGCGGTGGTAGGTCTCGGTCCATGAGGCGGCAAGCTCGGCGGCCGGGCCGCGAGCCGTGAACGGTTGACGCATGCCTTTACGACCCTCTCCGATGTAGTCGAACAGCACGTCCTGAACCCTACGGGCCAGATCTTCATCCTGAGTGTTGGCCATTATGTCGTAAACGATGCCGTTGTTGTCCATCGAGATGCCCAACACCTGCTCACCGGAAATGCCGGGAATCTCCATTGGGACAAACGCGATATAGCCTACCTTGTCCTCCCGCTTGATCTTTGCGATCTCCCGGGGGTCGTCCGGTATTAGAGCCGGACCTTCGGGACCCGGCGTGCCCCTGTAGATGCCTAGCACCACGTAAGAGCGTTCGTCTTCGGGGAGTGGCTCTCCGACTATCTGCTCGTAACGCTCCAACCCCCACTCGTCTATTGTATATGACTCTCCCCAGTAATTAGCGGCGAAAGGGAAGAAGTCGGTGATAGACAGGTGCCTGGTTCGGAGGAACGAGGCCAGCCCCCACAGCTCGAGGTTCGAGATTCCTTCTTCAAAACCGGGCATCGCGTCGCGGCGGCCCAGCACCGGTCCTCCCTTGCGAATCAGCTCTAGGAGCTGGGTGTCGGAGAGGAGGTTCATGCGCGATGGGTCGGTCAGGTCGGCTGGGGAAGGCCTGGTTCTTACCGTGCCGTCTCCTGTTCCTTCCGGGCCATGGCAGGCGGCGCAGTGGATGGAGAAGAGGCGTGAGCCTTCCCTGACATCACCCGAATGGAGCTGATCCTGCGCCATGGCGGGGAGCACCGGCAAGCAGGCGGCGGCGATTGTTACGATGAATGAGCGGTACATGGCAGTTCTCCTTCTCACCGTGCTTACCTGACTTGAGGCCAGGAAGAGAGATCGTTCGAGATGCCCCACCAGAATCGTGCGTGGCATTTGGCGCAGGTATTATCGAGGGTTTGCCGCCACTGTCCTTGTGCCGTGGCCATTTCTTCCTCGTCGATGGCCGAGGCTACTGCTCGCAGGCGGTTCACTAGCTCTCCCGCGATGCGATCGTACTCTCTCTCTGCCGCCGCGTGTCTGCCGGGCACGGTGCCGGACAGCTTTGCTGCTTCCTCCACGATTGCTGCCAGTGCGGTAGAGGCAGTCTCGATGTTGGAGTCCTGGAACGCGGCATCGAGCAACCCGCTGGGAGCGGACAGTGCGGACATGACCGACTTGGAAGTAGGGCCGGCGGAAGCCGGCGTTAGTGGTCCCACTACTCCGCCGCCCCGCTGGGTGCGCTCGAGGCCGCCGAGAGTGCGCGATGGTCCGCCTGGACCCCTATCCAAGGATGGATCGTCTTGCTCGGGGGTGCTGACCTCGACCCCGATCTGGAAGGTTACTCGTGGCAGCTCGTCATCGCGTCGCTCGAAGGAAAGTCGCCAGAGGCCGTGCCGATCGGGAATCCAGTGCATGCCGTAGCTTCCCGCGCCGGCTAGAGGGTGCAGCGTCTGACGGCGGACCTCGTCCCTTCCCGGCGATGTCAAGACGGCGACGAGCGAGGCGTCTCGAACAGGCATGCGGTCACCGAACGTGGGGTCGAGGGTCTTCGGTATTGTGAACAGGTCGACCCTGAGCATCACGCGATGATCTACTTTCGGCTCGCCCGGATCCACCATCACGCTGAAGACGTGATTGTCTTCCCTGGCGCGAAGCAGATTCACATCGGGGGCCGCGGGTTTGGGCTCCGTGGGGGAGCCTTCTTCTTCCGAGATACGCTCGGTTTCTTCAGTGGCTTCTCCACTGGCGGATTCGGCAAATAGGATCCCAGGGCCCGCCATGGCTGCCATGGCCAGCAGTGCGGGAAACGCGGTTCTGATCGGAGCCATTCTCATCTCCTCAAAGTACGCTCGTAACCAAATTCCCATCGGGCGACGACATCTTGTTCTCCGAAGGGTGTGCTTGTTTGAATGCCGGATTCTACTACAGGGTAGGAGGCGGTGCCTACCCCATCTCGATTTCTATTCGTCTTTGACGGTCGAGGCGTCCTGCTCTTCAACGGACGAGCGCATCGAGCCACCGGGTCCAACCAGCCTCGCGAAGTCGGGATGGTCGCGGAGGGGATCGAGGTCCGGATCCCTGGCGGCGAAAACACGAATCCGGGAATCGTCCAGCGCGATTGCCGCGCCCAGAAAAAACATGGCTTGCTCGTACTTGCCGAGCCTGGTGAGCGCACAGGCCTTGTTGTATGCCGCCACGGCTTCCTCGGGGTCGGTCTGCCATGCCCTTGCAAAATGCCGCGCGGCGGCCTCGAAGTCTTCTCTCCGATGAGCAGCGATGCCGCGTCGTTGTTGAATGGATGCCTTTGCCCCGAGCAGATCGAGCACGGCAACGCCGTCTACCCGAGCGGCACCCTCCTTGCTCTGCCAAATCAGGGCAGCCAAAGAAGGTAGCCCCTCATCTTCTTGGCCGGGATCTGGCGCCAGCCCCAAGACGCGGGTGGAACGGGCGCGAGGCAGAAGCGCCAGCCTCGCTTCGACGGGATCACCCCTGGTGCTGCACAGCCACACTTCGAGGCGATTCCTCTTTCTTCGCACCTCTATGATGTAAGCGTCTGTTTGGTATGGAAGTGGATAAAGCTCGAACGCCTCATCCAGCTCGTCAGTCTTCGACCATTGTTCCCTTTGAACAACCTCGCCGTGCCTATTGAACTCGACCTTGGCTTGGCGTTTCGGCCGGCCGTCACTCTCCAGGCTCTCCAATATGACTACCTTGGTCGCCGTTACCTCGACCAGCGATTGCCGGTGGTCGGGACCGTCGGCTTCTCCGGGCCCGGCGAGCGGGAACCCGGGGAGTCCGCCCAGCTTTTTCGGGCCGGCCGGTGGAGCACAGGCCAGCAGCAAGGCACAAAGAGCTACAAAAGAAAAGCGCATGGATGTATTATGTCCGACGAGGGTGGATATGCACCAAGATGATGATGACAAGACAACTGTCAAACCATTAGCCGAGCTTGTTGCCGACGCCGCGGAGTCACAGACTGCTTACCTCATCGTGTTGTCGGGAAAGGCTGTGGGAAAGATGTTCCGGGTCAAGCCGGGAGAGATGCTCATAGGCAGATCCTCGGCCTGCGACATTTTTCTGGAGGATGACGGGGTAAGCCGAAAGCACGCGCAGTTGGTATGCGGACCGGAGGGTGCCGTTGTGTTGAGAGACATGGGCTCGACCAACGGAACTTGGGTCGAGGGGGAACGGGTAGCCGCCAAGGAGCTTAGAGACGGTGATCGGCTGCAAATCGGCTCAGCGACCATTCTCAAGTATGGATATCAAGATAGTGTGGAAGAAAAGTTCGTGTCGCAGCTTTACGAGTCCGCAACGCAGGACGGCCTGACGGGAATCTACAACAAGCGCTTCTTCCTTGACAGGCTCGACCAGGAGTTTGCGTGGCACCAACGGCACGATTATCCGCTGACGCTCATCTTGTTCGATATCGACCACTTCAAGAAAGTGAACGACACCTACGGGCACCAGCCGGGGGACTACGTTCTGGCCAGGCTGGCTCGTATAGCCGGTATTCAGTGCCGCGAAGAGGACATACTCGCTCGCTACGGTGGGGAGGAGTTTGCGGTAATTCTCCGCCAGACAACCACTCGTGAAGGTACCATTCTTGCCGAGCGAATCAGGCGCGCGGTCGAGTCGACGCAGTTCGAGTACGAGAAAGATGGTGAGGTCATGAACATGCCCATCACCATATCGCTGGGCGTGGCATCGCTCGAAGGCGACATGCTGGAGTCGTCGCATCTAGTCGAGTCGGCCGATCACTACCTATACCAGTCAAAGGAAAAGGGTAGGAATCGCGTCTCGTCAGCCGAGCTGGATTTGTTGTAGGTGCATGCTTCTGGGGAGGAGCCTGCCGCTATTTCTTGCGCGCGGGAGGGGCCTCTGGTAGTCGCATGCGCCGGAGGCGCGCAGCGGATCCATGGCCATCAATGTCGAGGCACACATAACCGGTACCATTCGCCAGGTGCGGAAGCAGAAAGGTGACATGGTTTCGGCGGGTGATGTCCTCTTGGTCATCGAGTCGATGAAGATGCAGATGCCGCTCGAGGTGGAAGAGGGGGGAAGGGTCGATGCTATTCAGGTGCGCATTGGGCAACCCGTCAGCGAGGGAGACGTGGTCGCCGTTTTGACCGCAAGCTAAAGCCCGCCAAGTAGCTCGGTGAGCCGAACACGGAGGGCACCGGCTATCTTGTGAAGAGACGAAACCGAAGCCGATGATTCCGCTCTTTCAATCTGTGAGAGAAGGCTTACCGAAAGACCGGTGCGTCTGGCAAGATGCCGGAGGGTCAGGCCCCGTTCCTTTCGAAGCTGTCGAATAGTAGAGCCGATTACCCGGTGAAGCTCTCCTTCGGGGTCCAGCACCAGGCCTTTTTGCGCGAGAGCGCGCGCAACCGTGGCCTTGAACTCCTCCACTCTGAACGGTTTCTTCACGTAATCGGATGCTTTGTATTGCAGGCTCTTGATGGCGGTGTCCACCGATGGATAACCGGTGAATATGATCACGGCCACGTCTTCGTCTACTCCACGGATATCGCGAAGCACTTGGGTGCCGTCCATGCCCGGCATCATTAAATCCAATACTATCAAGTGGTAGCCGTTCTCTTTTTGTGCATCTACCGCCTTGCATGGATCGGTCAATGCTTGCGCCTGGTATCCTTCCTTGCCGAGAAGCATCACGAGGTAGTCGCACACGTCCTTGTCGTCATCGACGACCAGTATGCGTATCTCCATCGGGCGTTTTTCTTTTTCAGCCGTGGAGCGATCCTGCAATTGCTTTGTGGTCTGCGTCGTTGACAACGGGTTGATCCCCTTTCGGGCCTTGAGTCGATGAAACGGCGCAGCCTACTGGAACTGCCCCTCGAACTCTTCGAGAATCCTGCGAACCTGTGGAGCCTGTTGGTGGTCGGGGTTCGCCGCGAGAAACCGCCTATAGTGAACGGCTGCCCGCTGGGGGTTGCCTAGCCGCGCATAGCAAGTGCCAAGCAGAGCATGGGCGATGGAGTAGCTCTGGGAGTCGAGTTCCACAGCTCGTTGTAGATGCGGGATTGCCTCGGCGAACTCGTTTCGCTGAACGTGAGCGCGACCGGTTCTGAAAGCACTGCGAGCAGGATCCTCTTCGGTGGGCTGTTTCGCGGCGGGTTCGGGTTGGCGAGCAGGGGTGGGCTCCGCCTTGGGGGCTTCCGGTTCAGGGGGTGGCGGCGCAACCTGCTTCTCGGGGGGGCGCTGCTCGGCGGGCTCTTGGGTGGATTTGGTCCGCAGGGCAAGTTGTTCTCTGTCTCTTCGAGTTCTGGCCTCGGCCAAGGCCGCGCTACGCCCCTCTTCGGCGCGAGCCTTGACTCTTGAAGCGGCGTCATGTCCCGGCAAGAGTTCCAGTGCGCTGCTCGCATGAGCTATCGAGTCACCCCAGGACTCGGAGTCCAAAGCTTGCTCGGCTCTCTCGACCAGGATTCCTACATATCCCTCCAAGGCTTCTCGCCGGTGCTCCGCTATTCGTTCGCTGTAAATGGAGCCGTCCGGTATTCGGTTCATTCCTTCCCACGCGGCTTCCCATGACTTGTCGCCTATGGCCTGCATGACCTCTTGGTGGACCCGGCTGGCGGCTTCCTCCGATTCCACCCTCTCGAGGCCCTGGAGAGCCGTTGGGTTGTCCTCATCTATTTCGAGTGCTCGCTTGTAGGCCTGCACGGCTTCGGACCACTCTTCTCTTTCCGCGGCATCGCCCGCCGACTGAATGGCTTGGCGGAGTGCGGTGTCGTCTATTGCGAGTGCCTCGTCAGCGGCCGGACGTCTCGGGTCCGTCTCGTCCGGGGTTCCGAATGTGAGCCATAAGCCCAAGCCCGCGGCGGCGGCGACCACCAAGCCTCCAATGGCGATCAAAGGTCCCTTTCCGCGACGCCTCTGGATGCCGGCGAGTTCCGCCATGTCCAGATCTTCGTCTTCTTCCTGGACGTGGTCTTCGCCGGGCGCGTAAAACCGAAGTTTGACGTGGCCCAGCTCTATGACATCGGCACTTCGGAGATGAATGAGGCCATAAGGCTCCCCGTTTACTCGAACGCCGTTGGCGGACCCCAAATCCAGCACTTTCCAAGTGCCCTCATCGTCGAGGAACAATCGGCAGTGCTCGCGGGAGAGGGAGCGGTGATCCAGATGGATGTCGTTATCGGGTGTGCGCCCCAAGGTAACGGACGTATGGGCGATCTCGAAGCTCTCTCCACTCAATGCCGGCGACAGTGCCTGTAGTCGAGGGCGCCGGTCTTGCGGAAGAAGTTTCTTTTCGGCCGCCTGATTGAGAGTCTCGAGATCCACCTTTATGACGGCGGTGCTCTCCGAGGTTGAAGATGTCGAAGCAGGTGGCCTGGCCTTACCGTTGCCGCCCCGCGGGGCGGCTGCTCCCTGGGGTGTGGTGCCGCGTGATTCTTCGGCTCTTCGATCGGCCCGTTCGGTGCGTGAGTCGACTTCGATGTTGACTTCGCCGTCATCTTTCGCCGAAGCCGATCCGCCCACCGGGGGCGGGGTTGTTTCTGTTTGCTGTCGAGCAGCGGCGGTGACATCGGACGCCTCGAGCTGAACCGCGAGGTTGTAGTCTCCGATCTCGATGAGATCGCCCTCTTGAATCTTTGCTCGGCCTTCGATTCGACCACCGTTGACCCGGACGCCGTTGAAGGAACCAAGATCCTCAACGAAAACAAAGCCTTTCCCACGTTTTAGGACGGCATGTCTTCGAGAGACGTTTCTCTCGGTGAGCTTGATCGTATTGCCGGCCTTTCGGCCAATCGAGATCTCGTCTCGGACGAACGGAACTACCGTTTTTCGTCCGTCGTCGTCCTCGATGATGAGCTTCATCCCTACTCCTCGATTGGTTGCCCGTGAGGGGCCGACCGCACGACGGGCTGCTTCTTCGTTCTATGGATTATTAGCATGGAGTTGGGTCTTCATTCAACCAACTCGAAGCCACAAATCAGTAAATTACCTGAAACTACCTTAAGCTATCCTCAATCACTCACGCCAGACAACTCCGGCGTTCATTAGGCGCGCGCCTGTCGAGGGCGATTAGGAGGTATTCTAACCTCATGTTGATGATTCGCACACCGCTGGGCGATGAGTCCCTCGAGCTGGAAGAGTTCGAGGAGCGTGTCCGGCGGGGTGAGTTGACGCCGGACACGCTGGTTTGCTTCCCGCCGGTTACCGGAGAGGGTTGGGTGTGCGCGCGTAACCTGGAGCTGTTTCGTGGATTATACAATCCCGAGAGGCTCTATTTTACTCGGCACTTCAGCCTATCGCGTGTGCCTCTGCTCACCTTGCTCGTGGTTTCGGCCAACCTCCTCATGTTTCTCGTGCTGTTGTCGGCTCTTCCCAGAGGTGCCGATGAGCACGTTCTCACCGGCAAGTTGGTAGGTTTTGGTGCGGTTGCGCCCTCGCTGATAGTGGATCTGGGTGAGACATGGCGGTTGCTGACGGCGAACTTCCTTCATAGGGACGTTTTTCATCTGGCGTTCAATATGCTCTTTTTGTTCAACGCGGCTGGAGCACTGGAAAACGCCTTCCGTCCTTCGCAGTACGTCGCTGTCCTGCTGGCTTCGGCGCTGGGAGCCACTGTCTGCTCTCTGCTGCTTTCCGGCTCCATCAGCGCGGGAGCGAGTGGGATCGTATTCGGCTGCCTAGGCGGGCTGGTTGTCTTCGGCGTCAAGTACCGCGCGATAATTCCCGCGCGCTTCCGGCGTTATTTCGGCTTGGCGGTGGCGCCGTATGTAGCGGTGTTCTTGTGGATGGGATGGATGTCGGCGGGCGTAGACAACTGGGGCCATCTTGGCGGGTTGCTCGCCGGCGCCGTTACTACCATGTTTCTTAGGCCGCGGCTCCTCGTCGAGTCACCACGTGGCCGGTGGCACGGAGTCGTGCTCTGGCCGGCCTTGGTGATTGTGGTGTTGGTGGTGACTGTCGGTGGACCGGTCTTGTCGAAGCCCCTCCGCAATACGGTTACTTATCGCGATGATGCCTCGGGCTTGGTGATCGACTACCCGGCTGGCTGGACCCGTACGGTTACGAGCCTTGGTGAACTCGGTTTGGGTAACGGTTTGCCGCAACCCGTTTGGGTGCAAGCTGGGGCTAATCTCATACCTTCGGATGCTGACGGTTCCACGGTTGCTGATCGATGGCTGTCGGCGCAGCTTCATAGA
Source organism: Deltaproteobacteria bacterium (assembly GCA_007130885.1). Classification (GTDB taxonomy): domain Bacteria; phylum Myxococcota; class Myxococcia; order SLRQ01; family SLRQ01; genus SLRQ01. Next base: position 48,264 of record SLRQ01000064.1, read on the forward strand.
GCGGAGCAAGCAGGCCGGATAAGGAGCAGCCGCTGGAGGTCGCGAGGTGAGGCTAACATCGCCGGATGTCCCGCCCTTGTCTACGAGGCGGCCTTCGAGGTTCTCGAACAAGGAAGAAAGGTCGCCGACTACAGACTGCGCCTGTATGTTTTCGTACGTGGAGATCTGGCCTATAGGGTGGCTTTGTTCGGACCAGTGGGGCTCTTTCCCGGGTACAGGTCGACACTCTACGAGATCGTCGATGGCATCCGGCTGGAGGAGCCGGCTTTCCTTCGTCGAGCTCGCGCACGCTTCCTGGTCTCTCCGGGTGACGAGTCCGCAAGAACATTGCTGGACGAGGCTGTGAGGCGAGCCGGCCACACCGGCGGAGCCGTGCGGCACAGGCCGTGTGACCCCTGAACCAGCCTGCTCCGCCGGGCAGGCTGGTGCGCCGAAAGCGCTATGACCACGACATGCTGCTCAGGCCAATATCTGTATGTACTCGTGGACCTCGCCCACCTGTTGAAATCCGAGCTTCTTGTAGAGCCCTTTTGGTCTGTCTTCGGAATCGGTGAGCAGGCTCACGTAAGGTGCGCCGGCCTCGAGCCCTCGGGCAACCACCTCTCTTACGAGAGCGCTGGCGACTCCTCTACGGCGAAGAGCAGGTGCCGTTGCCAGCGACTGCAGAGAAGCTCCGCAAGGAGTCAACAATAGCCCGGCCGCGCTTGCCGGAACGCCGTCCAGGTAAGCGATGAGCCATGTGAGATCCAGCGTCGCTTCTTGAATGTTCTCCCAGGTGTCGAGAGCCTCGTTGACTTCCGAGGCGAACCAGGAAGCTTGGCTCCGCACCTCCTCTCGCAACTTTGCCATGATCCCGCGCCCGTGCTCGGACGCCACGGGCTCGAACTTGATCCTGCCGTGGCCTTGCTTGGCGGTCGGCACTGAGTTGGTACACAAGGTGGCGTACACGCGCCTTATCATTCCCAGGCCTGACAGATCTGCTCCCACGGTGCCAAAGGTTCTCGGGTCATCGAGCAAGATGCGAACGTGCCGGCACCCCTGGGTTGCTAAATGCCGCCTGCCTTGAATGAGCAAACGGGTTGCATCGGCGGAAGGATTGACGCGAGCGAGAAAAGACGCGTCCCAGACCTCCGGTACTTGCGGATGGGTTATCGCCTTTCCCCCGACGAGACGGTGCCATTTCTCACCCGCCACGAAGGCGGCCTCCTCCGTGCGCCATACATCACGGGCCAAACCGTCAGCCTGATGACAGGGTCTCACTTGAAACACCATATGGCTGGGACGCGCGGCGCGGTACGGGGTAGGGGTCCTTTTAATCCCTAGGCGACGGCCTCTTTGCCGCAGCCGGGACAGAATCTTGCGTTGGGGGCCAGCTTGTTTCCGCAGCCGACACAGAACTTCGGGCCGGCCGCTTCGGGGGACGGCAGCTGCTTGCCGCAGTTGGTGCAGAACTTGCCCGTTGGGACCGAGGTGTTGCAGGAAGGGCATGAAATCGATTGACCGGCCCCGGCGGGTGCGGCCGCGGCTGTAGCCCCATGCTGTTGGGCTGCTCCGGGGGGCGTCCCATGATGTGCTTGTGCCGCGCCCGGATGTTGTGGAGGCGGCTGATGTTGCTGCTGGGCCATGAACATGTTGGCCATGCCGAAGCCTACCCCAAGCCCGGCGCCACCAAGGGCCGCGTTTCCTTCCGCGCCACCGCCACCGCCACCACCACCACCCTTGGCCATCCCTTCGCCGGCTCCGAGCATCGCCGAGCCGGCAGCGTATTGCTGGAACCCGCCGGCGAGCCTCGAGTAGGCCGTGTCTCTTTTGAAATTCTTTAGAGTTTCCTCATCATCCGCCTTGATGGCGATGGTGAAGTTTCCAAGACGGACAACAGTCAGGCCGTAGCCGTCGATATGCCTCCGCGCGCCTTCCACGACCTCGTCTTCGATCTCCACGGTGTACGCACCGCTGGTGACGTCCAGCAGCGGCCACTGCTTTTTGACCATTAGCCGGGCCACATGATCGCGTATGGTCTTCAGCAGCAAGTTCTTGAACCACCCTATGAAGGCGTCGTTGCTCGTTCGCTGAAGGCCCACCAAACCTATGACCAATCTTTCCGGGTCGGTGACTCTGACCGAGAAGTCCCCGTGGACCATGGTTCCAACGGCCAGGCCTGTTCCGGGGTCGCGCACATCGCCGATTGGGCCGCCGAACTTGATCTGGCTGAACTCACGGGTGGAGACGAAGTATATTTCGGTGACGAAAAGGTTTCCGCCGGTGACCGCGTCTATGAGCATGGACAGGAACGGAAAGTTGTTTGCCTCGAGCGTATGGCGTCCGGGCCCTATGGTGCCCACTACCTTACCATCACGCATGAACAAGGCCTTTTCATCGGCCATGACGGTAAGCTGGGTGCCCCAACGAATGTTGCTGTCTGGGTGCTTGAAGATGATATCGTTCTTGGTCTCGTCGCCTCTTGCTATGAAGGCGCGGCGGGCTTCACCCCTGATAGAGCGCAGGATGCTCATGTCGTGTTTCTCCCGTTGGGCCGTCAGTGCCCTGGTTGTAATCCTGAAGCTATGAATATCACCCTTGATTCATGAAGGTGTCAAACCATGGATAGCGCCAAAGAATCTTCGGCCCCCGAGACCGGAGCACAGTATAGATGCTCGAGCTGTGGGGCGCCGGTTACTTTCGACCCCAGCCAGCAAGCTTTGGCTTGTGAGCACTGTGGTAACTCGGATGCCGTCAAGATCCCTCTGGAAGAGATACCCGAGCACTGTATAGCCGAGGCTTTGCGCCGGCCGGAGCGGAAGGGTTATGACATTCCCGTTCGCCGCATGCGCTGCCAGAGTTGCGGAGCCACCGTGGATCTGGACCCCGGAGTTGTAGCCGGGAAGTGCGCGTTTTGTGGCGCGTCCGCCGTGGCATCCGTGGAGGAGGAGTCCAGGGTGTGGAGGCCCGAGTCTCTGCTTCCCTTCAAGGTAAGCCGAGACGAGGCCGCTCACGCCTATCATAAATGGTTGTCCAGCCTCTGGTTCAGGCCGGGGGATCTGAAGGACTCCGCAATCAATGAGATATCGGGAGTTTACCTCCCATATTGGACGTTCGATGCCCGTGCCGACTCATGGTGGACGGCGGACGCCGGATATCACTACTACGAAACGGTGACGTACAAGGATAGTCAGGGCAACACCAAGACTCGACGCGAGAGACGGACAAGGTGGGAGCCCGCATCAGGACGTCACTACGATGAATACCGGAATGTTCCCATATACGCCTCGCAGGGCCTGCCCGTGTCCATTTGCCGTGCAATCGAGCCTTACCCCTGGGAGAACATGGCCGCGTACGACCCGCGTTTCCTCTCGGGCTTCGGTGCGGAGGAGTACGTCGTCGACGCCGTCGAAGGGTGGAGCCGCGGGCAAGAGAGGATGAACGGATGGGAGAGGGAGAAGTGCTCTAGACTGGTGCCCGGCGATACCCAAAGAAACCTTCGGGTGGTAACCAGGTTTTCGGAAGCCAAATTCAGGCACGTGCTGTTGCCGGTCTGGATCGTGGCGTACAGCTACAAGGGCAAGACGTATCGATTTCTTGCCAATGGGCAAACCGGAAAGGCATCAGGAAAGGCCCCGTACAGCTGGGTCAAGATATCCGCCACTGTGTTGATAGCCATCCTGGTTCTGGTATTGCTGGGGCTCTACTTGGGGATGTGAGCTTGGCGCATTCGTTCCCTATGCCGAAAGGAAGGTCGGAACCATCCCTGCCGGAGATCGTCCAAGCTCGCGCCCTCATGAACTCGGTGCTTCGGTCTTTCTTGACGGGAAGGGGCTACCTCGAGGTCGAGACTCCGTCGATGGTTCCGGCGCCGGGGATGGAACCGCACATAAGGGCGTTCGAGACCGAGCTGGATCTTGCCGAGTTGGGGCTTCCAGCATCTACGTTGTATCTGCACACCAGCCCCGAGTATGCGATGAAGCGTCTCTTGGCGGACGGTCTCGATCGGATCTACCAGCTCTGCAAGGTGTTCAGGGCGGAGCCGCCCTCCGCAAGCCACAACCCGGAGTTCACGATGCTGGAGCTGTACCGGTCTCCCGGCGACCATGAGACCGTGATGCGTGACCTCGAGGATCTGCTCCTCTTCCTTTGCCATGCTTTCACAGGGTCCGACTGCCTGCCGGGTGGGGCCAGGGTTACCGTGCCGTTTCCTAGGATCACGGTCAGGGAAGCCTTCAAGGACGCGACAGGGGTCGATATCGCGGCCTACCCTCCGGGAGACCCGTCCGGTCTGGCAAACGCTCTCGAGATGTCTTGCGGGATGGGGGCATCGGAGGGGGATGACTGGGACGCGGTGTTCTTTCGAGCATTTCTAGACAAGGTGGAGCCCGGTCTGGGGCGTGAGCAGGCCGTATACCTTGTCGACTATCCGGCCCATATGTCCGCCTTGGCTCGGTTGCGCGCTGACGATGCTCGTTGGGCCGAGCGTTTCGAGCTTTTCGTTGGAGGCTCCGAGCTGGCCAATGGATTTCACGAGCTCAACGATGCGGAGGAGCAGAGACGACGCTTGGAGGCGGAGCAAGAGGAACGTCGTCGCCTAGGCGTCCAGCTGCCGCCTTTGGACGAAGATTTCATCGAGGCTGTCGGACGGCTGCCGGATGCCGGTGGGGTAGCCGTAGGCATGGACCGCGTGCTCATGCTCCTCACGGGAGTCGCGACGATCGAGAACGTACTCTTGTTCCCGGCCCATCGTTTTCCGGCCTTGGATTGTGGAAGGTAGTCGGCTACGAGAGGCGAAGGATCTATAATCGCACGATGGCTTATTTCGTCAGTCTCGTTCCTCCCCATAGCTTGGAAGGGGCGCCCCTTGCCGATGAGGCTTGGCGGCGTTTGGCGGCTGTTCTTACGGGACGAGAAGAGCTCCCCTCAGAGGATGGCCTTTCCTTTACCTGGCACTCCGGCCAGACGAATATCGAGGTAAGAGTCTTCTTGAACGAAAAAGGGGATCTTCGTGAGGTGGATATGGCTCTACCTTTCGGGGCTGTGAGGGAGGAGGTCGATGAGGCCATCGAAAGAATCATGTCCGTGGCCCGGGATGTAGGGCTCGAGGTGTTCGACCCACAGCTAGGACGCACTGTAGGTGCAGGAGGTGAAGGCTCCATCACTGCCCGCTTTTTCGAGGTGAGCTCGTATCATCTGGAGTTTGGGGGATTCTCGGAGGATAGCCGACAGGCCATGGGGTCCGCTTTCGAGCATGAGCAGCCAGCGATGTTTTCGCCGCGCGCAAAGATGCTGGCCGTGGGCGTGGGGGTGCTGATTGTCATCTACTTATTGCTGCGGCTGGTGATACTGGATCCCTTGCTCGAGTCGCTCGTTCCACCGCCGCCGGTGGAGCCCGACACATCCGCGGGGCCGCCCCCCGGATGGCTGGACCGAAATCCTCCTCCGAGCAAGACCGTCGATTAGGCGGCTTCGATCATTGATTCGCTGTTCCTGGAGTCATTCGCCGATGATCGCAACGGCCCATTGCGCCTCGTGGGCGGAAGGATGATAAACACCGCTGTATGAGCCGAAACCGAGATGGAACTCCCGGAAGCATCGAGGGAGACATGAACCCAGAGGCTGTTGCTGTTGCGGAGGCGGTCTCATCCGTCCTCAACACACACCGTGCCTCCATACGGGTTGATAGGCTTCCCGTGCATGCCTCCGCGCGGACCTACTACCGAGCTCGATCAGGCGGCGGACGTAGTGTCGTGGTAATGGTGCTGCCGGCCGACCCTCGTTCGGGCGATGAGGTTGGAAGCGGCTCTAGGGATGGCAAGCTTACTTTTCTGAAGGTTCAGCGCTATCTGTTCGATCTCGGTGTACGGGTGCCGGCCGTCTTGAGGCTCGACCTCGAGGCCGGGCTTCTGGTGATGGAGGACCTTGGAGATACCACCCTCGAGCAAGAGCTGTTGACCCGTCCGGGCTGCTCGAACACACGCCGCCGGCTCTACGGCAAGGCCGTGGACCAGCTTGCTTTAATGCGATGCCAATCAGCTCGCCGTCCTGATCTCGCCGCGGAGAATCTTTCCGGGCCTTTCGATTACAAACTGTTGCGCTGGGAGCTGGACCACTTCCTCGAGTGGGGTCTTTGCTCCCACTACGGCGTCTCGCTCACCGGGGAGGAGACCGGAATCGTCACGGAGGCGTTCGACGACATAGCCGGAAGGCTATCCGCGTTGTCGAGGGGGCTGACGCACAGGGACTATCAGAGCCGTAACCTCATGGTCGTGCCCGATGGGCTTGCGGTGATTGATTTCCAGGACGCCCTTCTTGGACCGGCGGTCTACGACTTGGTGGCGCTATTGCGGGACTCCTATGTGATTCTCGACCGGTCACTCGTGGATGAAATGCTGGATAGGTACTGTGATGCCTGCCGTGCGCTTGGCGGCCGGCCGGTGGATCGCGAGACTCTGGAAGACGAGTTCGATCTGCAAACGGTGCAGCGCAAGCTCAAGGACGCCGGCCGCTTCGTTTTTATTGACCGTGAGAAAAACAACCCGGACTTCATGCCATACATGGAGCCATCCCTCCGGTATGTGGCAAGTGCGCTCGAACGCTTGCCGGAGTATCGCCGACTGTGGAAGGTGCTCTCGGCTCATGTTCCCGAGCTGCGTGCCGTGTCCTGAGCCCGTTCCTGATAATCGCGGAAGTTTGTTCGAATCATGAGTAAAGCCAAGATATCCGAGGGACCAAGCAAGGCGATGATTTTGGCGGCCGGTCTTGGAACACGCCTTCGCCCGTTATCGGAGGCGATGCCGAAGCCTGCCGTGCCGATATGTGGGATTGCTCCCATCAGGTGGAACCTGGCCATCTTGGCTTCCGCGGGCGTGCGTGAGGTCGTAGTCAACACTCACTGGCGCCCAAAAGCCGTCGAGGAAGCGGTTGGAGATGTGTCCGGGCTGGGCCTGACCGTTTACTTTAGTCACGAGCCCAGGGTTCTTGGAACCGGCGGCGGTTTGGTGAAAGCGGCGCATCACTTTCGTGACGAAACATTCTTCCTTGTGAACGGCAAGCTCCTCTTCGACGCGGATCTGCACGCCGCTTTTGCGTCCCACATGGACCGTCGAGCGATGGCGACAATGGTCGTGCGTCCATATCCCCGAAGGTCCGGTTACGGAGCCGTCAATGTTGATGCCGCCGGGAACATTCGCGAATTTACCTCCAATCCGAAGGAGAGCGGAACCTTGGCTGACGAGCCGAGTCCTCTTACTCCGCGTTTGTTTACCGGAGTCCATGTGCTCGAGCCCGCGGTAATCGATCGGCTGCCCGAGGGAGGGCCGGCCTGCATCAAGACCGATGGCTACATACGAATGATAAATGACGGCGAGACAGTGTGTGCACATTTACAAGAGCACGGATACTGGGCGGAGCCAAGCACTCCTCGAAAGTACCTCATGGCGGTGCGTGATTTGCTCGGAGGAAAGGTCTCATTAGAAGGGTTTCGAGCAGCAGGCCTAGTGCCGTTCGAGGATTGCGAGGAGGTCTCGCCTGGCGTGTTCGTGCACCGTGACGCGAGCATTTCAGACTCGGCGCTATTGAAATCGCCGTGTTGGATCGGTCCGGGCGCGCGGTTGGAGAGGAGGACCGTCGTCGGTCCGGAGGTTGCGTTGGAGGCCGGGACGCAGATTGGTGAAGAGGCCTCCTTGACGAAATCAGTGGTGTGGCCGGACACACGAATCCAGGCGGGTGAGAAGCTGGACTGTTGCATCGCGGTCGAACGAGAGCGGATCAAACCTTGAGAAAGGCTTTGCCCGTCCGCCTAAACCAGAGATCGTGATGCCGGTTTAGTCGAGCAGCCTGCTGATGACGACGGTGATGTTGTCTGTTCCGCCGGCAGCGTTGGCTTCATCGATGAGCTGCTTGTTCGCGGCGTCCAGGTCATCCATGTTGGAGAGCACGATCTCCTTGATCCTGGCGTCGGACACCATGCCGGTAAGCCCGTCCGAGCACATGACGTAGACATCCCCAGCCTGGGGCTTCTCCCACAAGATGTCGACCTCTACGCTCTCCTTCATCCCCAAGGCTCGTACGATCACGTTCTTGTGAGGAAAAGCCTCTATCTCTTCCTCGGAGAGCTTGTTGGCTTTCAGGTAGTCGTTCAAGAGGGAGTGGTCCTCGGTGATCTGCTCCATCTCGCTATCGCGAAGTCTGTAGACTCGCGAGTCACCGACATGCCCCATGTACGCGGTGCCGTTCTTGAATGAGGTGGCTACCACCGTGGTGCCCATCCCCTTGTACTTCGCATCGCCAGCCGCGGTCTCGAATATGCGTGAGTTCGCAAGGCGTACCGCCATCAGCATGCGGTTCTCATCGTAGCTCATGGAGCGGTCCATGCGGTGAGGCCAAGTCGCCTCCTCGTCACGCTCCGTCGTTCGGAAAAACTCCGCGATCTCGTTTACCGCTATCTTGCTCGCTACTTCTCCGGAGCTGTGGCCGCCCATGCCGTCGGCCACAATGAACAGGTTGGCTTCTGGAACGAGGAGAAACGAGTCCTCGTTATGGCCACGCTTCATCCCTTTATGAGTGAGACCGGCGTACTCTATCCGCATTTGTCGGTTTCCAAGCTGTTCTTGTTTTTTTCTGATAGTCGGGCCGGTTACTGGGGTTTCTACCGATTTCACCCTCGGACGCTAGCGCTAGGAGGCGGGGACGGTCAAGACTCCTGTTCGAGTAGTATCCGATCTCCGGCCGTTGTGCCGGTATCGGACAATCGGCCGGCTGGGAGTTCTACTACGCATTGAGCCGAGGTGTGAATTCGGGTCATACGCCAGGGAGGTAGGTTTTCATAGGTCCGTACTATCCTGCCTTCACGGTCGAGAAATAGGACGTCTATTGGAAATCGCATGAAAAAGGTGTGTATCGAGTTACAAGGTTCTATCACCAGGCCGCCGTCGTCTTCGAGGTCGTCTCGGCCGAGCAGCCCCTTCATTCGTTCAATAGTACGAACCGCGAGGGTTGCTCGCTTGGCCAGAATGCATTTCTTGGTGTCGTTATAAACGCGCATGCCTTGACTGAATCGCCCAGAACCGGGCAAGGCCACTATAGCAAATGAAGAACCTACCGTTTCCAAAGACGCCGTTCGAGATTGTTCTCCACAGGCCCGAGATTCCTCCAAACACAGGGAGTGTTGCTCGGCTGTGTGCTTGCACCGGCAGCAGGCTTCATCTAGTTGCTCCGATTGGCTTCTCCATAGACGACACCAGCCTCAAGAGGGCGGGATTGGATTATTGGGAGCATGTGTACGTGGCCACTCATGGCTCATTGTCGGATGCCCTGACCTCCTTGCCTGACCGCGGAGTCCATGTTTTTACGGGGAAAGCCGAAAAGACGCTTTGGGAGGTGCGGTTTAGGCCTGGTGACATACTCGTGTTCGGATCGGAGTCGGTGGGATTGCCCAAGGAAGTCTTGGACGCGTGTCCCGAGCGAAACGTGGCCATTCCAATGCGGGAAGGCAGGAGGAGCCTCAACCTGTCCTCCGCGGTATCGGTTGCGCTTTACGAGGCGCTGAGGCAAACGAACACCTGGAAAGGAATGGCGCGGGCGGACATGCTTCCTTGACAGGGGCGGTGTAGGCGCGGGATCATTTTCAATCGCTTACTTAAGGTAGTGCATCATTTACCCAAACTACTGCAGGAGTCGGCGTGGCCAATAAGCACCTGCTTCTAGTTGACGGCGACCACCAGTCGCTTCGGATCATGGAGGTAAGCCTCCAGAGGGCCGGGTTCTCGGTAACGACCGCCAAGGGTGGCCTGGAGGCCCTGGAGCGGATAGGGGCCGACCCCCCCGACCTCATCATTACGGACACGGCTACGGCTGACGATGTGGACGGTTATGAGCTGTGTCGACGAGTTAAGGATGATGCCGGGCTCTCCGGTATCCCGTTCATTTTCATAACCTCCGACGATTCGATGAATGCGAAGGTCAAGGCCTTGGAGCTCGGGGTCGAGGTCCTGCTCGAACAGCCCATCTATCTCAAGGAAGTGCTCTCTCGTGTTGATCTTCTTCTGGAGAAGAAAGAGCATAGCCTGGGGGAGAGGAAACGTAAGGGGGGGTTATCCGGCAGCCTCACGGACATGGATCTATTTGATCTGGTGCAGACCATCGAGCTTGGCGGCAGCACCGGTATCCTGACTTTGAGCGGCGAGCGACTAACCGGGAGGTTGTGGTTCAGCGATGGCGGGATTATCGACGCGGAGCTCGGCGGGGCTATCGGAGAGAAGGCCTTCTACCGGTTGGTGACTTGGAGGAAGGGAAGCTTTCACCTGGAGTTCGCGGATTTCGACAGGCCTAAACGGATTTTGAAGCCCGCCACGGATCTGATCGAACTGGGGAAAGGTCATCTGAATGAGTGGATCAAGCTGTGTGATGTGCTCCCACCGCTCGATACCTCGATGGTCGTTGACTATCAGGCACTCGGAGACCGCCTGCGCAAGATCCCTGCCAGGGTCGGCAGTGTACTGAGATTATTCGATGGCCAAAGAAGCCTCGAGGACATCGTTTATGAGGTGGCTTTAGATGATGTCGCGGCGTTGGCAATCGTCAGCAGGCTTTATTCGGAGGGGTTCCTGGCCGAGGCGCCTGTTGAAGCAACCCAGCCGGACGATGAAGGAGACCTCGCTGACTGGCTCCAGCAGCCGGCCGAGCAAACAGAAAAAGCACTCGAAGACGAGTCGGCCAAGGTGGCTGATGGCACGGCCGAATGGTTTGAAGGACCTGCCGGAGACGAAGGAGAGGCTGTCCGTTCAGGCGATGAAGCTATGCAGGTCGAGCCGGAGGAGCCCATCGGCCGGGAAGAGCCGGCCGACCAGAAAGAGCCCGCCGACCGGGAAGAGCTCGCCAAGACTCAACCACCAGCTCCCACGGGTCCGGCTTTTGATCTGGAGCCTCCGGTGGATGTGCAGGGTCCATTTACCGGCGAAACCGAGGAAACAGGGGATGCCGCCGAGGAACCGGAAGGGAAGAGGGGCTCCTCGCGCCACCCCGAGATCGAGATCGATGGGGCTTTCTCTCCGCTTCGAATGATCAAGTTCCCTTCGCGGCGAGGCGAGTATCTGACCCGCTTGCGCCGGGAAGCCAAGGAGGCTGCGGAGGCCGAGCGGGAACCACTGGTGCCCGAGGGGCCTACACCAGCGGATACGTCGTCCGCGGGCGACCTCGAGAAATCCGCGGAGGAAGAGGTGCTGCCGGAGGGGCAGGGGGTGACGGAGCCCGTGGCTTCGGGCAGCGATGCACCGGCGCTTGGAACACCGGCGCCGGAGCATGATGGCGGCACTTTGACCGGCGAAGCCGCCGAAGAATCATTCATTGGCCGGCCCGGTGAAGCGGACGGACGGAAGGCTGCCGTCGAGGACGGGCCTACCGTGGATGTCGAGGCGCCGAAGGAGGAAGAGGCGGCGCAGGCCGAGCCGGCTCCCGAAGAGCCTGAAGCCAAGGAAGCCGCCGTCGAGGACGGGCCTACCGTGGATGTCGAGGCGCCGAAGGAAGAAGAGGCGGCGCAGGCCGAGCCGGCTCCCGAAGAGCCTGAAGCCAAGGAAGTCGCCGTCGAGGACGGGCCTACCCTGGATGTCGAGGCGCCGAAGGAGGACGAGACGGCGCAGACCGAGCCCGCGCCCGAAGAGCCTGAAGCCAAGGAAGCCGCCGTCGAGGACGGGCCTACCGTGGATGTC
>SLRQ01000109.1 GCA_007130885.1 Deltaproteobacteria bacterium
ATCCACGATGCACCTACTGCGGCCGCGGATGTGACCGCATCTCCGGCACTTACTCCCTTTGCCCTCCTCGACGTACGGGTGAGTACGCCTGCGTCGGGCTACGGTCCGTGAGCGCCGGATCCGCGGCCACCTCCACGGCCTCGTGACGGTGCACCGTGCATATGGTGGGCTCAGTTAACGCAGTTGTTTCGAGTGTGTTCGTCTCCAGCAAATATGGTAAGAGTTCATGAATGAACACCTTGACGCGCCTGCTCGGCATGGTCGGCATCTTGGCACTGTCCGGTTTGACTCCGCCCGAAGTGGCATCAGCGGACGAGCCTTTCGCCCATACTGAAATATCAATGGGTGGTCTGCTCCCGGAGACGGGCCTGCAATCTCGAGCCGGACGGGAGATTGAAAAAATCGTCACCTCCCCACTACGACGGCTGCCGGCCAACGCCCGCGCGAGAGGCTGGGCCGAGGTAGGCCTGCATGCACGCGCCGGTGACGAGCCCGGCAGGCTGATGGCCTCCCCGGTCGGCGCGGCTTACTACCGTCTCGCCGATCCCGTTTACGTTACCGTCGCGCTCGGGGCCATCGGCAAGCTTACTTTCGAAGGCGACGATGCCTTCGAGGTCGACGCTTACGTCGGCAACCCGTATCTGGGATTCGGGCTGGACATACCGGTGGAAGGAGTCGACGTCGGTCTGACGGGCGGCTTCACGGTTCCCATCGCCACCGAAGGTGGTGTTCTAGCCTTCAGCTACGCTCAAGGAATGAGGGGTGCCTGGGAGCAGTGGCTTTGGGCGACCAGGCGTCTGTCACTCGTCGGCGGCATGCGGTTCGACGCTGAAGGGGTGGGCCCCCTGCGTTTCGGCGGAGAGTTTGGGATAGCGCCTATGTTCTGGTTCGGTGAGGGCACCGCCGCAACCCGCCTGGTAATGCAGGGCTCCATGCAGGCCAGCACCGTTCTCGCGGGAGTCATCGATGTCGGTCTGCGCGGCCTAGGTGTGGGTGCCGGTGGGGATAGCCCCACTCAAGCCTCGACCGAGGTCTTCGCCAACGTCCAAGGACCCGGCCAGAGAATCTATCACGCGCGATTCACCATCCCCCTGAACGAACCCTATGGCTTCGCCTTCTCACCCGGCGGACACTGGGCTCTTCATCTGGGCGCCGGCATGGTGTTCTAGAGCGGCTGCAAAGCCCGGGATGGCATGCACTAATTCAACCGGCATCATTGACCACGGCCGGATAAATCACGGGATGGGCAAAGGCTAGTCGCCTTGCCATGACATCAACGGCTTCCTTACTGTTGTCTATTAGAACCACCTCGCGACGGTTACGAACCGCGGCCTCGCCAAGCGTGCCGCTACCCGCGAAGAAGTCGAGCAGCCTGTCCCCTTCCCTCGAGTGCACTCGTACGATGCGTTCCAGAAGTCGAAGCGGTTTCTGTGTCGGGTAACCTGTCTTCTCTTTTCCTGTTGGGCTGACAATCGTATGCCACCAAGTATCCGTAGGCGTCTTCCCTCGTGCAGCTTTACTGGGACCAACGAGACCGGGAGCCATATACGGAACCCTATCTATTTCATCATACAGAAAGGTGTAATTATTCGGATCCTTCACGTACCAAAGAATGTTGTCGTGCTTTGGTGACCAGCGCTTTTTGGACCTCCCTCCATAATCATACGCCCATACTATTTCATTCATAAAGCATTCCCTACCAAAAATCTCATCCAAAATCACTTTGACATAATGGACCTCTCGATAGTCGAGATGGAGAAAAAAAGCACCCTTCGGCGACAGCAATCGAAATGCCTCCTCCAGTCGCGGCGTCAAGAACTTCAAATAATCATCATGAACATCCATAAATGACAACCTACCCAATCGCTCGGTACGGTATTTGACACCCTGAAACCCCGTCCGATCTCCACTTGAATCGCGTACTGTCTTCAAGCGCTGTCTCGCTTGCACCTTACCGGTGTTGAACGGCGGATCAATGTAGATTAGATCGAACTCACAATCGGCAAAGGATCCTAGAATTTCCAGATTATCACCAAGATATATTTCCGGCATAGCAGTGCCTCAAGCGCTTAATCCAGACGACTTTTCGCTTGTCCCAAATTCATTCGCTGCATAATTATACCAACCCAAGCCCGAGCCGCCACGAACCAGTGCAAGTTTAGCGCAAGACAGCAGTGGGTGCGTTGCCAAATGAATCGCAGAATGCTAATAAAGGTTCTTTGGAGTCCAACCATCTAGCCTACTCAAGACTGACCAATCCCCTTTTTTTAGAGGCAGGCTCATATGTTCGACATGAAGAGAATCCTTGCTTTCCTAACTGTCATAGTGATGTTTGGCGCGCCCTCCTGCGGCACACCCGACGATGATGATTCGTTCGATGAAGGCGAGCAGGAAACCTCCAACTCCCAGGAAGAGAACGGGGACGGCGATCCGTCCCAGGACGACAACGGCACTAGCCAAGACGAACCCAATGGCGAAGATCCGGAGGACGAATCGCCACAGGTCTGTACCGATCACGCAACCGACTTCCCTCTTCAAGAAGGTGACTGCGTACCGGATTTCACTCTCCCGGCGCAGGATGGCGCAACTATGATCACGCTCTCCGACTATGCTGGAGAATATGTGCTTCTCAGCTCTTTTCCTCTGGCTGATACGCCCGTATGCACCGGACAAATGCAAAAACTCGATGAGATGTACGATGAATTCATCGCTGAAGGGATACAGCCTTTCGGCTTCAATAACGAACCACCGGAAGCCAAACGGGACTGGCATGCTTCCATGGGGATTGAAAACCTCCTCATTCTCGCGGATAACGATCCCCTAAATGAGGTTTCCGATATGTTCGGCATCAGTGGAATGTATACGCAACGAGCGAACACAGTGATTGGACCGGATGGCAGGTTCGTCATGACACAACCCGTAACCGGAGCCGCCGACATTCCGGCCATCCTGGACGAAATTAGAGCACTCGAGGAATGAGCAATGCGCGCGGTTGACTTACCGGCACTTCCTTGCCCCGATCTTCCTCGCTAAAAATGTGATGGCGCGGCGCACCCTAGGCGTTCGCAGGCTTTGCTCCTTGGGGATGGTGAAGAGGAAACGTCCCACCTTGAAAAAACCTCTTTGTCCCGGCTTCTCATCCGAGACGTACAGTAGAATCCTCTCACCGCCGGAAGATAATCGAAGCGAAAGCTGGTCCTTGCTTCTCACCCATATCTTCCAGTCATCTATTTCTTTGCTTTCGGAGCGACTTGAGAGAGCGCGCTCCAGGAAGGCCTCCAGCTCCTCTCTTAGTTCCTCGAGCTCGGAGGATGCCGCGAGAGCATCTGTCTCCCGCCCGTCGGGATCCGCAGGCTCCTGTCTGGAGCCCATATCATTTGCTTTGCATTCCTGAACATTCGCCACGGCGCGTGCGGACAGATTTCGGATCTCCACGACTTTCGACCAAAACTCTGCCTGCAGTGCACGTTCGTGCCACCACACGAAGGCTCGGGCGGACAGATCCGAGGTCACCCGCCCCTTCTTCAGGAGCAGCAAACGCTCCGGCTCCAACACTATCTCATCCGCGTTAGCGGCCGCTACAAGCTCCGCCTCGTTCTCTCCCCACTGCGTTACTCCCGCCCGGTAGCGAAAACGGTCTCCCGGCTGATCCTTCGGCACGAGCTCCAGCGCGGAGCACTGTCCCCTGAGAAGAACCAGCCACGGATTCATCGCGCGCATACGTCCAGACCTGCGACTGTTTCGATCCACCACCTTATTCGCTACCGACCTGAACAAGGGCAACATAGCCAGCGACGCCTTGCAATCCAACCTGCAAGGCACGTACTGATTGACCAACAGGCCCGCCCATGGGCTCATTTCAGTGTCCACCGGACCAGGAAATTCGACTCTCCTGGCAAGCTGAAGCCAAGCATAGCTTTCCCGCATACGGGCCGACTCAAAGAGCGACCACTGCTCCACACAACAATTCGGATATCCTAGGAGCAATCCCACTTCCAGGAGGGACTCTTGCTCCTCCTTGTCATTTCTTGGAGCCATGGCACGCGAGGTAGCTTCCACCGCTCGCTCGACGTCAGCAGGGTTTTCGCCGAAAAAGATCTCGACCATGCACTCGTCCGGGACCGCCCGTCTAAGTCTCGCATTTGGAAGATCGTAGCGCTCTATCATGGCGAGCGCGACATCCTCTGGGAAAAGCTCCGCTTTTGCGACCGGCTTGATCCCTTCCCTACAAAGGGCCGCGAGAAACACTATTGCTTCATCCGGGGCATCGTATGTGGGTTCTTCAGCCACGAATCGAGAGCGTCTCCTCGAGAACACCGACGACTCGAACTCCGCAAGAAGATCATCCGCGGATTCCGAGCCCTCATCGACATGACCACGGGACTGATTTCGAAAAGCTACATGGTCGACCAGGCCGACCGCCAAGTCGATCGGAGTCAAGCCTCTTGATCCACCAAGCCTCACCAATGATGAGACTCTCTCGCTCAATGCATCGCCGGGGCCGGCTTTTTCCGCTTCTCCAAGCCTTAAGATGAGACTGCAAACAACCTCCATTCGAGAATCCTCGAAACGCCATGGAATCTCGGGTCCATACATATTTATTTTCGCTGTTTCGAACGCTTGATCCCTTACTGTCTCGATCAAAAGATTATTTTCGTCCGCCAGCCTTGTTATGGGGAGGCCCTCGTGCAAACGCAGTCTACCTCCAAAAATCTTTCCGGAGATCGGCTCCAACCCACATTCCTGAATAATGCGCAGGTTCAACGCCAGATCCTCCACGGTGGTCCATGGAGTGAAGAGGATCAGACTTATCCCACCATGCTCTCTAAAACTAAAAGCATCTGGAAAATCACGCTCCATCTCCAACAAGCACTTGATGGCCTCCAGGTTCTGAAGCGGCGTCACTCCTTTGTTCAAGCGCAGGAGTTCATCCCGCGAAAAACTCTCTACTCCTATCAGCGAGAGGTGTATGCGTATACTTGTGCCCGCAACAGACTCCAAGGCGTCCTCGAGTGCCTCACGCCTACTTACGAGGCGATCCGCCCGGGAGTCCAGCAGGAGGTCGGTCTCTGAAAGGCCGGCTTCCAGGCACGCCTTTGTGACCTCCCGTATGTATTGCATGGGGCGTTCGCCCTGCAAGCGAACCGCCAGTCTCCCCTGGTAGGGCGGAATTGTAGTTGCAAGCGCCTCGAACTGATGGCGTGCATTCTCGGCCGAAAAAGGCTTGCGTGTTTTTCCGGTTGCCGTGGTGCAAAAGGAGCACCCTTTGACATGGACACAACTTGAAAGATCCAATGTCTCGTAAAACGGATTTTTCGAAAGAGGGCCGCCGTACGTACACTCCTCGCCAAAAACCAGGAAGGGCAGGGGCTGCATTTTTCGTGCTGCTTCGTTCACCGGCTCAAAAGCGAAGACAGGCGGGATCTCGTGGAATTGGGTATCTGTATTCCACACAGCCTCACCTCCAAGCTCGCGAGCCCACTCATCCGGCCCGCTGCCAAGGGAGGAGAGTCCAACGCTCGGCTCGTTGGCATCGGACAACGCCATTCGCGCCTCTGGGGCCGCCTTCTCCATTAGATCCACCAAGGAGCGAGCAGGACTTCTGTCGAACACCACCAAGGTGGGACACAGCTCATTTGCTACGCTCGACACCCGGGCAACCTCGTCGTCGTAGAGACCTAGCCCGGCCTCTCCCCTCTCCATCTGCCGGGCCGCGGTAACACCAACACGAAGCCACCGCACCGGAATCCCGAGTGTCTTCGCAAGTCCCACGAGATAAGGGTAAGTTGTCGCCCTATGAAAACGGTCGACGGCGGCAAACTCTATCAACAACAAGCGTTGCCCTCCGGCACCCCTTTCATGGCTTTCATGGCGAATCACTGGGCCCCTCCCCGAGCACCGACGAATGCAGGAAAACAAGCACCTCTCCTGTCTTGACACTCGAAAAGGTCTTTCTTCCACGAGCTGCGCCGGAGCACTCGACAATGTGCCTGCGTGCCTTCCATTCTCCTGCTTTCGGTCGGGAGTGCATACCACTTGACGATCTCGTTCACTCGCCGCCCAGCTCCAGGCAAGGGTGTATGATTGCCACTGTCCGACGCCGGGCATGCAGTGCTACCATCTGACGAGATCGACATCCGAATCTTTCGGAAGTGTCGCTCGCAAACGTGATTTGTGCAACACCGGAGAAACTGGATGAGCACCAGTGATGCACCACCACTGCCGGCAAAGGGCCGGACCTCGGAGAAGACCGCAACGGACATCGTTGATTGGGCGGAGATCACCCTTACCTCAAGATGCAACCAGCGATGCTTCTTTTGCTACGAGGACGCCAGAAGCAATGC
This sequence comes from Deltaproteobacteria bacterium, assembly GCA_007130885.1. GTDB lineage: Bacteria > Myxococcota > Myxococcia > SLRQ01 > SLRQ01 > SLRQ01. The sequence continues at coordinate 6,345 of SLRQ01000109.1, forward strand.
CGCCGAGCCTGGAATGGGTGAGATCGTGGATCTTTTGCGCCAGACCAAAGAGAAGGCCGAACAGGTCGTTCTTTGCGGCAAGGAGGTGCTGCTTCGCGCGGATGTATTGGAGATCGTAGCTCTAGCATCGAGCATGGGCCTACGGACGGTGGTTTTCACCAACGGACAGGCTCTGGCTCGCCCTGGGCTGGTGGCTGATCTGGCCAAGGCCGGCTGCGACGCGGTTTCCATCTCCTTTCATTTCCCGGACAAAGATTCTTTCGGGCGGGGGGCCCGGGTAAGCCCAAAGCTTTTCGACCGGGTTCTCGATGGACTCCGGGCGGTGGGAGAACACAACAGATCCGACCCCGATGCCGCAATCTCCGTTTCCACCGAGATCGACATGTTCGCTCTCAACGCCGACCGTCTTCGGAAAATGCGTGAGACGATAGACCAGGCTCTGGGAGGCAGCCCCTGGAAAATGAGATTGGCCGCCCTGCTCCCCACAAACACCCATGACATAGGGTTAGAGCATGTTTTGGACCCCATCGATTCCCGCCGAGAGGAATTGAAAGACTTTGTCGAGAGCCATCCGGACAACATTCCATTAGCGTTCGTGAAAACCCCTCTGTGCCTCATACCGGAAGGACTGGAGCATCTGTCTCTGGACGTCGAGTACGTGCACAAAGGAACTACTTTGACGTTCAACCATACCCAGCCGGACACTGTTACGGTCGATCCCTTTTCCAGCTCGAAAAGCAGGAAAACCTCGGAGCCGATGGATCGTCATCCCTACCGTTGGATATGCCGCCCATGCAAGATGGCGCCTATGTGCCGTTTCGAGCGCGTTCAATGGGACATTGACGGGTTTCACCCTGCTCGCGAGCAGCGACCGCTTCCATATAGACCACAAGGCGCCAAAACCGCGGCAATCGACAAACTCGAGATTCCAACTCGGAAAGCCGGGGCCCACGAAGTGCTCGAACGCCTTGGTGGCAAAGGCGCCGCTGAAGCCGACTTCGACGCTTTGGCCTCCGGAATAGACGAGCCATATCCGGAGGAAACTATTCTGGGAGCCCTCGCCGCCGCTGGAACCGATGACCCCATGCTGCTGGACGCCTGGGCGGATAATCACCCCATACTCGTGCTTTCAATGCGTGCGGCAGGCAGGGAACTTCGGCTTCGGCTCGAGACGGGCCGAACCGAAGCGGAGCTCGGTGCCATTGTCGGATACCTGTCCGCGACACCGATGGACGTCCCCGTCACCGACGCCGGCTTCTTGGCTTGCGCCCGGCTCCTTTCAGGACTGCGTCTCCCTCCCATCCAAAGATGGAGCCGAACACCCTGGTTCAAACCTTCCCTTGCGCTTCTCCTTGAGCGCGCCTGGAATCTCATGGGGGAAGACCTCTGGCCCGGGGTCGGTTCGGTGGGAGAATGGCGCACTACCGGCGCACGGATCGATTCGGCCAAGCGCCTGGTGGTGAGTATGCAAAACCCTGCGGGAGTTACCGGACAGCTCGTTTTCAGGGCGTCAAATGACCCGGTCGGCATCGCTGCTTCCGCCGAGTGTGGGTCGGATAGCATCCAAGGAGCACTAATTCGGGCCTTGGAAGACAACGTTCCCGCTCTACGGCGAGAACGAAACATGCCGCAACCCGACAATGACGAAAAAGAAGGTTCAGTGTCCGCGCAGGGATACCTGCGAGTGGACGCTTTCGGCGCCGACATGAGTGGCGTCCAGTATGGCTTCGGTCTGGCTAAAAAGTCCGACAGGCCGTACTACAAGCGGGTTGGGGACACCGTCCTCTGGTACACTCACGCCAAGATGGACGGCTCGGCCACGGCGCTGTGCGACCTTCTGCTGGCGGTGATGGATAGCTTGAAGCATATGCCGCCCAGCGATGACAGCATCGCGGCCTGGCGGCTCGCTATAACCAAAGAGGCCGAACGCAGGGGGATCTCCGAGGTCGTGCGTTGGGCCATCGAATGGGAGCGGGACGCCGGTTCCTAGCTAATGGGGAGCAGTCCGAATAGCGTGCCGGCTTTTTAGTCAATAGGCCGAACAATAGCGTGCGAGTTACTCTTGCGTTCAATCTGCGGCTGGATCCCCATGACGAGTCGCAGGCCGAGCTTCTATCTCCAGGAGACGTGGATCGCCTTGTCGGGGCCTTGTGCAGGCTCGGTCACGATGTCACGGCGGTAGAGGTTAGCTGCTCACCCGATGAGCTTGTCGATAGGATACTCTCATCCAAGCCCGATCTCGTCTTCAATGTGGCCGAGGGGCTGTCAGGCACGGCGAGGGAGGCTTACTACCCGGCGGTCTACGAGCTTCTTCGTCTCCCCTACACCGGCGGCGGTCCGGGCTTGCTCCATGTCGACCTTGACAAAAGGATGACCGAGAAGCTCATGGCGGTCCAAGGTGTCCGTGTTCCGCGAGGCGTTCTCATACGACCCAACGGACCCGACGTACCGGAAGATCTTCCCCTACCCGCCTTCATCAAGCCCAACTTCGAGGGCTCCAGCAAGGGCATAGGAGAGCACTCCCTGGTCCACACCCGCGGTCAGGCCGAGGAGGTCGTAAGAGACCTTCTTCCAAAGTACCCCGAAGGACTTCTCGCGGAGGAGTACATTCCTGGGCGAGAGTTAAGCATCCCGATTCTGGAGGCATGGCCGGGAGGCATAGTCGAAATCGTCGAGCACGGGCTCGAGGGCACGCCCGGCTTTCTCCATTACGACGTCAAACACGACGGGAGGAAGCAGTCACCCGTTTGTCCCGCGCCTCTCTCGCATAGAGAGCGCCAGGACATACTGGCACTAACACAGAGGGTTCTCAAGGTAATGGCCATGCCCGACCTGGGGAGAGTGGACATTCGCCTCCACGAGAACGGCGCTCCCTTCTTCCTCGAAGTAAACCCTCTGCCGAGCCTTCGCCCACGGTCGTCCATGATGACGGCCGCCCGCTACAAGGGCCTCGATCTTCGTAATGTGATGGATCTCGTCATAAGATCGGCGGCGGAGCGTTACGGCCTATCGCTGGCACCTCGCCCAAGACCTCCGAAGCGATTTCGTCCCACCGCCACTAGACCAACCGCTCGCGAGGTTGGGCTGACCATCGGTCGATTGCGTCCCGGCCCTCACAACGCCATCACCGATGTAGCCAACGTGAAAGTCGGCCATGTGACTCACGTACGCGATAACGTCCGGGTGGATGGCCGGCGTTCATGCATTAGAACGGGGATCACCGCCGTAGTGCCGGAGTCTCCTCACCTGTTCAACAACCACTTGGTGGCCGGGGGGTTCATACTAAACGGCATCGGAGAGATGTCCGGCCTCATCCAAGCGATCGAGTGGGGCTGGCTGGAGACGCCCATACTCCTTACCAACACCATGTCCGTGGGAGCGGTGCATACGGGCATCATTCAGTACATGATCGAGCGCTACCCGGACCTTGGGCGAAAGGTCGATGTAATCATCCCGCTCATCGGAGAGACGAATGATGCTTTCCTGAACGATGTGCGGCTCATGACCAACAGCGCCAAGCACGCTGTGAAGGCTATACGTAACGCACAAAGCGGGCCGGTCATTCAAGGCTCGGTCGGTGGCGGCACCGGAATGCTTAGCTTCGACTTCGCCGGGGGGATCGGAACGGCGTCTCGCGTTCTCGACCCCGAGGATGGCGGCTACACGTTAGGCGTTCTGGTCCAGTCCAACTTCGGCAAGATGCGCAATCTTACCGTGGAAGGAGCGGTGGTCGGTCGCCGCCTCGATTCCGTCTACCCCTTGGAGGGAAGGCGGCACCACAACGCCGGCTCGGTCATCGTGATCGTCGCGACCGACGCGCCATTGCTATCATCCCAGCTTTGTCAGCTCTCTAAACGAGCGGCGCTGGGGCTTGGTCGAGTCGGCTCCTTTGCGGCCTCCACCAGCGGCGAGATAGTCTTCGCCTTCAGCACCGCGAACCGAACCTCTCGTGAAGCAAAGGAAAGAGTGCGTCAATTGAGCCTGGAGTTCGTCTCCGAAGAGTTCGCAAACCCTCTTTACGAGGGAGTAATGGAAGCAACGGAGGAAGCGGTTCTCAACTCCATCTTCTGCTCAGCCGGCATGACGGGCCGTAAGGGACGCTATGCACCGCCTCTGCCGGTTGATATGGTCCTCGAAGTTCTTTCCAAGGGTCGAGAGGCGGTTCCTCCGCCTCCAGTCAAAGAAGCGGCTCGGCGCGCGAGGCGTCCCGGCCGGCCGAGACAACGGCCATCCCGGACCTCCTCCGATCAGCCGTTCCTGGCCGGCCCCAAGTCCGAGAACGAAAAACCATAACCCAGCGATCACGGGCCGGACCGGCGGAGCAAGTCTCGCCGCGCGCCCCACCACCCGGTCAGATCGTCAGCAAGAAGCGGAGATGAAGAATGAAGGTAGTGGCATTCAACGGAAGCCCTCGCAAAGACGGTAACACGGCACAGCTCATAGGAGCCCTAGGAGAAGGCCTGCGAGCGGAGGGAGTCAGCCTCGAGAAGATCGACATATGCGAGCACAGGCCGAGAGGCTGCATCGCTTGCAACAAATGCAAGGAGAACCGCGACGAGCGCTGCGTGATCGAGGGAGATCCTCTCAACGAGTGGCTACAAGAGATGAAAGAGGCCGACGGAGTCGTGCTCGGCTCGCCGACCTACTTCGCCAACGTATCGGCGGAGATGAAAGCACTGATCGACCGCGCCGGCTACGTGTCCAGAGCAAACGACGTGATGCTGCGCCGCAAGGTGGCGGCGGCCGTTGTGGCCGTGCGGCGAGCGGGTGCCTTGCCGGCCTTCGACGCCATGAACCATATGTTCATGATAAACCAGATGCTGATCGTGGGCTCCAGCTACTGGAACCTAGGTCTCGGAGGAAGACCCGGGGACGTAGCTGGGGACGATGAGGCCATGGCCAACATGAAAAACCTTGCAGAGAACATGGCCTGGGCCATCAAGAAGCTTCGCGGCTAACCCGAGCTGCTTGTAACTCGCCTGCCGCCGAGACGGCTTCCCAGATAAGCAGGCTGGGTAGTGACTCGTGTCATGACACGAAACTCTTCTTCCAGCCTGTCAAGCCTCGTCTCCATGGTAGGCGCCACGACCTCGAGAGGATTGATCCGTCCCGCAAGAACCAGATCGATGAGATGTGGGATGACCATTCGATGATGGACGGCGCCTGCGCGTATGGTGAGGTTGCGCTCGTAAGCAAGGCCTATGGGAAATGCTTCAGCAGAGGCCGGCATCCGCCCGATTATCGATGCTACACCTTGCTTGGCCAGCATCTCGACGATCCACTTCAAACCACGTTCGTCGCCGCTTAGGGATGCCGCGGCTGGCTTGCCGCCGACATCGTGTCCGTTAGGACCGCGGCCGGGTTCTCCCGCTTTGAACCCGGAGGTCTCTATTGCCCGATCGACCCCTATTCCACCGGTAAGTTCCTTCACCACGTCCACCGGATCCTCGATCGCGGCGTCGATGGTTTCAGCCCCCAACCTACGGGCCTGAACCAGACGTTCCGGCTCCGAGTCAACCGCCAGAATACGCCCAGCACCCATGAGGCGAGCGCTTGCTACGGCAAAGAGACCAACCGGTCCACAACCTATGACCGCAACGCTGTTGGCTGCCTCGATGGACGCCATCTCCGCGCCCGCGTACCCGGTAGGGAACACATCAGAGATCAGGATGGCTTCGCTGTCACTGATCCCGTCTGGCAGCTTGACCAAATTAAAGCTTGCAAACGGCACTCTTGCCTTGTCGGCAAGACCCATCCGCATCGATTCCTCCGGGCCTTCACCGGAAAGATAAGAATCACCAAAGCCGTTGTGATTGATGAAGTCGCATTGCGCCGTCCATCCTTTACGGCACTGATGGCACATACCACACGCAACACTCGATGGGACTACCACCCTGTCGCCTTCGGCAAAGTTCCTGACCTGCCCGCCAAGCGCCTCCACGACACCCACTCCTAGATGACCTCTAAACCCGGACGACCTCGTATCGCCCTCCACCCGAATCAAGCGAAGATCAGCTCCACAGATAGCAGTGGTCGTAAAACGCACTACTGCGTCCGTGGGAGCCTCTATCCGGGAATCATCGACTTTCTGAAGTCTTACTTCTCCGCTCCCCTGCCACACCATGGCCTTCATCAATGCCCTCCAAATAAGGTAGACACCTCCTCTAGGTGCGACAGAGCGAAACGGCAAGCCAACTCCACGAAAAACTAGCTCATTTCAGGGAGCTACAGCTTCCTAAGTGCCCTCCATATGGATCTTTTCACGCCTCGGACGTATTCACGAGGCTGGAACGATCGGATCACATGGAATATGAAGGTAGTTTCAAGCTACAATCCCAAGCTTTCCCGGCCCGCGTTTTGTAGCCCGCAGGCTGGTGGGGCCGGCACTTTCAATCTCGAACTGTTCAGGAGAAAATCACATGGCCAGTAAGAAGAGCTTTCCGACCAACCGTATACGCAACATCACCCTTCTGGGACACGGTGGCTCCGGAAAGACGGCATTGGCGGATGCCATGTGCTGGGTCGCGGGTGCCTCCAGCCGTCTAGGCGATCCCACTGAGGGCACAGCCCTCACCATGTTCCGACCCGAAGAGAAGTCACGGGGCATCTCCATTTACTGCACTCCCGCTCGGTTCGAGTGGGAAGGCACCAAGGTCAATCTCATCGACACGCCCGGGTATCTAGACTTCGCCGGGGAGGTCAAGTCCGGCCTGCGGGTCGCGGATGCCGCCCTCGTAACGGTTGGAGCGACGGCGGGTGTAGAGGTAGGCACGGAGCGCGCTTGGGGGATGTGCGAGGAGCGGAGCCTTCCTAGAGCCGTCGTGATCTCGATGATGGACAAGGAGAACGCGGACTTCAATGGTGTCTTGGAGCAGGTGAGGACAACCTTGTCCAGCAACGCGTTTCCGCTGGAGATCCCCATCGGCGGTGGTGAAGACTTCAAGGGCTCGGTGGATCTGCTGTCGGGACGCGCGAGAATCCACCCGGAGTCTACTCGTAGTGGTGAGTATGAGGAGACCGACGCGCCTGGAGATCTCTCCGATGCCATTGAGAATTGGCGAACCGAGCTGATGGACGCCGTAGCGACCACCGACGACGAGATCATGAACCGCTACCTGGAGGGAGAAGAAATTCCGGACGAACAAATACTGTCCGCTATGCGAAAAGCAGTGGCCGCGGGTGAAATCTTCCCCGTTTTTTGCTGCTCCAGCGCGAAGACTTTCGGACTTCGGGGCCTGATGACCCGCATCCAGGAGCTGATGCCGAGCCCCAATGATCGTCCGCCGGAGGTTGCCCAAGACAAGGACGGTAACCCCTTCGAGCTCGAGCCCAAGGACGACGGCCCCATCGCGGCTCTCGTGTTCAAAACCACCAGCGAGCCACACGTAGGAGAGCTCTCGTATCTCCGCATTTACAGCGGGATGCTCAAAACTGGACAAGAAGTATACAACGTCAACCAAGAGGCTTCGGAGAAGCTCTCTCACCTGTCAGTACCGCAAGGCAAGGATCGCGATGAGGTAGACGAGGTCCACGCCGGAGACATAGCGGTCGTGGCACGCCTCAAGACGACACACACCGGCGATACTCTTACCGTCTCTCCTCCCGGCCATCTGAGGCTCACCGCCGTGGATATGCCCGATCCGGACACCACGGTGGCCATAAGCGGCAAGACACGCGCGGACGAAGACAAGCTGGGCACGGCGCTGGGGCGCCTTCATGAGGAGGATCCCACCTTCTCTACCGCCTACGACTCGGAGCTTCAACAAACGCTGGCGCGTGGCCTCGGAGAGCTGCACCTGGAGGTACAAATGGAGAAGCTCGCGGCACGTTACGGCATCGAGGTCGAAACGGCGGAACCTCGAATCGCCTACCGGGAAACGATTCGTAAGGAAGCGTCCGCGCAAGGCCGCTACAAGAAGCAAACGGGCGGACGGGGGCAGTTCGGAGACTGTCACATCCGCCTGAAGCCGCTCGCACGTGGAGAGGGATACCGATTCAAGGACGCCATCGTGGGCGGCGTAATACCCGGCAAGTTCATACCCGCGGTCGACAAGGGCATATTCGAGGCATGCAAGCGAGGAGTCCTTGCCGGCAACCCGCTGGTCGACTTCGAGGCCGAGTGCTACGACGGCAGCTATCACGCCGTGGACTCCAGCGAAAACGCATTCAAGGTGGCTGGATCCATGGCCTTCCAGAAAGCCGCGATGGATGCGGCGCCGGTAATCTTGGAGCCGGTGATGAAGCTGGAGGTACAAACGCCTTCCGATTACACGGGTGATGTCATGGGCGACATAACCCAAAGGCGGGGGAGAGTGCTCGGCATGGACGCCCAAGGGGACAAGACTGTCGTCCAAGCCGTGGTTCCCCAGGCCGAGCTGTACCGGTATGCCTCCAACCTGCGTTCGATGACCCAAGGCCGCGGGCATCATACGCAGACATTCCATGGTTATGAAGAGGTACCCGCGGCCGCGGCAGAGAAGCTGGTCGCCGAGGCCGAGCGGAAAAAGACCGAGAAGAAGGAGTAGTCATTCCGGTGCCAGCCAAGCATAGCAACCGCCGTCATGAACGAGCGCTGATAGTTCAATCCGACGGCTCACTGCTGGTCGATACCCAGGCGAGCGGATACCAATCCGCCCGCGAGGAACTTTCGGCGTTCGCCCAAATCGTGAAAACCCCCGGCCAGCTTCACACCTACCGGATTACTCCGGTCAGCCTTTGGAATGCGGCAGCGGCGGGATGGACGCCGGAGCAGGTGATGGAGGTGCTCGAGCGACATGCACGCTACGGAGTACCGGAGAGCGTCTCGGAGCGAATCGGCGAGCAGATAAAACGATGGGGCTCACTGATATTGCGGGCCGACGAAGAAGCGGACGGCACGAGCGAAAGCGACAACCGACTGCGCCTCGTGGCAAAGGACCCCGACGCCGCCGAGGCGATAGCACGTTATGAATCACTAGCAGAAGTGCTGACAGCGAGCACGGATGAGTGGACATGGTATGTGCGGCCGGGTGATCGCGGCAACGTGAAGCAAATCCTTGCACGCCTAGGCTTTCCGGTGCTCGATATGGCCGGGTATACCGACGGCACGCCACTCTCCATCAATGTTCGAACTACCAAGATGGATGGCTCCGAGTTCGCTCTTCGTTCCTACCAGGAGTCCGCGGTCGAGTCCTTTCTCGCCGCCGCCCCGGGAGAACAAGTCAACGACCGGCTGCTGAACGGCCTTGGCAGCTACGGGAGCGGTGGCCACGGCGTGGTAGTGCTGCCCTGCGGCGGCGGCAAAACCATTGTCGGCATTGGGGCCATGGCCCGCCTCGGCATGCATACTCTGATTCTTGCTACGGGAGCCACAGCTGTACGCCAGTGGATTACCGAGATTCTAGACAAGACAGAGCTGACCGCGGAGGAGGTGGGTGAATACTCGGGCCAACGGAAACAGATCCGGCCCGTCACGGTTGCCACCTACCAGATCGCTACCCGGCCCCGGCACCGAGCTCTGTTCGAGCGTCAGGACTTCGGCTTCATCATCTACGATGAAGTTCACCTCCTGCCCGCACCTCTCTTTCGAACGACCGCCTATCTTCAGGCCCGGAGACGACTGGGGATGACAGCCACGCTGGTTCGCGAAGACGGACGCGAGGCCGAAGTGTTCAGTCTGATAGGTCCAAAGCGTTATGAAATGCCCTGGCGATCCCTGGAAGGCTCCGGATGGGTCGCGACCGCTCAATGCTGCGAGATACGTGTGCCTCCAACACCGGGCCTGGCCGACAGAGTTGATTCCGCGCAGGGACAGGACCGCTATAGGCTCGCCGCCGAAAACAAGAACAAGGATCGAGTCGTCGAGGATCTCATCGCTATCCATGAGGGCGAACGTATTCTCGTGATCGGTCAATACCTCGATCAGCTCCGCCGCGTAGCCTCTCGTTTGAGAGCACCGATCTTGACCGGAGACGTTCCGCAAGATGAAAGAGACGACCTGTACGCTGCATTTCGGTGCGGCGACCAGCCGGTACTGGTCGTATCGAGGGTAGCCAACTTCTCGGTCGACCTTCCCGATGCCACCGTCTGCGTCCAAGTGAGCGGCCTTTTCGGCTCCAGGCAGGAGGAAGCACAGCGGTTGGGGAGAATTCTTCGCCCCAAGTCGGACGGCCGCAAGGCTTTGTTTTATACTTTGGTAACCGTAGATACGCCCGACCAGCATTTCGCTCTCGCGAGGCAACGTTTCCTCACCGAGCAGGGCTACCGCTACTCGATAGCCGACTGGCAAGGGAAAAGCATGGATGTGTCCGCATTGGGCCTAGAGGGCGCTGTATGATGTTTGCGCGCCGCCCCAAGCTGTATAAGCCTCCCGGCCGAGGAAGGGAGGCCGGCAGTCACCAGGCCGGCTTGTCCCGGCTGAGCCGCCTCTCCCCCGCCCAGCGAAGGAGAATCGCGGACATGACCGGCTGTAGGCACGCGGACGCCGCCACTTTGGTGGACCATCTTTCGCGTGGAGAGGTGGTACGGGCACTTCTGAAGAAGCTCTCCCCGGAAGGCCTCGTATTGACTCGACTTCTGCTGGAAGCCACCGATCTCTTACCAAGGCAAGTCGCCGAAACGGAAGCGCGAGCTCGTCTCGGAGACCTCGCACACCACACCTTCAAGGAGCTCGAACAAAAGGGTCTTTTGCTCTCTACAAGATGGGCGGGCGGAGCCGAACTCATAGGACTGGTACCCCCCCTGCCGAGAAGCGCAAGAGCTTATCTTTGGCTTCTTGGAGATTCACGATCAGGAAATGCGCTTCCCGTAAGCTCCGGCCCCTCGCGAGCATCCCTTGGCATCGAAAGCATGCATTCGCTGGTGCTTGCTCTTGCGGCGGTAGCGTCAGAACCTCCTCGCATGGCCAAGGATGGCACGCTGCATACGTCCGACGTCGCCAGGCTCCACGCCGATCGCCTTCAAGCCGCCATCGAGGATGCCGATGAGCTGAAATGCCTGATTGAGCGAATGCTGGCCCTCGGATTGCTCGCCTGTGATTCCAGTGGACGGGCGGGTGTACGCTGGAAGCGTGCCGAGGCCTTTGCAGACCTTTCCGCGGCATCGCGCCTGCCGTTGCTGCTCTCGACGGAGCCTGACAAGCAGAAGAGCAACCGTTCTTTGGGCCTGGCCTCTCCGGGCCACATGAGGCGACTGATCGTAGCCGGGCTTTCCGAGCTGCCCGAGGGCTGGTGGGCTCGGCGAAGTGCCATGATGAACGCCGTTCGGATGAGGGTTCTTGCCGCGGACGCCATGACTCCTTATGCGAACACCGAAAAAGTAAACAAGCGGGCCGTTGCTCAGATCCGCCATGCCATGAACAAGCTTTCGTTATGCTTTGATGTCCACGATGAGGGTCATGGCACTTGGGTAAGGCTTCCCAGAAGCGAGATCATAGACCAAAGCTCACGCTGGCTGGTCCAGCCCGATCACGAAATAGTAGTCCCTCCCGAAATTCCCTTGGGAGAGTTGTCCCGCCTGGCCAGTGTCGCGGATCTTGTCCAGGCGGACGTCGTGACCTTGTTCCGAGTGGGACCGGAGTCGATCGAAAGGGGCGTTAGAGCAGGTTTGGAAGCCGATACGATTCTAGAGAGGCTGACGTCACGCGCCGATGGCGGGCTGCCTGAAGGGATGGACATACAAGTACGTGATTGGGTTCGCCATGTAGGCACCCGGCCGGCGGGTGTCCGAGCGCCCGACGAGGAAGCCGAGTCACTTGTTCAAGAGGGCTCTTCGGCCGAACAAATCACGAAGGGAACCGGAGAACGAAAGCATTCACATCGGAGAGGCAAGTACAGTAGTTCGCGGCCGGCGCACCTCTCTCCTCCGGCTCCGCCCATTCCGATCTCGATAGGCGGCGACGCAAGCAAGTCCGTGAGCAGCTTCCGGGAGGAGTTGGCACGTCTGCTGGGCATCAACGAGATGGAGCGATGGACCGAGAAGGAGTTCTTGCGAGACGATCCTGTTTCGCTCGAGGAGAATGACTCCCGTGCGTCTGGAGCCATAAGAAGCGGTGGCAGCCAAAAGACCGGCAGACGGTCCGCGCGTGAAGAGAAAAGGGAGGACGAGGAGTGAAAATTCACACCTCCACCATCGAAGTTTCGAGCAAGGCACCACGTGAGCTGGTCGACATCACCGAACAGGCGCGCCAGGCGGTTTTGGAATCAGGCATAAAGAACGGCACCTGCTCGCTTTACGCACATGGAGCCACGGCCGCGCTGATGGTGCAGGAAAACGACGATCCCAATATAAGCCTTGACGTTCTCGATTCTTTGGCCGAGCTGATACCACCGGGCAAATGGCGTCATGACCGCGTCGACAACAACGGCGATGCCCACATTCAAGCAGGGCTGGTAGGACCCAGCGAGGTGATTCCCATCCGGGACGGCAAGCTAGCATTGTCCCGCTGGCAGGACGTGTTTTTGTGCGATTTCGACGGGCCCCGCCAAAGGCGGAGGGTGCTCGTAACCATCATTGGCAATTAAGACGGATGGTCCAGCCCCCAGACCCGAGACGACCGGGCGCGAACAACAGGTATCGCCTTTTCTCGTTCTATACGATAGGAATCAGCCTATGGGGGATGAGCGGCTGGGCCGGTATCGCCTTTGCCGGAGGCTTGCCACGGGTGGCATGGCCGAGGTGTTCGCCGGAGTAATCGAGGGGCCCGCGGGTTTCGAGAAACCCGTTGCGATCAAGCGTATTCTTCCTCATCTCAGCGAGGATGAGGAGTTCGTGGAAATGTTCCGCGAGGAGGCTAGGCTCGCATCACGCCTATCCCATGCCAACATAGCCCAGATTGTCGACTTCGATGTCATCGGCGGGCGCAATCTGCTGGTCATGGAGTGGGTACACGGAAAAGACCTGCGTGTCGCCTTGCGAGAAGCCACGAAGGCTCGCCTGCCACCCTCGCCGGCTTTGGCGGCCCATATAGCAAGAGAGGTCGCTCAGGCACTGCATCACGCACACATGGCTCCCGGCCCCGGCGGTCGACCTCTTTCTCTCGTCCACAGAGACGTATCACCTCAAAACATCCTGCTCTCCTTCGCGGGAGAGGTGAAGCTAACTGATTTCGGTATTGCCAAAGCGGCAACAAGCTCCATAGCCACCGCGGTGGGCATAATAAAAGGCAAGAGCGCTTACATGAGCCCCGAGCAAGCAAGGGGCGAAGTAGTCGATGCGCGAAGCGACGTCTTCGCTCTTGGGGCCGTGCTCTGGGAATCCTTGACCGGTCGGCGCCTCTTTACTGGAGACTCTGAAACCGAGATCTTGAGGGCTGTTCAGACACAGAAGGCACCGGCACCATCTTCGATCCTCGCTCTAATCCCGGAGGAGCTGGACACCATTGTTCTCCGTGCCCTGGAAAAGGACAGAGAGCATCGCTACCAGGGCGCAGCCGAGATTGAAGAGCATCTCGCCTGCTTTCTACTTCAGAAGGTAAACAATCCTCGTGAAATCGATCTGTCTGCTTGGCTCAAGAGCCTCTTCGATAACCAGTCAGTAGAAAGCCGAGACAATCTCCTTGCCACTGCAAGAACGGAAGCTTTTCCAAAAGACGCCGCCTGCCAACCATACTGTGCGGAGGCATCTCTCTCGCGGCGGTTTTTTTCCCTGCCGCCACCAGAGACCCCCCCGTCCCGGGCGGTACCGAACCCTCACGACTTCGTGCCGGAGGCTGGGCGCGAATCTAAATGCGATCTAACAATAGAGACGGCTGATTTGCCCGCGAATATCGACAAAAGAAGGCAAAGCGCCTCCGGATACGGCTTGATGGCGGCCGCCGGTGTACTCGCCTGCGGCGCGGCCATGGCTGCTCTTTGGCCAACGACGAAAGAGGAGATGCAAGAGGTCGTCACCGCTGAAGAGCAACCGGATGAATCTGAAAGCTCGGCCTTTGAAGAGCCCCGAAGCGACGACTCCGACCGCAAAACCAGCGAGGAGCAGGACACCGAAGCTTCGATCTCCAAGATCCAGGCGATCGAGACAAATATTTCGACAGCTGATGATATCTCCTCCACCAGTGATGGTGCGGCAGAACCGGCAGGCTCGAAGCCCGCTGAAACACTTCAGACCAAGCCTACTTCTTCGGGCCCACCGGCGAGACAGTACGTACAGGAGTCCGCCACGGTTCATGAGGATCGCGTTTCCGAAAAGACTACTCGGAGATCATCAGGTGTGGCGATGATTACGAGTACACATGAGAAAACCGTAAACGGCGTCGAATCCAGGGTGACGGATGGTCTTGCGGTTCCTTCGGGAGCACTTCTTTCGGCGAGACTTACGTTGGCGGTGGACACCGGGGCCTGCTCCGCTGCCGAAGCCCGTCTAGTTCGCAGCTACGTGATGGGCGGCCGTGTCGTTCTCCCTCGGGGAACACTGCTTTCGGGGCAGGCCACAGCGGACCAAGGCAGGGTAATGATTCTTTTCGATACAGTTTCCTTGCCGTCGGGCTCGTCGAGGAAGACTAGAGCCTCGGCGATTGGACGCGATGGTCGCACCGGTCTTCCAGCTCTGGATGCCCTCACCCGTGTAGGCAGAGGCGAGAAGCTCGAAGCCTTGACTTTGTCGCCCGGCACGAAGCTCGAGGTCATCCTAGAAGAAGAGCTGCTCTTGGATTGACCCAAGGTGTACATCATGCGCTGTCCGATTACCTCGAGGCCGGCGCGAGGCTTTGGCCGGTGTTGAACCGCCGAGCCCAAGGCGCCGCTGTCACGCTATGAACCAGCACCGACACCGCCACCAAGAGCACGGCCACCGCAAGCACCTCCTCGTAACCACTCTTTCGATAAGCCAGCCCGGCCAAATATATGCTGCCCACTCCCATGGGGCCGAACCATCCCACGAACAGACGGTCCTTCGTTCCTTGGAGATCGGGCATGAGGCGGCCGGCGAAGATCAATACAGGCAGCCTGCGGAACAGAATTATCGTCAGAGCCAACCCCAGTGCGGACCAGCCCATCTCGAACCATGCAGCCCACGGCAAGGCCGTTCCCAACAACAGGAAAATGGGGATCGAGAAGAAACGGTGAACTGCTTCCTGCACGTTCGCCTCCGCCTTCCTCTCCTGATTGGTCACAACTCGGTCGAAGGCCAGGCCTCCTATGAACACCGAGAGCAAGGGCTCGACACCAGCCAAGCTCCCAAGCCCTAAAAGCAATAGAGACAAGGCCAGCGCGTAGGCGAGCAGGGAACTCTTCTCGATTGCATTGTGCCGATCCACCCACTTTAGGATCCATCCGGCTGCTAGACCGCCGAGAACGCCAAGAGCGGCACCTCCCAATATCTCGAAGCCGAACACTTGCAGCAACCAAAGCCCGACCTCGCCAAGGCTCGGTACCGTCACCAAAAACAGCGGAAGCAGAACGAGCGGCACCCCGAGACCGTCGTTGAATCCGGACTCGGCCGAAAGCAGATTGCGAATCCGGGAGGGCACGTGACGCTCGGCTAGCTGACTTGTGACCACGGTACTCACTATCACCGGATCGGTCGGCGCCAGCACCGCGCCGATAAGAAAGGAGATCCACCATGGTAGACCAAGAAAAAGATGGACGAAAACCGCAGTAACGAGACACATGACGGGCATTACTAGGATGACCACTACCGCGAGGCTTCGTGCTTGACGGCTGGGCTGCCTCGGAGGGAGCCGCAACGCGACACCCATGAGACCGATGGCCAAGGTGAAGCGTGTTACCTCCTCGATCACGGGGTCTCGTAAGTCTCCGACCTCCAAGACACCCAGCACCGCCGGACCGAGAATGATGCCGGCGATCAAAGCCGCCAGGCTCTCCGAAAGCATGCTTTTTCTCAGCACCCCTGAAAGCAGGCCCAAGACCAGAACCGACAACCCCACGGTTACCAAGGTGATGTCTGTCGCCATCTGCTGCGCCTATACAGTCTCCATCGCCGGAGCAAGAGCCGGTTCGGAGAATCAGCCGCCGCCGGGCTTCAGGGACGCAGACCGTCCATTGCGATGTGACGATTCCCGTCGGCTTCGTGCAGAGCCAACCGAAGCGAGGCGCCGGACGAAAGCTGCGGCGTCTCGAACCCGAGGACCAAAAGGCCCGCCTCACCGGTTTCGATACTTCTCTTTTCGAACACCGGCACTACTTGCAAGGGTTCGCGCGCCGAACCCGGTCCCACTACCGCGACAGCAGGCTCACCTGCCACCCAGGTCCTTCTAGAACCATCTCGATTTTCGACGCGTAGACGAATGAACGTGTGGTTTAGGAAGCGAATGGAATCGAGCACCTCCACAAAAATCCGGTTCTGCTTGTCACGATGCCGAAGGCTCCGTCGCTCGACGGCCTTCTCAATCGACCGGGCCTCCACGAGCAGATTCCCAATCAATGCAAGCGCCCTTTCGCCGCTGCTCTCCTTGCACTCGAAAAGCTCATCTCGCACGCGGGTAAGCTCGACGACACAGGCATCCATACAGTCACTCTTACGGGAGGTAATTACCTCGATGCTGGCGTCACGTCTTCCAAACTCTCTTACTTTCACCGTAAAAGGCAGCGGCCTGCCGCTTGCCAGCGTGACCGTCACGTGAAGGTCTTCGTCCGGCTGGGCTACCGGGTGTGCTTGAATGAACGCCGTGCGCTCGGCAACACGAATAAACAACTTGTCGCTGCAGGACACGAAGTGAACCTCGGCGCGAGGATCAAGCCTATCCTCTGGAAAATGCAAGGCCAGAGGGGCACCATCGGCCGCGAGAAAGACCCTCGGCGGCTCGGCGCCGGCCTCGGTTGCCTCCGGATAGATAATGGAACGCCGTGAAAGAGCCTGGTGATCAGCCGCTTGTTCTCCATCAGTAAGGTCAGACGTACCCGCGGCATCGTTAGCCAAAACGCTCATGGGCAAGAACAAAAGCGTCCACCAGGCAAAACTAAGCCAAACCGCCGATCCCCCCCGGCCTTTCATGTCTCATGCCTCGCTAATCTTCTGGCCTCATCCCCACCGCGGTGCCTGGCAAACACGCTCGCCTATAGCCGACAAACCGGCGAAGCGCCAATACCGAGCCCGCCACCAAGAACAAAAGTGCCGGATTCCTGGTGCCTGCTTCTCTGTCTCCCATGCCTCCGATAGAGCACCCACATCCGCAGCCGGCCGGCGCCTCTCCGACGTCCGACTTCACATGACGATCCTCTTCCTCCACTGTCGCCGATACCGAACGCGATGGAGCAGGAACGATGAGATCCCATTCGATTTCACCCAGCGGATAGCGCCTACTGTCGATGGGTCCCGCCGCCAGCCCCCGGGAACGCCAACCGGCGACGGCCTCGAAACCAACCGCTTTCATCCATGCCCCAACAGCGTCATCGACGTGCATCGGCCGCTGAGTGTTACGCAGGCCGAACGCAAAACGCATTGCTCCAGGTTCTGTTGGCTGCTCGGGAGAAATCAATCTTATGGAAACGCCATGAGAACCTGAACCTTCAGCTAGCCTAACGGGAACCGTCGGACGCGGGGTTTGCATGGAAAAAGCCAAGGGACCGAACCTAACTGGCCCCTCGTGTGGCGGTATCTCCATGACGGCAAAAGTCCATTCTTGATCGATGTAAGCAACAGCTGCTTCACCCGAAACGGTTGCATAAAGATCTGGCCCGAGGAGCGCGGACAAAGCTTCTTCAACCACATCATCCTCAATGATGATGGGCTCCCGCTCCGGCCTGAGCAGCTCGGGGCCATCGCCTGTCACCAGTCGGAAGCGACGCGCCGTCAGGGGAGTGCGTAACTCTCTTGCGGGAAGCATCCTCGCCCGGCTCTGCGAGCCGGACGATTTCCCTTGGGCTTTGGCGCCGGTCGATTCTCCTTCCGAGAGCTCTGCCTCTCCCCGCACGTCTTGCCCCCGGCTCGGCTCCTTGCCGCCAGCGCTTTCTTCGTCCTCATCAGCCTGGCTCCTAGAGGGCGTGAACATCTCGGGATCGGGGGGTGAAACCACCTCCGCGCCTTTTGGGACGGGCACAATGAAGAAGCCCCCCTCTTCAGCCCCTATTAAATGAGGCATCAGAGCAAGCACCTGACGTTCGGCTTCCCATACCACGAGTACGTCCACTCTAGCGAGGCGCCCCTTCGCTATCAGCGCATAAGCAGCCGCCTTGTCCGGTATAGAACCCACCAAGACCATGACCGCCAGCGCTCCGACCAAACGCCGCAGACCGGCCGTACCCCCCGCGCATACGCCCATGCCTCCCTTGTCACGGCCTAATAAGGAAAGCCGGCCACCGAGCATTCGCATCATTTGGTTGGTACCTCTTATTGCCCGTCACGGGCAATGGGAAAACGCCCTGAAGGATCCCCTCTATCTCGGAATAGGCGCGGAGATGAACCCCTTGGAGAATAGGGGTTTAGCGCGGATGTGTCTTGTTGGTGCAAAGTTGGCTGTACGAGAGGCGTCCGCGTTTGCGTTCGCGAAGAGCGTCTCGCGGGGTGTGCGGCAATGTTGCGTGCCTGGTACGGGCCGCCGTTCGGCGGCGGGCGCTTCACTGGGTGAACCCGCCGCCGAACGGCGGCCCTACCCAGGAGACGACAATGACACACTCTCACAGCACGGCTGCGTTCACTTCTCGTCCTTTGCCTCACGAGCGTCTCGACGCTTTTCACGTTGCTGTTGAACTGGTCGAGCTTGTGGCAGGGCTTCGATTGCCTCGGGGTTACGCGGACCTTCGTGACCAGTCTGGGCGCGCGGCCTCCTCGGTCGCTTTGAATTTGGCCGAGGGCGCCGGCAAGTCGGGCCGAGATGGCGCTCGATACTTCCAGATTGCTAGGGGTAGCGTCTGCGAAGTGGCGGCTGCTCTTCGAATACTACTCGCTCTCAGAGCCATTGGTCCCGAAGAGCATGCAAAGGGACGCACACTTTGCGAGCGCGTCTACGCAATGTGCACTCGACTCATCTCTCGTGCTCGATAATGCTTGTTAATGAGGTCGTCATCGACCAGAAAGACTTCTTTTTCCGGCAAGAAAAAGGAGGCTGTCGATGACGACCAAGCACATCCTGAAGTGGGTCGACCGGGTTTTCAAGAGTTCTTGGAAGCGCCACAAGAAGACCCTCTCTTTTCTCATTGTGGCTTGCTTTCGCGCTCCTCGGCTCTGCCTGACAGCGCTGGGTCGCGAAATGCCGCTTTCCATCGCCCCAAAGCACGCCATCAAACGTGTGGACCGCTTCCTTGGCGGCCGGCACTTCGAGCATACGCAGGCAAGGGAGGACTGGGCACGCTTTGTCGTTGGCAGACGAAAGCGTGTTTCCATCGCTCGAATCATGGCTTTGTACGGCCAGAGATTTCGCATCGAGGAGAGCTTCCGCGACCAGAAGAGTTGGAGATGTGGACACGGGTGAAGCAGCGAATTCGGATGACGGCTTGTGATTTGTGAGGCCGCGATCAGCGGCCGGCGCTGGAGAGACGGGTAAGCATGGCGTACAGGCGGTCGCACATGCGAAGTCCCTGCTTATGCACGGAAGCATCCATCGCCCGAAGAGCTGCTAGCACATCAAGAGCCGC
>SLRQ01000081.1 GCA_007130885.1 Deltaproteobacteria bacterium
CCTCCCCCCCGCGCTTGCCTTCAGCTCCCCCCCCGCAAGCGAGACCGAAGCTCGGAAGCTCGAGCCTGGAGATCTGGGTGGTGATCGCGACCCGGCCGGAAGCCGCAGGTCTGCCCTGGGCCTGCCGCCGGCGGAGAGGTTCATCCTCTACGAAGGTCGCGACGAGGAGCCGGTAGTGCTCGACGAAGCTACTCTGACGGAGTGGCAGGGCTGCGCCGCCGGCCTCGAGGGAAGCTGGTGCGAGCTTGGCGACGTTCTCGAGATGAGCAAGGGAGAGGCGCTCGAGTACTGCGAGAGATTGATCTGGGGCGGCTACGATGACTGGCGCCTGCCGTATAGCTTCGAGCTCGAGAGCATGGTCAGGTACGGCGTGGAAGGGCCGTTCCGGGACGCCGCCGCGGCGCCTCGAACTTACTGGGCCTCATCGCCGGAAGCCGGGATGCCGGCCTGGACTTGGCTGGTGAACCTCGGCGAGGGCCGGATGCTCCCGACCGACGGTGAGGACCGGGCCCTTGTCCGCTGCGTTCGTATCCTCGGCGAGCCATGAGCGGATACACGGCCAAGAGCCTGCTGAACTAGACCCAAAACAAGCGCGTGTCGCGAGCCGAAAACGCGAGTAACGCCGGCCGTTTACCGCGCTCGACCTCCGCGCTGACGCTTGCGTCTCGTCCATGCATTGACGGAGAAATGCGGAGAACTCGACCGCCCTGATTCTTCACGCCGGGGAGGCGTTCGTGTATTGTTCGGCATGGATGTCGAGCGACCCACCAGCTTCCCGCCGCCGGCGCTTGGCTGAAGCCGCCTCCGCCTTGAAGCGACGCTTTCCCTCCGCGTTGGGGGCCGGGGGAGACCCGCTACCCATGGAGTCGACAGGAGTACCGGCTCTTGATCGCATGCTGCCGGGCGGTGGTTTTCCCAGAGGACGCTTATCGGTGCTGTACGGTCCGCCTTCTAGCGGCCGAGCGGGTTTGACGTTGTCGGCGGCGGCGCGCCTCACCCAAGGCGGACGTCTCGTGGGATGGATCGACGGGCCGGGCGACTTTCACCCGCCATCCGCCGCCTCGGCGGGGCTCGACATAAGCAGAGTGCTGCTCGTACGGCCACCACCCAGCGAGCCGGCGGAGGCACTTCATGCCGCCGTCCTGCTGCTTCGAACAAGCGCTTTGCCGCTTCTGGTTCTCGACATTACCGGAGATGACCCCGGCCGTTCCGGTAGGCGATACCAAGGCGTCTTCCCCCGCCTCCGCCGCTCGGTGCCAAGCTCATCCGTCTGTCTAGTCCTGTCCGGCGCCAAGCCACCAGAGGATCTGCTCCGCTTGGCCACGATCGCCATTCGACTGGAGCGGGATAGCAGGAAGCACTTGGGCGCTGCATCTCCCGGCGGGATCAACGTTACGGCTACACTGGCGCGCTCGCGCCTCGGAGGCGAGAGACAAAGATGCAATATGTCTCTCCCCTCATCGAGGGTAAGCGTCCGATGACCGGCAGACATCCCAGAACAGCCTGCCTGCTGACCCGCGTGGAGCCTGGTCAAGATTCGAACGAGATCCAGGAAAAGCTCCTCGATCTGGCATTCCGCTTCTCGCCCACGGTCGAGGACGGCAGAGATGTCGCCAAGAGCCCAGGAGACGGGCTGGGCTTGGTTCGCATCGATGCGAGGGGGCTCGGCCTGCTTCATGAAAGCCCAAAAGCATTGCTTGAAGCGACGGTCACGGAGAGCGGCGCGGCCGGGTTCGACGTGGTAGCCGTCATGGCGGACTCTCCTTTCACGGCGGCGGTCCTTGCCGGCATCCTTGCTTACAGGCGATCTTCGTCACCGGCCGCCGCCGCGACTCTGGTATCCACACCCGGCGAGGACAGACGATACATGGCCCGGCTGCCCTTGGCGGCTTTGTACGCACCCGAAGCTCCCGGCCTGCCTCCCGAAGCGCTGGAACAGCTAGAGTTATTAGCCGTCCGAACCATCGGCGGGTTCGCCGCGCTTCCACCATCAGCCGTGGAGAAGAGGTTCGGCTCGACCGGCCTTCGCCTTCAGCGTCTGGCACGCGGCGAGGATCGCAGACCTCTCATTCCTTGGCATCCCTCCCCGCCTCCGCGGCGAGAGGTGGAGCCCGAACCCCCGGCCGACAATCTTCCTGCTTTGGAAGCCTTACTGCATGAACTATTGGATCTGCTCGATGCAGACCTCCAGCGAGCAGGAAAGGGTCTGACCCGCCTGAGGGCCACCTACAATATCGATGGCGGCGACGATCTCGTCCGAGAGATTGAGATCATCGATCCAATGGCGCGCGCCAAGGACTGGATGTCCCTTATCCAGTTGGACCTTCAGGCTCATCCACCGACTGGTCCGGTGAAAAGAGTAAGTGTACGAGCGGCCGGCACATCGACTCGTGAACGCCACTGCCACGATATGTTCGCGCTGCGCAGGTCGGAAGAATCCTCGAGCGAGAGCGGCACGGGAGATCCCGCCGCGCTGGAGCGCGTAGCGGCTCGCCTGCGATTGCGCTTTGGAAACGCAAGGGTCGGCGTGCCGGTTCTCGAGGATCATCATCGTCCCGAGGCCGCCTTCCGGATAGATCCCTCCCTGCCCGCCTCGACCTCTCCAGCCGCTCCCGAAAATGTCCGAAGTAACCCAGACGGCTCCCTAACGCTCCGGCTATTCAAGCCACGCCCCGTACCAGTTGAAACGGATCCAGCGGGGCATCCACGAAAGCTCGACGAGCATCCGGTTACCTGCTCGGGGCCTTTTCCCGCGAGCGGCGAATGGTGGTCCAACCCCTACGACCGCCTCTACTTCGAGGTCGCCGCGGGTGAAAAGCTGCTCTGGGTCTACCGGGACGGACTCGACGGCCGCTGGTACGTGCATGGAGCCTTCGACTAACAGCGGAGTGTGCCCCAATTGCGGCGAAGGCCGCCGGTTAGCAAGGCATGTGAGTAACGCCAACGCGCTGGAGGCCGAGAAATGCCCAGGAGATCAAGGGACCAAGTTCCCATAACGGATCCCCACCGTCTCTTACCCAGACCTTCTCGCGAGCCCAGCCTCTCTCATATGAAGATGTCGGAGCTGGTCACATTGGCAACCGACAAGGCAAGAACGCTCGCCACCAGGGAGATGGACCTAATACGAGCAGACGCGGAGATAGACCTTCGACAAGAAGCAAAGACGGTGGCCGGCCTGGGTATCGGCGGAGTAGCCGGCCTGCTGACGATGTTCCTGCTCCTTGTAGCCGTGGTCTTTGCTCTCACCGAGACGGGGCTTCCCGGCTGGGCGGCATCACTGATACTCGCCGCCGTAGTGCTTCTCGCCGGCACCATATCCGCCATTGTCGGCTGGAGAGTGCGAGTGCGGGATCCGATGGCTGCCAGCAGGCGCAGCCTTCGCGAGGGAGTCGCCTGGGCGAAGGATCTGCCCTGAAGGAGAAAGACTCATGGAACGGGCTGAAAAAAGGGCGCTGGTCCAACGCCGGGAGGCAATGGAGCGGGAGGTCGCGGAGCTGCGCGGCGATCTGGGATTGATCGTGCATGAGATCGAACGAAGAGTCCGCCAAGCCATGAGCATTAGAGAACAGGCCAACCGCCATCCCCTCATAATCGCCGCCTTGGCGGCGGGGCTGGCCAGCGTCACCACCCTGCTCATAGTTCAAGCCGCCCAACGAAGGCGCGAGCAGGCCGGACGATCTCGCATAGCGAACCTGCGCCTGGCTCTAAGGCACTTGGCCTACCACCCCGAGGATGTCTTGGACCGAAAAAAACCGGCATCAAAGGGCATGCTGATGGGGATCGGAAAGAGCGCGGGTTCATTCGGCGCGAAACAACTTGCGAGAAAACTTCTGATGGGTTGAAGTATTCATTCATGACATCCCAAAAACCTAACGAACTAGCCGCGATCATCGATCACACCTTGCTGAAGCCCGGGGCAACCGAGGACGACATTCGGGGGCTTTGCCGGGAAGCGCGAGAGCATGGATTCGCGTCGGTGTGCGTCAACCCCACGTGGGTCACGCTCGCGGCGAGTCAGCTCGCTGACTCCAAGGTCAAGGTCTGCACCGTAGCCGGTTTTCCACTCGGCGCTTCGACATCCATTACAAAGGCCGCGGAAGCTCGAGACGCCGTTGAAAACGGAGCAAGCGAGATCGACATGGTAATGAACGTGGGGGCCTTGAGGTCCGGCTTCGAGGATCTCGTTAAAGGCGACATCGCGGCGGTCGTCGAGGCCGCGGGCCAAGGGGTCATCGTCAAGGTGATAATCGAAACCGCCTTGCTGAACAGGGACGAGAAGATCAAGGCTTGCCTGCTTGCCCAGAAAGCAGCGGCGGACTTCGTAAAAACCTCCACCGGTTTCTCCGGCGGCGGCGCCACCACGGAGGACGTGGCCCTCATGCGAGAGACCGTGGGCCCGGCGATGGGCGTCAAAGCGAGCGGCGGCATACGCGATCGCACAACCGCCGAGGCAATGGTGGCCGCCGGCGCAACCCGCATAGGCGCATCGGCCTCGATGGCGATAATCAAGGGCGAAGACTCCTCCGGCACCGGCTACTAAACCAGAAATCACACCACTTGCGGTGGTTTCGCGACACCCTCGCCAGCCCCCTTAACGCTTTACTCGCTCGTGCTCGCACACGAAGAAACGACCTCGCTCCAGCTTTCCGCCACTCCTCCGGCCGGCAAGCCGATGACTTGGTGTGCGGAGCCGGTCTTGCCTTGGACGAGGGGTGTTCGTGTATTGTTCGGCAGTACTGCTTTCGAGCTGGAGCCCCACCAACAATGCCGCCGCCCTACACCGAGCTCAACGTCCTCTCCGCCTTCTCCCTTCTCGAGGGAGCAACCCTGCCAGAGGATCTGGCGGCGGAGGCGGCGCGCCTTGGTCATGAGCGTCTCGCGCTCACGGACAGGAACAGCGTAAGCGGCGTCGTGCGCTTTAATGTGGCCTGCAAAAGCCAAGGCATCAAGCCGATCATCGGCGCGGAGCTGACGATAGGGACTCCATCGGGCGATGACGCCGGCCGGCAGTGCCCCATCACTCCCGGCTCTCGGCTCGTGCTGCTCGCCCGCAACGGCATGGGATGGAAGAATCTTTGCAAGCTGCTGACCATCGGGCGAACACATGCCCCCAAGGGAGACTCGGCGGTCCCCCCCGAAGATCTCGAGACCCACCGCGAGGGGCTCGCCTGCCTCACCGGCCCGCTTTACCGGGGAGCGCTCTCCGGCGTGCTTGGAGACGTTCTGGGCTGGACCCCCACGCAAACCCCCTCCGGAAGATACGAGGATCGCACCGGAGCCGCCGCTCATGTACTCGGGTGGCTTCGCGATGTTTATGGGGAGCACCTGGGCGCGGAGGTCGTCCGTCACGGTCTTCGAGGAGAGGCGCTGGCCGAGAGCATGCTGCGGAGAGCCTCCGCGCTGGCGGGAGTGCCCTTGGTGGCGGCCGGCGACGTTCACTACGCGACAGCCGGCGAACGCAGACTCCAAGACGTCCTGACCTGCATTCGTCTTCACACCACCCTGGACGCCGCCGGCCGCAGGCTCTTTCCGAACGACAGGCGCCACCTGTTTTCGCCGGAGGCCATGGCATCCCGTTTCTCTGATCTGCCAGAGGCCGTCCAAAGAACCGAGGCAATCGCCGCCGCCTGCGATTACACCCTCGATGATCTGGACTACCGCTTCCCGTCCTTTCCCCTCCCCGAGGGAGAACGAGACCTGAATGCTTTTTTGCGGCGCGTTGTCATGGACGGCGCGAGAAGCCGCTACGATTCCACCGGTGGAGAGGTAGAGCGGCGTATCGAGCGCGAGCTTTCCGTTATCACGAGCCAGGATCTCGCCGGCTACTTCCTGGTGGTTTGGGACATCGTGCGCTTCTGCCGGGAGAAAGGAATTCTGTGTCAGGGGCGCGGCTCATCGGTAGGCAGCGTCGTCTGCCACTGTCTCGGCATAAGCTCCCTTGATCCCATAGCAATGGACCTGCTCTTCGAACGCTTTCTCTCCGAGGCTCGGCGGGAAACTCCGGACATAGACCTCGACATCGAGCACGAACGCCGCGAGGAGGTCATACAGTATGTGTATCAGCGGTATGGAAGAGAGCGGGCGGCGATGGTTTGCGAGGTAATCAGCTACCGCCGCAGGTCGGCGATTAGGGACGTCGGAAAAGTCCTTGGCTTTGACGAGGGCGAGATCTCGCAAACAGCTAAAGCCTTGGAACGAGTCGATTCGAAGGAGCTACTCGCGGGAAATCCCCCAAAGGTTCGTCGACCGGAGCTTCTTCCTCTCCTTCTGGACCTAGCCGGCCAAATTCAAGGCCTGCCTCGCCACCTTTCGATTCACGTCGGCGGCATGGTGGTCTCAAAGACTGACATCGACACCGTCGTGCCCGTCGAGAAGGCGGCGATGCCGGGCCGAACCGTCATTCAGTGGGACAAGGATGATTGCGCGGAGCTGGGAATCGTAAAGATCGATTTGCTGGGGCTTGGAATGCTGACGATGCTGCGTATGGGTCTCGAGGCTTTGAACGAGCATCTCGGCATGGATCTTTCTCTATCCGATATTCCCCCGAACGACCCCAAGGTCTACGACCTTCTGTGCGAAGCCGACACTTTGGGTGTCTTTCAGGTCGAGTCCCGCGCGCAGATGAACACCTTGCCGAGAGTCAAGCCTCGCTGCTTCTATGACCTCGTCGTGGAGGTCGCGTTGATACGTCCGGGCCCCATCCAGGGCGAGATGGTCCACCCCTACCTGCGCCGCAGGCGCGGCGAAGAGGAGGTGACGTACCTTCACCCGAGCCTGGAACCGGTCCTTCGAAGAACCCTCGGCGTTCCCCTATTCCAGGAGCAAGGCATGCGCGTCGCAATAGCCGCCGCCGGCTTCACCGCGGCGCAGGCCGATGCCTTGCGCAAGGCCATGGGCTTTCGGCGCGCCACCACCGTCAACGAGGGCCCGGAGGGCGAAGGGGAGGGAGATGAAGCCCAGGCGGATAAAAGCAGCAAAGCCGAAGCACCATCGAATGAAGGCTCACCGCATATGATCGATATGACGAGCCTCCGGAAACAGCTCGTCGACGGGATGACCCGAAACGGCATTGAGCCCGATGTTCAAGAGCGCATCATCTCCCAAATCACCGCTTTTTCCAGCTACGGCTTTCCGGAAAGCCACGCGGCGGCCTTCGCGGGGCTCGTGTATGCATCCGCGTGGCTGAAGACTCATTACCCCTCTATTTTCTATCTGGCGCTACTCAACGCCCAGCCCATGGGTTTCTACTCGCCCTCCAGCATCGTCAACGACGCGGCCCGGCACAACGTCCCCGTACTGCCCATTAACGTGAACGCGTCCTGTTTCGATTGCACGCTCGAGCCGTTACCGCGGGATGATGCCCACGAAGTCAATTCCCGCGATCGTCCTGCTCTCACCTCCTCTCCCTCGCACGCGGTGCGTCTTGGCCTTCGTTTCGTACAAGGGATCGGCGAAGGTCACCGTGACATCCTCGAGCGCGAAAAACGACGTGGAGATTATTGCTCACTCGCCGACTTCGCCCGGCGCACCGGCCTTGGACCCAGGGTTTTGGGCAGGCTCGCCGCCGCTGACGCCTTCGGCTGCCTAGGGCTCTCGAGGCGCGAAGCGTTATGGGAAGCGGCGGCTTCGAAGCGGAGCAACGGAGATCTCTTCGAGAGGAGTAATAGCGGGCGACCGCGACCGGACGCTCCCGAAGTCGAGGAGTCGTCCCTCCAGGATGGACGTGGCGCGAAGCGCCCCGAGCCTGACGAAGACATTCGTTTTCCTGAAATGACCGCCATCGAGACCCTCGCCGCGGACCACGCCGCTACCGGCTTGTCGCTTGGTCCCCACCCAATGGAGCTTCTTCGCCGGGCCGGCCTTACGAGGGGCGCTTTGAACGCTAAAGCCCTGCGAGAGGTGCCCGGCGGCCGCTTGGTTCGCGTAGCCGGGCAGGTCATAGTGCGCCAAAGGCCTGGATCAGCCAAGGGAATGGTTTTCATGACGCTTGAAGACGAGACCGGCATGACCAACCTCGCAATCCAGCCGCACATCTACGAGCGCTTTCGAGGCTTGATACGAGAGGTTCCCTTTCTGATCGTCGAAGGCCGTCTGCGGCGGGAGGAGAAGCTCATCAGCGTAAACGCCCGCCGCTTCCAGCGAATCGAACCGCCGCGGCAAGGAAGAAACATCGTCACGCGCAGCCATGATTTTCACTGACCACTAAATTATGAAAAGGCCGCGGGCACGATACCCACAGCCACGGTTTCGATAATGCCGGGGGCCGGGGGAGACCATGCCGGCATCAGCTCACAACGCCGATGCCGAATGGCCGCAAGCTACTTCTCCGGACAGCCTGCGTACTCGGGATCCTTCTCACACTCCGGATCCTTTTCGCATACGGGATCCTTTTCACACTCCGGATCCTTTTCACACACGGAATCCTTTTCGCATACCGGCTTTGTCAAACGAAGAAGCTCCCAGCCGCCATCCTCGTGCAGGTTCATGGGGTTGGCCGTACCGAGATACAGAGCATCATCAGCGACAATCGTGCGAATTCCGTAGTTCATGGGGTTGCCCACTCCGTCGACGAAGACGGCGCTGGCCTTGCCGTGACAGGCGCTGATACGGAAAAGATCCGCGCCTCTCCGCGGCAGGAACGGACGGAACTTACACAACGGGTCGTCGCTCTCCACGGTCTCCTCGCAGTTCATAGGATCATCGCACTCCACGGGCTCTTCGCACTCCACGTGAAGAGGAGCCACCAACATCTCCGCGGCCACCGGCGGATCATCGTCGAATGGGGTGAAAGCGGAGGCGAAGCTGGCCATGAGGCCGCTGAAGTCCATGGTGCCTATGTAGAGATGGTTGTCCAGTACAGCCATGGCCCAGGTATAGTTGTTGAAGAAGTTACCGAGACCGGAAGGACCCCACAGAGGAACGGAGCATTGCATCTGGTTACGGTGGAAGTCGCTCCTCGCGATGGTGTAGCTCTGCTCTTCGGGATCGTACCTTGGAAGGTACTTCTCTCCGTACACGATCTGCAGCTTTTCCTTACAGCTTCCAAAATTACGGCCCCGGAAGACGCTGATGGCTCTGTGAGTACCTAGGAAAGTAGCCGCAAGAACCTTGCGATCGCTGGTGTCGAGCTCCAGATCCGGATCGTGCAACGCGGCACGGAAGGCCAGCCCTGGAACATGCATGGTGCCCCAGTACAGATGCCCTTTGTAGGAGGTCAAGGCACCACCGCCGGTCACCCTCGCCGCCGTTGGATCGGGCTCGTAGTCAGTAATGCTCCAGACGTTCTTCCATTCCTCCTCCTGGTGCTCCTCTGTCAGCCCACCGCAAGGAATGAGAGGTGACATGAAAAGTCCGAACACCTCCGGCCCAGGCCAAGTAGTAACGAAAATTCTTCCTTCATGCTCGGCGAGGTTGGCCGCGGAGCCGGGAACGTAACCGACCTCCTGGAAGTTGAACAGATCCTCGTCGCTGCCCATCCACCGCAGCACGGCGCCACCTTCACCACGACGAAGCGCAACGCCGGTGTAGAGCGCGCCCTTCACCACGATCCACTCTCTGATATCGGTGTACTCGGTCCGATTCTCGGCTCCCAGAAGCTCACCCGTCTCACCGTCGAAGGCGAACAGATTTATGCCTCCAAGCCCGGGACCCGCGAGAAAAGCCACGCCCTCGAAAGAACCCGCCGACCTCAGTCCGAGAGTTCCAAGCAGCATCGCTCCAGCCTCGGCCTCGAAGTCGTCCTCTGAATCCGGATCCGGACTGATGTTCGTCAGCTCGTGATTTTCCATGTCATAGAAATAAATGTTCGGAGCTCGTGTATCGCGGCGCATCGACGTGGCTTCACCAAACTCACAGACCCACGCATCCGTCTCGATTGGCGTTTCAATGCCCAGATAGCTATCCATCACTAGGCAGTGAACGTTAGGCGCTGTTCCGAAGATGACATTGTCACCGACCTTCGTCATGCCCCAGACGTACGCCTCGTTTCGCTTCGGCAGCGAGTCATCCGGACAGATTACGCCGAACTCATCGGAACCTTCAGGCTCCGGGTAAGGCATACCGATACCCGCGTAGCACTCATCGTAAGGCGCTCTTGCGAGAAACTCCACGTCCATGTCCTTCAATAGGTCCATTTTGAAAAACGGACGCGAGCCGATCCAGTACGCCGCCAGCCTCGTTAGAGGACAAAGCTCGAGCTCGAACTCGCAGTCATGCTTCCACCCGCACCACTTGTGATCGTCCTTCGGGCAGTACCAGTCCTTGCATTTGTCGTGGTGCTCGTCGCACTCGTCTTTTTCACCTTCCTTGTCGCCGTCGGCGTATTTCTCTTCGCACCCCTCCTTGCACTCATCCTTGGTGCCGTCCTTGATGTCGCCGCCATCCTTGACGCCGTCGTCCTCCGGGCAACCCTCCTTCGGGCAGCCGTCGGGCTCATCATTGGCTACTTCGTCATCATTGGCCGCTTCGTCGTCATTGGCGGCATCGTCTTCGTTCCCAGGGTCATCTTCATTACCTTCCTGGTCCTCGTTGCCGCTGCCTTCCCCCGGGTCGCCTTCATCCGATGGGTTCCCCTCGTCTCCCGGATTCTGGTCGATGTCACCCGTTTCATCCCCACCGGCGTCATCACCGCCGGGATCTTCGGGACCACACGCGGCGCCGAGCATGAAAAGCCCCAGCACCAACACGTGCCCAAACCACTTCCATTGCTCCAACCCTTTCATCTTTTCCCCCTAACCGATGGATCAGTATCCACCGGAGCATGGTTGCATCACACCGGGGGCCGAGTTGGAGGCGTGTCTCACCGGCCGAACCGCTCCTACCGTAGAGGCCGAGGAAGCCCCAACGACGTAGGGTTCAGGGAGTCGCCGGCTTAGAGGGTCGGCTGGCGAAACGTTCCCCTCCTGATGCCCTATTTACGGCATGTTAGACGATCGTCAATGGAAGCCAGCTCCCCCCTCTTGTACCCCATGGGGACTCCATGCCATTCTTGAATGGTGGGGAGATCAACAGCTCGAAACATCTCCAGGAATTCCGCCTGCGAGGTAAGACCATATACCGAACTCGACGAGCACAATGTCGTCGCGCTCGCGGAGACCGTAAGAGCCATGGACCCAGGCGCTCCGCACATAGACGGGTCCAGGTGGCGTTACCTTTGCACTGACCCGCATGCCGACCCCGAAACGCATTTTCGTGTGCTCGAAACGAGCGAAGGTGAGATCGTTGGGCTGGGTTACCGCTTCGATCTGCCCCGACATGATGGAGGACGCTTTCGAGCCGTATGCGTCATAGTTCATCCGGACCACAGAAGGAACGGAGCCGGCGCCGAGCTCTTCCAAGCCATCGCCGTCGAGGACGACAGGGATCCCATGGATCAAGGGTGGCACCTCGCGACCGTGGTGGACAACCGCTCCCTCGCGGGCTTGCCGTTCGCCAAAGCCATGGGCTTCAAGAAATCCTCACAGCGTTTGGTGCTTGCAAGAGAGCTTCCTGGGCGCCCCTTGCCCGACATTGACAGCGACGCGAGCCTGGAGCGATTTCTAGGCGCCAATGCCTACAAGGATTGGGCCGCGCTGAACAATGAGGCGTTCGCCGGCGTGGAAGGGGTGCCTCCGGTAACAGCCGACGAGCTCGAGGATGGACGACCGGAGAGCTTCAGACCCGAGCACGTGCGTTTCGCCCGTATCGGCAACGAGCGCGTAGGGTTCCTTTTCTTGAGGGAAACGAGCGAGGGAGGCTACATCGAGTCCCTTGGAGTCTCACCCAAAGCCAGAGGGAAAGCGGTGGGCACCGCCCTCGCTGCTTGGGCTCTCGGGTACCTTCACGAGCGCGGCCATAGCTCCTGCGAGATCGTCGTGGATGAGCGCAATAAAGCAGCCTTGAAAATCTTCACGCGACTGGGTTTCGAAGAGACGGCTCGACGCACCTACCTCGTGAAAAAGCCGCGCACTCGCCGCCGGCGCGCTCGGTAGACCCACACATCGAGTTCGGCCTTTTCGTGTGGCGTGCTCATCGGACTATGCGATCTCTTCCCGACTCCTCCGGTCGGCAACCCGATGATTTTGATCACGGTCTTACTTCATTGACATCTTGACGGCCGACCTGCAACGATATGTATAGGCTCATCGTCCTTGCCTAGGAGGGCAACACCATGAGATCAAAGCGAAGATTCGTAATACTGCTCGTCTCACTATCACTCGCCGTCCCCTTTGGTGCCTTTGCCACCAGTCACAAGGATGTGCCGTCCAGCGGGGACGATGCGAGTGATAGCAAGGCAATGTTGAAGGCCAAGGAGTTGAAAAACGAGGTCGGCCTTTCGAAGGAAGAGCTTCATCAAGTAGCTAGAGCTTATCAGCGAGCAGCCGACATCGAGGCGACTGAAGACGACGACCGGGTCAGTACCTTGGTCCGCCGGGCCCTGGACAGTAACTGCCGAGGTGAATGTCTGGCTGAACGCCTGCGCGTTTTCAGAGAAGCCGACTCTTCCGATCGAGCCGAGGGCCATTCCAGGTCGCGCGAAGACAAAGCCTCTCGCGACCGCCCTACCCCACCTCGCCAAGCTCGCCCCCAGAGCGGCAAGGCACCGGACTTGCCCGACGCGGCCCACCAGGCGAGGGATAAGGGGAAAAGTGCCCGGTAGCTCATTGGCACCCCAGCCGTCGCATCGACTAGGAATATGCACGCCCCCGTTTCTCTTGGGGGCATGTAACTGGTAGAAGAGTGCGCGATTTTCCTCGACCCCCCGATGCGCGAGAAGCAGAAAAACCAAAGGCCCGCGAACAGCGAGGCATCCCCTCCTCCATGGAGCCGAATCCGGCACGTGGTATGGGACTGGAACGGCACGCTCCTCGACGATGCCTGGCTATGTGTCGAGGTAATGCGCGGGCTTCTAGCCAAGTACGAGCTGCCCGGCATCGACCTCGCCCGCTATGGCGACGTGTTCGGCTTCCCGGTGAAGGATTACTACGTTGATCTCGGGTTTGATTTTTCCCGAACCCCGTTCGAGACAGTTGGAACCGAGTTCATCGACGGTTACGCCGCTCGGGAGAACCGCTGCTGCCTCCGCGAAGGGGCGCGGCGGGTCATAGAGCATTTGGAAGCAGCCGACGTTACTCAGAGCGTGCTCTCGGCAAGCGAGAAGCCCCGGCTTTTGGGACAGGCACGAAGGCTGGGAATAGAGTCCTTTTTCGAGGACATCGTAGCGCTCGATGATCACTACGCCGGGGGCAAGACCGTGGTAGGCCGGCAATGGCTGAAAGCCAGCGGCCATGCTCCCGGCAGCGTCCTGCTGGTCGGAGACACCGATCACGACGTCGACGTGGCAGCCGAGCTGGGCATCCACTGCGTGCTGGTACCAAGCGGCCACCAGTCGAAATGGAGGCTGTCGACCCTGGGCGTGCACATAATAGATTCGCTCGAGGTGCTGCCCGATGTCTTGGGCCCGCCCATGAAGGAATCGAAGCTTGTGAGAAAAGGTTGAAGTAGATCGTTGACAGCCGGGCAGTCCCCATCTAGATTGCGCTCAATCGCGAATGACGCGGGGTGGAGCAGTTCGGTAGCTCGTCGGGCTCATAACCCGAAGGTCAGAGGTTCAAATCCTCTCCCCGCAATACTGAATCTTCAGGCCTTTCAAGCATTTAGCTTGAAGGGCCTGTGTCTTTTGAGCGGCTGGATCGCCTACTTTGTTCAGATCTTGACCCGAAGTGCGTCCGTTTTCGCGACTGCGCCGTGACGAGGAAGAGGCGAACGACACCCTCGACAAAATCCTCGCATGCCCCGGGTTTGGCTCTTTTCCGGCTTCGCGTGACTTCCAGATTAGCAGCACCGGTTTGGTGCTTCATCTAAGAATCGAATGGCCTCCCAGTAGCCGCAGGCGGCCATCACACGTTCCTGTGCCCTCTTCATTATGCTTATGTCACAACCGGTCCGTGGAAGATTCATACATAGATGAAGCTTGGCCTCGATGCACTCAGGGCTCTCCTGCCCGCCGAACTCGGGCTCTTCAGGGGCCTCCATTCTCAACGTGAAGAGGTATGACTCTCCAGAGTCGGACCGTCGTATGCGCATCGAAGCCCGTCCGAAGACCTCGACTCTAAAATTGTATTCCCCAGCCGAGGGAGCTGGCAGCACGCTCTGCGATACCACTGCATTGGTGCCGGTGCAGGTCAGTGATGTCGGAGATGGAACATCTCTCATCGTTACGGTTACGTCGAAGAGCTGTGATTCCCCCAAGGCTAATCCCGCCGGGGAAGACCTCACTGACAAGGTGCCCAAAAGCGGTGGGCTGTCCAGCACAAGCGGGCTATCCGGCCCCAACTCGTGGGTCGGGACTTCTTGAGGAGTAATGTCTGTGCGTGTAGCGAGGATCTCCGCCCGCTCACCTTCGCTGAACCCGGGCACCGGTGCGACCGCAGAATAGGTGGTAGCCTCCTCGCCTTGATGTTCCTCTTCGAGGGTGGCCTCGGTGAAAGCGATCCTTGATGGGAGGCTCGCAAGCGCGCCGAGCTGTGAGCCAAGCTCCAGCAATTCGGTCCAAAGAGCATTGGCTGCATCGATGAGGATTTCAGGGCCGGGACCATCCTCGCCTTGAGCTGTTTGCTCCATTATAGCGGCGGCATCCTCGACCGGGATCTCCGAAGGAGGCGGTTGTTCAACCGGTTGCGTGTCCTTGGATACTACGACGACGTCGACATGACGCTTTACCTGGCTCATTGGATCGTTTTCGGTGGCTGTAAGTACCAGGTCCGTCGCAGCGCCGGCTGTACCGCCGATCAGGTCACCTGCTCCACCTGTCACCGACTGGGAAGCCGCGACGCAAGAATCCACGGCGATCTCACCAAGCTGTACAGCTGAATCCACCCTTCTCTCACTGTCCTCAACAGCGAGATCCGTAGGCTCGTCCCCCTCGGCTCCGCCATCCATGATTAGCTGCCCGGCCTGCTCTCGAACGTCGTTGGCGACACGCCTGCGTGTGTTTCGGCCCTGTTCCTCGAAGATTCCAGCGAGATCCTCGCCGCTTGACCCATCTGGAACACTAACGCCATTCTTGCGAAGGGCATCGGCCACCGCCTCCCGGCTCGCGGGTTCCCCCCGGGCCATGTCCGTGACGATCTTCTGGGAATCGTCGACTGTTTCGCCGATGGAGCGAAACGTCCTATAGATGGTGATCCCTGCTGTCGCCAAGGCCATGGTCTTGAGGATGAAGGCCCTCTGGCGTAGCTCCAGGGCCTCGGCCGTGAAACCCTGCTCCCGCATGCCAAGGATCTCGGAGCGCATCCTCGAGGATTCCAGTGCCTTCAACGCACCGTCCGCCAGGATTACCAGCAGGGCCTCGAGTTCCTCATCCATCATCTTACTCTGTTCAACCCACTGCTGTACGTCCTCTGGACGCGAGAAATCGAGATCACGCAGTATTGCCGCCCGCTCCACGAAACCGCCCTCTCCAACGAGACGTCCCGCGTAGTCGTTCATGGATCGATGAACGCCCTGCTGCGCCTCATTGAAAGCCTCCATCTCCGGAAGAGCCTCGCTCGGCCCGCAGCCCTCTGAGCATCCTGTCACAAAGAGTAGAATCCACAGAGTGAGCACTGACGAGTTGGAGGTGATTGCCTTCATTGGGATCTCCATTGGGTGACATATTCGACGAGCCGAGGGAGCGGAGAGACCTGCTCCGATTCTTCGCCACCCTTTTATACCGGTCAACCTGATTCTTGCGTGAGAAATCCACTCTATCGTCTGAACCGCTTGGTAGTGCTGAGCCTAATGTGGCTCGCCTTCCTGACTAACCTCGGCGAAGCCGAGGCCAGACAGAGATCCAACAGGCTTTGACATTAGGCGAACAGAAGCACAAAATCCGCCCGTCGGTGCACGTCTGAACGAACTGGAGTGTTGTATGCACATCTTGGCGCGGTGGATAACGGCCTTCACTCTGGCGCTTACGACCTGCCTGGCGGCCGGTTGCGTCCGAGACCAGGATGAGTTCTCCCAGGAATCCTGGGAGGCACTTGGTATGGGCATTGAGCCCGAAGCCTTTGAAGAGCGGCTTTCCGGCCTGGAAACGGTCCGGATCGATCCGCCGCCGGTGATCGGTGAGGGGTACTCACCGCCGGAGTTTCCCCCGGACATCGAGTTCGAACCTGAAGAATGGTCCACCAACGTCCATGGCGAGAGCATCGCAATGGCCGGCGAGGCGAAAAAGGGAGGTATTCTACGTCTCGGTTGGAGTAGCTGGCCGCCGACTATCCGTACCGACGGGCCCAACTCCCGGCTGTCGATTTTGAGTGACCTTCAAGAGATGGTCTACGAGTCCATGCTCGACTACGACCCCGTTCGTGCCGAGTACGTGCCTCGTCTAGCGACTCACTGGCAGATAGACGAGGACGGCAAGACGTTCCGTTTTCGGCTGGATCCCGAAGCGCGCTGGGCCGACGGCAGGCCCGTCACGGCTGACGACATCGCGGCCACTTTCGACCACCGGAAGAACCCGGACCGGCGGGATCCCGCTTCCAGCCAGTACTGGAGCAACCTTGTCGAGACCGTCGAGATTCTCGACCGCCACACCGTCGAGATCCGGAGCCCGGAACGCCAGTGGCGAAACTTTCTGGTCATCGCACTGAGCCACATCTATCCGGCGTCCTACATTCGAATGGACGGGCAGACTTATCTGGAGGATTGGAGCTGGCGACTGCCTCCCGGCACGGGCCCGTATGAGATAAGGCCCGGGGACATCCGCAAGGGGCATTCGGTCACGCTCCGCCGGCGCGCGGACTGGTGGCAAGCGGACCTCCCCCACACGCAGGGGAAGTACAATTTCGACGAGGTCCGGTTCATCGTAGTCCGGGAACTAGAGCTGATGCTACAGCGCTTTTACGCGGGTGAGCTGGATGTTTTTCCGGTGTCCCGCGCCCAACAATGGGTCGACGAGCTACCCCAGCACCGGCTGGTCCGCAACGGCTGGATCCAGATGCGCAAGGTCTTCACTCTGAAGCCCGAAGGTTACGGCGGATTCTGCTTCAACATGCGGCAGCCTCCCTTCGATGACGTCAAGATCCGCCAGGCCTTCGCTCACCTATTCAACCGCGAGCAGCTCTTCCGAAGCTTCTTCTTCTATCAGTACGAGCACACCGACAGTTACTTCCCCGGCCAGGAGTGGGCCCGCCCCGGTGCCGAACCAATACGCTTCGATCCCTCAAAGGCGCGGGAACTCCTCGCCGAAGCCGGCTACGTGGAGCGTGACTCACAAGGCCGACTGGTACACGAGGACGGCAGCCGATTCCCGACGCTGACTCTCGAGTACTCCGCACAGGGCTTCACCCGCATATTCCGAGTAGTTCAAAACGATCTATGGAACGAGGCAGGGATCGAGATGGACCTTCAGGTGCTCGATTACTCGACCATTCTGCGCAAGGTGTGGGAGCATCGGTTCCAGATCGTTTTCTGGAACTGGACGGCGAGCCTGTTCCCCGACATGCACTTCCAGTTCCACAGCGAGTTCGCCGAACAGCGGCAGTCGAACAACATAAGCGGGTTCGCCGACCCAGAGGCCGACAGGATAATGGAGGCTTACCAGCGCGAGTTCGACCCCGACGAGCGCCGGCGCATGCTGCAGGAACTCGATCAGATCATATTCGACTCCCACCCCTACGCCCTTTCCTGGTACGCCCCGTACTTCCGAGTCATCTACTGGGACCGATTCGGACATCCGCCCGAGTACAGTTCCCGCTACGGAGACTATCCTCTCGACATCATTACTTACTGGTGGGCGGATTCCGAACGGGAGGCCCGGACCCAAGCCAACATGGGGGAGGGGCAGCCCAACTACCCTGACAAGCCCCTCTCTCAGTCGAGCGAGCGCGAACCGAGATACTGGCTCGACAACGAGCTTCCCCGGCCGAACGTCCCGGGAAGGGAGCCGACGCAATGAGCGGCATGACCACTTACTTCATCCGCCGGCTCATGCTGGTGCCGCTCACCTTCCTCGCCATCACCTTCATGGTCTACTCGGTGCTGCGTGTCGTACCCGGCGGGCCTATCGAGCAGGCGCAGGCAGCCATGAGAATGGCGGCCATGGAAGAAGGCGGGGCCGGTGGCGGGACGATCACGGGCGAGGCGGATCTGCAGATCGACGAAGAAGCGATGGACGAGCTCAAGCGGTACTACGCGCTCGATCGCAGCATCCCGGTGGGCTATCTCCAATGGCTCGGGCTTTGGCGCCGTGAAATGCACTCTCGAGTACCGGCCGTTCCCGCCGACGAGTTTCGAGAGGACCTCGCTAGACTGAAAACGACAAGAGAGGCACAGCACGAAGCCGAAACGAGGCTGACCGCTCACCTCGAGGAGAGAGGGCTCGTTTATCACAAGGATGGCTTTTTCGAGCCGTTGGAGCCAGCCGAGATGCCCGGCGATTTACGGGCACGCGCCGACCTGCTGCGCAGCCGCAGCGTTGAGCCGCACTACCCCCTTCAGAAATTGCTCGCGGATGAAGGTATGGCTTTCGCCGATGGAAACTATCTCCGGCGCGTGGATGCAGGCGACGACGAGTTCTGGGTAGAGGCGCACCGCCTGGCGAAACGACTGACAGGGACCCGGGCCCAGTACGACGCAATCGTGGAAGAAACCGGCCACGATCTCTTGGCCGATGGGCGTCTGATCCAGCGTGAGTTCATACCGCTCCACCGCCTGAAGGAAGCACAGATCGCCGTCAGCGAGCAGTTGCAAGGTCAACTCGCCGAGCAGGAGCTCATCGAGTTCGGCGGGCGTATCTACCAGCCAATCTCCTGGGAAGATCTCAAGGGGCGCGATGAGCGGCTCGCCAAGCGAGCGGAGGCACTGGCCGAGGCGGGCTTCGCCAGGCGAGACCGCCTCCTGTCCTTGCTGGCGGCACACGATCTGACTTGGCAGAACGAACGATACTACGAGACTGTCGGCGCGGATCTGCGCCAATCGGACCCAGAGCGGTATGAGACGCTGGAAGCACTGATCGACTCACACCGGCTGGCTACGACCCGGCTGGAGCGGATCGAGCGGGAGCATGGCTACGCTATCAACGACCAGTTCATAGTCTTCCGCATAAAGCGTGCCCTATCGGGCATTCTCCAGCTCGACTTCGGCCGCTCCTACACCTACGGAGAACCCGTGCTCAGCCTGGTGGCATCGCGGTTCGAGGTCTCCCTCTGGTTCGGGCTGACGGGTTTCTTCCTCACGTATCTCATCTGCATCCCGCTGGGCATCATAAAGGCCATCAAGCACCGCACCACGGTGGACACCGCAACCTCCATCGCAGTGTTCCTTGGATATGCAATGCCCGGGTTCGTCGTCTCCCTCATACTGCTGGCGGGTGTGGCCGTCCACGTCGAGTGGCTTCCCCTAGGCGGGCATAAACCCGAAGGCATCGAGGATATGGGCTGGCTGGAGGCTATCCTCGGGCGCGCGCGGCACATGCTGATCCCGGTGATCGGCTACATGGTAGCCGGCTTCGCCGCCATGACCATTCTCATGAAGAACTCGCTCCTGGACAACCTAGGCTCCGACTACGTGCGCACTGCATTTGCCAAGGGCCTAAGGGAGAGACGGGTCGTGTTCGTTCATGCGCTGCGCAACTCCCTGATCCCCATAACCGCCGGGCTAGGCAGCGCCCTCGCCCTGCTCTTCGCCGGCTCGTTCCTTATAGAAACGACGTGCAACATCGACGGCATGGGCTTTCTCGGCTACCAGGCCATCGTCCAGCGCGACTATCCCATCACCCTCGGGGTCTTGGTCTTCCTTGTCCTGATTCAGCTATTCGGAAACATCATTTCCGACCTCATCTGGGCCACGATCGACCCGCGAATTCGCTTTGGGGCTGCATAGCCATGACGACTACCGCAAGAGTAATGAATCGAAAGCACCGCGGCACGGCGTCCGAGGCGAGAATGATAGGCACAGGGAGGTCCCGGTGATTTTGTTCAAGCTGCTCCTGGTAGTCCTCATCTGCCTTGCGGGATGGTGGCTGACCCACCGGGCAGTTCCATGGACGGCGGTCAAGCTCGGGCGCCTGGCGGGCTTCCGCATGAAGATGACGCCGCTTACGGTCCGCCGCGTACGTCGCTTCCAACAGATTCGGCGAGGCTATTGGTGCTTTGTCATACTCACCACCGCATTCGTGTTGAGTCTTTTTCTCGAGTTTTACGTAAACCATCGGCCGCTCTACATAGCGTTCGAGGCGCCGGCCGCCGAAGGCGAGGACACACGAACTCACCGGCAGTTTCCAGCCATCGCAAGCTGGTTCAGGCTTTGGCTGCCGGAAGCCGCAAGCGAACGGCTGGGCCTGTCGGCCGACACGCGGAGTGAGGATTTCGGCCTGAAGGGTGACAGCTCGGTCCCGTACCACGACTATTCTCGCTGGGCTCGAGATCCTGAAGAGCTCGAGAAGGACGCCGCGAGCATCGAGGAATGGATCGAAGAGGACAAAGAGCGGTTCCACGCGATGATGGAGGAGTTTGCCGCCCAACAAGACGAAGTGCATGACCGCTCCGAACCCCTACCCGACGACAAAATCGCCGAGTACGAGGAAAAACGGGCGGAAGCAGCTTTTCTGCGAGAACTCAAGACTCACTTCGAGGCGGGCCGCGCGCGAATCCTGATGCCTCTTTGGCCCTACTCTCACCAACAGCAATTGCTCCATCTGCCCGGCCAACCGCCGCACAAGCCCTTCGTGCGCGACACCGTCTCGACGGACGATCCGACCGCAAGTCCGACGCGAATTCCCTTTTTCGGCACCGACTTCGAGGGAAACGAGATCCTGGCTCAGATCCTCTACGGATTTCGAATCAGCTTCGCCTTTGCCATGTCGGTAGCCTTCATCGGCTACCTCATCGGGGTCTCGATCGGCGCCATGATGGGCTACTTCGGCGGATGGTTCGACATCATTGTTCAGCGCATCATCGAGGTGTGGGGCAGCATACCTTTTCTTTTCGTGATCATCATCATCGCGTCCATCATGCAACCGAGCTTCTGGCTCCTGGCAATACTGCTGGTATGCCTGCAGGCCTGGATCGGCATCACCTTCTTCATGCGCGGTGAGTTCTATCGTGAGAAAGCCCGCGATTACGTCCAAGCCGCATCCGCGATCGGCGTCGGCGACCCCAAGATCATCGGCCGCCACATTCTGCCTAATGCACTGGTCCCCGTCGTAACGTATTTGCCGTTTTCCATAGTTGCCTACATCAACACACTTGTGGCGCTGGACTATCTTGGATTCGGCCTTCCCCCGGAGAGCCCCTCCTGGGGCCGTCTCCTTCGTCAGGGGGCCGAGAACATCATCAACCACCCTCACCTGGTGGGCTTTGCTGTCGTCGCGATGGCAGCCACGCTCTTCTGCGTCGTGCTCATAGGCGAGGCGGTAAGGGAAGCCTTCGACCCGAGAAAATACTCGAGGCTTCGGTAGAAACCATGAGTCAGCCCGGCACATTCATTCATCCCGGCGTACCGCGAATCGACGGAGAGCCGCTGCTGTCGATTGACGATTTGCAGACCTACTTTCACACCGACGAAGGCGAGGTCAAGGCGGTCGACGGTGTGACCCTGGCGGTCGAGGAAGGCAAGACGCTCGGCATAGTTGGTGAGTCCGGCTCCGGCAAGTCGGTGACGGCCTTTAGCATAATGAGGCTGATCCCGGAGGAACAGGGACGGATCGTAGGCGGCCACATCACGTGGCGAGGCAAGGGAGAGGCCGTCGGCCTGGAATCCATCCCCATCGAGCAGATGCCGCGATACAGAGGCGCCGAGATCGCGATGATCTTCCAGGAGCCGATGACCAGCCTCAACCCGGTCTTCAAGTGTGGCT
Source organism: Deltaproteobacteria bacterium (assembly GCA_007130885.1). Lineage (GTDB taxonomy): Bacteria > Myxococcota > Myxococcia > SLRQ01 > SLRQ01 > SLRQ01. Next base: position 21,821 of record SLRQ01000081.1, read on the forward strand.
GGCAGATCGCGGAAGCGATCACGCAGCACACTGACGCCGGCTGGGACGAGGCTCGAAGGCGAGCGATCGAGCTGCTGACGGAGGTGGGGATCGATAAGCCCGAGAAGCGAATGAACCAGTATCCGCACGAGCTATCCGGCGGCATGAAGCAGCGCGTGATGATCGCCATGGCTCTTGCCTGCGACCCCAGGCTACTGATTTGCGACGAGCCGACGACGGCGCTCGACGTGACGATCCAGCAGCAGATCCTGGACCTAATTGGGAAGCTGCAGCGAGAACGAAACATGGCGGTCCTCTTCATCACCCATGACCTTGGGGTGGTGGCCGAGATAACCGACTTCGTCGTCGTGATGTGCCCCGGAGAGACGCTGCGCCTGCTTGATTCCGGAGACGATGGGAAGGACTCGGCCGGGTTCGATCGGGGAGGCCACATCGTCGAGTTCGGCAGCGTCACAGATATTTTCAATAATCCACAGCACCCCTACACCAAGGGTTTGATCGCCTGCCGCCCCACCCTGAAGACTTGCTCTAAGCGACTGCCGACTATCTCGGACTTCATTCAGGCCGAGAAACAGGGCATGACCCTCGACCCGACCGATCCGTACCTGGAGATCGACTACCCGGGCCGAGCGACCGTCAGCCGGGAGGAAATGCGAGGCTTCGGAGAGCCGCTGATCGAGCTGAAGGGTATACGAACCTGGTTCCCCATTCAGTCGGGAATATGGCAGCGGGCCATTGACTGGGACCGCGCCGTCGACGACGTGGACCTCACCATTCCGCGAGGAAGGACGGTAGGGCTGGTCGGCGAGTCGGGGTGCGGCAAGACCACCCTAGGTCGGACGATCCTGCAGCTCGTCCGCCCGAGGGAAGGCCAGGTATTCTTCGAGGGCAGGGATCTGACGACGCTCTCGCGCAAAGAGCTGCGCCCATTGAGGCGTCGGCTCCAGATCATCTTCCAAGACCCCTACTCCTCCCTGAATCCGAGGCTTACGGTCGAGGACACGCTGGTCGAGCCGATGACCCTTCACGGACTATATGAAAACACGCAAGGACGGCGAGATCGCGCTGTATGGCTGATGGAGCGAGTCGGCCTGAAAGCCGATCATCTATACCGCTATCCACACGAGTTCTCAGGCGGACAGCGGCAGCGAATCTGCATCGCCCGCACCCTAGCCAGCGAACCGGAGTTCATCGTCTGCGACGAATCGGTGAGCGCGCTCGACGTCTCGATTCAGGCGGAGGTCATAAACCTGCTACTTGACTTACAGGACGAGATGGGCCTGACCTACCTCTTCATCACGCACGATCTATCGGTCGTAAAGTACGTCAGCGACGTCGTGGTCGTCATGAGCTCCAGCCGCGTGATGGCCGATCTCTACGAGGGAGAAGAGCGGGAACGGATAGTCCAAGAAGCGCGGGGCGGACACATCGTCGAGATGAAGCCCCCGGACGAGCTGTATCGCAACCCCGAGCACCCCTATACGAGAAAGCTCCTGGCCGCGATCCCGGCGGGTGATCCTCAGCAGATCCGCCGCCGCCGAAAGGCCGCCGAAGCGTAGCTCCTCAATGAGGCAGTGCGTTCGCCCGAGTAAAGATTCCTAGAAAAGAGAAGACATGGGCCACACAGGTCACCTGAAGGGAGAGTATGAGGCTCTGCTCCGCCGCCTGGACGCCGGCCAGGTGGGAATGCCGGAGCCTTCCAGCGAGGAAGCGAGACGCGGCCGCCGCGAGATACTGGAGCTTTTGTATACTCCCGAGGAGGCCGACCTGGCCTCCAGGCTCCCGGTGAAGCCGGCCAAGCTCACGTCAATCTCCCGGCGGGTCGGCATCGAGGAAAAGGAGCTTCGCAAGCGGCTGGACGCCATGTGCGATAAGGGCGTCGTTCTCGATCTGGTCCATCCCCGCACTGGACAGGTTCGATATTCGTTATCTCCGCCGGTGGTTGGTTTTTTCGAGTTCTCGATGATGAGAATCGGCGACGGCATCCCGAAGAAGCGCATGGCGGAGGCCCTGCACGCATACACGAACGGAGATCCCGCCTTCGCGGAGCACGTATTCGGCGGCGATACGGTGATCGGACGCGCTATGGTCCGCGAGGATCGGCTCGACGATGAGGTGCCGGAGGTTTTGTCGTGGGAACGAGTCACCTCGATTATGGAAGAAGCGAGCAAGTTCGCCGTGTCGCTCTGCTACTGTCGTCACAAGGCTGAACACATGGGCGAGGCATGCGAGGCGCCGCAGGAGATATGCCTGTCGGTCGGCGCCGGCGCGGACTTCGTCTCACGTCGAGGCTTCGGTCGCGAGATCGAAAGATCCCACGCCCTCGATCTCTTGGAGACCGCTCGCGAGGCGGGCCTGGTGCAGATCGCCGACAATGTTCGAAACCAGCCCACCTACATCTGCAACTGCTGCGGATGCTGCTGCGGTCAGCTATCCGCCATCAACCAGTACGACCTTCCCGCCGTTAACCCCAGCGGTTTCGAGCCGCATGTAGACAATAGCTCATGCTCCGGCTGCGGCCTTTGCGAAAAGGCATGTCCGATAAACGCCATCGCCCTCGAAAAGACCAAGCGGACATCCCCTCCTCGAATCGACCGGGAGCGCTGCATAGGATGTGGTGTATGCGCCGCGGCCTGCAAGAAGGAGTGTCTTGCCATGGTTCGAGCTGAAAAACGGCCTTACGTTCCGGCCAACACGATCGAGCGCGTACTGCGAATGGCCATCGAACGCGGCAACCTCGCCAATCTCATGGTCGACGAGGGAGCGAGCCGGGGACACAGATTCATGAGCTCGGTCCTTCAGGCGCTAACCAGACTCCCGCCCGCACAGCGCCTGCTGGCCAGTGAGCAGGTCAAATCGAAGTTCGTAGCCTTCGCGCTCGGCACCGTACCGGACCCCACTGGCGCTCCCAAGACCTAGTGCTCCGTGTGCTTAGGGTCCGCCGGGAAATAACCTGGCCAAGTGAGAGGGTCGAGACGCCCGCCTGGCAAGGAGCGGGGAGCGCAGCATAGCCCTTGCTATGTAAGCGACGCGCGACGCAGCCAGGCGGGATGGATCGGCCCTCGTAACGGACAGGTTATTTCGCGGCGGGCCCTTAGTTCTGTGTACGGAAAGGCGTCGAGGCGCTCGCCTGGGAATACGGGGACACCGAGCTGTCCGCAAAGCTCATCGCGCATCTTGCAAAGGTGGATGCATCGTAAACCTCAATCAGGTCGAAGATCTCCCTTTCGAGGTCTGGAACTCCACCCGCACCCCCAACAACGAGAACTCTATCATCACCAATCGCGGCAGCGGTATGCCCTTCGCGTTCCC
>SLRQ01000054.1 GCA_007130885.1 Deltaproteobacteria bacterium
TATGTCGCCGTATCGCAGTTGATTCCTCCGGCGGTCGTAACCGACATGTGGGCCGCGTCAGCGGTGTCGTTTTGCAGATCCACCCGCACATCCTGGCTGTTCGTGAAATCGCTACCGCCATCCAGAGAGATCTGAAGGCTTGGGGTTTGTAGATCCACCGCAAAGAGCAACAGGGCTTCTTCCGACACGTTGCCTGCCTCGTCGATAGCCGACACCTCTACCTGATGCTCTCCTTCCCCCGAGAAGGATGGGATCAAAGGCGCCCCATAATCTATCTCCACGCTTTGCTCCCCTTCAACCGAGTACCGAATGCGGGTTACGGGTCCGCCCGTGTCGTACGACGACACATTGAGCACCGGGCTGGTGGTGCTGGTGTGGAATATACCCTCGACCAAATTGCATTCCGCGCACTTAACGGTAGGTATCTCCGGCGGCGTCCGGTCCAGCCGGATCGACGCCTGCCTCTCCGTAACGTTCCCGGCCGCGTCATAGAAACGCGCATGGACCGTGTACACGCCGTCCCCATGCGGCGCGGGTCCGGCAGGCAGCATCAGCGTCTCATCCTCCAGCGGCAGCTCCCTCTCTTCAAACGTTTCGAACAACCCACCGTCTACCGCAAACTCCGCTCGCACCGGCGGATCGTCCTGCCCGTGGCTTACCGTCAACGTCACGGTCTCTTCGTTCGTTACGCTCTCTTTCCCATTCAATGAAAACGAAACACTCGGCGGGGTCCTATCCAGCCTCAACGTAAAGTGAAACGGGCTCGCTTCCAGCGCACTACGGTTCCCGGCCGCGTCGACTAGCTGCGCGTACACCGTATAATCACCGTCTTCAGGCGGTAGCGGCGGCCCAGCCACCTGATACTTCTCTGCCGGAACCAGCTCTCCCTCCAGCACCCTCAACTCCGTACCAGAGAGCGCCTGCGCCGACTTGTTCGGCGTCGATGTCCCCGCCATCACTCCAAGCCGAAGACCGTACACGTCCGCGACCTTCTCTCCCTCGAGGTCGTACACGTAATCACCCTCGCCGGCGCCCGTCTCCGCGGTCCCAAGGTCGATCTCCACGTAGTAACTAGGACTCCTCGTGTATGTCACCTCTCCGCTCGTCACCGTCCCTTCTTCAGAAGCGCTCACCCATGCTCCATGCGCCGAAGAAGGCGGCGTCCTATCGTGGATAATTCGCGCGGACGCCGGGCTCTCCGTGCAATTGCCCGCCATGTCGCATGCATAACCATACAGGCTGTGCGCCCTCTCCTCGGGCTCCCCCTCGACCTCGGGCAACCTCACTTCGCACGAAACCCCATGCCCACAAGACGTATATCCGCTCTCCGGTACACCTTCGGGCTCCTCGTCCGCGAACAAAAGCTTTGCCTCCGATAGCGGCGCAACCTCCGTCTGACCGCCCGCACCGGAGTCAGCTTGCAAAGTCGCACGCACCCACGTCCGGCTCGTGAAGATCGGGTCTATCGAATCCAAGCCGCCTTCAATCCAAAACTCCTCTATCTCGGGCGCCGTCACATCCCGAACCAAGCTTTCAGTCAGCACGGGACCGGCCTGCTCTCCAACCCGCGTCTGCACGTACACCATCACCTTCCCTTCAGGACCGCTCACATCCACCGTGATTTCTTCTCCGGGCTCCACTGCCTCGAATGCCGGCTCGTCGTCATCCGGCCCGAACGCATCTCTCGCCCGTACACGCACCTCCGTGACGCTGGGATTCGCAAGCCTCACCCGAAGCTCGTCAAGGTTCGAGTAGGACAGCGGCTCACACGGCCCTTCGAGCGCGCACAACACGAAATCTCCGGAGATTGGATGCAGCAAAATGGCCTCCGGCGTCGTCTCGTCCTCCTCCTTCGGAGAAACCACGGTCACCTCGCCATCGACCACCTCGTGCTCGCCTCCGCCGGCGTTGGCGTACCCCTGGACCATCCCCTCCACGCTCCAGGTCTCACCCTCCAGCGTAACCGGCACCTCCGCTCTCCACTCGCCCGTCGGACCGGTAAATGCCTGCATCGTGTCCGTACGCGTCGAGCCGGACAGCGTCATCAGCACTACTATGCCCCCATGAGCATCGCCGGCCTCGCTCTCATCTTGGCGACCGAATCGTCCAAACAGCTTTCCCTTGGCCAGGCTCATATCCATCTTGGTGAGCTGCACGCTCTGATTAGCCATTACCCCGGGCACCAACTGCTCAACCTCCGAATACCCCTCCAACGTCGCTCTCAAAAGATACGCTCCAGCCTCCGGCACCCCGCCGAAAACGAACCGACCGTCTTCTCCGGTCTCCACCTCGCCGATCGGAGTATCCTCCGCTCCCGCCCCGGACTCGTGTAGCGCAACTTCCACACCCCCATGATCCGGCCGATGCGTGGGCACGCGCTCCACCTCGACTCGCCCCGATATCGTTCCGGTCAACGACAACGTCACGCTCTCGCTCCTCACCAGCGCCTCGTTCCCCGCCTCATCCGTCAGCCTCGCCTCGAACTGAACCACCGAGCCGTGACCGTGCGTCGAGACCTCGACCTCCACATCCTTCTCGTAGGGCACCACGGGCGTGCCCGAACGAAGCGGAGCCACACCCACCTGCATCGTTACCGGCAAATCTTCCTCTCCCGTCTCATCGAACTCCAGATGCGCTACCCGCGTCCCAAGCTCCCCTCCCACGGCGTTGCTTACAAGAAGCGGCAGCTCCGGCGCCTCACGGTCGATGCGAAGCACTAGCTCGAAGGCGTCGCTAACGTTTCCCGCTCTATCTCGGCCGTATGCGAAAACGGGCCACGTGCCATCCTCATCCGGTAACGGCGCCGCCTTGCTCACCCGTACGAGCCCTCCCCTGCTCGTAACATCGTCGAACACCAAATCATCGACGGAGGGCTCGTTGTTATCCTCCGGCTGCACCAAGGCGACCCCGGACACCGCGCTGTGCTCATCCAGAACCTCGATGTCCAAAGTTACTCCGGGCTCCACGAAATAGCTTCCATCCGCGTTCGCGGGCACTCCTCGCGGCTTCACGTCCACCACCACGGGCGCCGTCGCGTCTCTCACCACCGTCGCGGAGAATGTCGGCGACACGAACACGAAGCCTCCCTCGGAACGACTCTCGAACTGAGCGAAAATCTCAATCGGCCCTTCCTCATCCGGCAGCGGTACCGTGGCGCTCGCGCTGTACGGCACGAACGGCAACTCCTCCCCCTCTTCGTCCACGAACCGATTGTCGCTTGCCAGACGCATGTATGTGACGCCGCCGAACGCAAGCACCGATAGCGGAACGACATCCTCCTTCGTGTAATAAACCCCCTCGGTCTGCTGCACCGCCGGGATTAACACCGCCGTCACAGGATGCAGCACCAACGAATCTTCTCCCGCGAACACGTGCTGCAACGCCGCGCTATCCGTTTCCCCAACCTCTATGTCCATCCGGTAGTCCGGCGTGAAGCCCTCCAAATCCGCCGTCACCGCGTAAGAACCTATCGGTAAATCTTCAAACGAGAAGCTCCCTGTCTCGTCGGTCCTGCGCTGTGAGAAAAGCTGCGGGCGACTGCCGTCCATTTGATGAAGCTCAACTGCTCGGGCCCCGCCGCTCGCCCCCTCCAGTCGCACCACACCCTCAACCGACCCGGGACCTTCCCCCTCCGCTGTAACCGAAACATAGACCAAATCCCCAACGTAGACTTCCGCTCCCGGCCGAAGCTCCACCTCCGGCATTCCAGGAGCAACATAACGCCGGCCCACGCCCTCCACACGGACACGGTAATACCCGGGCTTTACCGAAAAGAAATCGAAACGCGCCCCCACACCGCCGCTCTCTACTTCCGCGCCTTCTTCTCCCTCCTCTTCGATTTCCAACCGAGCCAATAAGTCGTTCCCGTCCCGCGCCCGCACCACCGCCCCGTCCGACGTCATCAGACCGACTCGCGCCATCGACAGCTCACCGGCGATCGCCTCTCGCGAAGCAGACGGATCATCCAGCACGATTCTCCCTCCGAGAGACGCCGCTGCCTGACTTTCGGGACTGGTATCCGGATCGTATGGATTGGACGGCGTTACACTGCTGTCGCAGCCCGTCGCCGCCCCCATCAATATGGATAAGACGGCTGCCGTCACAACAAAGCCGGCACGGTAGTCAGCGGAATCGAAACCTAGTCGTTGGTCGTGATGGCCTCTCATGATCGAGGATACTACCAGCCAACGGGTGTCTTTGTAGCGTGTTCCAGATCACATTTATGAAAATAATTTGGCCAAATGCCCCGCTAAATGATTTTTCCTCTTGTGCTGCTCGTTGCGCACTGGTAGAGACGCTAAAGTTTATGATGGAGGGGTGTCGAATGCTTCGTAGCTATACGAGACAGACGACAAGGCTCAAAGTTCCACAGCAAAAACAACGTGCGGTTTTCCCCAAGCTCAACAATTGACGTCTCAAAGGTGGAGATATCAACGATGCGAACGAACTCGAAAAATGGGTATTCAATAAATCTGCAAAGGAGCACTCCAGTTTCTCCTTGGCGAAAATCCCTAGAAATGCTCAGCATTTCGCTTTTTTCCCTTGTATTGCTTCTCGGTGGAGCGGGATGCTCGGAGACAGAGGAGATAAGAAAGCCCTTTGCCCTAGAGGTCGTCTCCGGCGACGAGCAAACGGGAGCGATAACCGAGGCTCTGGAGGATCCTTTCGAGGTACGTGTGCTCGACGAGATGGGTGATGGGCTACCGGAGGCTTTGGTCGTTTTCGCGATAGAGGAGGCTCCCTCCGGAGCTGCCGGACAGTCCTTGAGCAATCTGTTGGTCGCCACGGACGACGACGGTCTCGCGACGACCATGCTCACGTTTGGCGACAAGCCCGGCGACTATAAGGTGAGCGCCACTGCTGTAGGCGACGTCAAGGGAAGCCCGATTCTTTTCGAGGCCACTGCTGAAAGCACGGGTGACGGCACGCTAGAACTCGTATCGGGAAGTGGACAGACCGACCAGGTCACGCGGACACTTCCTAGACCCTTCGCAGTGCGTGTCTTGGACGAGCTTGGACACCCTGTCAGTGGTGAGGAGATCACCTTCGCGATCGAAGCCTCCCCGACGGACGCCGCCGGTCAGGCCCTAAGCGCGACGACGGCTACGACTGATGCCCTGGGTCTCGCGGACACGGTTCTGACCCTCGGCGACAAGCCCGGCACCTATGAGGTCAGCGCGACCGCAAGCGGCGGCATGACCGGCAGCCCGGCGACCTTCACCGCGACGGCTCTGCGTGGGGGCGCCCACACCCTCTTGAGCGAGTCCGGCTCGGGACAGTCGGGAACGGTCACCGAGGAGCTGGATGATCCCCTCGTGGTTCAGCTTCTCGATGAGCACGGCAACCCCGTTGCAGGACATGAGATCACCTTCTGGATAGAAACGTACCCCTCGGAGAGCACGGGTCAGGCTCTTACCGACACTACGATCACTACGGATGACGAAGGGAAGGCACAGACACTGCTTACTCTCGGCGCCGGAGCAGGAGCCTACGAGGTAGTAGCACTCGCGGGGCGCGGCATGGATGTCTCGTTCGATGCAGTCGCCATGGCTGATGAGTTTTACACCTTGCAAGAGATCTCCGGAGTTGGACAGGTCGGTACGGTAGCCCAAGCGCTGGAAGAACATTTCGCGGTTCTCGCACTGGATCAGCACGGTAACGCCCTGGAGGGCTACGAGATCGAGTTCGAGATCGAGAACACCCCCACCGATGCGTCCGATGAGGAACTGACCGAGACACTCGTCGAAACCGGCGAAGACGGCATAGCGACTACTCTGCTTACTCTTGGAACCAGGGCAGGCGAGTACATGGTCAGCGCCACCCTCGCGGGGGACAACGGCAACGATAACGGCAACGACAACGGCAACGACAACGGCAACGACAACGACAACGATAACGGCAACGACAACGGGGAAAGCCCAATTGTGCGAATCGAGTTCACAGCCACGGCCGTCGCCGGTCCTGCCGTATCCTTGGCACGGGCGGGATTAGCAACTAGAAGCGGAACAGTCGGACAGAATGCGGATGGTTCGTTTTCGGTGCGTCTAACCGATGCCAACAACAACCCTGTATCTGACGGGCTGGTCGCCTTCTCGATCACGAATGCTCCAGCAGGTGCCTCTGGACATGCTTTGAGTATCGCCCTGGCGAAGACGGACGAGAACGGCCGCGCCGACACCGTCTTGAAGCTCGGCACTAGGCCGGGAGATTATGGCGTAAGCGCCACTACGGTCGGCACGAACCTCTCCGCAGTAACCTTCACTGGAACGGCTGACCGTGGAGCCGCGTCCGCCTTGGTTGCCGTCTCCGGCAACGGCCAAACCGGAAACGTGAACGAATCACTCGCGCTTCCCTTCGTGGTGCGCGTGGTCGACACGTTCGGAAACCCGGTAGACGGCCATTCAGTCGACTTCGCCGTCGATGACTTCCCCTTCGGAGCAGAAGACCACTCGCTCAATCCGACCTCCATGGACACGGATGCGAACGGCTATGCCCAAACCTTGCTCATGCTGGGCACACGGGGAGGAACTTACGAGGTCACCGCAACCGCGACCGGTCCTATCGAACAGGACACCGTGCTGTTCAAGGCGAATGCCTTTCAGCCCACCAGCGCATACTTCATGGGAGCGAGCCTCGGAGACGGTCAGAGCGCATCGGTCATGACCAAGCCTGCCGATCCCCTCCGTGTTCTCCTCCTCGACGATCTCGGAGAGCCCGCCGAGGGCTACGACATCACTTTCTCGATCGTGGAGGCTCCGGAAGGCGCGGTGGGACACGGTCTCGACGAAACCGTCGTCGCCACCGACGCCGACGGCCTCGCCGAAACCGAGATCACGCTCGGGAACAAGACCGGCGTGTACTCAGTGAGAGCGTCGGCCGGTAGTGAGGCCGGCGTGCAACCTATCGTGTTCAACGTGACGGCCAATCCCGGCGCCCCGGACGCCTTGTTGAAAATCTCCGGCAGCAATCAAACGGGCGTCGTCGGGACCGGACTTGCAGAGCCGTTCACCGTTCGACTCGTGGATGAGTACGCCAACGTCATCGAGGGCGCGGGGATCACCTTCGCCGTCGTCTCGCCCACTGGAGCAGGCGCGCACCTGACCCCGACAAACCCCGACACGGACGCAAACGGGTTGGCGTCCACCGTCCTGCATCTCGGCACGGAGGCCGGAACCTACACCGTACGAGCAACGTCCGCTGGAGGAAACGTGGACTTCGAGGCCATCGCCCAGCCCGGTCCGGCCCACGAGTTCCTGCGCGTGACAGGCCACGACCAGAGCGGACCCGTGAAAACCACGCTGCCCACGCCGCTCACGGTTCGGGTGCTGGACTCGCACGACAACCCGATCGAGGGTCAGACCGTTCTATTTTCGGCGAATCTACTTCCGAGCGGGGCCACCGGGTACTCCTTCAGCACCCCACTCATCGAAACGGACGAAACCGGCACGGCTTCAACCGAGGTCACTCTCGGAAACAAGCCCGGCACCTATCGCTTCCAGGCATCGAGCGGCAACCTCGAGCCTGTAAGCTTCGAGGCGGAGGCCGAGGTCGGTACGGCTCACGTGCTACTGGAGCAGTCCGGAGCCGGGCAGACCGGAACGGTCGGTACCCGTCTGCCCGTCCCATTCGGGGTTCGGGTGCTCGACGAGCACGGCAACGCCGTTGCGGACCATCCCGTGAGCTTCTCCATAACGAGTGAACCGGCGGGCGCGGACAACACGGAGCTCGACGAAACCTCGCTGACCACCGGCGCTGACGGGGTGGCGGCCACGCACCTCTGGCTGGGGACCAAGCCCGGAACATACGAGGTCGAAGCCAACGCCGGAGCCCCCGGGACGATCGACTTCGTCGCTACCGCAATGGTCGGCTCCGCTCACGAAATGCAGAAACTTGCCGAGGGCGACGGGCAAGCCGGCACCGTAACGAGCACTCTGTCCAACTCGATGGAGGTTCGAATCATCGATTCGAATGAGAACCCGATTGAGGGGCAGCTAGTGCTGTTCAACATCACCCACTCTCCAACCGGTGCGGCGGGCCAGTCGCTTAGCGAGACCGCCACGGTTACCGACGAAGACGGCATTGCCTCGACTCTGCTAACTCTAGGAACGAGAGCCGGCGCCTACCAGGTGGAGGCATCGACCACAGCCGAGATCATAGGCAGCCCAGCCGAGTTCGAGGCCATCGCCGATCCAGCGGCCGCCGCTACACTGAGCGGGGTCTCCGGCAATAACCAAAGCGAAGCCGCCGGGGAGGATCTGGCAAGTCCGTTCGTCGTCGAGGTTGCGGACACGCACGGCAACCCAATCGCCGGCCATGGCATCACCTTCACGATCGATTATCACCCCGCCGCCGGCACGCCGGGATCGCTCTCGAACGCTAATCCCACTACCGAGTCCAACGGCAGAGCCTCAACCGGCTTCACGCTTGGAAGCAAGTCGGGACGATACGAGGTAAGCGCGGCCGCGGGCGCTCTTGACGGCAGCCCGCACTTATTCATCGCCTCGGCCACATCGGGCGCCGCCGATGAGCTGGTGGAGGTTTCGGGCAACGACCAGACCGGAAAGGTCGGAGACGAGCTGGTGAAGCCCTTTGTCGTTCAAGTGGTGGACCACCTCGCAAACCCGGTCTCCGGTTATGCGATAAGCTTCACCATCGAGGAGGCTCCTGGAGCGGGCGCAGCTCTGAGCTCGGCCGCGACCACGACGAACTCCGAGGGATTCGCGAGCACCTTCCTCACGCTCGCCGCCGAACCCGGCTCTCATGAGGTCGAGGCCGACGGGGGTGGCCTGGGCTCGGTCAGCTTCCATGCGACGGGACGTCGAGGCGAAGCGTACGAGGTCATCGAGGTGGCCGGAAGCGGGGAGACTGCACCGGTGACGGAGACCATGGACGAGCCTCTGCGCGTGCGCGTCGTGGATGAGCAAGGCAACCCGGTACCGGACGTATTCGTGGCCTTCAGCATCGAGGAGGTGCCGGCAGGCGCGGCCGGTCACGATCTGGATGTCGAGATGATCATGACGGATGAGGAAGGCATCGCCCCGACGACACTCACAATGGGAGACAAGACCGGCGAGTACGTAGTCCATGCCAGGCCACACGGTGGCCTGGTCGGGAGCCCCCTCGCCATTAAGCCCGTCGCTACCGCCGGGCCGCCCACGTCGATTGAGTACGTCAGCGGCGGCGGCCAAGTTGATTTCATAAACGAGGAGCTGGACGATCCGATTGTGTTCCGCGTCAGGGATGAACATGACAACACCGTGCCCGACCACGATGTGAGCTTCTCGATCACATCGACCCCGACCGACGCCGCCGACCACGAGCTGTTCGACACCGATTCGGCAACGAACGATCAAGGTCTCGCCGAGACCTACCTCAAGCTCGGCGATCGCGGTGGGGAGTATGAGCTTCAGTTCTCCGCGGACGGCGTCGCGGAATCCTTGGCCTCCATGTTTTACGCCAAGACCGAGCTGGATTATTCCTTCCCGAGGCGGAGCTGGCCCGGGACGACCGTCGAAGTGGCGGTGGAACTTTTCGGTGACGGCTTCAACGAAGATGCCCGCGTCATCTGGAACGAGGGGCCCGGCGAGACCAGCCTCGTGCCGTTCACGATCGAGAAGGAGAGGCTGATGGTGGTCGTGCCGCCAGCCGCCTTCGAGCTCCCGCCCGGGCCGCTGGTAATAGAAGTGGAGCAGGACGGCGCTCGAAGCCAGGGCACCGTCTTCTACCTCAGCGGAGTGGCCCCGGACACCGGGCTGACTACCTGCTTCAACGAAACCAGCGTCATCGAGTGCCCGGAGCCGGGTGAGGACTTCTACGGCCAGGACGCCCAGTTCGGCTGGGACGCCGCGGGCGTGACCGAGGACGATCGCTTCGACAGAGAAGCGACGGGCGTCGCTGGAGAGTGGGTGGTCTTCGACAACATCACCCAGCTCGAGTGGCAAGGCTGCACGAGAGGACTCTCCGGTGAAGACTGCGATGTCGGCTCCGACCAGCAGGGAGGATGGACCGGAGCGCTGGAGTACTGCGAGGGCGACGAGGAAGGATCGGGACGCCTGACCTGGGGCGGCGTGAGCGACTGGAAGCTGCCGAGCCTGGACAAGCTGATGCATCTCCTGACCCCCAGACAGGTAGCGGGAGGACAAGCATATCTCGACTACTTCCCCGCGACGCCGGCCGATGACCACTGGTCATCCACCTTCTATCTTTCGAACAGCAGATTCTATGTGGACTTCAACGTTGGCTATGTGCGCAACACCACCGAGCTGGGAACCCATCAAAGCGTGCGCTGCGTGCGAGGAAATCCCCTGCTCTCCGACCACTTCGACGTCACCGAACCGGACCCGGACGGACACGAGGACGAGCTGGTCGTAAGGGACTTCAACACGGGCTTGATGTGGAAGGCGTGCACCTACGGCAAGCACGGAGCTGACTGCTCGGATGGACACGCGGAGCTGCCTTCCTGGCAGAACTCGCTTGCCCTCTGCGAGAGCAGCACGTGGGGCGGCTACGACGACTGGAGGCTGGCCTCGCAGGGAGACTGGATGACCATCCTCGATCACGGCAAGGGAAGCTCACCGCGCATCGCTTCGATCTTCCCCAACCCTGAGACGGGTAATCACTGGACGTCCACCACGAGCAGGTACAATAGCTGGGCATACTACGCATCAGCCAGCCTTGGCACATTTTGGGGCACCACAAAGACCAACACACACAGGGTGCGCTGCGTGCGAGGCGGCACCGGCGACCGGTCGCTCCTGCCATAGTCCGTTTTGTTCATGACGGCTTGACATCGAAGTCGGCGGCCTCTGCATCGGGTCGCCGGCTTCGTCTTTTTCCGTCACTACGGCACCGCGACAGACCTGGCGCAACTGTTACTCTTTCTCATTTCGGTCGCCGCCGGGTTTGCTGCTCTAGCTGATGAGATACGGCGTCACCTACTCTTGGGTCACCCACCTGCGAAATTGGTGATGACCACGCCGGCTATAACTCCCAGTACCAACGCCGCGATTGCCAAGCCCATGATTATGAAGTTCGTTTTCGAGCTTTGTTCGGCGCCCGCCACGATGGGGGCGGCTTGGGGGGTGGTCTTGACCGGCGGCGTGGAGGCTGCAGTCGCTTCGGGGGGAGCATGCTGCTTACCAGCAGGTGCTTTCGGCGTTTGGGTTGAGCTCGATACTTCGTAGCCTTCCATCGAGAGATAGGCGGCAATTCTCGAGCATAGCTCGTCGTAGGCTTCCTGGTCGATATCGATAGGCTTGTCGAAGCGAGCCTGGAACTGCTCGGCCAATGACTCAAAGGATCTCATCTCGGCTTCGCTCGTACCCACATTGAACCATCCGAACATCAGGGATTGGCCGGTGCCGGACTCGGGAGCCAGCACCATTGCATGACGACCCTGCTTGCCGCCGGCAGTGCTGGGACCATCCGGCTCCACGACCTTTACCTTTCGAACCGGGTCTCTTCCAAGGCGAATACCGTGGACCTGGGCAGTAAGCGTGGCTGCGATTCTTAGCGCTGCCGAGGCAAAAACCGTCATCGGTGGTTTCGACATCTTCTCCTCCACGCTCCCCCCCGAGCGAAGTCTAAAGAGTATGGCGTAATACCGGCAGATCCTACAGGAAAGAAGTCTTACCACAGGAGACCAAAACCATCTCACTGTTTTATGCCGCACGGGCCTCCGGGGCGAGCAAAATGCGGGGTAAGGAGGAAAAGCGAGGCGTCCGGAATCTAGTTCTACGGTTTAGAGTTCCGTTCGATTCTCTCTTGACCGACGGGCGCGCTCGCATGAAGGTGTGACCGCCGGTGGAGCCGGCAAGTGAACCCGAGGAGACAGAAATGGTGGGATACAAAGGTACGATTGGTATTCTTACGGGTGGCGGAGACGTGCCGGGCCTGAACCCGGCCATCCGCGCGGTGACCGTGCGCGCAATCCGTGACGGCTACAGGGTAATTGGGATCAAGCGGGGCTGGGCCGGGCTCGTGGACCTCGTCCGCGACGTGCAAGCTGACAACAGAGCTCATTTCGAGATTCTGTCCGAAGATGTAGTGACGCGCGCCGGTCGGCGGGGAGGCACTTTTCTGCATACGTCACGGACCAGGCCCAGTCACCTGCCAAAAGAGGCGGTCCCCGAGCACCTTCGCGACAAGTACACGGATGACGTGAACGACGCGACGCAGACGGTGTTGGAGAATCTGGAGTACCTGGGAATCGATTACCTCATCCCCATCGGCGGCGACGACACGCTGAGCTACGCCGCTCGGCTCCACGAGGAGAAGGTTAAGGTCGTGGCGATTCCAAAGACCATGGACAACGACGTCCCAGGGACCGATTACTGCATAGGCTTCTCCACGTGCGTTAGCCGCACGGTCGAGTTCACCAACGCGCTGCGGACGTCCGCGGGCTCGCACGAGAGATTCCTCGTAATCGAGGTGTTTGGTCGCTACGCCGGTTTCACCGCTTTGCTCCCCGCGATGGCGGGTGCCGCGGACAGATGCGTCATACCCGAGTATCCCTTCGATATGGAGCACCTCGCGGAGCTTTTGGTATACGACCGCAACCGAAACCCCAGCAACTACTCGGTAGTGCTCGTATCCGAGGGTGCGGTGCCCTCCGGAGGGGAGATGCAGTTCGAGAGCGACGAAGCCGACCAGTACGGCCATCGAAAGCTTGGGGGGATCGGAGATCGCATCTCCGCCGAGCTTCGCCATCTTTCGGTGAGGTACAACAGCGGTCGTCGAGTCAACGTAATCAACCAGCGTCTTGGCTACCTGGTCCGCTGCGGTGATCCCGACGCCCTCGACTCCACTGTTCCCATGGCCTATGGAAACATGGCGTTCGACTTGATACTTCAAGGTATCAGCGGACGCCTGGTTTGCGTTCGTCACGGCCTCTACAACAACGTCCCACTCGACCTCGTCATAGATGGGAAAAAGAAAGTCGACATAGAACGCTACTACAACATCGATAGGCTGCGTCCCGTCTTCCACTCCCTGCAGAACAGACCTGCTTTCATCGTAACCAGCGATCTTTGAGCCCGCCTGCTAGAGAGCAGCGCCAAAACCGAATCACCGACTCAAATGCTAAACCGAAACCACGATTCCGCCACCCGGCGTAGAGGCTGGCTCCCGGTCCTATCGGCTGTGCTCGTTCTGGCCGCTTGCTCGCCTGAAGACCCAGGCCCTCCCTATAGCGCACTGGTATATGAATACGACCTGGAGACTTCCGATTACAGCCTTCAGGAAGTAGAGTTGCCGACCCTTGGCACTCTTCGAGGTCTGGACGGCGATATCACCAACCTTATCGGTGGAGTGGACCTGGCAGTGGACGCCTTTGCCGTGGTGGAGACTGAAGACGACCTCGTTGACGCGATCAAGGTTCGCGGCGGCAGACCCGTGGACGTGCGATGGTTCCTTCAGGGCGAGGTAGTGGTGCCCGAGGACTTCGGCTCCTTGTTGCTCTTTACGTACTACAGAAACATGGAGCGCTGTAGCGCCTTCTTTCACGAGCACGGTGTACCGGGCGACGTGCCGGGAAAGATTCCAACCTTCCATTTGCCGACCTTTGGGACAATCTTGCTCGGTGGTTTCCAGATAATCAGCGACAATGCGGGTTTCGCTTCAGCCCTCGGGGCCTTCGCGCTCTTTCCACGCAGCATGCTGCTCGACCGTCTCCCCTTGGCGATGAACCCCGGCGTTGTCTGCCACGAGTACAGCCACGCGGTCTTCCACTCCCTAGTGGCGGGAGACGCGCTCGCCCCGGCGGGCACGCTGGTCGACTGGCCCATTCGCGCTGAAAACCTCATCCGGTCGGTCGACGAAGGCTTCGCCGACCTTGCGGGAGCACTTGCAACGGACAACCCAGTCTTCCTGGATCCGTCGGTGCCCGCCGCGATCTCATCGGAGCGGGACCTCTCTATTATTCACGAGTTCGACGACGCAATGGACTCCAGACTAGAGCGCCGGCTCTTCTATGACCCGTACCCCTTGGGCTCTGTATTCGCGTCGACGCTGTGGCGGGTACGCCTGGAAATCGGTACGAGCGCCGCGGCACAAAGCCTGGTCGAGGCCATGGAGCTTCTGGGAGAGGTAGCCGGACCGGATCTGGAGATTAGCACCGTAACCGATGTGCTTTACGAGACCATGGTGGAAGAAGGGCGAGGGCCGCTTTGCGAATCACTGGAAGAGGCCTTGCTCCCACTCCCTGATGACTGCCAAGACCAATAGCATCTAAACGAGGTAGCCCTATCGCCGACATCCGCGACGGGCATGAAGGCAGGTACAATGGAATGAACGGGCTTATCGTTACGGTCGGATTGCTTACCGCCGGCTTGCACGGCGGAGGCCTCTTGGCGCAGGAGGCATCACTACGGCGCTCCATACTGCCCACTGCCGAGCTGTCACTGGAAATGAACCTCTTTGGCCCGCTCGAGGCGTCCCTGGGCTATGGAGTGGCCTGGCGTACAGAGCGCTTTCCAGGGCTGGAGTCGAGAACGACTTACCACAGATTGCCGCTCCGCCTGGGTGCCGGTTTACCTTTAGGCCCCGTGGAGATCGCCGGCGGAGCCGGCCCCGCGCTAATCGCGGCAAGAACCAGCTTCGATGATGGAGACGATGCGCGGGTGGATACGACGTGGCAAATGGGAGCAATCGTGGGGGCAAGGGCCGAGACGATTCTCCTGGAACCGTCACCGGCCGGCGCCTTGCTGGGCCGGCTCTCGTTCGATGTCTATCTTCGCGGAAGGCGTACGGACGTGGCCTGGCTAATAGGGGTCGCCTGGCGTTTCTCGAACTAGTCTACTCGTCCAGCGGAGGAGGAGGAGGAGCGGGAAGCTCTTCTTCGTCATCGTCCGCCTCGGGCTCGGGTTCCGCCTCGGGCTCGGGTTCCGCCTCGGGCTCGGGTTCCGGTTCGGGCTCGGGTTCCGGTTCGGGCTCGGGCTCTATCTCCACGTCAATCGGGCGCAACGTGAAGTGAGCTCTGTCGGGCATCCACCATGCCCAGAGCATTCCCACTCCCGTCCAGCCGACCAGAACCGTGTAGGCGAAGGCCATCTCCCGATCCAAGTAGAACTCTTCTTCATGATAGCCGTCGAGCTCGACCTGAATCCTATGCCTATGAGGCAGGCTCGAACGGTCATGGAAAACCAGCGGAGTCTCACCAAGGCGCTCACCATCGAGGTAGACGGTGGCGCCCTCGGGCAGACTACTGAACCGAGTCGTCGTGGCGCAGCCCAAAGAAGCGATGACCAAACCCACAAGAACGAAAACTACGCACGAATTTCTAGGGCTCATCGCGACCTCCACTCGACCAGGCTCAAGGAGGGAATGATTTCCTCGCCTCCGCCGGCCTGTCTCGCAGGCACCATCATGGGCCTCGGAACGGGCAGGCCTACCTTAAGCGAGCCCTCCTCCCCCACCTCCAGCAAGCTGCCGGTCGACAGCTCCGCCCTCTGGTGGTAGCTCTCCGGAGGAACCAGGTACAGGAAAGTAGTTATGGCGCCGGCCCAGAAACCGACGAGAGCGCTGGTTTGCATCAACTCGGCGGAAACCTCCGCGCCGCCGACCAGCCACCCGAATCCGGCACCGACCCCCGCGCCAATCGCTCCTCCCACACCGGTCCAAATCACGCGCGAACGATTCACATCCAGGGCATCCCTAAAGATGAAGCCCAGCGCTAGACCGGTGTTGGAGAAAGCAAGTAAGCTGGCCGTGACCTCGCGGGGCGACTCGGCCACATCGAGGATGAGCATCAGCATCGCACCGGTGAACAGGCTGAAGTTGTAAGCGGCACCCAAAGCCGACGCCTGTCCGGGTGAAAGCTCGAGAATGTCCTTGGTGAGAAGACTCGCGCCAAGGCCGAGTAGGCTACCACCGGCTATCAAACCCTGAACTGTTCTAAGATCGGGATCATCAAACAACGACGCGACCAAGATCCCATTTATCAGCCCGAGCCGTTGAAGCTGATTTATGTACACCACGTCCCCGCTGGGCACGGGACGATCCCTCGTCAGGACAATCGGGAGCGCTATGCCGGCGCCCAGCCCAAGAAGGGAACCCGATGCCTGGCGAGCCTGATCCTCGAACAAAGCGGTAGTCAGCGCGCTCCCTATCTGCAGGCCGAAGATCGCCTGGTTTATGAGGAGCTCGTTGAAGCCGCTGCGGTCTAGATATACATCCGGGTCGGGGGGCGGGAGTGGGGGGTGCGCGTCTTGTTGTGCCGCCGCGGGAACACCGCCGAACAGTACGACAGCGGCGGCGACGGCTCCAATGGACCGCTTGAAGTAGCGATACATGTGGTTATCTCCGGGTCGAGTGAAAGGTTCGACCGCGAATGATTGCACAAGCGATCCGGCCTTGCACGCGCTTTTTTGAGTCAAATGAAAATCGAGTCAATCGAGTCGCCGCAAATCTGTCATCCCGAAATCACTCGGCCGAACGGCAGCGGCCCGAAGCTAGGCGTTGCCTACGAGGGTGCCGCAACACCCAACCTAAGGTAGTGGTCCGCAAGAACGAGCAGGACCATGGCCTCGACGGCCGGAACAGCTCTCGGCCCAACACAAGGGTCGTGCCTGCCCGATGCACGAAGAACTGTCTCTTCCCCCAAAACGGTCACGGTTCTCTGCGGCTTGGCAATCGTCGGTACCGGCTTGAACCCGACGCGCATCCGCAAAATGCCTCCTGTCGTGATGCCTCCGAGCATTCCGCCCGCATGATTCGTGGTCGCCCGTACCTTCCCACCGTCCATGACCAGCGGATCGTTGTGCTCCGAGCCCTTCATTTCAAGAGCCTTGAATCCTTCCCCCACCTCGAAGGCACGTGCCGCCGGCAAGCTCATCAAGGCCTTGGCCAGATCCGCGCTCATCTTGTCGAACACAGGCTCGCCCCACCCCGCGGGCACGCCTCGAGCAATACATGACACGGCGGCACCCACGGAATCGCCTTCATCGCGGGCTCTTTCTATGACCTCCCGCATGCGCGCCGCCGAGCCGGGATCAGGGCAGCGGACCGCCTGCGCATCCACCGCTTCACGCCCAACTGCTTCGACATCGATGGCGGGTGCCCTCTCCGCGCCCACCGCGTCAACCCAAGCTACCACCTCCACGCCAACCTCGGTCCGCAGTAACTGACGTGCCACCGATCCCGCCGCCACCCGTCCGGCGGTCTCCCTGGCGCTCGCGCGGCCACCACCCCTGTGATCTCGAACGCCGTACTTCGCGAGCGTTGATTGGTCGGCATGGCCCGGCCGAAGCACGTCGGCCAGGTGATCATAGTCGCACGAACGCGCGCCGGTGTTTCGAATCATCAGTGAAAGCGGGCTTCCGAGCGTCACTCCTTCGTGGAAGCCGGACAATACCTCCACCTGGTCGGGCTCCTCTCGGCTCGAAACCAGATCTCCATGGCCGGGCCGGCGGCGGTTCATCTCCTGCTGCAATGCCTCGAGGTCCAAATGGACGCCAGGCGGGCAGCCGTCTATCACCACGCCCAAGGCCGGGCCATGACTCTCGCCGAACGTCGTGACCCGAAAAACCTTCCCAAAAGTGTTGCCCATCGCCTAGCCCTCTTACTCGCTGGTCATCTCGTAAACAACCTCGCAGGGCAAAGAGCAACCGCCATCCCCAGGCTCGGGACAGTTTCCAGTCTCGTCAACGATCTCATTACGTATGGTTCCATCGACACTGATAACTCTATCCGGATGAGGCAGCCCTTCAAGAGGGGGCTCCGAATCGACCTCGTCATCATTTTCCGGCTCGTCAGGCTCTTCGTGCAACATGAAAGTGATGGTTTCATGGATAACGACGAGGCACTCACAGTCCTCCGAATGACCTTGCTCGGTGGCGACGAAGACCATATTTCCATCTTCGACCGTCCCTTGCCGAGGGGGGCCCGGAACGACGCCCGTGTCGTACGTCAATGAAAGCCAAGCAGGGCCGTCGTCGAGGTCGGCTCCCAACCGAACGCTGAACGAGAAATCTTCCTCATCTACCGCAATCTCGGGATCACAGTCGTGCTCGGAAAGCGAGGCGGTCATCCGAAACTCTCCGAACTCCACATCCCAGGATGGCTGCCCGCAAGCGACCAGCCAGGGCAAAACCATACATACAAAACCGATGACCGGGATGCGTTTCATGGTCGGATTGCCTCCTCGCCGGATCGAGACACACACGCCGCCGTGCACAATCTCACCGTCGGTAAGAGTCTAACCGGGCCTGACCTAGGCGGCAAACGACTCTTCCTACACGCGACGAAAGGGTCACCTCACACCAATTAGAAGGATTCGGGCAACAGCGGGGTCCAGCAACCTCTCCAGCACCTCCCCAACCCGAGCAGGCGGCGCGCTCTCCATCGCTCTGGCCACCTCGATATGATGGTTGGCCGGCAGACCGCGCTGGTACGTGCGAGCGACAGCATCTCCCAGCCCGTGGACCGTATCCAACTCATCCATTAGGGCTTGCAGTGCGGCGTTACGAATCAGATCGAAGCCCGATTCTCTCTCCAACCATCTCGAAGCATCGACAACCGCCCGCCGCGCGGCTGATGTCGCCTCCGGTACCGCATCATGGGGCATAGTGGCCGACGCGGCCAAAAGACCGCCGTGTCTGTGTAAGACGAGCTGATGGCTGACGCGGTACGATAAGCGGGACTCCTCGCGAAGATGCCACCTAAGCGCTCCTCCCAGCGCATACTCCGCCATTCGTAGAGCTGCCTCACCAGCCGCGTCGGACGGAGCGGCGGGAGATCCCAAGGCCACCACCAACCGGGGTGAGTTTCTGTTGGAGACGCGCACCACCGGAAGCTTGGATGAGTCCGGCCTGGGGCGGGAAGAACCGATACCCAGTGCGGCAAGGAAAGCGGAGCCTCGGCTACGCTCGGCTGTTGAGCTCGAATCCAAGCTTACGGCGGCCGGCGCCGAAACTCGGAGTCCCTCCATCGGTTCGCCTCCGTACTTGCGCGCCCAGGCTCCGAAGTGATGCTGCACCATACCCGCGACGTCTTCGGGCACGATCCGGCCCGCCACTACAATCGCCATGTTCTCGGGACGCAGATGCTCATCGAAAAACCGCTCGACATCCGCGGTGGTGATCCTGGAACGAGACTCCTCGCAACCCGAGGAAGGCCGAGAGAGGCTGTCTTCCCTCCCAAGCACAATCTTGGCAATTGCATCGCCCCCTATGATGCCGCGGCGAGTGCTCCCAGCCGCCACGCTGCTTCGCTTGATGGCGTGAAGATCCTCATCTTCAACGGAGACGGTCTCGATTGCAGCGGCAAACCGTGCCAGAACCGCTTCGGCGTCACCAGGCAAAACGGTCGCGCCGATCCTGACTCCATCGGACTCCACCGTAATCTCCGGCACGTCGCTCTTCCCAAAAGCCGGCGCCGCACAACCCTCCAGATTCAATGAGCGAGCATGCTCGGCGAGAGCGCTTGACGAAAGCGCGGCAAGACCGGCCTTGTCCTCGGGGTCGTCATCGTGGCCTGTCAGCAAGACGATCTGCACGGAGACAAGAGGAGCATGGCTCCGAGGCGCCAGCAGCAGGTTCAAGCCGCCCGCGATTTCCATCTCCTGTACGACAGGCAACCGTTCAGTTATCGAGGCAGGCTCCGGGCGGGGCGGCGGCCTTGTCCGCCACTGCGTCGCGCCCGTACAACCTACCAGTGCCGAAAGCAGCACCACCAAGGGCAAGAACCTTTTAGTCATGGTTCTCTCCCGCCTTGATTTGAGATCTCGATGGAGCGCCGGCACCGCCATCGCCGGCGTGCCTCGCCGCCGGCTTTGCAAGCACGACCGCGCTTCGTTCAGGAGCAAGCCAGTTGCGGGCAAAAGCCGCCACTGCATCCGTTCCCAAGGCCTCGGCCGGAACGCATGAGGCAGGGGCCAGCCCCCGTTGCCGGCGATGAACTCGTTCGGCGACCTCTACCAGCCCCAGAGCGCCATCCACGGCGGCCGCTCCGCGTATAGAAAGCCGGCGCCTGGCCCTCGCTACTTCTCGGGGCTTCACATCTCCCGCTTCAATGTCAGCGACGACGGCATCGATCGCCTCGAGTAGATCTTTCGCATCCACTCCCGGCCTTGCAACGGCCCGGATTCGAAGCACCGACTGCGCTGCTTGCTCGTTGAGGCTTATGCTCACCCTTGCGGCCAAGCCCAAGTCTCGGACCAGTCGTTTTTGCATGAGCCCGTCTCCTCCCGATCCCAAGAGTTCGGCCGTTACCCTAGCCAAGACGGCCTCGTCGTCTCCCGCGGCGGGAGCGTGCCACCCCACCACGACCGCCGCCCTGCTCCCCACCGGCTCGGAATGGTCGACTATGACCCTGCTCGTTAGCTCAGAAGCTTCAATTGAAGGAGGACCGGGGTGCTCCATGGCGGGAAGAGAGGAAAAGTATTTGTCTATGAGTAATCGCACCTGCGCGGGATCGAAGCGGCCGGTGACCACGATCGTTGCATTGGACGGGCCATACCAAGTGCGAATGAACTCTCGTACGTCCTCGAACTCCAAGGCCTTCAGGTCGTCTGCTATTCCCTCGATTCTGGTGTGGTAGGGATGCCCTGCTGGAAATAGTTCCCGCCATAACCTGGCTTCGGCCAGCCCGTAGGCGGCCAGGTCCACTCGCTCGCGCAACTCTCGTATGACCACCGCTCTTTCTCTCTCGAAAGAGGCCGAGCCCAGCCCCTCGAGAAGGAAACCCATCCGGTCGGCCTCGAGCCAGAGCAACGTCTCCAGGCCTTCCGGCGACAAACTGGTGAGGTACCTGGTGCGGTGCCTGCCCGTGTGGGCGTTGAGTGCGTCCACGCCAATGGTTCGCAGATGCCTGACATGGTCACCTGTCGCGACGTTGGCGGAACCTTCGAACATCAAATGCTCTGACAGGTGCGCTATCCCCTTTTGACCTTTCGCCTCATGGTCCGCGCCGACGTGGTACCAAACGTTGACGGCGGCGACTCTTCTGCGGGGATCCGGAGCAAGTATCACCTCGAGCCCATTGTCGAGGTTGTAGTGAATCTGCTCGAGCTCACCTGCCGAATCCGACTCGACCCGCTTCGTCGACTCCATATCCGAAGCGGTGGAGGGCGTAACCGACGCGGTACCCGAGGCAGGGGCAGCGGCGCAAATCAAGGCTGTCAGAACCAGGGGGGTCAAGGCGGCTTCTTTTTGGCGAGGTGTCTTGCGCTTATCGCGCCACCCCGGAACGGGGACATTTCAATGCGCGCTCCCCTCCTCCACTCACACGCAACCAAATGCGATAGCACAGCGAGCATAGAGCGAAGCAAGTGGGGATCTACACGCGCATCCGTCTAACCACTTCAACCGGCAGCTCTAATCCCGGCCTTTGTCGTTACCGGGGGAGAGACGAGCCTGGAATATCCACGGCCGAGAACACACCGGGAATGACCGTTCCACAAGCCGTGCACTGGCCGTCACGGCCAAGACCCAGCTTCATGGAACGAAACCCGGATCGCCTGACGAGCAACGCTCCACAGCCGTGGCAGAGCGTTTCAGAGCCGGCGCGGTCAGGCACATTGCCCGTGTATGCGTATCGCACCCCATGGTCCATGGCGATACGCCGAGCATGCGACAGCCGACTCGGCTGTGTCGAAGGGTAATCAAGCATTTTGAAGGATGGGAAAAACGCGCTGAAGTGCACCGGCACATCCACACCTACGTGGTTCACCACCCACCGAACGAGAGACTCGATGGCCTCATCGCTGTCGTTCTCTCCAGGTATGAGGAGGTTGGTCAGCTCGAGCCAAGCATTAGTTTCGTTATGGACGTACTCAATCGTCTCCAGGACCGTCCCCAGATGACCGCCGGTAAATCGGCGGTAGAAATCTTCGGAAAACGCCTTCAGGTCTATGTTCACGGCGTCCATCGCGCCAAGCAGCTCGGCCCTCGCCGCTCTACGGACATAACCCGCCGTTACCGCCACCGGCCGTATACCCTTTGCGCGGCAGGCAATGGCGGTATCCACCGCGTACTCCAAGAACACGACGGGATCATTGTAAGTGAAAGCGACCGAGGGGGTACCTAGACTAACGGCAAGCCTCGCCACCTCCTCTGGTTCGGCAAGGTCCGCCGCAATATCCGTTCGCTCGGCTCGCGATAGATGCCAGTTCTGGCAGTACCTGCAAGTGAGGTTACAGCCGGCCGTGCCGAACGAGAGGACGTCAGTTCCCGGCAGGAAGTGATACAGAGGCTTCTTCTCGATGGGATCCACACTTAGGCCGGTCGCGCGACCATAGGAGGTAAGAACCACCTTCCCTTCCCGCGCGGCGCGCACGAAGCACAGACCCCGTTGACCATCTCGCAGCCGGCATCGCCTTGGGCAGACCTCGCAGCGCACCCTCCCCCCTTCGGCGGGGCTCCAGAAGTCCGACTCCACCACGTGTGGATCGCCCCCGATTCGTTCGCGGATTTTTTGATGGCCGGTCTCTTCACTTCCCATATCCAAGGTCTCCCAATACCGTTGTGTAATACAGAAAGCGCCGGCGCGCAGATCCAGCAAAGACCAAGAAAGGGACGTTAATGGGAAAGGTGAGAACTCGTCCACCGGCGGTAGCGGGTTTGTTCTACCCTGGAAACGCCGCGGAGCTGGAGAAGCATGTGGAAGAGCTACTCAATGAGGCTCGAGGGTCCACGCAGCGTAAAGTTCGCCCCCGCGCCTTGATACTACCGCATGCCGGTTACCTGTACTCCGGGCTCACCGCCGCCCATGGCTACGTCTTGCTGGAAGGCATGCGCGCGCGGATACGCCACGTTCTACTGTTGGGGCCGTCCCATTATGTGGCCATCCACGGCATGGCCGTCCCTGACTCGGACAGGCTTGCGACTCCTCTAGGGGATGTTGCCGTCAGCACCGAAATGTGGGAGCGCGCCATGGAGCACCCCGAGATATTCTTGAGCAACTCCGCTCACAAGGAAGAGCACAGCCTGGAAGTTCATCTGCCGTTTCTGCGTATGGTGCTCGATGATTTCGACGTGCTTCCGGTCGCGGTCGGCTCCGTGGCTCCGAGCGACTGCGGCGAGTTCATCGACGATCTTTGGAGTGAAGACACGCTAGTGTTGGTAAGCAGCGATTTGAGCCACTTTCACGACGCAAGCTCGGCTCGCCGCATAGACCAGGAGACGACGCGGGCTATCGAGGCCTTGGAATACGAGCGGCTCGATCACTCGAGCGCGTGCGGTTCGGATGCCATACGCGGGCTTCTCTGGGCTACCCGAAAACGCCGGCTGACTGCTCGAACCTTGGAGCTTCGAACCTCCGCTGATGTGACGGGCGACGAGTCCGAGGTGGTCGGCTACGGGGCATACGTCATCCGCTGATGCGCCGCTTTCGATTGGGACCTGCCTCAATAATAAACGGGCCTGTACATCATCGGTGGAAGGGACCAGGTCTGACGGGCGGCCTTCCGTGAGGAGGGCCACGCTTGGCGGATCTGGCGACCATCAGCAAGAACTTGGCTTGCTGCCGAGAGGTAAGAACATCCCTTATTTCCTCCTTCGTGCCTTCTCGATGCAGCCGCAGCTCTTCGTGAGCCTCGATTACCGCGTCGATGGCCTCGTCAATGGCTTCATCGTCGGCATCCTCGTCCTTATAGAGCTCCGCGAGCGAGCGCATCTTCTCTTTGAGGTCCGCTCGCAACGGCTCCCCTTGCTCACGTGCTTCTTCTAGAAGGCCCCTGATACTCTCCCGCTGAGCATCGTCGAGATCGAGGCGTCGAAGCATCATGATCAGCCCGCCGGGAGGCCCGCCCTCTCGTGGGCCCATGGCATGCGCGGGAGGCATCGGTTTGCCCGCTGCCTCCTCTCCTAGTGAAAGACCGGGTACGGCCACTACGATGCCGATAAGAGACAAGCTCAAAACGGCTGCCAGTAGTAGTCTTGAAATCGAGTTCCTTGGCATGGGAGTTCTCCTTGTGATTGCTGCTTCAGTTTCAACATCGGGGCTAGGTTGGCACGACCTTCCCTGTGAGAGAAGACGCCCGAGCCCCGTTTAGGTAAATGGAGGATAGGCGGACCGAAGTTCGCCAAAGCATGACCGTGGGATTTGACGCGGCCGGCTCGGGCAGCGTATGAGTTTGTAATGACGATTCGTACGCTCCTTGCCGCTACCTTCGCCTCCGCGTTGCTGCTTGGCGGCTGCGCGACCAATCTTTCGACCTTGCAAACGGCGGACACGGTGTCCGCTCCGGGGATCCGCGTGGGCGGAGGTGCTGGAATGTACGTTCCGGCCGACGCCGTGATGCGGGAGATGGATCCGAGGGTCTGCGCGAGTTCCCTGCGAGACGAGGGAGAAGAGGGAGTGA
>SLRQ01000086.1 GCA_007130885.1 Deltaproteobacteria bacterium
CCAAGCGGCGAGACTGATTCAAACGGCGTTTTCACATCGACGCTCACCTCGACGATAGCGGGAGAGAAGACCGTCACCGCAAGCGCCGGTGAAATTACGCTGACGACTACGGTGACGTTTATATATCAGTTTCAACAAACATTCGGGTCAGGCCACTGCAGTCCCAATCCTCGAACAGGAGTAATCCAAACGTGGACAGCGGATGTAGGCGGCACATACAGGATCACTGCCGCGGGTGCTCGTGGGGGAGGGAATACAGAAACGAACGGAGGTCAAGGGGCTGAAATAGTAGCGAGATTTTCCCTGAGCAGTAATGAGACATTGAGAATTGCCGTCGGCTGCCGAGCTCCCGACAACGCTGTCGACCGCGGTGGTGGAGGTGGTGGAGGGTCTTTTGTCAAATTACTCGGCGCCGACCTGTTGCTCGCCGCCGGCGGTGGTGGTGGTGGTGGTGGCGAAGGTCGCCAGGGAAGAAACGCTTCAACCTCCACCTCTGGAGTTTCAAGCAGCCTCGGAGACTCGGGCGGAAGCGGTGGTGATGGGGGCGAAGGCAGTTATGTGCGATGGGCCGGTGGAGGAGCGGGTTTTCTTGGTAACGGCGGTGGTAACATAGGTGGAAGTAGCTGGGACAGCTTGCTGGGGGGTCACGCAGGAGATAACGGCGCCGTTGGTGGCTATGGCGGTGGTGGTGGCTCCGCATACAGGGGAGGCGGAGGCGGTGGTGGCTACTCTGGTGGAGGTGGATGTACGCACAGCCCTTGTGGCGCTGGAGGAGGCGGCAGCTACATTCACCCCAGCGGTTCAACTGTAGGCACCAGCGTTGGGAACACCGGACACGGCTATGTGCAAATCGAGTACGTGGCGCCGCCGAGCAGCAGCCCGCTTCCGCCCGAGACCCTGGCTAGCCTTACGCCCGAGGGCGATGGTGACCGATCCACCATCGAGGATGGCGGCTTCGATGGTGAAGGCCACGCGGAAGAAGGCCCGGCGACGGCCCGCGCCGCGCCGCTGCTCGAGCTTTTGTTCCCCGCGCGGGTGTGGCTGGGCGATAGCTCTTTGCCTGGAACCGGCCAGACGATTTGTTATGACAAAGCGTTAGCCGCGCCGCGCCCGACCACCGGTGAGCCGTACTTCGGACAGGACGCAACGTATGGGCTGTGGCTCTTGCCCGAAGAGAGGTTCATTCGTTATGAGGCTTCTCCCGGCGATGCGGTGGTGCTGGATCAAGTAACGCGGCTCGAGTGGCAAGGGTGCGTGGCCGGCCTCGGTGGGCCTCACTGCGAAGGCGGCTGGGAAGTGGTGATGAGTGCCGAGGAGGCGCTGGAGTACTGCGAGCTATCCACGTGGGGTGGATACGATGACTGGACGCTGCCCGAGGTGAGGGATCTGTCGGGAATCGTGGATGCCGGATTTGCGTATCCAAGCATTTACGAGAGCGTGCTTCCGGGCACGCCGGTGCGTTCGTCCAGGTACCTTTCGTCGACGGCGGGCGCGGACGGATTGTACTTCGAGGTGGACTTCAAGACCGGCCGCGTGCATCCGGAGACGGGCGAAGGCGGGTACGTGCGCTGCGTGCGCGCTGGCCTCGGACCGTAAGCTCACCGTCGAGGTCACAGAGCAGGTCATTCCTGGCCGCAAGCGATGCTTGGCGGAAGATGATCCTCGTAAGATATGATACAATTCATCTGTTTTTCGTTGCTTGTGCTCAAGCCTGTAGGTGGGAGGTAGTATGAAGCACTACGGCCTGTTGAAGAGCTTGTGGGGCCTTGTTCGGTCTGGATGGCCACGCCGGCGCGGAGGTGGCAGCTCTTGTGGGCTGGCGGTCGCACTAGTCGTGACGGCGCTTATATGGGGCTGTGGAGGCGAGGGCACCGACATCGTACCTGACACGGACCGTCCGGTCCGTCTCGCTTTTGCGGTTCAACCGTCGGATTCCGCTGCGATGCACATCATGTCACCTTCGGTAACGGTGGAGCTTCGTGACGAGCGAAATGAGCGAGTGGACGCTGGCGAGGGCCTGGTCGAGTTGTTCTTGGAGGAGGGCCCTGAAGGAGCCGAGCTCGGAGGCACCGTCGAGGTCGAGGCGGAAGACGGGATCGCGATCTTCAGCGATCTGTTTCTCGCGGTGGAGGGCGTCTACAGGCTGGGTGCAAGGTCCTCCGGGTTGTCCTCGGCGCGGAGCGCCTATTTTGATGTCACTGGTTCGGTGCCTAGCCGCTTCTCGGTAGAGGTGACGCCGGATGAGATCGTCGCCGGGGACGCGGTCGAGGTGAAGATCTCGGCCTTGGATTACTTGGGAGAAGTAGATCCCGGCTACCGGGGGACGGTTGATCTTTCCAGCAGCGACGACGCGGCGTCGACTCCCGGACCGTACACGTTCACGATAGCCGATGCGGGCACGGCATCTTTGACTGCCACGCTTCGCACCCGAGGGAATCAGACGGTGACAGCGACCGATACGCGCGACTCCGGGCTCTCGAGCTCCGCCGGAGTCCGTGTAAACTCAGGAGAAGCAACGACGCTCGTTGCGACGGCCTTGGAAGAAGAGGTAACGGCCGGTGAAGCTTTCGCTCTCGATGTGGCGCTGTTCGACGCCTACGGCAACGAGGCAAGAGGGTACCGAGGCACTGTGGAGGTGGAGAGCACGGACGATGAGGCTGTGGTGCCGGAGCCTTACGCCTTTGTATCAAACGATGCCGGGACGGCGACGCTTTTACTGGAGCTTCAAACGTCGGGAGAGCAGCGTTTGGTGGTCCGGGACAGGGATGATGGTGGCCTGGAGGACGAGGTATTAGTGGAGGTCATGGCGGCTCCGGCGGCGTCGCTGGTGCTAGCCGAGCTGCCGGAGGAGAAGACGGCTGGAGATGTCGCGAGCCCGCGGGTCACTGCTTTCGACTCGTTTGGAAACGTAGCCACTGGGTACCGGGGGACGGTGAGCTTCAGCTCCACGTGCGGGGTGGCGGTGCTGCCTTCCGCGTACACGTTCGATTCGGGAGACGCGGGGGAGAAGCGTTTTTCGGGCGGGGTATCGCTTCGCACGGCCGGTCTTCAAGAGGTGGAGGTGAGCGATGCCGAAGCGGAGCTTCAGGACTCTCTGCCCGTGGAAGTCTTCGCCGCGCCCGTGTCGGCGCTGGTGCTCGGAGGTCTGCCGGAGCAGACGCCTGCTGGAGATGCGCTGGACGTCACGTTGGCGCTGTTCGATGAGCATGCGAACGTGGCCGTGGACTACCGGGGGACGGTGAGGTTCAGCTCCAGCGATGAGAGGTCGGCTTTGCCGGAGCAGTATGAGTTCGGTGAGGAGGACGCCGGGACGGCCTCGTTTTCAGGGGGCGTGGTTTTGCTCACGGCCGGCGAGCAGACAGTGATGGCGGAGGACATCGATGACGCCGGTCTTTCGGACGAGGCCGAGCTGGAGGTACTGGCGCTAGGGCCCTCGCAGGACGAAAGCATCTTCGTGGTCACTCCAAAGGAGCTCATAGCCGACGGCGTGTCCGAATCGCTGCTTTCGGTCACGGTAATGGACGAGCATGAAAACCTGCTGCCCGGCGTGGAAGTTTCATTATCGGTGGATGGCGATGGCAACGAGCTCGAGCCGGAGAGCGAGGGAGTCACGGGGCCCGACGGAGTGTTCGAGGCTTACTTGAGCTCCACGGTGGCTGGGGTGAAGACGGTCACGGCTGTCGTAGACGGCGGCGCGTTCGAGCTCGTCGAGACGGTGGAGTTTGTGACAGGACTTCCCTGCAGTGAAACGTCCATCTGGGAGGTCGAGCCCGGCCCAGCCACAGCGGACGGCGAAGATGCAATTGCGGTGAGCGTAACAGTGCTGGATGCTCTCGAGAATCCGGTGTCGCTGTGGAATGTTTCGGTTACGGTCGGTGGAGAAGGAAATGCCTTCCTTCCGGATAGCAGCGGCCTCACCGGGCCCGATGGCGTCTTCGAGACGCTTGTGACCTCGACAGTGGCTGAGGAGAAAGCCGTTGCCGCGTTTGTGGGCGATGGCGACGACGCCCTCGAGTTTGGGCCGAAGATTGTGACATTCGAGCCTGGAGATCCGAGCGAGGAACGCTCTACCCTGCATGTGGACCCCTCGAGCGTTGTGGCGGACGGCGACGATCAGGTGACCGTTACCGTGACGGTGCTGGACGCGCAAGACAACTCAGTGCCGGAGATGCCTGTATCGGTTACGGCCGGTGGAGACGGTAACGTTTTCGTGTCAAGTAGCAGCGGCGTTACGGGTTCGAACGGCATATTCACTACCTCTTTCACTTCCACCGTGTCAGAGGTCAAGGACGTCGATGCCGTAATCGGCACCGGTGAAGATGCTCTAGAACTTGGGCCCATCGAGGTGACCTTCGATCCGTGGGTGCCGTCACGAGCACGTTCCAGCCTGACGAGGGACAAGGCCTCGGCGACCGCTGACGGCGAGGACTCGATAACGATAACCGTTACAGTAAGGGATAGTAAGAATAATGTAATGCCGGACGTGCCGGTGGAATTGTCGGTTGAAGGAGTTGATTTCACGCTCGAACCAACCGACGGCTTGACCGATTCGGAAGGCGTCTTCCAGGCTTCGTTGACCGCGACCACGGTGGGAATGAACACGTTTTCCGCCGTTGTGGGGGAGGGCTCGGATGCCTTCGATCTTGGTCCGGTAAATGTCAACTTCGAGGTGGGGGATCCGTGCGAGGAAAAGTCCAGCTTGACAGTGGACAAGAAGGAAGCGGACGCGAATGGCCAGGATCCGATAGAGATTACCGTTGTGCTCCTCGATGCAACGGATAACCCCGTGCCGGGGGTGGAAGTGGAGCCGTCGGTTTTCGGCACGGGTAATACTCTTGTTCCATCTTATGGAGACACGGATTCGGGTGGCATTTTCATCACAACACTCACATCTAATAGGGCGGGGGAGAAAGACATCACCGTGCCCGTGAATGAAGGTGACGCGGACTTCATCTTGGGACCGGTGAGTGTGACGTTCCATCCCGGAGATCCCTCGCAGACCAACTCCAGCTTGGACTTCGATAAGACCGAGGCGATCGCGAACAGTACTGATTCAATAGAGATAGAGTTAAAGGTAAGAGACGATTACGGAAACTTGATTCCCGATATATCTGTTGAGCTTTCGGTGACAGGATCCGAGAACAGTCTCTTGCCGGAAAGCGGTGATTCTGGCGAGAGTGGTATATTTTCGGCAACACTTACCTCGACTGCGGCGGAGGAGAAGTTCATTGAAGCAGTTGTGGGTGAAGGGGGAGCAGCTTTCGTCATCGGACCAAAAAAGGTTACTTTCAAGCCTGGAGAGCCGGACTTGGAGTACTCCGGATTGACCGTTGATCCTGTCTTTGCGTGGGCGAACGGCATTGATGAAGTGACAATTACGGTGACTGTCATCGATTCTCATCAGAATCCGTTAGTAGGGGAGTCGGTCGCGATTTTTGTGACAGGTGATGGAAACACTCTAGAGCCGGAAGGGGGCAGCACGAACGACGAAGGGGTTTTCACGTCCACGCTTACGTCGACAGATCCTGGCACGAAAATCATTGAGGTCTCCGTGGCCGAACTCGAGCTGGAAGAGGAAGTGCTTTTTGGTGAGTTCGGATATGAAGAGACGTACTCGTGCGAGGGAGAAATAGTGACATGGGTCGTCGAAACTCCCGGTATATACGAGATTGAGGCGGCCGGTGCTCAAGGTGGTGACGGCTGTAACCAGGATGAGGGAGGTGGCCTGGGCGCGGTGATGCAAGCCGAGTTCGAGCTGGTTGAAGGTGACGAGGTGATGATAGCTGCCGGTTGCAGGGGCGGGAGTGACTGGGCGGGAGGAGGAGGAGGCGGCAGCTTCGTACGAATAAACCACATAAGGGCTCTGGCGGCCGGTGGCGGTGGGGGATCCGGGTGTCGTTACGTTCACGCTGGAGATTATGGTTATTGGGTTCCCGACCCTGGGCTGGATGCTAGTACGGGCACCGACGGCGTTGCGGGTACGAATGGTGGAGCCGGGGGAACGGACGGAGACGGGGGGCGCGCGAGCGGTTCCGCCGGCGGGGCCGGAATATATAACGATGGTGAGAGTACGTCGGGTGCCGAAGGCGGCAAGCAATGGCCGGAGCTCACTGGTGGAAGCGGTGATGTGGCGGACGGCGGTTATGGCGGTGGTGGCGGTGCCAGAAGTCGCTCCGGAGGTGGTGCCGGCGGTTACTCCGGCGGAGGAAGTGGCGGCAATCAGAGAGGTGGAGGTGGAGCGGGAAGTCATATTGACGGCACCGGAAGCGACCAGAGCGCCGAGGTCGGAAACACCGGTCACGGATATGTAAGAGTCGAGTACGTGGACTTTCCAACGAGCATGAGTCCTCTGCCTCCGGAGGTCGTGTCGGACGCGCTGGGCGAGCCCTACCTCGGCCAGGACGCGCAGTACGGAGACCTGCAACGGCCGGAGGAGAGGTTCATTCGGTATGAGGCGTCCGCCGGCCAGGCGGTGGTGCTGGACCAAGAGACGCAGCTCGAGTGGCAGGGGTGCGTGGCCGGCCTTGGCGGGTCCCGCTGCGATGGCGGCTGGGAAGTGGTGATGAGCGCGGAGGAGGCGCTGGAGTTTTGCGAGATCTCCACATGGGGCGGCTACGATGACTGGCGGCTTCCCGACCGAGAAGAGCTGCACGACATCGTGGACTACGGTGAGGGGTCGGCGGCCATTGACGGCGCCGCATTCCCGGAGACCGCGCCTGGTCCTCACTGGACATCGTCGACGTACGCCGCGATGCCCGGCTGGGCATGGCTGGTGTGCTTCGGCGAGGGCGGCGTGCTCTCCGGCGAGAAGTACGGCGAAGCAACAGTGCGCTGCGTGCGCGCCGGCTCGTCGCGGTGAGTTTTTTACCCGTGCGTACCCCGGCGCGGATCCGCCGGATAATGTCACTCTAGGGCAGCTCGATGGCCAGCCCGAGGGACGGGTATACAGTTAGGCCGCCTACGTCGACATACTCTCCGAGGATGGCCGCGTTCGAGACAGCCATCATCGCCGTCACCTCGGCGAAGGCCCGCAGGAAGCGCCAACCGACGCCCATGCCCGCGGTGCCGCCCGCGTAATGGATTAGGCCGCTTACTGTGTCCTCGACAGCCACCGGGTCGTGATCCGGATGCTCGATGTGAAGCACCAAGGGAATCTCGAACATACCGGCTCGGTACTTCAACGCCGCGTAGGGATGCAGGATTGTCAGAATCTCGCCGCTACCTATGAGGGCCAGCTCGGCGTCGGCACGCCTGGGGTTTTTGACCTCGATGTGCGCGAAGAGATCGTAGCGATCCTGGAGGAACTCTTGCACGTCCCCGAACAGGAAATCGTACATGAAGTACTCGGCGCCCCCAAGCACCGCCAACGAGAAGTTCTCCGCTTCTCCTCCTCCCACCATGCGCCACTTGACGTCACCCCGAGCGGAGAGCGGCGTCAGCCGGACTCCCGCGTCGACGTTCGAGGCCAGGCCGGCGCGCATGGAAATTTCGGCCATCGGTGCCGGGGGGAAGAGCGCGAGGGCGACAGCATTGTGGAACATCTCCCTTATTCGCTCCTCGTCTTCAGGGTCGCTTGGGTCGAGCGGAGGAGCATCGCCGGTCTGGATGGAGCGAAGCAGCTCGACATACTCGTCCGAGAAGCAAGCGGTCACTC
>SLRQ01000017.1 GCA_007130885.1 Deltaproteobacteria bacterium
TCCACTGCTTTCGAACTGCCGACTTCTACCTCACGAACCCGGCCGTGCCGACCGCCACGGCAGGCCTCGCGATTCGTCGTCTCCTTGCCGCCGCGCGAACGGCGGCACTCTCCAGAATAGGCACCCGCCGACTTATCGTCAACCGCGGTATAGGTCTCGAGCTTGTCTTAGGTATACAGGCCGCACACTGAACACGCGCTCAGGAGCATATTTTTGGAGGAGCCCCGGCCGACACAGACGACTCAAAGCCGCCGCGCAGGGAGACATCGGGAGGTCACGCCTGGCTCGAACGTCTTCCGCCAGCACCGAACAAGCCTCCACGCCGGAGCCGAACAGCACCGCGGTATCCTCGTATCCATTCACGACATCGAGCAGCGCATCGGCTTCCATGATGGCGTCGTCTCTTTCTCGCTCCAAAACGAGTCCGGAAGACGAGCCCGCCGGACGCGTCCGGTAGAAACCGGCGTATACCCGCCCTCGCCTTGCGTCCTGCAACGGGACTAGAAGCGTCTCCTTGCTCTCTCGCTTCATGCGCGACATCGCATCGGAATCCAGCGCCGCCAAGGCCATGGATTCGAGGGAGGAAGCACCCTCCAGCGGTATCCTGCCGCCATAGGCCATGGAGGCCAGAGTCGACAGGCCTGTCCGCAAGCCCGTAAAGGAGCCGGGACCCAGCCCTATCGCCAGACCGTCGATACGATCGAGGCTCGAGCCCCCCTCCTCCAACAAGTCGAGGAGAACGCCCGGGAGGAGTTGCGAGTGCATTCGCCTTCGAGTTTCCACCGTGGCCTTGGCCAGAACGCGGCTCTGGCCGGTGCCCTCGATGGAGACTACGGCGGCGTCGAGGCGCCAGGTCGATGTATCGAGACCGAGGACGAGCATGACGGCGGACAACATACGCCGTTACGGCTCACGCCGCGACTGTTTCCTCATATCCATGGAGGATCCCCGACTGAACCTACCGGCTCAAATCGCGTGTCGCGCCGGAAGCAAGGGCTGCAGCCGCATGCGCTCGTCTCGAGGCTCGAAGAGCATTCTCCAGACTACTCCCACGAAGCGAGGGTCACGAATGAGGTACCGGCGCCAGAGTCGCTTCGGCTCGAGAGAAAGCCTATACAACCACTCCAGTCCCATTCCGGACATCCACCTCGGCGCGCGAGGCACCAGCCCCGCCATCATGTCTATGGCAGCCCCCACTCCGAAAGCCAGCGTGGGGTTGAGTCTCTCGGCGGTGCGGTGCAACAAAAGCTCTTGCTTTGGCCCTGACAGGCCCATGAAAAGGAGTTGGGGGCCGGCCCGCCTGATGCGTTCCACCGCCTCCCGCGTCGCCACGTGGCCGGGAGCAAGGCTCAAGTACGGGGAGTCGGCACCAACGATGCGCAGCCTCGGATACATCTCACACAAGGCGTCCGCTGCTTTCTTTACGGCTCCGTTTCTTCCTCCGACCAGATAAACTGACCAACCGGCGGCCGCCGCCAAGCCGGCGATAGGGGCCAACATGTCCGAACCAGCGAGCCTCTCGGGCACGGGATGACCTAAAAGACGGCTGGCCCATACTATCGGCATGCCATCGGCCAGTGAGAGCCGTGCCCCCCGATAAGCACTCGCTAGGTCCGGCGAATCCTCCGCCATGACCACGTGATCCACGTTAGGCGTGAAGACATAGCCTCCCACATTGCCTTCGACCAAGCGGACGATGGCCCGCATGGCCTCCTCACGCCTGACGGCATCTACGTGAATCTTACCCATCCTGACTTGTCTCAATATCATTGCGCCCCCCGGGCGGAGCATTCGAGCCGCTTCGCGCTGCCAAAAAAACTCCAGTGGTGTCTGCTCCAAACTCTAGTATTCACTGTGCTTTTTGCATCTGGGTCGATAGCCCGCTCCGCGGCAGCCGAGAAGCCCATCAGCGAAGCTCCAAGGTGGTAACGCTCATGGAGGGTAGCGGCAGCTTGAAAGCATTGTCGCCCTGGGGCGCAATGGCACCTACATTGCGGGGCGACGCCGAGCCCTCCTCAATCCGAAAAACACGCCCCCCTTCGAGGACGGCGTCACGCGTTATTCGTATATCCGCCACGATCTCCTCTTGGCTCTTGTTGATTGCGACCACCGTCATCCCGGCTGGATCCCGGCTGTCGTGGCTCGCGTACACACTCGTTCGCGCCGGATCCGTGGTGCGCGCGTGGATCGAGGTGTCTCCAAAGGATGACCCTTCTCCGTCGTAATCGAGAAACATGTTCATCGCACCGAAGAGGTAGTCACTCGGCCCTTGCCCGAAAGTCCACACGGACGCGGCGAACACTCCCTCCCGCCCAAGGATCCCCAAGACATCGGCTTGAGCCACGCCACCCGAGATGTGTCCGCCCCCGCCGTAGTTGTACTCGGTGATGGCCAACCTCGTGCCGGGATAAGCGGCATCGATCTTGTCCCGAAGCCTGGGCAGAAGCCTTATGGGCCCACCGAGCACCCGGCGCGCGATCCAGCTATCTTCGGTATAAGTGGGATCCCACAAAGAGCGCGGCGCCTGGACACGCGCCTCCACCACGGCCTGGGAGTCGTCTCCCCCGGTAATGCGCTGCCCTCCACCTCTGGCCTCCGGGTACCAATGGATGGTGAGAACGTCGAGCAGCCTGCGGTCGTGCTCCTCGGCAGCCACGCGCATGTCTCTCAAGTAGACGTCCAGGAAGTCTCTCCCATCGGCATCGGGCGCGTTTTGAAGATTCGTAAAACCCATCCATCCGTAGCTGACGGGTCCGAAGACTAGCGAGTCCGGAGCAACGCTCTTTATGGCGCCGGCGTACTCAATCGACCTCTCGGTCAGCTCCCTGTATGAAACCGGCTCGGGCCGGATTCGGGGATGTGTCGAGGCCCAAAGACAAGGTTCGTTGTCGAGCGCGTAAAATATGGGTTTCTCGTCCCTGGGGCACGAGCACTCGTCCTCGAGCCAGGCAATCATCTCATCCTGATAGACCCGCTCGCTGTTCGAAGAGGGAGGGTACTCGAACGGCTCTCCCTTGCGAGCAACGGAGGGCACGAAGCGTTGTTCGAGGTATCTCCTTCCCGACTGTGCCACGTCTCCCCCGCGCCTCTTGTCGGCTGCAACGTGCTCGACTATCGGGATGGTGACCAGCGCCGCCGCTCCCGCTTCGTGAGCGGCCGAGACGCGGCTCCGCACGGCTTCACCCGCACTATTGCCGCCACCCAGCCAAGCATCGTTCTGATGGTGGTAATCCGAGCCCGCGTTCGACGCGTTGTTGGTCCAGTTGTAGGTCGTCCAGCGGTTCCCTCCCAGCCGGACCATACCCGGCCGGGCGACGGCGCCTTCCCAAGAGCAGTGTGTGTTGACGCCGTAGATGAAAGGAGAAATGTCTTTCACCGCGCGCCGGCCGTGAATGCTGAAAGAGACGTCGGCGGGGGAATCAGAAGCCGAGACTTCCAGCCGGCCTCCTGAATCAGCGGCTTGCGCCCTTCCGTCACGCTTCGGGACCGCCGCCTCCGATGAGAGCCCGGTCGACCTTCCCGAACGATCCCAGCATGCAAAGACCCCCACACCTAGTAAGACAACACCGATGAGTAAGGCACAACTTCTTCCAAACCGATTATTCGAAGCAACATCAGATTCAAGGTGCATCCACGATCGTATAGGAATCAAAAGACGAACTCGCAATACACCGTGATGATTCGAATCGAGTTGCGGCTCGGCCAGGCCTTCATAGAGTTCGCGGGGGACTTTCGAGGCCGGTCGGCTTCAGCACCGGCGCATCGCAGCATGGAGGTACGGGTGTCCGTTCTTGCCACGATGAGAGCGCTGGCCAGAGACGCATTCGAGCCGACCTGCCGGCGGCTGCCGAAGCGAATGGTGGTGGAGCTTCTTGGCCGCTACACCCGAGGGCTAAACGTCGCCTTGTGCCTTCACCGCGTTGGCGAAAAAATCCGGGACACCGATCCGTTACCGAACCAAACCATTGCACCATCGGCCTTGGACGAGCTGATGCACTTGGTCAGGGCGGCGCGCGAGCTAGGAGGAGGGCCGAGGAGGCTCACACTTGCTTTCGACGATGGTTACCGGGACGCGGTGGACTACGTCAGGAAAAGAGCGCCCGACTTCCCGGACATGGAGTGGCTGGTCTTCGTGTGTCCGGAGAAGCTGCTCACTCGCGCCGCTTTTCGCTGGGACCTATGGGAGAACGAACTCGAAACCAGGGGAACGAAGGTTCGTCTCGAAGCTATGCAAAAAGGCATCGAGCCCCTGCGTGAAAACCGGCGCCCCGAGCTCCGAGCTCTCGGCAACCGCAAGGAGTACGCCATCGCAAGCGTGGAGGAGTGCCTCTCGCTTTTGGAGCTGAAAGAGGTCACGCTTGGGAATCACACGAACACGCACCTCGCGCTCTCCACCGTACCGGACGAGGTGGCGCGGCTCGAGGTTGCTCTGTCGACGAGCGCGTTCGAGCATATGTTCGGCCCCTGCACCCAGTTCGCTTTTCCGTTCGGGGTTCCGAGCCGTGATTATCGCGCTTCCGATGTCGAAGCTCTGAAAGAGATCGCTCCGCGAGCCATACTCTGGTCGACCGAGCCCAGACCTCACCTTCCTTCGGAACGAAGGCCCGGCGCCGTCCTTCCACGCATTCCGGTTCCCGGACGCTGGAGCGCCAAGGCCATCGCCGCCCGGCTGTCGATACTCGCTAAACGTCAGTCGTCTTCACCGGCGCCGTCTCCATCCCCCGGTTCCTCGCCCGCCTCGGAAGCATCCTCCTGAAGCTCCGGCAAACTGGAGAGGATCTCCTCCATTCTGGCCCCATAAGCCGCGGAGGGGTCGTACTCGAAGGAGAGCCTTGGGATGGCCTATTAGAACAGCAGGACAATTCTCTCCTTGATCAATTGTGGTCATATGCCCATAATGTCTTGGAGGTTCTTAGGAAAGTGCCGCCAAAACACCGTTGTCGGCTAATGACTGGAAGCTTCTCCTTCGATGTGCTCTCCGATGGCAGCCTGGTTCTGACTTTAGGTGAGTGCTGCATTCAAACCGCGGCCAAGCGGGCGCATCGTCAAATGGTCGCCGCCTTGCTCGGAGAGGGGGCGAAGATCGACTCTCTGGCTCCCCTCGCCGAGATGCTCGAGGAATTCCTTACCGCGACCGACTTTCCCGCGCTTCGCCGCGAGTATCGGGAACTGGGGGACGGCACCGAGTGTAAGGTCAGGCTTCGGCGAGGAGAGGACGGCGGCATTAGCTGGGAAGTAACGGAGCTGTGATGAGCAGACGACGCAAGACAGAGGCGACCCGAAGCTCGGGCGCGACCATCAACGTCGCCACCGGTGCAATTCTGGAGAGCATCTCTGATGGGGTTTTCACCGTGGATCCGGACTGGCGGATCCTGTCGTTCAACCGAGCCGCCGAGCTCATCACCGGAATCCCGCGTGAAGAGGCGATCGGCCGCCGTTGCTCCGACGTGTTTCGCGCCACCATGTGTGAGAGTGAGTGCGCGCTCAAGCACACGTTGGAGAGCGGTTCACCGGTCGTGAACAAAACCACGTTCATCATCGACTCCAGCGGCAAGCGACTTCCCATCAGCGTTTCCACCGCCTTGCTGCGCGACGAGCATGGGGCCGTCGTCGGCGGCGCCGAAACCTTCCGAGACCTCAGCATCATCGAGGAACTGCGGACTCGGATCAGGGGACGTTTTCAGGTAGGGGACATAATCAGCCGGAGCGCATTGATGCGCCGGCTGCTCGAGGTGCTTCCGCGGGTCGCCGACAGCGAGAGCACCATCCTGCTCGAGGGTGAGACCGGCACGGGTAAAGAGCTCATAGCGCGGGCGATTCACGGCTTCAGCCCGCGGCGCAATGGTCCGTTCGTCGCGGTCAACTGCGGCGCGCTCCCCGAGACCCTGCTGGAATCGGAGTTCTTCGGGTACAAGGCAGGCGCTTTTACGGGCGCCGTCAAGGACAAGCCGGGCCGTTTTGCTCTGGCGCGCGGGGGAACTCTCTTTCTTGACGAGATTGGCGAGGTTAGCCAGGCCTTGCAGGTGCGCCTCCTGCGCGTACTCCAAGAGAGGGTTTACGAGCCGCTCGGGGCCACCCGCACCGAAAAGGCCGATGTACGGGTGGTGGCCGCGACAAACCGCGATCTAGCCGCCCGGGTAGCGACCGGGGCCTTCCGCGGGGATCTTTATTATCGCATCAAGGTGATGAAGCTCGAGATGCCGCCCTTGCGCCGCCGGAGGGAGGATGTCCCCCTTTTCATCCAGCACTTCATAGACACCTTCAACGCTGTCCAGAACAAGTGCGTGACCGGGGTGAGCGCCGACGTGCTCGGTGTTCTGACCGCCCACGACTACCCGGGCAACGTCAGAGAGCTGCGGAACATCATCGAGCACGCGTTCATGCTGGTGTCCGAGGGGCAGATCGAGCTCGAGCACCTGCCCCCGGAACTCGTGCCGGTAGCGCCTTCCCCCAGGAAGGGGCGCAAGCTGGTCGAGACCATGAAAGCGATCGAGGCACGCGCCATCCGTGAGGCGATCGAGCGCAACGGCGGCAACCGGCTGGCCGCCGCGCACGAACTCGGGATGCACAAGAGCACTCTTTTCCGAAAGGTGCTGCAGCTCGGCATAGACCTACCGCGGCAAGACGGCCGATCGCAAAACGGCTCGAAGTAACCGGATACGACACCTACCGTTGAGAACGCGAATCGCATTCCCGTTCCAGGGCTGCCTTGACTCTCTCCCAAAGTTTTCGTATGTCGCGCGCCGCCTTCCCGTTGCAGTGCTCCACCACCGATCGCGCCTCCAACTGCGCGGCGGTGACCTGCTCGTCATGGTGAATTCGACCCCACACGGGCATGTTCCATCCAGCGGCCTTGGTCTCGATTTCTTCGGCGATCCTCGGGTTGATGTCCGCCTTGTTGATGCAGACCCCCGCCTTTACTTCCATTTGCCCGCACAGCTCCGCGACCCGCTTCAGATCGTGCAGTCCGGAGCGGGAGGTCTCGGTGACCAGCAGGACCATGTGGGCGCCGGCGATCGAGGCTATTACCGGGCAGCCGATGCCGGGTGACCCGTCACAGATGACCAGGTCGCGTCCTTTGCGTTCGGCCAGCGCCTTTGCTTCATTGCGCACGAGCGAGACGAGCTTGCCGCTGTTCTCCTGAGCTATGCCCAGCTTCGCGTGAACCATCGGTCCGTGCCTGCAATCGGAGATGAACCACTCGCCGTTGAGAGAGGGCATCATGGAGATCGCGCGCTCGGGACAGATGTCGGCGCAGACCCCGCACCCTTCGCAGGAGACGGGATCGACCGTGTAGTGTCGTAACTCGCCCTCTCCCCCTGTGACGGGAAGAATCGCCTCGAAACGACAGTGTGCGGCGCAGATACCGCACGCCGTGCACGAACTCTCGTCCATGACCGCCTCTTGTCCGCCGGAGAAAGGCGTCTTTCGATGCACCTTCGGGCTTAGAACGAGATGGAGGTCGGCGGCATCCACATCGCAGTCCGCGAGGACCGCGTCGTTTCCCGCCAGCGCGGCGAAGGAAGCCACGATGCTCGTCTTCCCCGTTCCCCCCTTGCCGCTAATCACTACCAGCTCTCGTATCTTGTCGCCTCGACCAAGCTGAACCGTCTCCGAGAGTAAGCCGGCGGATGGCGACTCATCGAGGAAGGTAGCCCTCTTCTTCACAGGCTGCGCCCGCCGCTTCGGCTTCGTGGAAGCCAGCTCTTGGAGATGCCGGTATAGGGCATTCAGGCGCGCTCCGACCTCCGGAACCTCGTCAACCATCATCTCTCCCCTGGAGTATGCGCGAGCAATGCGAAGGTCGTGGGGAATGCGAAGGAGCACGGGTATTCCTTCCCTGGCGCAGTAGTCGCTGACGGCCTCGTTCCCGCTGCCGTCCTTGTTGATGGCGACGCCGAACGGCAGGCCCAGCGCGCGCGTCATTTCCACGGCAAGCATCAGGTCGTTGAGCCCGAAGGGCGTAGGCTCTGTGACCAGGAGGACGACATCGGCCGACTTGGCGGTTTCTATGACGGGGCAAGAAGTACCCGGAGGCGCGTCCAGAATCAGTGCTCCCCTTTTGGGTACCGCTTCCAGCACGCCTCGGATTACCGGCGGCGCCATCGCCTCGCCGACGTTCAGCTTGCCCTGGCTGAAGACTACCTTTCCCGCGCCTCCCTGTTCGACCCAGCCGATCGTGCGAGGCACCTCTCGAATGGCGTTCTCCGGGCAGGACAGGGCGCAGCCTCCGCATCCATGACAGAGCTTGGGAAAGGTGAGCACCTGCTTCGGCAGTGCAAGAATCGCGGAGTATCGGCAGGCCTTGCCGCAAGCTCCACAGTAGGTACAGCGCGATTTGTCTACCTCGGGCACGTGTATTGACACCTTCGACCTCGAGTCCAGTCGCGGGGCCAGGAACACGTGCCCATTCGGTTCCTCGACGTCACAGTCCACGTAGGTGACGCTTTCGCCCGCTTCGGCGAGGCAGGCCGCCAGATTGACGGCGACGGTAGTCTTGCCGGTGCCGCCTTTGCCGCTTGCCACCGCGATCGTCAAACACGCCGTCATCTCGCCGGCTCTCCCGCCGTCTCGCGCGAGCCCGCTTTCAGTCATCAGCTCTTGTCCACCATTCCGAAGTGGCTGGCTACGTTGGGTTCGGAGGCGGGAGACACCTCGCCCGCCTTGAAGCGCTCGATGGCCTCGGCCACCGTACCTTCGCAACCGACGACCACGTCTATGCCCGCCGCCGTCAATGTTTGATGAGCATTGGGGCCACAGGAGCCCGTCAAGACTGTTTTTACGCCCTTCTCCGCCATCAGCTTCGCGGCCTGGATCCCCGCTCCGCCTCCGCGGGCTCGCGCCTCGTTCTCGACGGACTCCAAGCTCATGTCATCGGTCTCGACTACTACGAACGCACGGCATCTTCCGAACTTGGGGTCAACCATGGCGTCGAGACCCCGTCCGGCCGCTGTTACGGCAACCTTCATGATTGTTCTCCCTCGCTCTTGGTAGCGGGCTCCGAGTCACCCTTCTCGAGCTTCTCGAGTCTTTCGGCGAGCATGCCGACGGCCCGCTCGATGCTTGCTGTTCGCTCCATGAGGATATTAAGAGCGTTTTCGCCCTCGGATGCCTCGAAAGCGTGTAAAGCGGGTGCTTCCGGTGCGCCGGGCCGATC
Source organism: Deltaproteobacteria bacterium (assembly GCA_007130885.1). Lineage (GTDB taxonomy): Bacteria > Myxococcota > Myxococcia > SLRQ01 > SLRQ01 > SLRQ01. The sequence goes on from SLRQ01000017.1 coordinate 9,158, forward strand.
GCCATGCCCCCGGCCGCCGCGTCGTCCCGCGCCACGACCACGGCCACCCCAGCGACGCCCGAAGCCGGCGCCTCGACCGGTGCCGCCCCCGCACCATCCCTGTCCTCCTCCCGTCATCGGTCCCTGTCCTCTAGGTCCTGTTCGATCTCCTCCCGGCATCGTTATCTCCTTTCCCGTTGCTGGTTCATGTGTTGCAGGCGACCTCTTCACGGCTCCTTTCGATTGCCGCTGAAAAGACCACCGCGGTTGAGACCCGTTTCATGGGGTTCATCAACGCTCAATGGGTAGTGCAGGAGCCGGGCCATAACGGTTGTGGCCGCTCGAGCAGAAGATTGGACCAGCGAAATCAACCCCTTGCTTGGCTGCTGGGGAGGGATCCGCCTTGCCCAGGGTCGCGCTGGCGCGACTGAAGGGGCTTCGGCCGGCTCGGTTGAGCGACTCTATTGGGGGAACGAACTCGAAACCTGGGGAACGAAGGTTCGTCTCGAAGCGATGCAAAGCTGTCGATACTCGCTAAACGTCAGTCGTCTTCACCGGCGCCGTCTCCATCCCCCGGTTCCTCACCCGCCTCGGAAGCATCCTCCTGAAGCTCCGGCAAACTGGAGAGGATCTCCTCCATTTTGGCCCCATAAGCCGCGGAGGGGTCGTACTCGAAGGAGAGCCTTGGGATGATGCGTAAGGAAAGATGGCCGGCGAGATGCCGCTGCATGAAGCCGCGAGCGGCGTACAGCCCCTCTCGCGTTTCGGTGATCTCGGAATCTTCCCCCAGAACCGTGTAGTAGACCTTGGCCAAGGACAGGTCTCCACTGACCTTCACGCCGGTAATGGTGGTCAGCTCGTGTACGCGGGGATCCTTCAGTCGACCCTGAGACAACAGGAGCGTCAGCTCCCGCCGAATCACGCTGCCTAGTTTTTCCGTGCGCCGGCTCATCGATTCCCTCCTGGCCTCCCACGCTCATGGGAGCCAACGAAAGCAGCTTCAGGTCAGTCCTCTTCGTCTCGTGAACCAAAGCCCAGACTGCCGGGCCGAATTCGGGCCTTGCCGCCTTTGACCTCCGCTTCGACGGGGACGTCGGAATCCGTTTCGAACGCCTCGTCACCAAGTCCGAACTTGTCGGCGTAGCTTTCAACCTCCAGCTCGCCCGCGAGATCCTCGTAGTCTACAATCTCGGTCTCCGTCGATACGACCTGCCCCTCCCCGCTTGCTTCAACAAAATCGAGCAGCTTTGACATCACCTGTTCGATCTTTCGACCGTCCGCTCCGCAGGTGCAAAACCCGAGAACCACCCGTTGATGGGACTCCTGCTCCGCGACCTCGGCGGCGGACACATGGAATCTGGCGCGAACGCGATCCAGGAGCTTGCGAACCACCGATCTCTTCGACTTGAGGGTACGGTTGCCTGGAAGCACCAGGCCGATCCTGGTTATTCCTACAATCACAGCGTCTGACGGATCTCCTCGACCTCGTATATCTCGAGGATGTCCCCTTGCTTGACGGCGTTGAAGCCTCCGATGCTTACTCCACACTCAAACCCGCTGGTGACCTCCTTCACGTCGTCCTTGAAACGCTTGAGCCCGTCTACCTTGCTGTCGAAGACCTTTTCGCCTTCTCGTTTCACGCGGATATTCAAGCCGCGAGCGATCTTGCCCTGGGTCACCTTGCAGCCCGCGACGACGCCCTTTCCGCTGATCCGGAAGACATCCAGCACCTCCGCCTTGCCGACGTCGTGCTCCTTGCGGATGGGCTCGAGCAAGCCTTCCATGGCCGATTTGACATCGTTCACCGCATCATAGATGACCTCGTAGGTGCGGATCTGCACTCCTTCGTGGGTGGCGAGTCGCTTGGCCTTGCCGTCGGGAAGAACATTGAATCCTATGATGATGGCATTGGAGGCGGCAGCCAGCATCACATCCGATTCGGAGATGGCGCCCACGCCATGGTGCAGAAACATCAACTTTACCTTTGGACCGGACAGCTTTTCCAAAGCTCCTATGACGGCTTCGACGGAGCCCTGGACGTCAGCCTTCACTACGAGCGCGAGATCCTTTCGCTCGCCCTCCTTCATCTGACTGAACAGATCCTCCAGGGTAGCCTTCTTGCGAGCCGAACCGGCCATGTCCTTCATGCGAACCTTCTGCGAGTTGCGCTCCGCAAGCTCGCGCGCGGCCTTCTCGTCCTTGACCACGTGAAACTGCTCACCCGCGCTTGGAACACCGTTGAGACCCAAAACCTCCACCGGCATGCTCGGTGTGGCCTGCTTCACGTTCTTTCCGGTGTAGTCGAGCATGGCTCGAATCTTGCCGTAGTTCTGTCCCGTAAAGATGATCTCTCCGCGACTTAACGTTCCTTCCTTTACGAGGACGGTCGCTACCGGGCCTCGCCCCTTCTCGACTTTGGCTTCGACGACCACACCCGACGCCGAGTTATCGACCGGAGCCCGCAGGTCCATCAGCTCGGCCTGAAGAAGTGTCATCTCCAGCAGCTTGTCGATTCCTTCTCCAGTCTTGGCGGAAACATCGACCACGATGATGTCCCCACCCCACTCCTCGGGTACCAGCTCGTGCTCGGTGAGACCTTGGCGGACGCGATCGGGATTGGCCTGTGGCAGATCGCATTTGTTCACCGCCACCACCAATGGAACTCCGGACGCCTTGGCATGATTGATGGCCTCGACCGTCTGCGGCATGATCGAGTCGTCGGCCGCAACCACCAGTATGACCAGGTCGGTCACCTGCGCTCCCCTAGCACGCATGGCCGTAAAAGCCTCGTGACCGGGCGTATCGAGGAAGGTAACCGTTCCATCGCCCACTTTCACCGAGTAAGCACCGATGTGCTGCGTGATGCCGCCTGCCTCGCCATCGGCGACCTTGGTCTTCCTGATGTAGTCCAGCAACGAAGTCTTGCCGTGGTCTACATGGCCCATGACGGTTACCACGGGAGGACGAGGTTGGCCCTCGATCTCCTTCTCGGGCTTGCCCAGCAGATCCTCGAGACCCACTCCAACCTTCTTGACCTCGTAATCGAACTCCTGCGCAACCAGCGAAGCGGTATCCAGATCGATGGATTGATTCGCGGTAGCCGGAGAACCCATCTGCATGAGCTTGCGGATTACATCGACGAGCTTCACGCCCATCTGCTTGGCCAAATCGGAGACCTGAATCGACTCCTCGACCTTGACGACACGCTTATGCGCGGCCGCTTGCGTAAGCTCTGTCTTCTTGCCCTTCTTGGTTGGGCGCCTCTTCCGGCCACGTAGTGGGATGAACGCCCGCTCGCGCGCAAGAGACAACAGCTCGGTCTTCGAGTAGGTCTCCTTGGCTCGACGTGCTCCACCAGGCGACGGCTTTTTCTTTCCGGCCTTGTCGCGGGATACGTCGACCAGCTCGCGGTCCCGCCCCTGTACATCGGTGACTACTTGATACTCCTTGATGGGACCGATGCGCCGATCCGAGGGCTTGCCTTCACCACCCCTGGCGGCTGGCGGCACTTTCGGCTTGATCGGGATCGCCGCTCGCTTGACCACTACCGCCTGCGTGGATGTGGGCTCCTTCAAGCGCGGCGCCTCCTTTTCTTCGCGCTCGGCCTGTTTCTCCTCCTTGGCGACCGCATGGCCGTTGGCATCCGGACGGGCTTCACCATCACGAGCCTCGACCTCGGCGGCGGCTGCCTCCGCATCGGCGACAGCCGTCTCGTCCCGGTCCGCCTCTTCGGCGGAAGCCATCTCCGCGGGCTTCTCTTCGGCCTCGGAGAGGTCACCGTCGGCGTCTTGCCCGGGGAGTTCTTCCGAAGGGGCGCCTCCGTCGATTTCCTCCTCAACGCGAGCTTCGACCTTCTCTTCCAGCTCCGCTTCCGATTGAGCCTCGCTGATCGCGGGGGCCTCGGCTGGAGGAGCCTTCTCCACCTCTTCGGCCGCGGCTCGCTCGGTCGTGCGTAGAACCTCTTCGGTTCTGGCCTCGCCACCCGGCACGATCCGGGTCTCTGTAACCACCTCGGTCTCGCCGCGGCTCACCTTTCGTCGGCGGCGCACGACACCGGCTCCCCCCGAAGGGGACGGCTTCTTGACCTTCTCGGGCTCCTCGCCGCCGCGAAGCCGCGCCATGACCGCTTCCGCCTCGACCTCCTCGAGGCTCGAGGAGTGCGAAGCCACTTCGAAGCCAAGCTTCTTGAGCTTCTCGATGAGCTCCTTGTTCTTGAGCCCGAGCTCCTTTGCCATTTCGTGGACGCGCTTCGTTGCCATCAGTCTCTTCTACCTTTGTGTGTTGATTCTTACATGGCGACCCGCTCCGTCGCCTTCAGAACTGCCTCTGCGAGCCCCTGCACCGGTGCCGCGGTTCCGCGAAAAGTACGGGTGATGCAACGGGGCGAAAGCCCCCGCTCGATGCAGCCTGCCTCCTTGTGGAGGTATGCACCTCGACCCGGTCTTCTTCCAGCCGGATCGATGTATATTCGCCGTTGGTCATTTTGTAGAACAATTCTTGTCAGATTATGCTTCGGCTCCCTCTTACCGCATCCTATGCAAGTTCGAATGGGATAGCCCTTGGTCATGGGGACGAAGTCCCTTCAACTGTTGCCTCATCCTCCGCGGCCTCATCCTTATCCTCCGCGGCTTCATCCTTTGCGGCCTCATCCTCGACGGTGGTCTCCTTGGGCTCGGCCACGACCCCAGCCTCTTCAACGCCGGGGGAAGCTCCGTCTCCAGCAGCATCCAGCTCGGCTCTCAGTTTTGCTTCCTCTTCGAGATAATGACTTGCCGCCGTCTGGATCTGCCTCGCCTTCTTTAGGCCGATGCCGGTCGAGTCACCAAGCTTGATGGGATCCTCCTCCTTCACGATGTCCTCGACGGTGTTGTATCCACTGGAAGAGAGCTGCTCTATGGTGCGCTCCCCTACCCCACGAACACGAAGGAGGCGTTCCTTTTCGGAAAGCTCGTTGGGATGACGCCGCATCTCGATCTCGCGGGCGCGTTCCTTCTCGCGTTCGATCTCTATCTCCCGCTCGACGTCGGACGCTGCCTGCTCACGAGCGCTCTCGCGAATCTCGTCCACCTTCTCCTCGTCGATACCGGGGATCTGCGCCAAAACCGCGGGGTTTGCATCCGCTATGTCACTGGCTCTGCGGAAGCCATGGGCGAAAAGATTCTCGATGAGATCCTTGTCTATGCCTTCTATGGAGCCGAGGGATTCGTCCGCGAACTCACGAAGCTCCTTCGCTCGGCTCTCGCTGTTTATGTCGAGCTTCCAGTTTGTGAGGCGCGCGGCCAAACGAACGTTCTGACCCTTTCGTCCGATGGCCAGGGATAGCTGGTCGTCGGGCACGATTATCTCCATGGCCCGGTTGGCCTCGTCTATGAGCACTCGCGCGACCTGAGCCGGAGCGAGCGCCGAGCAGACAAAGCGCGCGGGGTCCTCATCCCAGGGCACGATGTCTATCTTCTCTCCGCGCAGCTCCTGAACTACGGCCTGCACTCGGCTACCTTTCATTCCCACGCAAGCACCCACCGGATCAACCTGGGGATCGCGGCTGGCGACGGCTATCTTGGCCCGACCGCCCGGCTCCCGGGCCGCGTGCTCTATCGACACGATGCCTTCATGAATCTCGGGCACCCACATCTCGAAGAGCTTGACGAGCAGGTTGTCCGCTGCTCGCGACAAAATAATCTGCGGCCCTTTTGCATCACGCAAGACTTCCGACACATAGGCCTGTATCCGGTCCCCGGCGCGATAGCTCTCGCGCGGCACCTGCTCGCGTACCGGCAACACTCCCTCTATGCCGTTTACATCGACAATGATGTTCCCTCGCTCGAAGCGCCGGGCCACCCCCGTTATGAGCTCGCCCTCGCGATCACGAAATGCGTTGTAGACGTTCTCGCGTTCGGCGTCGCGCACCCTCTGAATAATGACCTGCTTGGCGGTCTGGGCGGCGATGCGGCCGAAGGCGCGCCGGTGAGTACGTATCTTGAGAATGTCGCCGTAACGCTCATCCTGAATACGAGCTTCCTCGGCGTCCTCCTCGCGATAAAAGATTTGGAATAGAAGCTCGTCACCGTCCTCGGCCTCGATACCTTTATCGCGGGCTTCGGCAACCGTGATTTGATTCACGGGATCGGTAATATCGTCGACCACCGTCAGCGCCTGAAAGACCTCTACGACGCCCTTTTCCTCATTGTACTGAGCTTCGATGAGCCGCTCGTCACCGAACGTCTTGAGGGCCGACTGCTGAATGGCCTGTTCGAGTGTCTCGACCAGAACCGACCGGTTCACGCCTTTTTCCTTGGCGACCTGATCCAGGATCAGGTTCATGTTCACTCCACCGGGCGTCATCGTCTCTTCTCCTTGGTATCGCTGGACTCGTGCCGGTAGGACAGATGCGCGCGCTTGATGGCTTCGTGGGGAACCTCGAGGACGCGATCACCATCGTCTATGAGAATCGAGCCCTTATCGCTGCCCCGGAGCACTCCGGTGAAGTTGCGTCTCTTCACCTGCTCGCCGACATCGACGGGCTCGTGCGTCCGCAGTCGAACCGTCTCCCCGGCATAGCGATCGAAGTGATCGATCTTACGAACAGGCCTATCGAGGCCGGGGCTGGACACCTCGAGATGATAAGGATGGTCGAATGGATCCTCGACGTCGAGAACCGGATCAACTAGCTTACTCACCCTGGTAGTGTCTTCGATAGTCACCCCTGAAGGAGCGTCGATGTACAAGCGGAGAACCCAACGCCCGCCTTCACGGGTATAGACCACCTCTATCAGCTCGTAGCCCGAGAAGGCCACGACCGGCTCGACCAGCGCCCATATGCGCTTTTCTATATGGTGTCCCTTCTCCATGGGAGACTCTGCCGACAAACTGGCTTGCAATTACCTATTCTAAAAAAAGAAAGCGGGCCAACCGCGCCCACCTTCAGTGAAACCCACCGAAAATGCTTGCGAAGGAGTACCATACGGCAATGGCCCCTGCAAGGCCCAAGCCAAGCACTCCGCGCTATCATCCAACCCATCAAGGGAGGCTTTCATGCCCGAAAACTCGAACGGCAAGAGGGGATCCTCCAGCCCCCGGAGGGAAGACAACCAATCGCCGGTGATCACCGGAACCAAGTCGCCATCCGGAGAGCGGCTGGTGATCGCGGCAATTCAGATGACCTCGGGCAACGATATCGGGCCGAACACCGACGCGGCCATATCTCTTCTTCGAGAGGCCGGGCGCCGCGGCGCCGCCATGGCAGGACTACCGGAGTGCTTCTCCTTCATGGGCAAGGAGGCGGACAGGCCAAGGATAGCTGAAGATGTCGATGGTCCCACCATCGGAAAAATCAGAGAGACGGCAAGAGAGCTTCGGATGACCGTCCTGGCCGGAAGCATCTCCGAGAGATACTCCGCCGACCCCGGCAGGGTTTTCAACACCTCGGTACTGATCGACGATGAAGGAGAAATCTCCGCCGTATACAGAAAAATCCACCTCTTCGACGTAGAGCTCGAGGATGCTCGGGCCTTGAGGGAAAGCAAGTTCACCATGGCCGGTGACGATGTCGTGACCGGAGAGGCCGGCGGGATTCGCCACGGCCTGACCATCTGCTACGATTTACGGTTTCCCGAGCTTTACCGAAGGCTCGATGAAGAGGGGTCGGAGCTGATATGGGTACCGTCCGCTTTCACGTTGGCTACCGGAAAAGACCACTGGGAGGTACTGGTACGGGCGCGCGCAATCGAGAATGGCACCTATGTGGCGGCGCCCGCTCAGTTCGGCCGTCACTCTCCAAAGAGATCCACCTACGGCAACGCCATGATCGTCGATCCATGGGGTAAGGTTCTGGCCCGCGCCCCTGACCGCGCGAACACCATGGCCGTCGCGGAGATCGATCTGTCGTATCGTGACGAGGTGCGCCAAGCCATGCCTACATGGCGGCACCACGTCCTATAAAATCACCGGCAGACTAGGTCCAACAGCACGGGCTCGCCGTCCTCACCCTTGGTCCATGCCACCTGGAACTCAATGGGCCTCCCTCTTGTAGGACAAGTCACCGTGCTGGTCGTTATCTCTTTCTCGAGCACCTGTCCCCAAAGCAAAGCCGCAATCGCCCGAGCCTGAGACGCCTCTGATTCCGAGACTCCCTCGATGCCGCACAGAGCCGGCGCTCCACGCTCGTGACCGGTGGCAATGCAAATCGTAGGATCCTGGAGGCGCTGCAGACGCCGGCACCTGCGGCCTGCTACGTCAAGCACCATCTCGGAGCGCGATGCGCCGCTCATGGCCGCCCGGCGAGCATCATCAAGCAGAGACCGCCGTCTGTCCGAGCTTACCTGCGGCAAGCGGTCCATGAGGTGACGAACCAACATTCCCGGAAGAGGAGCAAGCCGCTCCACGCAGGCTCCTCCTCTGTTCAGACATCGCGCGCCTCTTTGCAACGCTATGAGCGCGCCGCGGTCCTCCGGATCATCCGGCGGCCATTTGGGACGATCGGACACCGCTTCCGCTCCAACCCACTCATCCCCGTCCCTTTCCACTCGTCGGCAACGAAAATCCAGCAACCGGCTTTCGTCGCCGCTTCCCGACAGCACGACCAGCGCCTCCTCGGCGACCACTCCATCCCGGGTCCAGGAAGCCCCACATATCAACCGGCGTGCCCGCCGCGCGCCGGAATCGGGGACAAGATCGCTCCAAAGCTCCTTTAACAGTTCCTCGTAGCTCGAGGGTGCGCCGGCGAAAGGCAACGGCGGAGCATCGACCCAGCCCATGTCATCGCAGCGACCCTTCATCGCCGATGCAAGGGATGTCTCGCATTCCCTCAACGGCCTGGCCAGCACCTCCCGCTCGAAGCCGTCTCCTCTCTCGGCCGCGAGACGACGAAAGCGTTCGACGAGCCCGGGCCGCTCTACCGGAATGCTGCCGTCGTCAAGCGCCTCCCGCGCCCGCCTAACGACAAGCTCGCCACCATGCAGTACATCCCGAATGCAGGCTTTGTCCTCCCGTTCGAGGCATTTTGCGAACCTTCGAACCGCTCTTACCCCCGGGCCGTCTCTGTGTCCGTCGAGGCGAATCCTCGCGGCGTCCGGGTGGATGGGAGCACCCGCCGGATCGCTTCCGGCATTCACATCGGGTGCCGCAATCAGCAATACGGCGACCGTCAGAATGAACACCGGCCCGGTGCAAGCCGCTTTCTTGTGGGAAGTGAGCGCCGACCGCGCTCTTTTCTCTCTCATCGAGAGAAGACTAACAGGACATGCCCCTCCTTTGGGAGCACATAGATCACTCCATCATTTCTTAGTTGCCCCGCAGCTCTGCCTCATCGTCCACGTCGGTCTCCGGAGGATGCTCATGGACGTGCACCATGTCGAAGCGATCCTCGTAGTCCTCCCGGCTATACAGCTCCTCCTCCGCCTTGAGTGCCGTCCGCATCACTCTTCGGAGCTCGGGACTTGCTTCCAGCTCATGAGCCTTCACCGCGTGCTCCAAGCCGGCCTCTATGATGAGGTCGGTATCCGCTTCATCCCCCACGATGACCATGGAGCAGTGCATGCCACCCGGGGTATCCTTGCATATCAGCACTTTCTTGCTCATGAATCTCTCCTCGCGCAAAAAGAGTCTCTATGAGTATGATGCTGCTCGATCAGCCCGGAGGCAGCGGGGCAATCCCTGCCATGGATCGAGAATCCCAGACCAAAGGAAAAAGCCCGTGCGCGAGACGATAAAAGTTGGAGGAGAATCAGTAGCCATCACACCGGCCGAACGGGGGCGGCTCGAACGAGGCGAGGTCGTTCTTACTCCCCTCTCCCCAAGCGACGGAACGGGCGTCGCCGCAAGGGCGCTTGCCCTCGTGGAGGCCCCACCCGAGAAGGTTTGGCCGGTGGTGCGGGACGCGGAGCACTTCAAGGAATTCATGCCGCGCACCAAGTCCAGCTATCTCGTTACGGAAAAGCCGGAGGGCAAGATCTACGCCCTGGAGATCGAGATGCCCTTTCCCATCAAAAACCTCGTCTCGCAGGTGCTGTCGGTCCTCGAGGAAGGCGATGACATCTGGTCGAGGCGGTGGGAGCTCGTCGAAGGCACGTATACGCGCAACAACGGTGAGTGGGTCGTGGCGACCTGGGAGCCGGGACGATCCTTGCTTGCCTATTGGGTCGATGCCTCACCGAAGGTAATGATCCCTGGAGCGCTCCTCCGCAAGGCGCAGACAAACTCTCTGCCCGATGTGTTCGAGCGCGTCAGACGGCGGGTTAGACTCCAAGCATGAACGCTGTTTGGCGCAACGCGTCACTCTCCATGTACAAGATCTGCGAGCTGGCATAGTCTCCGGCGCCGTGGTCAGCCAGGCCGGCGCCAACCGATGGAGAGACACATGTACGACGTGGCGATAATCGGCGGAGGCGTAATCGGATGCGCCATCGCTCGAGAGCTTTCCCGTTTTCACATTCGCACGGTGCTCCTGGAACGAAACGCCGAGGTAGGCTTCGGCACCACCAAGACCAACAGCGGGATTATTCATGCGGGTCACCATGACTCCGCCGATACCCTCAAGGGCCGATTGGTCGTAAGTGGCAGCTTGATGTTCGATCAGCTTGCCCAGGAGCTGAACTTCGGCTTCAGGCGAATCGGTGAGCTGGTGGTGGCTCGCGGCGACGAAGAGGTCGGAACACTGGAGAAGCTGAAGGCACTGGGCGACGAGAAAGGCGTCCCAGGTCTCGAGATATGGGATGCAAAGCGCCTGCGGCGCGAGGAACCCAACCTCTCCCACAAGCTCGTGGCGGCGCTTCACGCGCCTTCGGCGGGCGTAATCAACCCATATGAGTTTGCTTTCGCCTTGATCGAGAGCGCGGTGACCAACGGCTTGGAACTCCTGGTGGATAGCCCGGTGCTGGATATCGACGCCGGCAAGGATCGACTGACGCTGCATCTGCCGGAAGGCAAGACCATCGAAGCCGGCTTCGTCCTCAACTGCGCCGGGGTCTTCTCCGATAAGGTGGCTGGAATGGTAGGGCTCGAGGATTTCAGCATCAGGCCCCGCAAAGGCGAGGAGTACATGCTGGACAAGCGCCTGGAGGGTCTGGTGAGGAGGCTGGTTTTCCCGGTTCCCACCAAGACGAGCAAGGGGATCCTCGTCATACCTACGTTTGATGGAACCATCATGGTGGGCCCGACCGCGGAGGACACCGACGATCGGTATGACCTCGCGACCACCTACGAGGGCAGCGAAAAGGTTTTCGGGTTCATACGAGACATCTGTCCCTCGATAACCATAAAGGACACCATCACCGAGTTCGCCGGTCTTCGGGCGGTGAGCAGCACAAATGACTTCGTGATAGGGCCTACAAGGGTGCGCGGCTTCATAAACGTCGCCGGAATCCAGTCTCCGGGCCTGACCGCCGCGCCGGCAATCGCGATCCACACCAGAGAGATTCTGCAAGCCGAAGGGCTGGTGATGCAGCCGAAAGACGATTTCGATCCGGTTGTCGCGGGCCCCCCTCGTTTCGCCACGCTCCAAACGGACGAGCAGAAGGCCCTGGTGGAGTCCGACCCTTTGTTCGGCAAGATCGCTTGCAGGTGCGAGCTGGTGACGGAAGCCGAGATACATCACGCGATCGATCACGGCGCCCGAACACTGGACGGCATCAAGTTCCGCAGTCGTGCCGGCATGGGGCGCTGTCAGGGGGGCTTCTGCACGAGCCGCTGCATGGACATCCTTTCGGAACGCCTCGAAGTTCCGCTCGAGGAGGTTACGAAGCGAGGAGGCGACTCTTGGATGGTTACGCCCATGCAAAACGAGCAGCACCCGCCTTCGACAGGGGAGGAGGACTGACATGCTCGGACGCGTGGAGAGCAGCTATGACGTCGTGGTGGTGGGTGGAGGGCCCGCCGGAATGGCCGCCGCGCTGGGCGCCCGGGACTCCGGGTGCGAGCGTGTCCTCATTTTGGACAGGGAGCCCGAGGCGGGTGGAATCCTTCTCCAATGCATCCACTCCGGGTTCGGCCTTCACTACTTCAAGGAGGAGCTGACAGGACCTGAGTATGCGGAGCGCTTTTTCGAGCGCACTCTGGATCATGACATAGACATACTGCCGGACAGCTACGTGTCCGGGGTGGCGATCGACTCGGACGGCACCAAGTCCGTCAGGGTGCTCAACTCCGAACGCGGGCTGTCCACGGTGCAGACTCGTTCGGTGGTTCTGGCGATGGGGTGCCGGGAGCGGACGCGAGGTTCCGTGCGTATCCCCGGTACGCGTCCGGCGGGGATCATGACCGCCGGCCTCGCTCAGAAGCTGGTCAACATGCGCGGCCTTCTCCCCGGCCGGCGCGTTGCCATTCTCGGCTCCGGCGACATCGGCCTGATAATGGCGCGCCGCCTGGTTCTCGAAGGCTGCGATGTAGCCGGCGTGTTCGAGCTCATGCCCTACTCCAACGGCCTTACCCGAAACGTGGTTCAGTGCCTGGACGACTTCGGCATACCACTGCATCTCTCCACCACGGTAGCCTACATAGACGGCCGAGACCGGGTCGAGAGGATCACCGTGGCGCCGGTTGACGACACGCTGGCGCCGATCATGGGTCGAAGCCGCGACGTTGAATGCGACACCCTTCTTTTCTCAATCGGCCTGATCCCGGAGAACGAGCTGTCGCAGAGCCTGGGCATAGAGCTGGACGTGGTAACCGGCGGCCCCCTTGTCTCGAGCACTCTGGAGACGAGCATGCCAGGCATGTTTGCCTGCGGAAACGTTCTTCACGTCCACGATCTCGTGGACTTCGTCACACAAGAATCCCTCCGGGCGGGCCGCTTCGCGGGCGAGTGGGCGCAAGGGCTGCGGCGTCCCAAGGACAACATACAGCTCCTTCCCGGTGACAACGTTCGGTACTGCGTGCCGCACACCTTGAGCCCCGAGCGTGACCACACAATTTACCTGCGATGTAAACAAGCAATGGCACCGTGCTACATTCGGGTTGGCAACATACTCGAGAAGAAGCTGCGGTTCGTGGTCCCCGCCGAGATGATAATGCTGAATCTTTCTCCATCGCTGCTGGAGAAGTTCCACGGAGACAGCCTGCGCATCGATATCACCGAGGCCGGCGGCAAGGAGACGTCATGACTGAAACGACCAAGTTCGTATGTATTGGTTGTCCAATTGGATGCCCTCTTCGGCTAGAGCACGTGGATGGCCGAATCGAGGAGGTCACGGGACACGAGTGCAACCGAGGCGCCAAGTACGCCAAGCAGGAGTTCACCGATCCGAGACGTGAACTGAGCACCACGGTGGCAATTAGAGGCGGCCTTTGGGAGAGGCTGCCCGTCAAGGTCGCCGGAGCCGTCCCCAAGGACAAGATCCTCGAGGCGGCCCGCCTCATCCATTCAGTTCACGTCGAGGCACCAGTCAAGCTCGGTGACACGGTTCTTGAAACGAAGCTGGAGGACGAGCCGATGCGGGTAGTGGCCACGAGAAGCATGTCGAGGAGTAAGAACACCGGCCTCGGCTCGGCGGGCGTACGGCTTCTGGCCTTGTTGCTTGCGCTAGGCATCACGGGCAGCGCCCATGCCGGCCGCTTCAGCGTGGAGCTCGAGCCTTTGTTCGGGCATCAGTTCGGTCAGGTCAGAAACTCGCTGCTGAACAGGACCGAGACACCTTTTGGCACCCTGACAACCAATCAGAAGGAGTACTGGCCGACCTCCGCTTGGCTGGCGGGAGGTAGAGCCACTTTCGCGGTTGAAGATGAGTATGGATACCGAAGCGGTTTGACGCTCTCCGCCCAAACGCTGGTTGCGCATCCTTGGACAGGCGGGAGCACGGTGGTGGATGTCGACTTCGTGTCCATTTACGGCGCCGGCTATCAGGCGCTTCACCAAATTGAGCAGCCTTTGGAGGATCTCGAACCGGGCAGCGAGAGCTTTGGCGTCGGCGCTTCGGGATTCGTACTGGATGCCAGAGGTCTGTTCACCATCTCCGACCACCCTTCGCCGGAAGGAGATATGTTCACAGACTCGATTCTCGGTTACCGGCTGGTGCATTACGATTTCGAAGGCAGGCGCGGCAGCCCCTATATCGTTACGCAGCGGCATCGAATCTGGCACCATATCCTGTACTCCGGCCTTGCCTGGCGGCTGGCGCCGGGCGAGCATCTGGATGTAGGCGCCGAGTTCGCGGCGGGCGCCCTAATCGCGTGGGCAACGGACGGCGACGGCCGCTCGGTGGCTTCATCGGAGGACGAGCTTACCGACTTCGGCGATGCCTTGCTTCACAGGCGCTCGTACGGAATCGCGTTCATGGCGGCGGTGTCCCCAAGGCTACTCCTGCCCCTGCCGCCATCGGTCCCCCTATCCGTGTCCGTGGGAGTAAACCTCGACTGCGAGCTGCGATTGGCTCCATTCGGTTCCATCCAGGTCCCGGAGGACACCGGCAGCGACTGGCCATCCGACAGCAAGCACGGCGCAAGCGGTCTTACCGGCGGGGTGACCGGTGTCCTGGCCTTGGCATTCTAGCCTCTAGGCCATCCACCCAAATCGAAAAAGGCCCCGCAACCCTGTGAGATTGCGGGGCCTTTGCTTGAGCGGGTGATGAGATTCGAACTCACGACTTCAACCTTGGCAAGGTTGCACTCTACCACTGAGTTACACCCGCGTTTCCTCGAGAATTTGACACTACTAGGCTCGTAACGCGGCGCCTGTCAAGTGTCTTGCTTGCGTGCCATCCGCGCTGTGGGCTGGGTCCTATGATAAGCGCGTCCAAAGGTCGAGCCGAGATCGGTATACCGTCCTGTATCAAAAGTCGCTCGAGCCATATTCCGGCACGCAAGAGTGAGGGCGGGCGTCACTTTGGCAAGCCCGCGAGCGCCCGGATGGCCGGCGTGTATGTCGGGATAGCGATCTTTGATGAGATCACAAACGGTCGGCAATTAGGTTCATGAGACGAACCGAACTCGGGAGATGAAGCGTCACCTCGGCAGTTCGGTTCATGAGACGAACCGAACTCGGGAGATGAAGCGTCACCTCGGCAGTTCGGTTCATGAGACGAACCGA
>SLRQ01000105.1 GCA_007130885.1 Deltaproteobacteria bacterium
CGCTCGACGTCCGCCTTGTTACGCGACTCCTTCAAAACCTTAAGTCGGTCGAGCTGACGGTTTGCGACTTCCTCATCGATCTTCAAGGTTTCTATCGGCGGATCTTCCTCGGACTTGAACTCGTTCACCCCCACAATGAGTCTGTCCTTCTTGTCCACTTCCCTTTGGAAGCGGTAAGCGCTCTCCGCGATCTCCCTTTGCGGATAACCGGCTTCGACAGCCGTGACTATACCGCCCATCTCGTCGATCCGGTCGATGTACTCGAAGGCACGCTTTTCCATCTCGTCGGTGAGATACTCGACATAGTACGAGCCCGCCAGGGGATCGATAGCGCGATCGACGCCGGATTCGTGGGCGATGATCTGCTGGGTACGAAGAGCTATGGTTACCGCTTCCTCGGTGGGGAGCGCATAGGTCTCGTCCAATGAGTTGGTGTGTAAGGACTGCGTGCCGCCCAGCACCGCCGCAAGCGCTTGCAACGTCGTTCTCACCACGTTGTTGTAGGGTTGCTGCGCGGTGAGCGAGACGCCGGCGGTTTGCGCATGGGTACGCAGAAGCCACGAACGCTGCTCCTTCGCGCCGAACCGGTCCCTCATGAGCTTCGCCCACATCCTGCGCGCGGCCCTGAACTTCGCGATCTCCTCGAAGAAATCGTTATGCACGTCCCAGAAAAACGAGAAGCGCGGCGCGAACGCGTCTACATCCATTCCGCGTTCCTTGCCCGCCTGCACGTACCCCATGCCGTCGGCGATCGTGAAGGCCAGCTCCTGCACGGCCGTGGCCCCCGCCTCTCGAATATGGTACCCGCTTATGGAGATGGTGTTCCACCGAGGCATGTGTTCGGTGGCCCACTCGACCATATCCATGAGGATCCGCATGGAGGGTCGCGGCGGACATATCCACTCTTTTTGAGCGATGAACTCCTTGAGGATGTCCGCCTGGATCGTGCCGCCGAGCTTATCCGGGCTCACTCCTTGCTTCTCGGCCACGGCCACGTACATCGCAAGCACGATGATTGCCGGGGCGTTTATGGTCATGGAGGTGGTGACCTTGTCGAGCGGTATTCCGTCAAAGAGTATCTCCATGTCCTGCAGGGAGCTGACGGCGACGCCTTCCTTGCCCACCTCTCCAAGGCTCATCGGATGGTCGGCGTCGTAGCCCATTAGAGCAGGCATGTCGAAGGCGGTGGAGAGGCCCGTCATTCCCTGCGACAGGAGATACTTGAAGCGCCGATTCGTGTCCTCGGGCGTGCCGAAGCCGGCGAACTGACGCATCGTCCAGAGTCGCCCGCGGTACATGCTGCTTTGAACTCCACGGGTGAAGGGAAAGCGGCCGGGCATGCCCAGCTTCTCCTGGTAGTCCTCGTCAGCCGGGATGTCCCACGGGCCGGGAAGCTCCGGAATAGGTATCTCGGAATCAGTGACCCACTGCTCTTTCCGCGGGGCCATACGCTTCAATGCGCGTGCAAGATCCTCGGTCTTCCAGTTTTCTTTTTCGGCTATCAGCTTCTCTATGTCCTTCTGGTCGTACAAGGCCATGTTTCTCGTCTCCGGCGCTGCTCAAAAAATAAGCCCTCAGGATGAGAGCAGGTTCCTTGCTATCACGAGGCGCTGGATCTCGCTTGTCCCCTCGTAGATGGTGGTGGTTCGCACGTCTCGAAGATATCTCTCCACCGGGAAGTCGTCCACGTAGCCGTAACCCCCGTGGATCTGCACCGCATCCAAGCATGCTTTCACCGCCATCTCGGAGGCAAAGAGCTTTGCCATGGACGCCTTGGTCGTAAACGGCCGTCCTTTCTCCTTCAGCAAAGCGGCCTGCAAGGCGAGCAGGCGGGCGGCCTCGATCTGTGTGGCCATATCAGCGAGCTTCCACTGAATGGCTTGAAACGACCCGATGCTCGAGCCGAAGGCTTGGCGGTCTCGCGAGTAGGCAATCGACGCGTCGAGGGCGGCCCTGGCTATACCGACTGCTTGCGAGGCCACGCCGACCCTGCCGCCGTCCAGCGCGCTCATGGCGATTCGAAAGCCCTTGCCTTCCTCTCCAAGAAGGGCATCTTCCGGCACCTCGCAGTCCTCGAAGGTGAGGCCTACGGTTGGCGAGCCTCTCTGCCCCATCTTCGATTCGGGCGGATCCGCGATGAGCCCAGGTGTTCCACCTTCCACCAGGAAGGCGCTCACCCCGGCCGCTCCGGGCCCGCCGGTTCTCGCCCATACCACCAGTACGCCCGCGACATTACCGCTGGTAATCCACTGCTTGCTGCCGTTGATCACCCAGCGACCATCTTTCTTCCGGGCCCGGGTCTTCAGCGACCCGGCATCGGAGCCGGCCTGCGGCTCGGAGAGGGCGAATGCGCCGGCGGGATATTCGGCCGAGCACAGCTTGGGGACGTGCTTTTTCTTCATCTCCTCGGTGCCGAAGGCGCAGATTATCTCCGCGACCATGTTGGTTACGGCCATGGTCACGCTCGTGGCCGCGCACGCGGCGGCTATCTCCATGACCGCCAGGCTGTAGGAGACCACACCGGCCTCCGATCCGCCGTACTCCTCGGGTACGTTGACACCAAGAAGACCGGCCTCGGCCAAGGCGCGGATCTGTTCCTCTGGAAACTCATGGCTCCGGTCGATCTCGGCCGCCCTCGGCTCCAGCACGTCACGAGACAGCCTGTAGGCCGTCTCTCGAACCATCTCCTGAGTTTCGTCGAGCTTGAAGTCCATGTCGTCCACCTACCTGTCGTTCCCGCGCCGCCGTTTTTTGTCGGCGGCGTCTTTTCCAGCCATCCGCGCGAACCGAGCCACATGCATGGCCGGACGGTCACGCCTCCCGAAGCAAGGATGTCGCGATTACCAAACGCTGAATCTCGCTGGTACCCTCATATATCTCGGTGATGCGGGCGTCGCGGTAATGGCGCTCTACTGGATACTCCACCGAGTAACCGTTGCCGCCGAAGATCTGCTGCGCCCGGTGAGCGACAAATGTAGCCGCCTCGCTCGCAAAAACCTTGGCCATGGCCGACTCCTTGGAGTGACGTGCCTTCTGGTCCTTCATCCATGCGGCCTTGTACGTAAGCAGGCGCGATGCCTCCAGGCGGGTCGCCATGTCGGATACCATGAACTGGATCGCCTGGAAGTCGGCAATCGGTTTTCCGAAAGCCACTCGCTCGACGGCATACTCTCGGGCGGCCTCCAGCGCCGCCCTGGCAATTCCAAGAGCCTGCGCCGCGATACCGATTCTCCCGCCGTCCAGGGTGCTCATGGCCACCTTGAAGCCGTCTCCCGGTTTTCCGAGGAGCGCCTCAGGCCCCAACCGGCAGTCCTCCATCACTATCTCGGACGATAGCGCGGCGCGAATCCCCATCTTCTGCTCCGGAGCCGAGGTCTCGTATCCGGGATTGTCGCGGTCGACCAAGAAGGCGCTGATGCCCTTGACGCCCTTGTCGGGCTCGGTCATGGCGAAGATCAGAGCCGTGTCGGCATTCGGGGCATTGGTGATCCAGCTCTTCGTTCCGTTCAGCACCCACCCGTCGCCGTCAGGTACCGCCGTGGTCTTTTGCGCCGCGGCGTCCGAGCCGGCTTGTGGCTCGGTCAGCCCGAAGCAGCCCAGCTTCTGTCCGCTTGCGAAGGGAGAGAGCCAGCGCTCCTTCTGCTCGTCGTTGCCGTAGCGTAGGACGGGGTCGCAATAGAGCGAGTTGTTCACGCTCATTATGACGCCCGTGGACGCGCAGCCGCGGCTAATCTCCTCCATCGCCACGACGTAGGACACGTTGTCCATCTCAGGCCCGCCCCACTTCTCGGGAACGGCCACTCCCATGAGCCCAAGGTCCCTAAGCTGCGCGACTGCCTCCGATGGGAAACGCTTCTCCTCGTCCCACTTCGCGGCATGAGGCTTCAGCTCGTTATCGGCGAAGTCCTTGCACGTCTGCTGCAGCATTCGCTGCTCTTCGGTAAGCTCGATACGCATCTTCACTCTCCGTTTTCGTTTAGAACTCGTGCCTTCTAGCGGCCCTTGAACTCCGCCTTGGTCTTCTCGAGGAAGCTCTTCATACCGGCGGTCTGGTCCTCGGTGCCGAACAGAAGTCCGAACGCCTGCCGCTCCAGCTCATGGGCCGCCCACAGGCTTTCGTCATACCCTTTTTCCGTCACTCGCTTGGCTTGCGAAATAGCCAAGGGAGCCTTGGAAGCCAGGTGCTGGGCAATCCCGGTAACCTTGCTTTCCAGCTCGTCATGCGGGAACACCTCGAGTATCAGGCCGATATCCCTGGCTTTCTCCGCGTCAATCATATCGCAGCCGTAGACTATCTCGCGGGCCCTTGCCAGTCCGACCCGCCTGATGAGACGTTGCGTGCCGCCGAAACCCGGAATCACGCCCAGATTGACCTCGGGCTGACCCAGCTTCGCCCTGTCGCTGGCGTACGCCAAATCGCAGGCCAGCATGATCTCACAGCCGCCGCCCAGCGCGAAGCCGTTGATGGCGGCGATCACGGGAAATGGAGCCTCGGCGATCAGGTCCAGCACCCTGTGTCCAAGCTCGGCGAACTCCCGGGCATCGTCTACCCCGAAGCTGCTCATCTCGGAGATGTCCGCTCCCGCCACGAACGCTTTTCCGCCGGCGCCGGTAAGTATGACGACACGGGTCTGGTCCTTCTCTTCCCGCCGGAGCCTGGTCAGGCAAGACTCCAGCTCGCGCAAAGTGGACGAGTTCAACGCATTCAGCGTCTTCGGGCGGTTGAAGGTGATCTTGACGATGAAGCCCTCGCGTTCGACGAGGAGGTTTTCGTATGTCATTGGTTCTCTTCTCCCTGTTGCCCGACCACGACATCCTACCGCCGTGACGGCTGGATTGCTTAACGAATCAGTAAACGTAGACGCCCCGGCTCGTCTTGCGGCCGAGCCAGCCGGCGTCCACATGCTGCCGAAGAAGTGGGCACGGCCGGTACTTCGAATCTCCGAGACCGTCGTGGAGCACCTTCATGATCGCAAGGCAGGTGTCCAGACCGATCAGATCAGCCAGCTCGAGAGGGCCCATCGGATGGTTGGTGCCCAGCTTCATGCCGTCGTCTATGTCCTTTGGCGTAGCGACACCTTCCATCAAGGTATAGAAGGCCTCGTTGATCATTGGCATAAGAATCCGGTTGATGATGAAGCCGGGGTAGTCCTTCGAATCAACGCAGGTCTTACCTAGTTTTTCCGAAAGCTCGACGGTGGCCTTGTGAGTTTCATCGTCGGTGGCTATGCCGCGGATTACCTCGACCAGCTTCATGACCGGCACAGGGTTCATGAAGTGCATACCGATGAACCTATGCGGGCGGGAAGTGAAGGACGATAGCCGCGTGATGGAAATGGAAGAGGTGTTCGAAGCGAGGATGGCCTCCGGCGGAAGGATCTCGTCAAGCTTGCGGAAGACGACGTTTTTCTCCTCCTCGTCCTCTATTATGGCTTCGATAGCGAAGTCGGATCCCTCGATGTCCTCGAGCCTGGTGCCGGTCTGGATTCTGCCGAGAATGGTCTTGGCGTCATCTGAGGTCAGCTTCTCTTTCTTCACCAGACGACCGAGCCCGCCCTCTATTCGCTTCATAGCGGCCTCCAGCGCGGGCTTGTAGGCGTCGATCATACGTACTCCGAGGCCTGCTTGAGCGGCAACCTGGGCAATGCCGTTTCCCATCTGTCCGGCGCCGACTATTCCAATGGTTTCGATCTTCATGAACTACCTCCAGGTATCGGGTTTGCCGCCGTGCGCCCATCTCTCGGCTCGCATTGCGGTTTGTGAGATGCCTTGCGGGCAAGGGAGTCCTTGGGCAATGCGTTATAGGCTCCCGGCGCCCCTCCGTAAAGAGGAAGCTCCCGCGGAGCGGTCAATTGCAAGCTCGTCGGTCCGGTTCAAGCCGGCCGGGCCTCTCCGCGCCGGGAAGGAGAGCGTAGCGCTTGGCTCCGCGGTCGAACGCATATAACATCCGAGTCCTCTTCCCATGCGAGGCGAGATCAAAAAGGCCACAAGGGTTATTATCGTTCCAGCCATGCTCTTCTCCCTTGGTGTATCGAGCCCGGCGAATGGGCAAGACCTCATGACGATGCTGCGGGAGGGTCCCGTCGTATCGGTCAAGCAGGATGCCGATGGCGGGTTCGACAGGTGTACCGCGGTGGCTCATTCCAAGGCTCCGGCAAGCGCGGTGTGGCGCGTGCTCATGGACTTCGAGAGCTACAAGGAGTTCATGCCAAAGCTCATGGAGGTAGAGGTAAAGGAGAGGACGGATACGACCGTGGTGGTGTCCTACGTGCTCGAGACTCCGGGACGTAATACCCGCTACGCCATGTCATACGAGATGAGAGAGGCCGACCACGAGATGGACGCCCGCTGGCATTCGGGTTCCCTGGAAGGCACATTCGGTCATTGGCGGCTGGTTGAAGCAGCCGGCGGGACGCTGGTCTACTACACGGGAGCTACGAGAAACTACTCCCGTATCCTGCAGAGGCTGGAGGATGATCAGCAGACCGTTACCACGGGCGTGAACGTCTCTTCCGCCATAGCCATGGTTCGCGCGGTAGCGGAGCGTGCCGAGAAGCTTGAATCCAAGGCGACGGATTAGCTACCTGAAAGATCCCCGCTATCTAGAAACCGGGTCGGCTCGAATTCCCTTGGATAGTGACAGGTTAGGGCTATCCGCCGGAAAGGGTGCGAAGTTAGCTGCGTTGAAGCGATCTGCGTTGACGTCCACGTCCACGATGAGGTCT
The DNA here is from genome assembly GCA_007130885.1 of Deltaproteobacteria bacterium. Taxonomy (GTDB): domain Bacteria; phylum Myxococcota; class Myxococcia; order SLRQ01; family SLRQ01; genus SLRQ01. The sequence goes on from SLRQ01000105.1 coordinate 6,726, forward strand.
CGGGAGGGGATGCTCTTGCCTGGTACGGGCCGCCGAACAGCGGCGGGCGACCTTCGGGTGAACCCACCGCCGCTCGGCGGCCCAAGAACCGAACCCGAACCCCGAACCGAACAGGTGCCGAACCCCGAACCGAACAGGTGCCAGGCGAGTGGAGGCGGGCGAGTGGAGGCGGGTGCCAACTAGTCCCGGTACGAGTTCCTTTTTTGGGGGCACGTCTAATCGAACCGCCTCCGGGCCTTCTTCTTCGGACTATTGAGAAGGCTTCGCGTTATCATCGATGCTCCAAAGGACGTCGCAGTAGGGGCCTATCAATCAACACACACGCCTATTTACTCTCGCACCGGCGTTCATCTCCACCTGCGCTACACACACCTCTTCCTAACTCGCCCCACGTTCATCTCCGCCAACGCTGCACAAGAGACGTTTATTGAGAAGGCTTCGCAGTATCACTGATAACCTCAAACAACGACTTGTTCGCTGATACTGTAATATTCAACCGGCATGTCGCTTTATTTAGCTTTCATGTCGATTTCTATTGACAGCCCTTTCGTAGCTTGAACGGGCAATGTCGCGGAGCATCTTCGCGGCGGCGCTACGGAGAGCCTGGGCGCCTCTCTGTAAGCCAAACGGCCCGGGAGCCTCATCCAGCCTCGTCTTGCGGATGGACGCGCGCCCATGGAGCCTTTTCATGCGCTGTAAATGGGCATGATATGATTCTTCATGTCTTCGGGAGGTCTCTTTTCTTTGCCTTCTTACAAGCGCGTCACCATTCGGGGGAATGACCATGAAAGTAGAAAGTGTAGGCGGGAGCTGCGTTCAGGCCATGAGCAACGATGAACTCATCACGGCGAC
>SLRQ01000071.1 GCA_007130885.1 Deltaproteobacteria bacterium
GGAATGTACCGTGACGATCGTCTCTTCCGCCCCTTGTCCGCAGGTCGGCTCTTTGCGCGGACTTCTCCATTACGTTCATTCCGTGCCAGCGAAGGCCTGTCTTCAACCGCGACCTTCAAGGGCTCAACGTAGCGATTTGCGGACTCCGCTGCTCTTTCAGAGATCTTTCCCTTTTTACCTTTCTCATTGTTCCTGGCCGCCGACCCCTTACGTCGAACAGCCCCAAACCGCTTCTTTCTTAAGTCCGCGATGAGAAGGTCGAGCCCCCGCTCGACGATCTCGCCAAGGTCACCGTCCGGCACCTGATGACCCGGCCTCCATTCGCCTCGGCCTCCATTCGCCTGGCACTTGTTCGCCTGGCACTTGTTCGCCGCCTCCCTCCCTCCGGCACCTCCCTCCAGGTTTGAATCAGGCATCGGGCGAGTTTGCACTGCTCTTCGTGCGCGTGCGGGAGCGCGGAATGGCGAGTGCGGGGAGTGGTGAGCGGGGGGCGGGTCGCGGGAGATTTCTCCTGGACGGGCCGCGGAGACGGCGGGTTCACCCGAAGGTCGCCCGCCTCCATTCGGCAGGCACCTGTTCGGGGCCTCCATTCGGCAGGCACCTGTTCGGGGCACCTGTTCGGCACCTGTTCGGTTTTGCGACATCCTCCCGCGCCGGCATGACTTACGGGGGCCGCCGTGATTTACGGGAGTGCGACCAGCAAGCGACGGAGGCGATGGGAGGAAATAGTTCAGGGTTTGGCCCATTCGCCGGGATGGTCTATTCTTCGCGGCACCCCTGGCGAAGAGGTTGAAACATGAGTCGAAGAGGTCTGGGTATCGATATTGGGTCCGTGGCCGTGGCCGCGGCCTTGGTGGAGGATGACGGGCGGATTGTTTGGACGAGCTACTCCTTTCATCAAGGTGAGGTGAATGCAACGCTGGCCTCTACCTTGGCGGAGGTTTCCGGTACGAGGTTTCATGCCGCGGCGAGTACCTCGGCAAGTCACGACGAGCTTGGCTTGGTGTTGGAGCAGTACGACCCGGTTCTTTGCGCGATCGAGGCCGCGGAGCTGCTTTGTCCGGAACGCCGGTCATTGTTCGTCGTCGGTGGTGAACGCTTTCATCTCATACGCTTTCATGACGACGGGAGCTATCGGGATACGCGTTCGAACACCTCCTGTGCCGCTGGAACCGGAAGCTTTCTAGACCAGCAGGCACGCCGCCTTGGACTGTCGGGAGCCGACGAGCTTGCCGGAGTCGCCGCTACCAACGATGGGCCGGTGCCGAAGATTGCGAGCAGATGCTCGGTGTTTGCAAAGACCGATCTCATACACGCACAGCAGGAGGGCCACGGTATCGCGCAAATCTGCGATGGGCTGGCGGCCGGGGTGGCCCGAAACATAGTCCACACCGTGGTGGGTGTCGCAAAGCCTCCGCAGCCCGCGTATATCGTGGGCGGAGTGAGCCTGAACTCGCGGGTGGTGCGCCATCTCTCCTCGCAGGTTGATAGTGATGTTCGGATACCGCGTCATGCTTCCGTATTCGGGGCGATCGGGGCCGCGAAGCTCGCTGTTCAGGAGAAAGACGGCGACCGGCTGGTTCATCAGGCCAGCCTCGATTTGCAACGCTTAATCGAGAGCATGCGCAGACCGAATCACTCCAGGAAGTACGAGCACGAACCTTTGGATAAGGGTGCGGTATCTTGCCGGCAGCCGGATGCCGGGATCTCCAAACCTGAACTCTACCTATTCACGGGCGAACGCGCCGCTTTGCGGAATCCAGTGGAAACCGAGATATTCGATCCCGGCACCGGAGAGAAGCGGCGCGATGTCCACCTGGGGGTGGACATAGGTTCCACCAGCACGAAAGCGGTGCTTACGGCTGCCGACGGCTCGGTAGTCGCCGGGTTCTATACCAGAACCGCGGGAAAGCCGATCGAGGCGATACAGGCTCTGATGGAGGCTGTTTCGGATGCGGAGCGAAAGCTCGATTGCGTGTTCAACGTCCTGGCGGCGGGAACCACGGGTTCTGGAAGGAAGCTGGTGGGAACCGTTTTAGGAGCCGATCTGATTCTTGATGAGATAACTGCTCACGCGCGGGCCGCTGTCGAGATTGAACCGGACGTGGACACGATAATCGAGATCGGCGGGCAAGACGCCAAGTTCACCACATTACGCCGAGGCATCGTGACATTCTCACATATGAACACCGTGTGCGCGGCGGGAACCGGCAGCTTCATAGAGGAGCAAGCCGCAAAGCTTGGGGTTGATTTGACCGACGTTGCCGGCAGGGCGTGCAGAGCAAGGGCGCCCAGGACTAGTGATCGCTGCACCGTGTTCATGGAAAGAGACATCAATCACCTGCTTACCCACGGTTACGATGTCGATGAAATACTGGCTGCGGTTCTGCATTCCGTTGTGGAGAACTACTTGCACAAGGTTGCTACACCCAGCCTAATCGGCAACAAGATATGCTTCCAAGGTGCGACCGCTCGTAACGAGTCTCTGGTATCTGCCTTTCGAAGGAAGCTTGGGAAACCTGTTCTAGTATCAAAGTACTGCCACCTTACAGGCGCGCTTGGCGCTGCCTTGACTGCTGGAGAGGAACAGTCAAAGGGGCGGAGCGGGTTCAAGGGAATCGGAATTTGGCAAGAGGACATTCCAGTACGCCTGGAAGTCTGCGATTTGTGTGGTAATGCATGTAAGCTGCGAATTGCTCGAGTCGGAGGCGAGGATGTGGCTTTTGGGTTGTCATGTGGTCGGGACTATGGTTCCGGCAGACCGGCTTCAAGAAGCCCCGCATGCCCCGATGTAATCGAAGAGAGACGCGAAAAATACAAGCGTGAGGCTGCCGCCGTCCCACCTTTGCCCGAGAAAAGGCGCAACCTGACATTTGGTATTCCCAAAGGCTTGTACATGATTGACGATGCCGAGCTGTGGAAACGTTTTTTCAGCGAGCTTGGTGTTTCCGTGGTGGTTAGTGGTCCCAAGGCGGGGCGTGATGGGAGGAGACTCGCCGGTGCCGAATTCTGTGCACCCATCGCGGATCTGCATGGGCATGTTCGAAGTATGCTGCGGCGTGCCGATTACGTATTTTTGCCTCACTATTTGTGCAATGCAAATGACTCTTCGGAAGGAGACTGCATCGGCTATTCGGCCGGTGACATGTGCTATTACTCACAGTATGCTCCGACCATAGTACGGTCGGCCCTTGAGGATTCTGAAAGAATAATTTCTCCGCTCATGAAAGGCCCTCACGGTATGAGGGCAGCCAAAAGGGAACTTACTGAAGTGTTGGCGCCAATCCTGAAAGCGGAGCATCACGAGATTCGAGATGCCTATGATCGCGCTGTTCGTTTTGATCAGGGTGTCAGGCGCTCCGCCATTCTATCGCGCACAAGACGACGTTCCGGGAAGGACATCGAGGTAGTGCTCGTCGGGAGGCCGTATACTATATTCTCTTCAAGGCTCAACAAGGGAATTCCAGGCCTGGTGTCGGCTTTGGGTGTTCATGTTTCCGTGCAGGATGAGTTCTCCGAAGATGAACTCCAATGCTCCGATGCCTATCATCCCGAGGAGCTGACTGATTCACCCTGGGCATATGCCTCTAGGGCGCTGGAGGTGGCGCGATACGCAGCCGTGACTGAAGGAGTATATCCTGTATTCATCACTTCATTCAGGTGTTCGCCCGACGCGTTCATCATCGACGCATTCAAGGAGATACTGGATAGGGCCGGAAAACCTTATCTGGTATTGCAGGTGGATGACCTCGACTCCGCTGTGGGATACGAGACGCGTATAGAAGCAGGGGTCAGAGCGTTTCGTAATCATCTGCGGCGAACGGACAGGGAAGCGCTTGATTTTCATGATGACGGCCGAAAGCCGCGGGCTGTGTGCAAGCAGGACGCTTCACCATCCCTTGTCAGGTTCGATTGGACACCGGTCAAGTCGCTTTGGGGGCAGCTGCATGCACTTCGAGAAAAGACATTGCTGGTGCCTTGCTGGGATCCATACGTGTGTGAGCTGCTGGTGGAGATGTTCCGCAACCGTGATGTGGACGCCAGGCTACTTCGCGAGACTCCTGATCTCATAGTTAGAGGCATGCGACACAACAGCGGTCAGTGCGTTCCCGTCAATGTCGTGGCCGAGGAGTGTATGGATTACGTTCGTCGGGAGGAGCTTGATCCATCCAAGACGGCCTTATGGGTGCCCAAGGCTCGGTGGGCCTGCAACATTCCCATGTACCCCAGTTTTATTCGGCGTATTCTCCGGGCTGAGGGTTTTGGGGATCTCGATGTGTATCGCGGTGTGGTCACGTTTTCCGATATTGATCCCACCGCTCCGGTCGAAGCTTACTTCGCATACCTCTTCGGCGGCCTGCTTCGAAGGTTTGGATGCATGATTCGGCCGTATGAAGACGAGGCTGGGTCCACGGATGCAGCGATTTCAGAGTGCCTGAGTGTCTTCAGGGGCGCGTTCAGGTCTCGGTTGTCCAAGGAAGATGCGCTGCAACAGGCTACGCACATTCTAGACGGCGTGGCCAGGACGGTAACCCCACGCCCAAAGGTAGGTGTTTTTGGAGACTTCTATGTGCGCGATAACGACGTTTTCAATCAGGGGCTCATAAGGACCATAGAACAGGCGGGAGGCGAGGTCGTAACCACCCCTTACAGCGAATATGCGGAAATAGTGTCGTCAGCTCATTTCAAGCGGCTGCTTCTGCAGGGCAGAGTGGGCGAGTGGACCATGCTCAAGGCTTTGCTCGCTTTCATGCAGGCGATCGAGAGGCGTTACCGGCGACGGCTCGGGGAGCCATACAATGAAGCAGCGTCGTTCGGCGACGAGAATATGGAGGAGGCTCTCTCAAGATTTTGGATGCGTATCGAGCAGAGCGGAGAATCCTTCGAGAATGTGTTGAAGGTGCTTCATCTGCGCCGGTGCCACCCTGATATCGCGTTGTTCGTTCAGGTCAACCCCGTCTTTTGCTGTCCAGCCCTGGTTACAGAGGCTATTAGCGAGAGGATTGAGAGGGTTACCGGAATACCAATTGTGAGTATTACCTACGATGGCACTTCGACCTTACGCAACCACGTGGTTGAGCCTTATCTGAAGTATGCCGCTCGGGATGTTCGGAAAGCCGTGGGCTAGATATGCTCCTTACCCGCGGAGAAGGATGATGGCAGCTTGGAGATGCTGGTCGGCGCTCCGAGACAAAAAACGAAGGCAGCTAGGAATGCGGGTCCAAAGGAGCAGAACAGAAAGAAAACATACCAGCCTGGCAGAAGCGGTTCTGAAGGGGGGGAGTGATGTGTCTCAAAGCCGCGAGTGTCGGGTTCACCGTGTTGAATACACTCGATTAGTCGCTCCAGCATGTCGGAATCGGTAAACGCCGGACTTGGCTCGATGACCGTTGGAAGCGGAACATTGGGGTCGCGCTCTAATACAGTAGGCAGCGAGAGCGGTGTGTTGGCGCTCCTACAGCTTGTGGAAGACAGATCCCATGCGACGGTGACATAGCCGCGACCTGAAGTGTTTTCCGGAACTCGCATGTGTGTTGCCGGCAGACCATCGATGGATGAAGACGGTTGTGCAATGGTTTCGAGTTCTAGGTCCTCAACGGACAAAATGGCGCCCTCGCACGGATAGGAAGGCGTAACCTTCGGAAGAATTAGATCCCGGCCGGCTGTGCTCTCGGTTACACGGATAGGTACTCGAACAATCGAGTAGGCAGGTGCTCCAGGCCGGAAACCAAGATTTCTTATCCGAACTCGTATTTTGCTTGATAAACGTTTTTGATCTCGCGCATGGGAGAAGTGTTCGGCTTTCCAAACTATGCCTTGGCATATGCACGATGCCTCAGGTTCGAGAGGCAAGAACTTGCACGTCAAGGTGTCATGCCATTGAAGCAACGGAATAAAACGCCTTAAAATTAAAGTGTAGCCTTGTCGCTGCCTGATGCTCGTCCAACCGGGCGGCAAAAGCTCGGGTACGCTTTCCGGGGGAAGCAGAAGCAGCTCGAGGTGCTCCTCCGTCGATTCACTATCCGCCTTCGAAGCCCAGGCTGGGGCATGAAGCGCCAAGCCCCGCTTTATGCTCCTTCGGTCCAGATGTTCGTTTCCATGCAGGCGACCTGCTAATTCCGGTAGTCGTAATTTATCAGTCTTTAGGTGCTCGGATATCACCTCTAAATCCTTAAACGTCAAAACTTCGGGAGGGCGGAATCTGCTCGGATCGGAGACGGTCGAGCCTATCAACCCGAGTGAGGGGACGAGTGCTCCGATACCAATTGAAAACGTAATCCCAATTGTCCGCCCTCGTGAAGATAAGAAGTCTCGTGAAGACAATATCGAACGTAAAAGGCGTGTTATGGTCAAGGCCGCCAATAAGGTCATGCCTGGGCCGAGAGAATGAAAGTAGCGGCAGTCACTGGATGCTACGACTCCGAGAAAAAGGAAGAAGGGAAGATGAGTTACAAGCAGAAACAAAAAAAGGTGTTGCTTTGGCTTGGTGGTAGTGGCTCTTAGGCCAGCAAGGGACGCGACGCCTATAAGCAGCCCCACCCAAAAACGAACACCGATTGATACGTCCAGATCGGTCGTGGCGGGGACAACGCTCGATTGAAAAGCCTGCAGAAGATCCGGGCCCAGCTCACCATCGAGCCAAATGGCGGGATAGCTAAGCTGCGCTGTGAGTAGGACTGCGATGATTGCGGTAAGAATGGCTTTGGGTCTCGCACTCCTTGGGGAGAGGGCAACCAAGACCACTAGAGCGGGGAGCAACGATATTGCCGTTAAATGAAAGTTAAGACTCATTGCCGCCCCAAATGCGGCAATTGCTATGTAAGGAAGCCTTTTGGATACCAGGAAACAGGACGCCGCCGTTATAAATAGTAAGGAAAACGGGGGAAGTAGCGCCTGATTGACTAGTTCCGCCCCGTGCTCGGGCCCTAGAAATGAGTCCAAGCCCCCGCCGGGAAGGTGCTTCAATGCTTGACTGGAGAGTGCAATAAGCATCATTAGGTGGGCGGTCACCTCTCCGTAAGTTCTAGCAATGACCACAAATAGAAGTCCGAAACAAAGACCTGTCAGCACGCCGATTGCCAATATTCCGTGTTTGATTTCTCCGCCTAGGAATAAAACAGCGGCAAGAAAATGCGTGATTCCAGCGCCGTGTGGTGCTGACGGTGTCAGGCGAGTCTCGCATCCGCGTCCGGATGCGCAGTCCATTGCGGAAGCAACGAGATCGACCATGCTAGTGGTTGCAGTTAGCTCAAGTGGCAGCCTGGGCAGATATAGCAATATGGGTAAAACCGTAGCGAGAATTGCTCCTAGCACGATGCGCCGATTCCACGGGATAATCCGAGTATGTCTATTTTCGTGCGTCACGGGCTTGTATTA
>SLRQ01000036.1 GCA_007130885.1 Deltaproteobacteria bacterium
AAGGGCGGCTCGATGCACATCGCCGATCTCACCCGGGGAAACCTCGGGGCAAACGGTATCGTCGGCGGCGGCCTGCCGATTGCCGTGGGCGCAGGAATGACGCTGCAGCTCAAGAAACAGGACAGCATCGTGATCTGCTTCTTCGGCGACGGGGCGATTAACGAGGGCTCCTTCCATGAGTCGGTCAACTTAGCCTCAATCTGGAAGCTGCCGGTGCTGTTCATCTGTGAGAATAACCAGTACGCGATGTCGATGTCGGCAAAACGGAGCATGAATATCGAGGACTTGTCGATTCGTGCTTCGTCGTACGGGATCCCCGGGAAGACAATCGATGGAAACGACGTTCTCGAAGTGTACGACGCAGTCAAAGAGGCGAAGGCGTACGTGAAAGCAAACGGGCCCATGTTGTTGGTAGCCGAGACCTATCGCTTCAAAGGGCACTCCAAGAGCGACGCCAACAAATATCGTACCAAGGAGGAGATCGAGGAATGGAAGGCTCTCGATCCCATACCTCGCATGCGCGCCTGGCTCGAAGAGGAGAAGATCTTGACTTCCGCCGAGCTCGACGCGCTGGAAAAACAGGCTCACGATGACATTGAGGCGGCGGTTGAGTACGCGAGCAACAGTCCCGACCCGTCGGTGGACACCATTCTCGAAGATGTCTATGCCGACTGAAACTGCCGGATCAGCAGGAGAGAATCAGCGATGAGAGAGATCACCTACGCGGAAGCAATTCGGGAAGCAATGACCCTGGAGATGCGGCGAGACCCGGATATCTTTTTCTTTGGCGAAGATATCGGCCTCTACGGTGGCGCCTTCGGGGTGTCGGTGGGCATGTTTGAGGAGTTCGGGGAGGAACGGGTGCGTGACACACCAATATCCGAGGCGGTGCTTGTGGGAGCGGCGGCCGGAGCAGCGGTGAGCGGAACCCGACCTATTGTAGAGATTCAATTCAGTGACTTTATAACTATCGGTATGGATCAGCTGGTCAACCAGGCAGCGAAAATGCGCTACATGTTCGGCGGCCGCGCCCAGGTTCCGATGGTGCTGCGTACACCGGCCGGCTCGGGAACCGGCGCAGCTGCGCAGCACTCGCAGAGTCTCGAAGCGTGGTACGCCCACGTGCCGGGACTCAAGTTGGTAATTCCCTCTACACCGTACGACGGTAAGGGGCTCTTGATTTCGGCGATTCGCGATAATAACCCGGTGGTCTTCATGGAGCAGAAGCTGCTCTATCGCCGCAAGGGTGAGGTCCCTGAAGAGAGTTATACGATTCCACTGTCCAAGTCCGATGTGAAGCGTGAGGGCAAGGATCTGACCATTGTGACCTACGGCCGTATGGTTCCAACCTGCATCGAGATCGCCGACGAGATGTCCGTGTCCGACGGAGTGGAGATCGAGATCGTTGACCCGCGCACCCTGCGCCCGCTGGATGCGGAGCCGATCATCGCGTCAGCAAAGAAGACCGGGCGCGTGCTTATCGTGCACGAAGCGGTGCAGTTCGGCGGGTACGGTGGCGAAATTGCCGCGACCATCGCCGACAGCGAGGCGTTCTACTACCTGGATGCGCCGATTCGCCGCCTCGGTGGGCTCGATATTCCGATTCCCTACAACCCGGAGCTTGAACGCAACGCGGTGCCCACCCCGGAGCGTATTCGCGAAACAATCCAAGGCTTGCTGGCGTAGGCCGGGCGCGCAGAGGAGGCATAATCGTGGCACAGAGCGTCATAATGCCCAAGGCCGGAATGGCCATGGAGACCGGAACCGTTATCCGCTGGTTGAAGAGCGAGGGCGATTCCGTCGCGGTGGGAGAGCCCCTGCTCGAGATCGAGACCGACAAGGTCTCTATGGAGGTGGAGGCCGAGTTCGCCGGGGTTCTCCTCAGGATCCTGAAAGGGCCGGGAGAGGTGGTGCCGGTGACCGAGACCATCGGCTACATCGGTGACGCCGGCGAATCGGTTCCCGAGGCAGACTCCGCCGTGCCGACTGAAGCCGCGCCGGCCGCTGCCACGGCATCATCCGCCTCGCCCGCAGGGTCGGCGCCGCAGCCCTCGGTGACGGCACCGGTCGCCGACCCGGCCGACACGGATTCACCTCCAACGGCGGCTGCGGACGGTCGGGTACCGGCGACTCCGGCGGCGCGCCGCCTCGCGGCTGAGCACGGTGTCACCCTCGCGCAGCTCTCCGGAAGCGGCCGGCACGGTGTGGTACATGCCGCGGATGTGCGTGCCGCGGTTGAGTCCGGCGGTGTGCCGGTCAAGGCTTCGTCGCTTGCCCGCCGTGTTGCCGTAGAGGCCAACGTTGACCTCGCAGCCGTCTCGGGAAGTGGACCTCAGGGCCGGGTTACCCGCGACGACGTCATGGCTGCAGCTACGGCCGCGCGGGAGCGAAGTGGCGGCGGAGCGCCGGCACCTGTCGATGAGCCACGCCCCATTGCCGGCATGCGCAAGGTGATTGCGGACAATATGATGAAAAGCCACCTGGGTATCCCCCCGATCACGCTGAACGCGTCTGCCGAGGTATCCCGGCTCATGGCCCTTCGGGCCGAACTGAACGAGGGCGCAGACGAGACCGGCGACATCAAGGTTTCGGTGAACGACCTGGTCATGAAGGCCGTTGCGGTGGCGCTCCCCGATCACCGCGATCTCAACGCCACGTTCGACGGATCGGAGGTCGTCCTGCACGGAGAAGTGAACCTGGGAATGGCGGTGGCGCTCCCCGACGGACTCATCGTCCCGGTGATCCATCGCGCTATTACGCTGCCCATCGGTCGTTTTGCGCAACGGACACGCGAGCTCGCAACCCGTGCGCGCGATCGAAAGCTCCAGCCCTCCGAACTCGACGGTGCCACCTTCACCGTGACCAACCTCGGTATGCTCGGCATCGAAAGCTTCAACCCCATCATCAACCCGCCGCAGGTCGCTATCCTCGGGGTATGCGCCGTGTCGGAGCTGCCCGCGATCGAGAACGAAACGCTTGTGACCCGTCGTCGCATGGGACTGAGCCTCACCATCGACCACCGGGTGGTCGACGGTGCCCAGGGCGCGCATTTCTTACAGACGCTGGTGGGGCTGCTGGAGCATCCAGCGCGGATTCTGCGGTAGTATTTCGCCCCGCAAAGAACGTGGTCCGATCGGTATTCCGTTGCTATTATCGCCATTGGAGGCCAACATGGCACCGCAATCCTTTGAGAGCTGGGCCGAGAACCAGCCGGATATGGACGATGATTTCGACGATTCCGGCCCGGCAGCACGGCAAGATCCGTCGAATAATCGGCCGCCACGGTTTCTCATCCGGGGATCAGTGGGCAGCGGTGGGATCACGGATCCCATCAGCCATGCCGAGGGCGCAGCCTTGCTGGGATCTGCCCAATAGCCGGCAACGATATCCTTGAAGTCTATCCCGCTGTACGCGAGGCCAAAGAGTACGTTAAGCATAACGGTCCGATGTTGCTGGTGGCGGAAACCTACCGTTTGAAGGCCACTCAAAAAGCGATTCCACCAAGTACCGTACCAAGCAAGAGATCGAACAGTGGAATGCTTTCGACCCCATCCGCGGTTCCGAAAGATCTTGGAATCAAACGAGATGTTTACTGCCGCAGAGCTGAGAGCTTGCTCCTGTTATCGATCATCGGTACTATGCCTTCCGGGGGGCTGATGGCAACGGTAGTGATTTTTGGTGCGGGGGTGATGGGTTCGGCCACCGCATTTCCGCTGACCGACAACGGACATGATGTCCGCCTGGTGGGAACGCATCTCGACGATGAGATCATCGACTCGGTCAGAACGCGAGGCTACCATCCAACACTGAAGCGCCGGCTGCCTGAACGTGCCACGGCATTTCGCTACACGGAGTTGGCGGACGCTCTGCGCGGTGCGGACTTCATTCTGTCCGGCGTCAACTCTTACGGGGTGCGCTGGGCAGCTGAGACGCTGGCTCCGGCACTGACCGCTCCACTTCCTGTCATAGCCATCACCAAGGGGCTGGATTGCACTGAACAGGGCGACATCGTTGCCCTCACTACGGTGTACGAAGAGGCCCTCGAGGCCGCCGGTGCGCCTCACTGTGACGTCTCCGGTGTCGGTGGGCCCTGTATTGCCGGCGAACTGGCCGGCCGCCGTCAGTCTTGCGTGGTATTTGCCTCTTCAACCAGGGAGCAGGCCGACTGGTTTGCGGCGCACTTCCGTACACCATACTACCACGTCTGGACTACCGCCGATTTACTTGGACTGGAGGTTGCGGCGGCACTCAAGAACGCCTATACGCTGCCGGTGGCAATCGCGTCTGGCTTTCTGGAACGGGAGGGAGAAGCCGATGAGGCCAATGCACAGATGCACAATCTGGAGGCCGCCGTGTTCGGTCAGGGGGTCGCTGAAATTCGCTATCTGCTGCAGGTGTGCGGACAACCCTCCCTTTTTGCTGCTTCACTTCCAGGTGCCGGCGACTACTATGTAACCTGTGCCGGTGGTCGCAATATGCGCTTCGGCAGACTGCTCGGATCGGGTAGGAGCCTGGCGCAGGCACTGGATGAGATGCAGGGTATCACCATCGAATCGCTTTCGATTATCGCTGCCATGGCTCGAGCGCTGCCGAGACTTGCAGCACGAGGTGTGATTGACCGTACGCGCGTGCCGTTGCTGGACCACCTCATTTGTACCGTAGAAGACGGCCGAGCGGAGCCGTTTCCGCTCGATGCCTTCTTTGGGGATTTGTGCTGACTGTGTGGACCGCTTTGCTCAACCCCAGTCAGCTCGAAAGACTACACGGGTCTCATGGTCCGGACGGTCGGCGGATATCGCGATTGACAGAACCCCAGTCTACCGAAATCATTAAGCGAGGGGCTGCACATGCAACGAATCATCAACGACCCGGACCTTGTGGTCAATGAAATGGTGGAGGGTTTTCTGACGGCGCACTCCGACGTTGTGGTGCCAACGGATAACCCGCGGGTGGTGAAGTACAAGCACGCGCCAATTGCCGGCAAGGTGGGTATCGTCACCGGCGGTGGCAGCGGGCACAAGCCTGCCTTCGTCGGCTACGTGGGGAAAAATCTGGTTGACGCGGTGGCGGTGGGCGAGGTGTTCAGCTCACCGACGGCGAAGGCGTTTTACGACGCGATCCGCGCCGCCGATTCCGGCAAGGGCGTTGCAGTGCTCTACGGCAACTACGCCGGCGATGTAATGAACGTGAAGATGGCCGCCGAAGAGGCAGCCGAAGACGGCATCACGGTGCGGACGGTGCTCGCCAACGACGACGTGCCGAGCGCGGCGAAGGACCAGCTTTCCAAACGCCGCGGCGTGGCCGGCGAGGTGCTGATGTGGAAGGCCGGCGGCGCAAAGGCGGCGCTTGGCGGAAGCCTCGAGGAGGTGGTCGCCGCGGCACAGAAGGCGATCGATCACACCCGAAGCGTAGGCATCGGCCTGACTCCGTGCACCATCCCCGCGGTGGGAAAGCCCAACTTTCAAATCGAACCGGGCAAGATGGAGGTGGGAATCGGCCACCACGGTGAGCCGGGCATCCGGGTGGAGGACCTGCAACCCGCCGACCGCATGGCCGAGATGTGTCTGGAAATCGTGCTGCCCGATCTTCCCTTTGGCAAGGGCGATGAAGTGGTGGTGCTGGTCAGCGGGCTCGGGGCAACGCCGGTGATGGAGCAGTACATCTTCTATCGCCGTATTGAGCAGGTGTTGCGCGATAAGGGGATTTCCGTGCACCGGCCCTACGTGGGAAACTACTTCACGAGCCTGGAAATGATGGGCATTACGCTCACGGTAATGAAGCTCGACGATGAGCTGAAGCAGCTGGTGGACCTCGAGTGCTACTCGATGGGTCTTCGACAAGCAGCGGAATAGGACGCAGGCATGAGTGAGAGTTTTTCCAACACAGATGGCCGGGTGATTGTCGATCGGCTGATCGCGGTGATCCGCGAGAACAAGGTCTACCTGAGTGAGATCGACGGCAAGATCGGCGACGGGGACCACGGCATCAACATGGACAAGGGCTTTCAGCTGTGCGCAAGCAGGTTGGAAGAGGGCATGTCGATGAGCGAGGCGCTTCGGGTGCTGGGCCGCACGCTGTTGCTGGAGATCGGCGGATCGATGGGGCCGCTGTATGGGCAGTTCTTCAAGGCGATGGCAGCTGCGAGCAAGGAGGCCGAACGCGTCGACGCAGCGGTGGTGCAATCAATGCTTGAGGCCGGCTACGCGGCGATCCGTGAGCTTGGGGAGGCGAAGCCCGGCGACAAGACGCTGGTGGACACGCTTGCTCCGGCGGCGGCAGCGCTGGCTGCTGCGGTGAACCGCGGAGCGTTCCTGACCGAAGCGCTTGACGCGATGGTGGAGTCCGCCGAGGCGGGGTGGAAGTCCACCGAAGATCTGGTGGCCAAGGTGGGCCGCTCGTCACGGTTGGGCGAGCGTTCGCGCGGCGTCCTTGACGCGGGAGCGACCAGTTGCTATTTGATGTTGAAGGCCATGGCAGAGAACATGAAGGAGCTTGCGGCATGAAGGTAGCGGTGGGGTGTGACCCGAACGCGCTGGGGTTGAAGCGCGAGGTGGTCGCGGAGCTCGAAGCGCTCGGGCACGAGGTGCGGGACTTTGGCGCCGAAGATCCGATTTATGCCAACGTGGTGATCGAGGTTGGAGAAGCGGTGGTGCGCGGGGAGTACCACCGCGGCGTGGTCCTGTGCGGCACCGGGATCGGCGCGAGCATGGCGGCCAACAAGGTGCCGGGGGTCTATTGCGCCCTGGTGACCGACGCTTACCAGGCCGAGCGCGCCGCACTCAGCAACAACGCCAACGTCATCGCGTTGGGCTCACAGGTCACCGGCAACATGAGCGCGCGGCTTCTGGTTCGCACCTGGATGGCCCACAGCTACGACCCTGCCGGCCGCTCGGAGCCCAAGGTGCGCCGCATCGCCGAGTACGCACGGCAACACGGTGGGTGAATGGGCAGCCGACCGCTGGCACACGTCACGTCCAGCGATCAGTGCAAATTGTTTTCGCTACCCCAGTGAGCGCGAACCGCTTGGCTGAATCGACGGGCTTCCGTGATAGTCCTGACGATGGCATAGTAGTTGTCGCTAGTGGTCGTCTGTGCGCTGATGCTTCCCGCTGCCTGCTATAGTAGCTGGTCCCTACCAGCCAATCTTTCTGCGCCCAGCCACGCATGTCAGCAACGGTCATAGCGCCAGGAACCGCCGTCCTCGTACCTTCAATCCGGCCCAGGTTCCGGCTGC
>SLRQ01000002.1 GCA_007130885.1 Deltaproteobacteria bacterium
ACGTCAACGTAGATCGCTTCAACGCAGGTAACTTCGCACCCTTTCCGGCGGATAGCCCTAACCTCTTACCATCCAAGGGAATTCGAGCCGATCCGGTTTCTAGATAGCGGGGATCCTTCAGGATGACCACCGTGGCGTGTTCGAGATGGGCTCGTCGGTGATCATTCTTCTTGGCCCCGACGGATTTCGCCTGGACGAAGATGTGCTCCGGGTCTCGGAAGAGGCGCCTCTTCGCTCTGCTTGTTCGCCGGCAGCTTCTTCGCAGCGCGCGCCCCTCGTACTTCGAATGGGAGAGCTTTTGGCTATGTTGTTGCGAGACTAACGGCGAGATAGCAAGGCTTCGTTCACCTGGACACGAGCCTGGTCACGCAAAGCTTGCAAGAAAGCATTCTGGACCTGATCTTGTCTAGTTCGAAGCAGCTCGTCGCGTAGCCTGTCCTTCTCTTGCTCGAAGATTTCGGGATCGGGCCGGGTACGCTCCGCGAGGCGAACGACGAATAATGCTCCATCCACCTCGACGATCTCGGGGATGACCGGTGCCTCTTCGGTAAGATCGGTCACCATGGCGGCGAGTTCGTGACTTTGGCCGATGCCCCTGATCTCTCCACCTCGAATCGGCTCCAGGCCGGTTCGAGCCGCCGTCACGCCTTCGCTACGTGGTGCCTTCTCGGCTTCGATTTTGGCTCGAAGCTCTTCCATGCCTTCCAGATCGCCGAAATCGCCAAGATCGAGCGATGGCTCTTCCTCGCTGGCTTTGCCGACCACATCCGTCAAGGTCCGGCCCTCCAGAGCCTCCTTAAGAATGTTCTCAGCCTTGTTTCGGGCCAGCTGTTCAGCGAGCTCCTTTTCGAGAATTTCCCGGGCGATCTCTCTTTCGACTTCATCGAGAGGCTCAACGGAAGCCTCACGTCGATCCTCGAACAAAATAACGTGGTAGCCGAAAGGGGTTTCAACTACGTCGGAGAGCTCCCCAGGGGACAAGGAGAAGGCGGCTTCCTCGAAGGCGGGCACCATCCGGCCTCGTGCAAACCAGTCGAGGTCTCCCCCGGCAGCCCGCGATCCCGGATCGTCCGAGTACTCTTCAGCGAGCCTCGCGAAATCGGCACCTTCACGGGCCTTCTCGAGAATATGCTCGGCTTTCTCGCGAGCAGCCGCTCGATCATCCAATGAAGAGTCCGGTTCGGTTCCGATCAGCACGTGGCGGGCTCTGATCTCTTCCGGGTGATGATACCGTGCCTCGTTCAGCTCGTAGAACTCCTTCACTTCGTCGTAACGCTCATCAATGAGTTCGTCGATTCGTTCCAGAGCCGGATCGGCCTCTTCCCTGAACAGGGTTGGCGTCAGCCGTACGTACTCGAGATCGGTTCGGTCATACTCGTCGACGAAGCGGTCCCAAACCTCGCTGGGCGATACTTTGACTCCGGCTCTAACGGCCTGCAGCACCCGCTGGTAGAGGATATCTTCCCGGATGTTCTCGAAAAAGCGCCCGGTCGTGCTGCCCAAAACATTCTCGACGTAACGCTGGAAGAGTTCTTGATCAAAACGACCGTCGGTGTGAAATGCCTCTACCTCAAGGAGCAGCCTCGAAACCTCCCCATCCGGCACTTGCACACCGATCTTTGGGGCGTTCTGAACGACGAGCTGTCTCTCGATCAGCGATTCGAGGATCTGCCCGCGTATCCCAAGTCCTTCGGCTTGCTCTGGTGTAAGGGACTCACCCATTATTTCACGGTATCGATTCAGGTACTCACCGTATGCCCGCTCGAACTCCATGGCGGTGATTATGGTGCCGTCGACCTTGGCGGCATGAGTAGCTGAAGCCAGCCCTCCTTGTCCCCATGAGCCGGGGCCGAAGGATATCGCGAAGACGACGATGATTACGGCAAACATCGAATACACGATGACCTGCATCACCCTGTTGCGGCGATGGTCTCGCATCTTGCTCAGCATTGGTGTCCTCTAGAGAATGGCGTCCGAATCAAGGAAGCCCCCCTTCGTTGCGTCTGGAAGGCGGCTTCGCGTAATATAAGGTAATTGTCGAGATGGGACGAGGGGTTGACAACGTAGCGGACCCCCCCCGAAGATTCAAGACAGGCAGGGCCAAAGCCCTTTTTTTGATGTTCCAACGAAACATGTAACACCGGCGGGATTCGCCCCCTTCCATGTTTTCGATCTTCCGTCGGTACCGCGAACTCTTGGTCGTCTCGGCGCTAATCGCGCTTCCACTACTTCTGTTCCTTGCGGGGACCAAGGAAGCGGGGGAGCGTGGTGTCGTCGATAAGGCGGTGATCACCGTCTTTTCGCCTATTCAGAAGGCCGTAACCTGGACCGTTCATGGCGCGCAAGACATCTGGTTCGGTTACTTATACCTGGTCGGCGTTAGAGAAGAGAACAAGGAGCTACGGGCAGAGATCCTTCAGCTCCGGAGCCTGGCTTTGCAGGCGGACGAGGTGATGCTGGAGAATGAGCGGTTGCGTGAATTGGTGGATTTCAAGGAGCGGCTTGGTCTGGAGACCGTCCCGGCCGGGATCATAGCCATCGGAGCCGTTCCTGCTTTTTCGAGGAGCATTCGTGTGGGAAAGGGGGTCGGCGATGGCATTTCCTTGGGTGACCCGGTCATTACTCCGAAGGGGGTCGTCGGAAGGGTGGTCGCTGCAGGCCCGGGTTGGGCTGACGTGATGCTCTTGTCGGACCCGAACAGCGCTGTGCCGGTGGTTTCGTCCAGAACACGGACTCGTGCCACTGTGCGAGGAACTGGGGACATGACGACGGCTGTGTTGGATCATGCCGCGCGCACCGATGACTTGAGCGAGGGCGACCTTCTGGTGACTTCGGGGACAGGGGGCATTTTTCCTAGAGGTCTTCCGGTGGCGGAGGTCCAAGAGATTCGTCGGCGTCCTCATGGAATGTTTCAAAGAGGCGAGGTCTCGCCCTTGGTCGATCTGACTCGTTTGGAAGAGGTCTTGGTGTTGGTCGATTACCGTGAAGACCAGGAGGATATGCCGCCGGTCGTAAAGGAAGGCTCGTGATCAAGCGAGTATCGATACTTGGCATTTTGGCTCTTACGCTTACCGCGGTCGAGACGGCCTTGCTCTCCGCTCTGGGGCTAGGCGGTGGATTCTACCTTTCCCTAGGCGTGCTATTGGTCGCCGCCGCCCGGGCGGGTGACATCGAGGGGGCTGTTGTCGCCGCGATTATCGGTTATGGCTGGGATCTTTTCTCTGGTCTGCCGGTAGGCATGTCGGTGGCACCAGCGGTGGCGATTCTGGTGGTGGTGAGGGTTCTCTCACAGGGTGTCGAGATAGCCGGCTTTCTCCAGCTCTTCATACTTGGGGCCCTATGCGCGGTGCTGCACGGTGCCTGCTGTCTGGGCATGATAGTGGTATCGGGCAGTGCGGTGGATCTATCCAAGTGGTATTCCCTCGGCGCAATCGTACGTCAGGGAATTATGGCTGCGTTGGTGGCCCCCCCTGTGTTCGCCCTTGGAGAGTGGCTTGACAAGATGCTCGTAAAAGAGAGAGGCGAGCTGGAGGTCTGGTTGTCTTGAGCCTCGTCCCGAATCAAGGGGACGGACGCGATTTCCGTTCCCGCTATACATGGCTACTCGTCATTGGGTTGGGGACATTGGCCGTTCTCACGGGAAGGCTGTACCAGATCCAGATGGCGCGAGGGGAGCACTACGCGAGGCTCTCACGATCGAACTTCGTAAAGCGACTCGACGTTCCAGCCGACAGAGGAATGATTCTCGATAGTAGGGGAGCACTCGTCGTCGACGCCCGACCTTCCTACAATGTAGAGATCACACCCGCTTTCTCCTCCGATGTGGAAGGCGTGCTCGAGCGCCTCTCGGTCGTTTTGGAAATGAAGGACGAAGAGCTCGTGCGCGTTCGCGAGCGGGTTCGCTCGACCAGAGGGCTCGCGCGATTTCAGCCGGTGCCGGTCATGCGGGACATCGACAGGGCTGCACTGGACTGGATTGAGTCCAGGCGTTTCGAACTCGACGGAGTCGATGTGCGAGTGCGACCTCAAAGGCACTACCGATACGGCTCATACTTGGCCCATGTGCTTGGCTTCATGAATGAGATCGGTTCGAAGGAGCTTGCAAGCGCTCATGCTTCGGGGCTCGACTATCGTCTTGGAGATATGATCGGCCGTAGTGGCCTCGAGCAGCGTTTCGAGAGCCGTCTTCGCGGAAGAGATGGTGTGGAGCAGGTAGTCGTCGACGCAAGGGGAAGAAGTGTAGAGCTCGATAGCCACGAGCTAATACCAGCCGACGAACGGCGCCGGGAAAGTGTGCCGGGATACAACCTGATCCTTTCGATCGATA
Organism: Deltaproteobacteria bacterium; assembly: GCA_007130885.1. Taxonomy (GTDB): domain Bacteria; phylum Myxococcota; class Myxococcia; order SLRQ01; family SLRQ01; genus SLRQ01. Next base: position 4,328 of record SLRQ01000002.1, read on the forward strand.
TGCGTCTTCAGAAAATCGCGGAGGAGGCTTTCCCGGGTCTCGCTGGGAGCATAGTAGCGGTCGACCCCAGAACGGGTTATCTGCTTGCGGCGGTGTCTCGACCCGCCTTCGATCCCAACAAGCTGTCGGGACGAATATCGGCCGCGGAGCTGCGAGATCTGGCCGGTGATCCCCTGCAGCCCATGCTGCATCGCACAATCCAGCAGCATTATCCGCCGGGCTCGACATTCAAGATTGTGACCGCTCTTGCCGCAATGGACACGAAGACCGTTTCAGGTCCGGGGCAAGGAACGTCCTGCCACGGAGGATATCGGCTGGGACGGCGACGATGGCGGTGTTGGCGTGATGCCGGACACGGCTTTGTAGCTCTTCATCAGTCACTGCGAAACTCATGCGATACCTACTACTATTGGGTAGCGGATCGAATGGGCATAGATCCGATAGCCGAGTGGGCCAGGAGGCTTGGGTTCGGGCGCGTGACGGGAATCGGTCTATCGCAGGAGATACCGGGCATAGTTCCCGATGTCGATTGGTACCGGGCGAATCATCCGGACGGTTACCAGAGAGGGTTTGCGCTGAATGCGGCGATTGGTCAGGGCGATGTGACGGCGACACCGATTCAACTCGTGATGGCTTATGCCGCTTTGGCCAACGGAGGCACGTTGTTCAGACCGCAGCTCGTCAAGCGTTTGGAGGATGTCCACGGCAACTTGGTTGAGGAGTACCCGCCGGAGATAAAGGAACGCATCGAGCTGCCCGACGAGATGCTCCGGCCCGTGGTGGATGCTCTTCAAGCCGTAGTTCATGAGCCGGGAGGTACGGCCTTCTACCGTAGGCCGCGTGGACTGGATGTTAAGATCGCGGGGAAGACCGGAACATCACAGGTTGTCCGCATAGGCGCGGTGCGCGTAGCCCACGAGGACCGCGAGTATCACCACCGAAACCACGCCATGTTCGTTGCCTTCGCTCCGGTTGATGACCCTGAGATTGTGGTCGGTGTGGTCCACGAGCACGGGGGTTCGGGCGGAAGGGACGCGGCGCCGGCGGCGATGACAATCCTTCAGGGGTACTTCGAGCTTTTGGAGCAGAGCGAGGAGCACGCCGCGGTGAGTGATGCACCATGATGCTTACCGGCGGCACCACGGGACGGCGTCTCCTGCAAAGCTTCAACTATCCGCTCCTCGGAACGGTCCTAATCATCTGCGGTGTTGGGGTTCTGAACCTGGCCAGTGCGTCGAGGACGGCTCACGCGGAGGTATGGATTAATCAGGGATACTGGCTGCTGATTGGGCTTGGAGTCGCTGTACTTTTGTGCTCCTTCGATTATCGGCATCTATTGAGCCTTGCTTACCCCGCCTGGCTGCTTTCGGTAGCGCTACTCGTTCTCGTTCTGATAGTTGGCGACGTTCACAAGGGGGCCCAGCGATGGCTCGACCTCGGCCCCTTCAGGTTTCAGCCCTCGGAATTGACGAAGCTCGCCGTGATTCTGGTCCTGGCGCGCTACTACCACGAGAAAAAAGAACCCCCCGATGGGTTCACGATTCGCCGGCTCTTTTGGCCGGCTTTTCTGTTGCTGATCCCTGTTGCCCTGATAATGCGCCAGCCCGATCTCGGTACCGCGATGATCGTCCTCGCGATAGGGGGCAGCATTTTGCTTTTCGCCGGCATAAATCGCCGCTCTCTGGTTTGGCTTGGGGGGCTGGCGGCGGTGTCCTCTTCTATCGGATGGCTCTTTCTGTTGAGAGAGTATCAGCGGGCTCGGATTCTGGCTTTCTTGAACCCTGGCGGCGATGCTCTCGGTAGCGGCTATCACGCCAATCAATCGATGATAGCGATTGGCTCCGGAGGTCTCTCGGGCAAGGGATGGGGGGAGGGAACCCAAACTCAGCTGCGGTTTCTTCCGGAGCAGCACACCGACTTCGTGTTCTCGGTATGGGCCGAGGAGCACGGCTTTGTCGGGAGCATGGTAGTAATCGGCTTGTACGCGGTGTTCCTAATCATGGCGATCGCGGTGGCCTCGCAGGCCAAGGACCGGTTTGGTGCGTTTCTTTCAGTAGGGGTGGCGGTAATGGTGTTTTGGCAGGTGCTCGTCAACATCGGTATGGTCACGGGGCTTCTTCCCGTAGTGGGTGTGACCCTGCCACTGATCTCGTACGGAGGATCGAGTGTGCTCACCAGCCTAGCGGGCGTGGGCTTGTTGCTGAACGTCTCGATGCGCCGCTTCTCGTTCTGACCCTAAACCGCTTCTACCCAAGAACCTTTTCCACCATTTCTCGTAGCTGCTCGCGGTCCACGGCGCCCACTACTTGATCGACCACCTGGCCGTTCTTGAACAAAAGTATAGTGGGGATACTTCGAATGTTGTACTGCTGTGGAACGCCTCGATTATCATCGATGTTGATCTTGGCCACCTTCAGCTTGCCTTCATAAGCGTGCGCTATTGAATCCACGTGGGGCGCGACGGCACGGCATGGACCGCACCAAGGAGCCCAGAAATCGACCAGGACGGCTTCGTTGGACTCCAGCACCTCACTCTGCCAGTCTCCATCGTTCAATTCACGTACGTGCTCGGATGCCATCTCTTTGCTCCTTTCCGGTCCTTACGCTTGGGCTGTAGATGCCGGGAAACCTAGTACGGTGAGTGTGTCCGGTCAAACCGTATGGGTGCTGACGCTTCTTGGGCATGATACGGCTTTGGGCGATTGGGCGGGCGCAGGGACCGGATGCCTGGTATACTTGATGGATCCGAACTGCTAATCGCTGTATAGCCCGGAAGCCAGCCTGTCCGCTGGAGCGGATCCAAGGCGAGAGACAGCGGCGCCGACCCGAAGGATGGAGATTCATGACTGATTCCTTGTTCTTATCGCAAGAGGTCATCGACAAGTGGCTTTCGGATGAACGGATCGAACTTTCCGGCAACGTGATGTCCGTGCGGGGCGATAGCCGGGCCTATGACCTCGACCCCGCGGTTCGATTTATAGCCGTCGAGGGTGATGGTGCCGATCGCGAAGGGCTGGTCACTTCAATAAGGACATTGGAAGAGGTCAAGGCAGCGGGGGGGGATCACAGTCATGACTCAGTTATACTGGGTGATGTTGCTTACAAGGTTCAAAATGGTTTCGCTGCGAAGGAGAGTCTCGCCGGCCTAAGGCGGGAGGGCGGGGGTTCAGCCTCCACGACGAAGCATGAAAAGGAGCCGGCCGGTGATGAAGGGGTAGCCGGAGCAGCCACGGACGTATCCAAGGCCGCTAAGGCAAAAGCGGAAGGCGATGTGTCTAATAAAGTAGTAGAGAGTACGGACTCATCATCGGAAAAGAAAACGGATGCTCCCGGCAAGAAGGGCAAAGAGAATGGGGAGCTTGCGGATCTTTTTTTGAAGAACATGAAATGATGAGATTTCCAGATCATCACCGAACCATGTGGCTTATTTCGTTAAACGGGCAATATGGAACTCTTCGTTATAGGGCTTTCTCATAAGACGGCGCCGGTCAAGGTGCGTGAAAGGCTCGCGGTTGGAAGGGAGGAGCTACCTCTCGCGTTGGCTTCGCTAGTAGGCCTCGACGAGTTGGACGAGGTTGTGCTTGTCTCGACCTGCAACAGGACGGAGGTCTACAGTACGTCGCCAAGGGTTGATCGAGTGTACGAAGGCTTGACGAGGTGGTTCGAGAAGCGTGCCGGGCAACCCATTGAACAATGTCTTTACCGGCGGCGCGGGTTCGAAGCTCACGCCCATCTTTATCGAGTAGCCGCCAGTCTCGATTCGATGGTTTTGGGCGAGGCCCAGATACTTGGGCAGGTCAAGACCGCTTATGCAGTGGCTCGACGAGAGGGTATCGCGAAAGCTCGGCTGGAGAATGTTTTCAGCTCGGCCTTTCGGGTCGCCAAAAGGGTGAGAACGGATACCTCTGTTGGGGAGAGTGTGGTTTCGTTGGCTTTCGTCGCCGTGGATCTGGCAAGGAAAGTGCTGCCCCATATAGCCGGCTGCACGGTGCTGATGGTGGGTGCCGGCAAGATGAGTGAGCTGGCGGCAACGCGACTACGGGCGGCGGGCGCCGGCCAGTTCCATGTGGCTAACCGTTCCTTGGAGCGAGGAGCTAGGTTGGCAAAGCTGCTCGGTGGGACGAGCTGCTCTCTTCGGCAGGTGCCGGCTCTTCTAGAGAAGGTCGACATAGTCCTCTCTTCAACGGAGAGCCCCGGTTTTCTAGTCTCAAAAAAAGATATGGCGACAGCGTTGAAACGTCGAGGTGGTCGCCCTATCTCGCTCATCGATCTTTCGGTTCCGAGGGATATTGATCCTGGAGTAGCTTGCCTGGAAGGTGTTCGCGTCTACGATGTCGACGACCTCGAAAAAGTGGTGAATGCGAACCTGGAGAAGCGATCGGTTGAAGCCGACAAGGCCGAAGCAATAATCCAAGAGGAAGTGGCGGAGATGATACAGGCTGAGCGGGCTAGGGCCGTCACCTCCACCGTGGCCGCTCTGCGATGTCAGGCTTCGAGCAGGGCCGAGAGTGAAGTCGCGAAGACTCTTTCGCGTTTGGAGGATATGGGTGTTTCGAAGGAAGCAAGAGATAGTGTACGTGCCATGGTGGACTCGATAGTCAAAAAGTTGCTGCATGAGCCGACCCGGGTTCTCAAGAGTACCGGAACGAGCGAAGAGGGAAGGCAGCTCGCCTCCGCGGTCGTGAGGCTCTTCGACCTGGATGCCGGTGACCCACCCCCGCTGGATGACATGGTGCATGAAGAAGAAGGGAGCTCGAGGGGAGATGGCTGCGGTAACGTGCTTTCGCTCGCCAAGAGGCGCCAAGGGTGATCGGCATCGGTTGTGTTGTAGTGGATGCCTGGGAATTCGGAGTGGAGAGTTGTTATGTCCGTGACGGGACGGGTTCGAATCGGCACTAGACGGAGTGCACTGGCCTTGTGGCAAGCAGGGCATGTCAAGGCCGGACTGGGACGTGCATGGCCGAATCTGAACGTCGAGATTGTGAAGGTTGTTACTACTGGAGACCGGATTCGTGATCGCCCGCTGGCCTCAATTGGAGGCAAGGCTCTATTCGTAAAGGAGCTGGAGGAACAACTTCTTCAAGGAGATCTGGACCTGGCCGTTCACTCCATGAAGGATGTGCCGGCGGTGATTCCGGATGGCCTCGACTTGGTGGCCACAACTAGGCGTGAAGACGCGGCGGACGCATTCGTTGCACGGGCACCTGATCTGACTCCCGGTTTAGCTGCTTTACCGGAAGGAGCGCTCGTTGGAACAGGTAGCTTGCGGCGAGCATGTCAGATCAAATCATGGCGCGGAGACATTCGTATTGCTCAAATTCGTGGCAACGTGGATACACGACTTCGAAAGCTCGACGAAGGTCGTGTGGATGCGCTGTTACTAGCAGTGGCGGCGCTGAATCGTCTTGGTTTGTCCCATCGAGTTACCGAACGCGTGCCATTCGAACGTTGTCTGCCGGCGGTCGGGCAGGGGGCGCTGGCCATAGAGGCACGTGCGAATGATGACCGCATCCGTGACCTAGTGGCTCCCTTGAACCACTACGAAACCGCCATCTGCGTTGAGGCCGAGCGAGGTTTCCTCTCCCGTTTGGATGGGGGGTGCAGAGTGCCGATCGCGGGATACGCGGAGCTGTATGAGCAGGGGGTGCGGCTTCGTGGGTTGGTCGGCCGTCCGGATGGTTCGCGAATCGTCCTTCACGAGAAATGTGGAGAGGTCACCGAAGCGTGGACTACTGGAGTAGCGCTGGCGGAAAATCTGTTGGCCAAGGGGGCGGGGGAGTTGATTGGTGAAGTGTTGGCGCATGGAGATGGATCATGACAGAGCCGGCGGTATCCGGCGGTGCCTTGGCCGGCTTGGTCTTGGCGCTGACCAGGCCTAGGGCCAGGGCCGCAAGATGGGCTGATGTCTTTCGGAAGGCAGGAGCGAAGGTGCTCCTCACGCCCGTCATAGAAACGGTTCCGCCTTCGGATACTTCGCCGCTGGACGATGCTTTACGTAGCATGAGCCGATATGGTTGTTATGACTGGACTGTTTTTACGTCCATCTCCTCCGTGGAACGAGTTTTTGAGAGGTTGCGAGCACTACGTTTGTCTCCCAGCCTTTTCGATGAGTGCTCCGTTGCGGCTGTCGGTCGAGCTACGGCTGCGTCTCTCGAGAGGAATGGGGTTCGGCCAAGGATTGTCCCCAAAAGGGAGGATGCGGAGGGTCTGCTCGATGCCTTCCAAATCGAAGGTCTCGGCGGTTTGTCGATCCTCATGCCGCGGGCTGCTTCCGGAAGGGAGACGTTTCCTGAAGGAGCTCGTGTTCTAGGGGCCGAAGTTCATGTCGTGGAGGCGTACAGAACAGTGGAGATCCCCGGCGGGGTAGATGCCTTGCATGAACACTTGTCCAGTGGAGGGGTCGACGCGGTCGTAGTTGGGTCACCTTCCCAGGTCAAGGCCTTGGTTCCGCGATTGACAGGCCTCCTTTCAGCATGCCTCGTGATTTGCGCCGGTTCGACCACGGCCGAGGAGGTTCAGAGGGCCGGTCTCAAGGCTTACAAGGCACCCCGGCCCGATGCTCATGCGGTTGTATCCTTGCTTGGGTCCTTGCGGACTCGCTGAGAAGTGGGTTGCCGATCATTTTCCACCGAAAAGCTGCGTGAGGTTGGGGGCGCTTTCAGACCATCCCCAGAATCAGGGTTGGTATCGACCTTTGAATGTTGGGAGTACGGTTGAACGAGCACTTCCAGCTCGTTTGGTGCACCTGCGCCGAGTATCGACCGAAGTCGATCCAACACTTTCTTTCGGACAGCGAGCACTGCTCGGCGCCAGTTCTCATCAGTGACCTCGATGAGCAGCTTGTTGTTCTCAACGCGCACCAGGTTGGCTCGTCGGCTCAACCTCTGCCCGGCTGCCATGGTCCAAGCAAGATCCAGGCGGTCGTCCGCCCGTGCGATGGACGAAGTGACCGAGGCTACCGTCTCCGACAATGAAGAGAGGCCGCCGCCTCGGTGCATCCCGCGGTTTTGCCGAGAGCCACCGCGCTTATCGGACGAGGACTTCATGTGGATTATCCTACACCAAAGTAGCTTCCACTCGAGGAACTGTGAATGAAAGCACGGTTATTTTCGGCATCAAGGGAATCTCCCACCAAGCGCATCTGGCGGCAAACGTGATGGCTGTGCCCGTGTCCGGCTTGACAACCTCGCGAAGATCCAAAGACAATCCGGATTGCCGGCTCTTTCCTTAGGGGTCGGCCTTGGCAAGCCCAAAGACAGTCATGACGAGGAGATGAGGCCTTGTTCCGTGTTGACCCCGATATGACACACGTCTCCGCCACGCGCGAGCACGTCGTGTCTGTGATAGAATCAATCAACCAACCACAGGTAGGGGTGCCCGGATACACCGCGCAGGTTTCGGAAGCATCCGTGGTAGGGGTGAGACGCTCCAGCGGTGCGTTCTCGGTCTACATACATCTTCATCTGACCGAGACGAACGAGATCGTCGTGTACACACATGAAGACGGGGAGCTTGACATCGAGGGGTACCCGGAGGTGGAGCAGCTTGCTCTCGAGTTCGTGGAGAGCATGGGCTTCATAATGGACGACCTGAACTTTCGCAACTTGTCGCCGGTTCAGCAAGACGAGTTCATGGGTCGTTTGCGATGCTTCAAGCCCACGGAGGGAGGGGAGAAACAGGCTGATTCCGAAGGTGGTGCCGACGGCTGGCAAGCCGAGTCCGAGGAAGAGATCGTGGGCGAGGAGATAGTGTCCGAAACGTCCGTGGAGGAGGCAGCCGTGGAAGAGGCAGCTGAATCGACGGTTGTTGGAGAAGATGAAACGGATGCGCTCGTGCGCGGGCTTTTGTTGGAGATAAAAGAGGTGGAGGTCAAGAGAAGTAATGAGGTCTCAAGTCCGGCACCCGGGCGAAATCAAGATCGCGATGGCGAGGGTGTAGATAGGCAAGAGACCGTTTGCCCGGAAACAGCAGCGCGGATCGCCCGTATTCTAGTGTCGTTCTAGTGACCTTGGAGAGAGTAGAATGTCCGATTTTTCAAATTCGAGACTGTACACCGGCTTGCTAGCAGTGAGTCTTCTCGGGCTGGCTCTTTTGATGAGCTGCCGGCACACGCCGACTCAAAACGAGATCTCTTACGCGCAGATTAGGTATGATCTTGCGCTGGGAGAGGCTGAAGAAGGGAATACGAGGGCCGCGATTAGAGAGCTTCAGTCCGCGATAGAACTCTACCCGGATTTCGCGGAAGCTCACAACGCCATGGGGCTCATTCTTCACCTTTCGATGGGACGTCACTCTCGTGCGGAGGAGGCTTATCTGAAAGCGCTTCGCATAGAACCGGAGTTTTCGGAGGCGCATAACAACATTGGAGCCCTCTACATCGACATGGGCCGGTACGATGAAGCCGAGAAGCATCTGCGTGCTGCTCTCGAGGATGTGCTCTACGTTACTCCTCACCTGGCCAAGGGCAATCTCGGTTGGGTCTTGTATCTTCAGGGGCGTGTCGAGGAGGGTCTCACCCATTTGCGCTCAGCCGTGGTCGTGCAGCCCAAGTTCTGCATGGGCCATCGCAACCTGGGCAGAATCTACAGGGAACAGGGACGTTTTGATGACGCGCGCTCCTCTTTCGAGCGGTTCGTCGAGCACTGCCCCGATGTGGCGGAGGCACAGCATGAATGGGGAGTGATATCCCAGGAAGAAGGCAACTATGAGGTTGCGCGTGAAGCCTTCCAGGCCTGTATCGAGCTGTCGGCAGGGGGAAGTAGGGGTGAGGAGTGCAAACGGCATCTCGAGGCTCTCGAGGAAACGGCAGGACTTTCGAGGGACGAAGCATGAGCTTTTGGCAACAACTCGCGCGTGAGCGCGAGCTCCGAGGGATCACTCTCGATGAGGTTGCCGAGTGCACTAAGATTCCTCTCTACACATTGGAAAAAATGGAGTCGGGCGACTCCGAGCATCTCCCTGCCAGGGTCTACCTGATAGGGTACTTGAGGTCTTACGCGGAGGTTGTTGGGCTCGACGCCGACGATGTGGTGCTGCGATTCGAGGAAGACATTCTTACGAGGAAGGAAGCTCCTGAAGTGCAGGATGAAGAAGGACGCATGGAGGAGGCTTCTCTTTGTCCACAGTGGCTGACAGCCAGGGTTTGGATTGCCGCCGGCGGAGTAGTGCTTGCCGTCATGTTTCTTATGTGGCTGTTGGTTTCCAGTTGACATGGTGTGCGAACCGTCATGAAGGCCAACCCAACGACCGTCGGTGCGGTTGTGGTTGGTGTGTCAGAGTATGGAGAGGCACACCTCATCGTGGACTTGCTTACCGCGGACCAAGGTCTCGTCAGAGCCTTTGCGGCTTCGGCGCGGAAGAGCAGGCGACGTTTCGGGGGTGCCTTGCAGCCTGGAACCCGGTTGCAGGCCGTACTCCAATGGACGAATGGTCGTGATCTGGCCGGTTTGCGGGAAGTTTCGGTGGAAACACCACATCGTGGTGCTTTGAGAACAGAGTTGTCCGCCATGCTTCGTGCCGGCTGGATGCTTGACTTATCCCGCTCACTGGCCGGCGGTGCTCAGCCCAGCAGGGAGATATACGAGATATTGAATGAAGGGCTGGAAGCCTTGGATCAGGGGCGCTTGCCGCCTTGGGGGCTGGTGGCGTTCGAGGTTGGAGCTTTGGCGACGTTTGGTGCGGTGCCGCGGTTTGACGCTTGTTGCGCCTGTGGAACAGCGCCAAAATCGGAGAGGGCCAGGTTCTCGCCTGCGAGCGGTGGTTTGGCATGTCCTTCCTGCTTCCCAGGATGGGGAACGGGCGATGTCGTTCTTTCAAGAGCGACTTTGCGTGCGCTCAACTCGCTTTCGGAGGCTGGTGACGGGGTGAGCCCTCTAGCCAGAGCAGAGTATCTTCCCGAGGCACCGGACTTGATAGACGAGGCGCGCCTTGCGCTTGGCAGGTGCACCGAGTACCTGCTTGGAAGGCCTTTGCGAAGCCGCGAGATTATGGACCAGCTAGGCGCGGAGCAGGCAGCGACGGGGTTGGTGGTCTTCTGAGAGCGGCGAGTATGCTCATGCCGGCGAGCAAGAAGAGGGCCAAGTGATTCGATGAGCCGGTGGTAGCGCAGGAGCAGCCAGTACCGTTTCCCGGATCGGAACCGGTCGGCAACAAAGTGATCTCGAGCGTCACGTCGTCTGTCACCGTTACGGATCTGGAGAAGTCGGCGTATCCCGCTCGCATAACCAGCGCCTCATAGGTCCCGGACGGCAATCCCGTGAAGGCGAAGGCGCCCAGCTCATCCGTCAGCATTGAGTGTTGCTCGGGACCGCTGATGGTTACCGTGGAGCCGTTCCACTCACCCGGCGGCTTATCATCGAGCGCCACCGTGCCGGTCAGGGAGTGCAGAGTGGGTGCGGTGGGTTCCAGGAAGAAATCGAGATCTCCATCGGAGTCAACCACCAAAGTGTGGGAGCTTGGAAGGTATCCCGGGGCGGATGCGGTGATCTCATACGAGCCTGTTGCCAGCATTGGGAAGCTGTAGTCGCCTCCACTGCCTGTGACGACACTTCTTATCGATCCTCCCGGCCCCTCGGCCTCGACGGTGGCGTCGGTGACTGGTTCATTGTCCCCTTCCGAAAAGACTGTCCCCGACAAGGTCCATTGGCCTGGGAGAGGTTCGAGCACGATCAAGATGCCGATAATGTCTTCATCGCCGACACTTAGCTGTTCATGGTGGCTCGAATATCCAGGAGCCTCGGCTGTAAGCGAGTAAGTAACACCTCCGGGTACGTCCTCGATTTCGAAGCCGCCGTCGTCACCTGTAGAGTCGTCTCGGCTCGTGCCGGCACCGTCATCTAGGGAAACCGTCACGCCGGGAACAGGGTCTCCTTCCAAAGAGCACTCCACAAACCCGCTTACGGAAACAGGAGGTTCAGTCGGCTCCAGCAGTAGCTCGAGCTGGAGATTGCTTTCCAACACTACGTTCTTACTTGCCGGCCGGAAGCCTGTAGCTCCGGCTATGAGGGTGTATGAGCCCTCGATTAACTCCATGTAAAACTCACCTTTTTCATTAGTTTGGGTCGATGAGTCTCCGGGTGAGACGGAAACGTTTGCTTCGGGAACCGCCATGCCGTCGTCGGCGCTCTTGACGGCCCCCGATAGCATCCACTTGGTGGTGGCCGGATAAAGCGCTACCGGCTGGGAGAGCGTCTTATGATGATCGATTCGGACCATACGGTTTGCGGTTGTGAATCCGAACGAAGAGACCGACAAGCGCCACGTACCGTGCGGAATATCCAGTGAGAAATAACCGTCCACTCCGGTTTCGGCCGAACGTATATCGCTCCCGCGACTAACCGTTACCTCGGCCTGGGAGACGGGATCTCCGCTTTCGTCCTCGATCCACCCTTCGAGTGAAAGCATGACGAGCGAGCCCGGTTCTGCTTCTTGACGAGCAAATACGGCGGACAAATCCTGATCGGTGGCATCGTACCGGCCGCCGGCTCCAGGATGGAACACGCCGTTGTAGGTATCGGCGTCCACGGGACAAGGGGCCTTGCAATGAAACAGTCTCTGAAGGCCCTTGCGGCGAAAGTCATGGCGCCAAAGACCACCGCTCGAGAGGCCGCTCGCTCTTTTCTCGTTTACCGTGCCTGCGTCTTGACCGTATGGCGAGCCGTCAAGGAGTTCGCCTTGCTTCAAAGGGAGAAGGTTGCTTTCGTCGGGAGTCCCCCAGACCACGACGTCTAGATCCTCGACTAGAGGCATTCCTTCGACCCAAGTGTAAAGAACGACGTACTCCCCGGCATTGGTCAGCCCACGCAGGGTGCTGCGTACCGAGTCTTGGTAGGCGAGCGCCATGTGATGTTGCTCTACAGGATCGATCTTGACGACATAGTCGGGTTCCCGGCCATGACGGTCGGCGAACTCGGCGGAGTCGTCCGTAACGGTGACGGTGACGGTCGAGCTGGGCGCAAGCCAAGTACCCGGAGGGAAGGTGACGTTGAAATCATGAGCTCGGCAGATCTCATTCGGTGGGTCCGGCACGAGGAAATAGCGGCGGTCGTCGCCGAGGTAGATGCCTTTCAAAGCCAAGACGGCATCAGCCGTGTTAAGCACATCCACGTATGTGCCTTCGGTCCCAAGTGGGGACATCTGCGAGATCATGGGCAGGTCAAGCAGCTCGGGGGCTTCCGTCGCTCGAGCCATGCCTCTTAGAAGATCGACCTCGAAACGCACCGGCATCCAGCGATCCGAATCGATGAGAAAGTCTTCGCCGGCACCGGAAGCGAAATCGGCCCAGCCCGAGGCCCCCAGTCCGATCACATCTTCGTCGGGCTCCTGTACTCGCAAGACCGCTCGCCAACCGTCCGGGCCATCGGCGCCCAAGCCCACGGCAGAGACTATCGCCAGGCCGGCTATGCCATCCTCCGGTTCCCGATCGCCGAATGCACCGTCATCGCGAAGGATCGTGGCCTCGGACGCGGTATCCCATTTCGCTACACCAAAGAGATCCTGAAACGAGCCGACAATCATCATTTCCGTCTCTCGGCGCAGCGAAGAGTCGAGGGAGAAGCCTGTGTTCCAGGAGTCGGCTATGGATGGCTCCGGTCCGAAGCCTTCCGGTGCGTTCGGCACGTAACGAACCTCGAGGGTGAAAGGCTCATCCGAAGCGGGGAGGGTAACCGGCACAGGTCCTGCTTCCGTTGTTCCATCCTGAACGAGCCCGACGGCTTCTGAAATCGAGCCGCCGGGAGGCACTACCATATAACCCATCAACCTTGCCTCGGTCGGCGACGCCTCGAAGGTGACCCTTGCCGTGTAGACACCGTCTTGCGCTACGCCGTCAGCTCCGGTTCCGTCATCGCGCATTTCAATCCAGTCGCCGGGATCCATCGAACCAACCTCATCGATGTCGCCGGCTACCAGGCTGGGAAGCTCTTCAGCGGTGACGAACGAGGGAGTAACGCCGCAGATTAGGATGAGAAGGAGAAAGGCCGCCGGCTTACCTGGGAAATTCGCTGCCGGGCAGCAACTGTCTGGATCCCGGCTCCGTTGTGCCTGATGATCTCCCAGAGGATCCCTGATGTTCATTTTAGCCTCCGCTGGAATCCTGCTTTCGCTCGGCAGGGCGCGGATGCAGGCGATTGCACATGCTCTGCCGCTGTTACGACGTTCTTGCATGCTACCACCTGCCCCAACCTTCATGCATGCGGGTTTTGCCTTGAAACGTTGGTTCGTATGGTTGGTAAACCTCGATCTACCCAAGGAGCACACATGAGCGATACACTCCTGTTGGAGCGGTGGTTTGCGGAAGGAAGACTAATGCGGCCTTCCTACGATGAGCCTAGCTTCGTGGATTTGGCTCTAGCATTGGCAGGGGTCGCGGGCTCAGCGAAAGTGACAACTGCCGCCGCCGAAGTCCTCTCCAAGAGCATCGGTGGTTCTCGGCATATCGTGTTCGTTCTGATCGACGGTTTGGGAGACGAACTGCTCGCGCGCGCTCCGGAACATGGTTTTCTTCGCCGACACAGAGACCAAGCACTTCGAGCCGTATTCCCCTCTACCACCGCGGCGGCTCTGACATCGTTGGGAACGGCTACTTGGCCCGCGGAGCACGCATCTTGTGGATGGTGGATGTATCTCGCCTCCAGCGGTTTGAGCATCACGACGTTGCCTTTCGTGGAGCGCTTCGGCGAAGAGCCCTTGGAGAGGCTCGGGATGACAGCACCGGACGTATTTCCAGTCGCCAGCGTATGGTGTGAACTAGAGAGCGACGTCTTGATGCTTATGAAGAAAGGGTTACAAGACAGCGCTTTCGCCCGTTATGTCAGCGGTGGTGTCCGAAGAGAAGGGTACAAGAACATGGACGATGCCTTGTCTCGCGTGACGGAACACGTCATGGAGGCACACGGGCCGACGCTCACATATGTGTACCTGACTCATTTGGACTCGTATGGACATGAAAAAGGGCTTCAAGAGGTAGAGAGTCTGCTCGAAGAGCTGGACGCTGGTCTCGGGTCCCTGTGCTCGAAGCTGGGAGATCGTGCTCGCCTCGTCATCAGCGCCGATCATGGAATGATCGATCTGCCGAGAGATCGCGTAGTCGTCATCGAGGAGAACGACGTCTTGTTCGATACGCTGGTCGCCCCTCCCACCGGAGAGCCGTGTGTGCCGATCTTTCATGTGAGGGAAGGTAGAGAGGAGAGTTTTCTCGAGCGCTTTCACGAGCTTTGTGGAAATCTCTTCGCTCTTATCACTCCGGACGAGGCCGAGCGGCTATCCCTGTATGGTCCAGGCAAGCTTTCCAAGAAGGCTAGAAGCCGGCTCGGGTCATTCATAGGCATCCCGGAACGGCCGGCGGCGATCTACTCGCGTAGCAAGGGCCGCACTCCGTTCATTCACCGCGCCGTCCATGGCGGCCTTACGCCTGCGGAGATGCGCGTTCCTCTGATTCTGGCCGGTGGTGACTCCGAATAAGAGCTTGTAGCTACCCTGGAAATAGTTCCGGCTGAACCAGAATCATGATTTTCTGGTTTAGAGGTTCCAGGCGCGAGCGAAGGCCTCGAAGCTGCGATCATAGGTCTTCTCGGTGCTCGCCGGAAAGCAGCAGCCGGGGAGTTGCTGCTTCTTTAGATGATGCTGGATGCATTCACAGCAAAGGCCCTTGCGAGGACAGCCGGGGTAACTGCATGTGCACAGCTCGAGATTCTCATCCTTTTTGCACTCTGTCATGGGTACTTCTCCAATGATTCAAGTCGTCACTTTAGTATGCGCTTCCGAAGTCGGTTCGCTGCTCTTTTCGTCTGCGAAGCAAAAATTCGTCATTTGACTGGTGATCGGGAAAGCAGACGGTGGATATTCATACAAGGGCATCTGTGGTTCGGTTTCACCCAGGGAATAGCCGTACAGGCCTTCATACTCGGAGGGTTCCTCGCCCATCTTATCGAGTTGCTCGAGGTACTCCGAGATAGACTTTGACTCGATGATTACTACCTTGCCGGTCTTTTCTATAATCGGACTGTGGCGGCGAGTGGCGTCGTGATCGAACTCGAGGATGCGGCGCCCGTAACGAGTTATGCCTATGACCCGGAAAGTCAGGCTCTTACCTACGCCGGGCAGGTTGAGTACGTTTCGGTCGGTGGCTAGGAACGGAAGACCGGCCTTCGACCGCAAGGCGGCCACGTTCTCGGGCATACGCTCGGTCTCGGAAAGAAGCTCCTGAAGTTCGCTTTGCAAATTCTCTGGGACGAGACCGAAGACCTTTTCCTCAATCTGCTCCTGAACGGCCCGGGCGTTTGTTGCGAAGGGCTCGTAGTTCTCCATGTAGCCTTTGACCGAGAAGGTGTAGTAAGGAAGCACGCCGATTTCGCAGAGAACCTTGCGCAGCTTGGCGGTATGCCCCCGTCGAGACGCGGCGGCGGTGAAAACGAGCTGGTTGCTGACCATCCATCCCGCCGAGAGCAGCCTTCGTACCGCTTCCCTGGACTCGGGCGTAATCTCCATCGGCGACTGGAAGTGCGTCTGAATTACGAGTTGCTTTATGCCTGCTCGCTGGGCCTTGTCCTTGAATTCCCGAAGAACCTCCACGAGCTCGGGGGTTATGCGCTGGGGCAAGTATGCCGGGAGGCGGGTGCCCAGCCTCACTCTTTGGATCTCCGCGTACTTGTCACCGTCGGCGCGAGCCCCGTTTGCTTCGCGTTTGCGCTCGGCCATAACGACTACTGCATCGAGTATCTGCGATAGAGCGGCATCCGTGCTCATAAGAGCATCGCCGCCGGTGATGAGAATGTCTTTGAGCTGAGAGTCATGCTCCCAGTAAGAGAGAAGGCGCTCCAGCTTCTCCGACCACGTCTCCTTTGGTGCCAGGGCGTCAAGATCGAAGTTCAGGTTGCCCCGTTGAAAATCGTACATGCGCTGGCACGATGCGCAAAGTCCGCCACAGGCCCGCCCGGTGGTGTCGGGGATCAATATGGCCACGTCGGGATAGCGCCGGTGCACATTGTGTTCGGACGGCAGAAGCCATCCGGCTGCGTTCGGCTCTCCAGGCCGGACTTCGTCTTCCCGCTCCCAGGCGACGATGTGTCCGAACTCTTCTACTAGCTGCCGACTGTAGAGCACGTAACATCTAATGGCGAGGTCGGCTCCAATGGCGAAGTAGGGAACCCTCACGTAAAGCAGCGAGAGGTAGTAGGGGTTCACGAAAAAAGGAATACCGGCATCCCTAGCCTCATACAGCACTTTCATGGTGTCCGGATCCAGTGATCTTCCCAGCAGTTCGTTGAGCAGATCGGGGCATCGGACGGCGAAGCGAAGGTGGAAGCGTTGCTGATTCCACCATTCGAGCATCATCTCGCGCTTTTTTCTTTTCGAAAGGCCAGGATCGAAACGGTAAGTGCGGTCCTTGATTCGGCCGCTGTCTATCTCGTCGATCAGGACGGAAATAATCCGGTCACGGTTCTCCTCTCGTAGGCGTATTATTCGCGGATCTATGCCGGACTTCCATCGGCTCATCCACTTGTCGATGTCCGAAAGCGTCGGGGCTCGAGGCTTGCCTTCTCCGCGTAGCTGCCGAAAGAGGTGCAACATGTCGGTGAAGAAGGGGGGCTTGCCTCCTCCGGTTCCGAAATGGACCGCCAGCCAAATAGTCCTTATGGGGTTGCTTACAGCGACTTCTCCACGAAGGTTGAGATCCTCGATGCGGCGGTCCGCGTGGTCTATGTAATCCAGCAGCCGGATCGCCGCGTAATCACTCCATTGTAACTTCTCAAAGGCCTCCCTGCCTCGCGCTTCCCCCTTTTGATAAGCAAGCGCCGCGGGCCGGTCACCAAGCTTGTCCAGGACCCACCTCTGTACGCCCACCAGAGCTTCGGTATCATTTCTCGAGCCGCGTAGAAGCCTCTCGAGGTCCGGGTTCTCGTCGAGTAGCCGGGTCAGGAGCCGATGTGACTTGATACTGATTGCGACCCGGTCCAGGGAGTGATTCTCATGAAATCGAGCTACGTGCACCATGACGCCAAGAGAATGACATTTTCCATCGGCCGGCGAAAGCCCCGCGGAATGGGATTAGCCCTTACCAATAGAAGTTTAGATGCAGGGCGGAGCGAGAGGTTCCGAGCAAGATGTCGTCGGCGAAGTCGACCAACCAGCCTTGAAAGCCGACCGACCCGCTGACGGAAAGCTGCTCGCTGAAAAAGTACTCGGCACCCAGGTCGGCGTATGCTCCCAGGGTCAAAGCTCTGTCATCCCACGTGAACACCATCAGCGCCCCGGGCTCAATGAAGGGTGCGACCTGGTCGATTTGACCAAGGAAGTACAGCCTGTAGCCGCCCCCGAACTGGACACCGAAGTCGAAGTCGGGGCGAAGGGTGGACGCCAAGGCGAACTCGATCCGGAGTGCGTTGCTCGGCTCTATGAAGTAAGTCATGCCGATGGCGGGGAGAAAAGTAGCCTCCCTTGGAGCAATGGTTCGTCCGCCGAAGGTCTGGAAGGAAAGGCCCATCACATCGGAGTCCAGCACATCTTCCTGGGGTCCGTTATCTTCGCCGATGGGTCGTGTCTCCTCCGCCAAGACCACGGTCGGGGAGCAAAGAATTGCGGCAGCAGACGTAACGGCCAAGCATCGGGACAGGTAATGAATCATCATGATAGGAGCCTCGCTCGCTAGAGTATTTACTAGTGCCCAGACCCAGCCGATACGCTGGAGGGTCAACCCAATCAGTCGTACGCCCTCTACCGGACCACCCCCAGACGGTCAAGCTGGAAGGTCGCGGGCCGGCTCCCTCGACGTTACGAGCCGCCCTCCGAACAGGTGATCCGGATAAACCAGAATCATGAACTCCGGCTTAGTCGTGCACGAAATGATCCCTCGGCCGGGCGAAGCTCCAGCGTTCCAGTGTTTCGATGACCTTTGGATCCCCACTCTTGATCTTCTCGAACAGGAAGTCCTGAATCCCTTTGTAGACAGCGCAGAAGGTGCTGTCTCGTGCACGTCCGTGCAGGCTCCCTTGGGTGCAGTAGTTGTGCACCGGGCAAACACCGCAGTAAGGCGCATAGGCGCATGCAGTGCAGTCGGGCGCGCCTTCCAGCGTTGATGCGGAGAGCATGGCGCGAATGGTCTCGTGTCCCACGGCGTCGTTGTAGTTGTTCTCGTGCACATTCCCGAGCAAGAAGAAGTCGTCGTTCATGGCGTACACCATGCGCCCTTCATCGCAGGGGAAGACACTTCCATCATGATGGTAGGCGAGCTGCCCGATACCGGCGCCGCAAGGCGAGCGGATGTCGAGGAAGTTGGGATCGACCTGCCGCAGGATCTTGGTGGCGAAAATCGCGGCGTATCGCTCTAGGATCTCGACTCCTTGCTCGTTGAGATCGAGCATGTGCTCCACCACCGACCGGTAAAACGTCAGATAGTCCTCGATTGGGTAGCCGAGCTGCTTACCGGTCTTGTTTGCGAACCCGAAGGGCGAGAGCGGGCGGAGGAACATTGCGCGACATCCGAGATCGACGTAGGTGTCCACGATCTCCTTGGGCATGGAGAGCGCTTCACGAGTCGTGGTGAGAAGAGCCTCCACCCTGTACAGACTGGGGTCCAGTCCCGCTTCGGTATAGGCTTCATTGATTCTGCGAATCCAGCGCGCGGTGCTGGAGAAGCCGGCGTCGTCGGAGGCGGACCGTTGCCTGTCGTGCAGTGTCGGTGGGCCGTCAATCGATGTGCAGATCTGAACCTTACGGTCGAGCAGCCATTCGAGCTTTTCCTCGTCCATGAGCGTCAAGTTGGTCACCATGTTGAACTCGAGAGCCTTGCCGGCTTCTCGGTTCTTCTCAAGTGCCCGGTCTACGATGCGCTGGACGATGGGGAAGTTGACCATTGGCTCTCCACCCTGAAACTCGATGGTCACGACCGGAGATGTCGTCTCTAGGATAGTGTCTACAACTCGGTCGGCCGTTTCCGGCGTCATGTCTGTATCGGTGGCTGCCATGGGGGCCCTGCTGGCCTGACAGTAGACGCAGCTCACGTTGCATCGCAGCGTTGTCACCACCACATGCAAGCTCGGGCCGTGATCCAGAAAGCTGCGTCGATCCGACAGACGCTCGGCCATCTCATCGATACGCACTGAGTCCCGGAAAAGGTTTGCTTGATCCAGCTTCCCGTAAAGGTCCGTATCCTGTTTGACCTGTCCTCTAACGAAGCTGTCCATTTCCTCCGGGGTGAGGAACACGAACTGGCCTACTTGATTCGTGACGAGCCAGTCATCACCTATCTGGCGGCTCCTGAAGAAGCCGGGGCGGCATGCCTCGGAGCCGGACTCTTCGTTGGCTCGTTCCTCGTCGGTAGGTTTTCCTGCGGGCTCACCGGCGGAGCTCGAATCAGTAGCTGTGACTTCAGTTGGCTTGGTGGTCAAAACGTTGCTCCTATGCTCATCGGTTATCGGTAGTTACTTCTCTTCCATGACAGGCTGGAACTCTTCCCAGCCGTATATCTCCGGATACTCTTTCCATGGCCCTTCGCACTGCTGATAGTGGACGCATCCCTTGCAACTCGGTCCCTTGGTCTTCCCGAGTGAGCGGCGGTATTCGCCGTAATCGTCGATGACGATCTCGGCGTCGTAGACCGTTGTCGCTGGAATGATGGTTTCGGCGACGTGCTGCTCATAGCCCTGCATGAGACAAAGCGGGATTGCTTCGGTGAAGCAACGTATGTCGGCACCTCTGCCGATGTCGAGTGCGTTATGGACGAAAGGCATCACGTCCTTCTTCATTGGTACGACGGCATCCGATTCAGCCGCCGCCGTGCCTAGGATGTGAACGAAAGCCAGCTGGAACTGTTCGACGCCCAACCCTACCAGAAGAGCAGCGAGTCTTGGCAGGTCTGACTGATTCCTTCGAGTAATGACGGAATTCATCACTACCCTTTGACCTAAATACACGAGGTTTTCTATGCCGCGTACTGTCTGGTCGAAGCTCCCGGATGCTCGCGTGAGTTCATCGTGAATCGATGCGGTCGAACCGTGCAGGGCGGGAGAAAACTCCGTGGCTCCGGCATCGATCAGCGCCCTGCAGAAGGCCGGGTAGTAGAAGCGCCTGCCGTTGGTTTGAATCTGTATCTCATCGTAGCCCAGGGAGCGAGCCAACGCGATCAGCTCCACGATGTCCTCGCGAAGGGTCGGTTCACCACCTGTTACGACCATTGCCTTGGCTCCGCGGTCAATACCTTGCCGCATGCGTTGTTCCAGCTCAAAGAGAGCAGGGGGCTCGTACAGATCACGCTTGTTTCCCTGCACGCAGAAGCAGCAGCGATTGTTGCACGAGAAACCTATTTTGAGATCGACGCGGTCCATGACTTGGCGTAGCCCCCGGAATCAGCTCGGAGGGTAACAAAAAACTTGAGTTCATGGAGCCTGATTCCCGTTCTGGTGACCGATTAGTGGACAGTGAGCGCCACTAGGGTAGTGCCTTCAGGTATAGCTGTGCTCTGCGTTGCGTCGAAGTCGTTTTGTGCTATCGAGAAAGACGATCTTGAATGCTTGGTATGGACGCGCCGGGGGGACGACCGGCCGGTATTGAAGCGAGGTGAAACATGGGGGTGTTCGACAGTCTGATATTGACCGGGTTCATCGTCTACGCGGCGGTAACGGGGTTTCGCGCGAAGAAAGCCGCTGGAAGGGATCTCGAGCAATACTTCCTAGCCGGACGAAGCTTGCCGGGATGGAAAGCCGGCGTGAGCATGGCATCCACACAGTTTGCGGCGGATACTCCCCTGGTCGTAATGGGGCTCATAGCTACGTCGGGGGTCTTCTTCGTCTGGCGGTTCTGGATTTATGGGCTGGCATTCCTACTCATGGGTTTCGTGCTGGCGGCGAGCTGGCGCAACGTCCGCGTGCTTACAGACGCCGAGCTGTCGGAGGTTCGTTATGGAGGGAAGGCCGCTGCCGCCCTTCGCGGCATGAAGGCGGTCTACTTCGGGACCGTATTCAACTGCGTTGTTTTAGCCATGGTCCTTTTGGCCGCCACGCGTATAGCAGAGCCGTTCCTAGTTTGGCACGAGTGGATTCCATGGCTTGTCGAGCCCGTCTCGGGGTTGCTCGAGAGGTGGGGCCTTGCGCTCACGGCTGACCGAACAGGTGGAGAGTTATGGCTCCGCTCGGCGAACAACGTTCTGTCCCTATTGCTGATTCTTCTCGTTACCGTTTTCTATTCCACCACTGGTGGGCTTCGAAGCGTCGTGAACACGGACTTGCTCCAGTTCGTTCTCATGATGACCGGCAGTCTGGTGCTAGCCGTCATCGTGGTAAGAGAGGTAGGCGGTATCGGCGCAATACCCGAGAGGCTGGATCTCTTGTTCGCGGAACAGGGCGGACCTGGTGGAATCGGGGTCAGAGAGATGTTGGCATTTACTCCAGGGTGGGCGAGGGACGCAACAATCCTTGTCGTGGCGGTGATAGCGCTGCAGTGGCTCGCCCAGATAAACGCCGACGGTACCGGGTACCTGGCGCAGCGGTCAATGGCGTGCCGCACCGATCGCGACGCCAAGCAAGCGGCTGTAGTCTTTACTGTGGCCCAGGTGCTCTTGAGGAGTCTCGTTTGGCTTCCAATCGGGGTGTGCCTCGTCCTGTTGTTTCCTGATTGGGAGGCGGGCGTCGATGGCACGGCGCTTCAGGCGGATAGGGAGTTTACTTTCGTGCGAGGGATCGCGGAGTACCTCCCTGCGGGCGTCTTGGGCTTGCTGGTGACCGGAATGTTCGCGGCTCTAGCCTCGACGGTCGATACGCACCTCAACTGGGGCTCCTCATACTGGACCAACGACATCTACAAGCGTTTCATCTGCCCCGCCTTGGGTCTGGAGCCTTCCGGCAGGGGGCTCGTTTGGGTGGCACGGGGTTCGAATATCCTGATTCTCGCCATAGCCATCGCAATCATGTTTCGGTTGGAATCGATCCGTCACGCATGGGAGACCAGCCTGCTGATAGGAGCAGGGGTTGGAGTCATATTGGTGCTTCGTTGGATTTGGTGGCGAGTCAATGCCTGGGGCGAGCTGGCGGCGATAGCAGGCTCGCTGATGCTGATGTTGCTGGTGCTGCTATTGGTCGAAAGTGGTCCGGTCCAGTGGCTGCTGGTTGCAGCCGGCGGGACAGCCGCCGGCATTGGGGTCTCTTTGCTTACCCGGCCGGAGGCCATCCCTCGCCTGACCGATTTCTACCGGCGTGCCCGGCCACCCGGTTTTTGGGGCCACGTGGCCAAGGAAGCGGGTATGAGCCCGTCCGAGGAACGCCGCCGGCTCGGTTACGGGCTAATGGCCACATTTGGCGGTGGTTTTTCGATTTTTTGTTTGCTGACTGGTCTCGGAAGCTGGCTCATAGGCAGTCCTCCCCCAGAGTGGGTTCCCTGGTGGGAGACGGCAGGTGGGCAATGGTTGTGGAGTGGAGGGCTGGTACTGCTGGGGGCCGCTCTCGTTCCACTTTGGTGGCGTTGGGGCTTCGAGGTGCGCCCAGCGAAGGCCGCTGGCTATGGCGAGAATATGACCCCGTTGGAAACAGTCGAACAAGAGGGTATTGAGGCCTCATGAGTTTACCCGACTTCCAGCTAGACCGCTTTGGACGGCGACTGTCTTTCGTTGCCGCGACGCTCTTCTGCTTGGCCTCGAGCTGCGCAAAGCAGGAGGAACTCGAGCCCGTAATGCTTTACGGTAAGGCGCTTGGCACGAAATGGTCGGTGGTGTTTGTGCCGGCAGCGGGACAAGATTTTCCAGGTGAGCTGGAGTTGGAAGAGACCGTTCTGAAGACGATTGGTCGCGTGGACGCCTTGATGTCAACCTTCCGAGAAGACAGCGACATAGGCCGTTTCAATGGTCGCCCGGGTTATCTGGAACCGTTTGAGCTGGATCCGGAGACACGCAAGGTGGTAGCCGCGGCAATACACTATGCGCGGGAAACCGGTGGGGCCTTCGACCCGACGGTGGGACCGTTGGTGGGGCTCTGGGGCTTTGGCGCCGGTGCGTCTAGAGACGAGCCGGTGGTCGGGCAGGTCGAGGAGGTGCTCGAGCGGGTTGGCTTTGGTCTGTTGGAGTGGAATGAAAGTGGGCACCTCAAGAGGCGCCTTCCCGGCGTCGAGCTCGACCTCTCGGCGATTGCAAAGGGTTACGTTGCCGACGCTGTGCTCGAGGCGCTTGGGCGGTATCGTCCCGCCGGCCTCATGGTCGAGATCGGGGGCGATCTGCGAGTGGCAGGAACTAGGGCCTCGGGCGAACCCTGGCGGCTAGGCATACAGAATCCGGACGGAGGCTTGTACTCCGTGGTGCTGTCCACGGGAGGGGCTCTTGCGACCAGCGGTGATTATCGCCGGTACCGGAACCGGGGAGACGAAAGAATATCGCACATCATCGATCCGAGGTCTGGGCATTCCGCTGCCACTGGGATTGTCTCTGTCAGCGTTCTTGCACCGACTGCGCTGGAGGCCGATGCCATTGCCACGGCACTAATGGTCCTTGGGGAAAAGGATGGACTTGCCTATGTGGAGGAAAGAGCTTGGCTGGAAGCTCTCTTCAAGGTTCGGGACAGCGAAACGCAGTCCATCAACACTTTGAGGTCCTCGGGCTGGGCCGCCAGTACGAAAGAATGATCGCCTGGGGTGATTCAATCAGGTGAGCTTGCGGCGCTCGGTGTCGACCACGTCTCTTATGTGGTCACGAAATACAGCTACGTCGTGACCGAACTCCGCCGGGTGTATGGGCGGCAGCACGCGTACGCGACAGTTCGCTTTTTTTCGGATCATATAGCCGTTCTTCGGCAGGGTTGCCGCCGTACCATTTAGGGCAATCGGAATGACAGGGCAGTCGGCCTCCACGGCAAGCCGGAAGGCACCGTCCTTGAACGGAAGTACATTCCCATCGGGGGACCTGGTGCCTTCTGGAAACATAAGCACCGGAACGCCGCGATCCAACCAGGAGCGACACTCGTTCATCATTTTCCGTATGCTGCCCCTGTCGCCCCGCACGAGCGGAATGTACTTGTTGAGTCGCATATTCCAACCCACGAAGGGAACCTTGAAAATGCTTTTTTTCGAGACCCACTTGAAGGGACGGTATAGACCGAACAACACCAAAATATCCCCGAGTGACTGATGATTCGAGATCAAAACAGCGGCACCTCGCCAGGGAATTCTTTCGCGGCCTTCGATACGAAGCTTCCAGATCGGCGTAACATAGAAGTAAAGCTGACCCCAAAAGCAAGAGTAGAGATGCAAGACATGCCTCTTGGGGTCGAACGGCGCCGTGACGAGGAAGACAAAAAGAGCACCTATGAACATCACCACGCAGCTTACCGCAACGAAAAGCCAAAAAGCTAAGGTGCCAATCCATTGCTTCAAGGTCGCGGGCTCGGGGGAGGATTCGCTATTGGCGTTGAGTCCGCCGGTTTCTTGAACTTCCAAGCTTTTGGGACTGCACGTTTTTTCGTTGGTCTCCACGGGATCTCCGGCTTGGCTGACACACGTCTTCTTGTGAGACAATCAATCTTGCATGCTACACGATAATGGAGAATAACAAAGCTCCCGACTCGCTCGCCGCAACCTCCGCTCGTCAGTCCATCTCGACCACCCTGCTGATTCACTTCCCACTTACCCGCTCCCACTCCACCCGACGATCTGGGCTTATTACCAGGGCTGCGCTATCATGTACGCAATGGTGAGGAACAACCGTACTGGGGCCGGTGGAGGAGGTGAGCCGAGATGTTGGACCCGGCTCGGTCTACTAATGTCGATAGCCATGGGAATGGCTTGTGGAGAGCCCATCGACCATCAGTTGGGGCATTCGCACCGGTCAATTCTGTATGGCGAGGTGTCAACGGAAGACAGAGAGGTGTTTTACATAAGCACTGATTTTACAGGTTTTGCGGTGATGCCCACACCGTGCAGTGCCACACTGATCTCTCCGCGTACACTCGTCACGGCGGCTCACTGCATCGATCCCGATGCTTCTCTTCTCGCAGGCGATATCGAGAGGATCCGAGCCAATAACGCAGTAGTGGGCCGTTCGGCTCCGTCATCGGAGTGGATTGAGGCAGTCGATCATAGGCTGCATCCGGACTGGGAGTTCGATGTAATGAATGTTCCCTTTTCTGATGGAAAGATGGACCACGACATGGCCCTAATCCTTTTGGCTCACCCGCCGGAGGGTGTGACGCCAAAGCCGTTTTCTCGTGTGGCACTTGAAGGGCGCGAGGGAGAGGACCTTCGAGCGGTGGGCTACGGACTCACGGAGGCAGATGAAACAGGGGAGCGGCGCACCGTGGACTTGTACCTTCAAGAGGTTCTAGAAGACGTGATCTTCGTCGGTGACGGCGAGGGAAGCGGGATCTGCCATGGGGACTCGGGTGGTCCATCCTTCATGACTTTCGAGGATGGTATCGAACGTCTCGTTGGCGTGCATTCTTATAAGCGCGGAGACCCAGAGTGGCATGATGGCTGCGGGGACGGAGCGGATTTCAGAATAGATGCTTACCTGGACTTCATCGATGAGTGGTTGGAAGAAAAGGAAGGCATCGTGAACGACGACCCCGGTGAGCCCGACGACCCCGGTGAGCCGGATGACCCCGGTGAGCCGGACGACCCGAGTGAGCCCGACGACCCGAGTGAGCCCGACGACCCGGGTGAGCCGGATGACCCGGGTGAGCCCGACGACCCAGTTGAGCCGGATGACCCCGGTGAGCCGGATGACCCGGGTGAGCCGGATGATCCAACTTCGCCGGGAGACGACGATGAGGGTGATCAAGACGCGGGCTCGGGCCCTGACGAGAGTTGCGGCTGTTCGCAAGCTCGCGGCGGTGGAGCGCTTTGGTATGCGTGGCTTGCCTTGGTGTTGCTCATCGGCCGCGTCAGGCGTTGCTACCCGTCTTGTGGCTGAAAGAGGAGCTGTCGCCAAGTCGATCGTTTGCAGGGAAACGCGTACTTGTTATGCGAGCCCACCTTTGCCAGAATTCGCGGACGCCATACCATGGCCGCAAAGCCGTTTCTTCTTTTTCCTACCCCTTGAATCGGAGTAGTCGTGCAGAGCATCGCGGTGTACGGGAAAGGTGGTGGAGGCAAGTCCACCATCGCCTCCAATCTTTCGGTTCATTTCGCTCGAAGAAAGCTAAGAACCCTGCAGATAGGATGCGACCCGAAACATGACTCCACACGGTCCTTGGTGGCCGGAAAGCGTGTAACGACCGTGGTCGAAGCGATTGGCGCCAAAGGTTCCGGGGATTCACTGCCCCGCGAAGACTTCCTGATCGAGGGGATGGACGGCATAGGGTGCATCGAGGCGGGCGGGCCGGAATCCGGCGTCGGCTGTGCGGGCTTGGGCATAGTCGCCACCTTTAGAGTCATAAAGCAGGCAAACTTGCTCGACGATTACGATCTGGTCGTTATGGACGTGCTTGGTGATGTGGTTTGCGGTGGGTTTGCCATGCCGCTCACGCGCGGCCTGGCAGGCAATACCATAATAGTGGTTTCCGATACCCCCATGTCGATGTACGCCGCGAATAACATCTGTAAGGCTGTCCGAAGGTACTCCCGCAACGGTGTGCGTCTGCTCGGGCTAGTGGCTAACGGAATACGCGAGGAGGGGCGCGGGCGGGTGGATAGACTTGCCGAAAAGCTAGGCACCCGAGTGCTTGCGGAGGTTCCATACGATCCGCGAATTGTCTTGGCGGAGCGGCGGCGCACCCCGATATCGGTCATGGAACCCGACGGAAGCACATCCGAGGTGTTCGAGAGGCTTTGCGGGGATATTTTGAGCGCGTGTAATGACTCTATTCCCGACCCTACGCCCATGAGCGATGACGAGTGCGACGCGTTCTTTGATGAAGAGCCCCCATGAAACCTTCATCACAAATAGTCCATGTCACCGATATTTTTAGAGGGTTGGCCAAGGATATGTGGGCCTTTGCGGCCGTTCCTCGTTCAGACGGTGCGATACTTTTTTTGTACGGTGAGTCGAGTGAACCCCCAAGGCCGGTCTTGCTCTGGAGTCCTGGAAGAATCCAAGGCGGCTTGCGAGTTGTCGGACTCGAGGGTTCTTTCGCGGCTCGTTCCATGCCAGCCCAGCAGACAGCAAGGCTGATTCGCCGGCTTGCCATGGTGGGAAAAAACCGGTCGGTGCGAGGAGTGGATGTGCTCTATGCGCGCACCGGGGCTCGATCCATTGCTGAGTTGAGTGAATCCTTCGTGACGGAGTACCTGGACAAGTTCTTTCGAGAAGATGTCACGATGCTCGGTGACTACTTGTTCACAGGGGTGGAAGTGCGTAGCGACCACCTTCGGATGTTTTTTCGTTCCTCGGAGCACTTGTTGTCCTACGAGATTCGTCCGTCGGCAGACGACATCGAAGCGGACTGGGCCAAGGTAGGTCCCGTGGCGTTTAGATGCGACCGGGAAGAGCCTGAAGCAAATGAAGGTCTTGATTTTTTGGATCGGTATATGGCGTTTTCGTTCAGCCGGGCTCTTCGCGACGTTCCCGAGGTGATCGTGCGTCGGCGTCAGACGAGTCGTGGCGGGGTGAAGTTGCCTTCGGTGATGAACAATAATGACGAGGAATCTCTTGCAGAGCGCCTCATGGCCAGCGAGGACGAGTCGCCAGAGGATGCTTTTTTCTTGCTCCCGGAAGCGCGAATCATGGCCTGCCATCAGCAAGTCTCCACCATCATGGAGGCCGACGAGGGAACGGCGGCTTTGATCGAGCTGGGCAAGGACTGCTCTACCCACTACGGTTGGCTCAACAGCACCAGCCATTGCCGGCACGCTTACTCTCGTTATGAGCATCTTCCCTTCACAATGCCGGAACGTTTCGGGGAAGGCCGTCTCGAGCTGTTTGAACCGACCGAGTTCGAAACCATCGTTGGAGATGAGAGCAACCTGCGAGAGCGGATGCAAGCATTAATCAGTCGTGACGGCATCAATGTTACTGTGTGCTTCAGAACATGTCATCCTCGTGTTTGCGGAGTAGACCATGAGGGCATTCTCGATGCCGAGACCAGGCATGAGAGCAATACGGCGACCACCATCGCGGTGGAATCAGCGATGGATGCTACGACGCCAATGGGGAGCTTCTGGCAGGGTCTTTTCAAGGCAGTACGTCATGACCTCTCCAGGCGACAGAGGCTGGTCAACTTTGTAGGGCTCGGTGCCGAGGGCTCTCCCATGGCTCGTGAGGCCGAGGCCATCCTCGCTCGAGCGGGCGTGGAGGTGAACGCCTTTTTCGTGCCATCGTTCCGAAGCCAGGCAGCCGAACGTTTTCTGGAGGCCGAATGCACATTCATAAGCACCGCCGAGATGGTTGCTCGTGAGTTCTCCGTGTTAAGGGATGATCTTGAAGGAATGCAGTATATCGATGTAGATCCCCCACGTGGTCCGACGGGATGCATGCGCTTTTACTCGAAATTGCTGGAGGAATGCAGCACCACGTGCAAGATCGACCCCGAGTCACTTTGGAAGCCATACGAGAAGGAATGGCAGGATCTCGTTCGTCGTGCATCTCGACACGAGGTGGCAATTCTCGTTCGGCCGGAAGATGTGTCGATGCTCCTCGAGCCGAGGCTGCTTTATGGGATCGACCTTTTGAATCTGCTCCAGGAGATGGGGTTTCGAGTACTGGTAATAGAGCTTCCTAGGCATAGGGGTGAAAAACCAACTCATGAGGTTGCTGCGACGTTGCGCCGCTATCTTGACGAGTCGAAAGCTATCGCCGACAGATTGGATGTGAAAGTTGTGCCCGCGGACGTTCCGATAAACGAAGTATTGGACAATTTGAATGCGTCACTGGTATTCACCGAGTATCCACCGGATCACAGGATCATGGATGCGGGGAAGATGTGTATTGATCCCACTTGTTTTGAAATGGGGCTGGAAGGAACTCTTCGCTCCCTGACCAGGCTTGTTCGATTAGCCGAGAGCAACCATGGTGGTCGACTGGATCGGGCTGGGGGGCAGCGGTCGTCTTTCGGCAAGGAAAGTGTCAGGCACGACTCATGAAGATCACGCCCAGGTATCTCGATGGCGTGGTGATGGCGGCAAATGCTCTAGTCAACGCCCGAGCCGTTGTTGACTCTCCGCGATGCATGGCGGAGCGCACGATGTTTTTCGATGCCGTTTCGGATTGGTACGGATATACGGCGGGGACGGGCCCTTATTCTCGAGATCGTAGAGTTTACGCGGCTAACTGGGATCATTATCTTGCGCTTGGTACAGAAGGTATTCTAGGCGATCTTTTCAAGCTGGTTGCATCCCGCTGCTCCGGAGAGCCGATACTCGTTTACCGTAGCAGCCTGTCGTTGCTTGCGAACAACGATGTTGAAGGCGTGATCGAGCAGATCGCACCCCATGTGGAG
Organism: Deltaproteobacteria bacterium; assembly: GCA_007130885.1. Taxonomy (GTDB): domain Bacteria; phylum Myxococcota; class Myxococcia; order SLRQ01; family SLRQ01; genus SLRQ01. Next base: position 33,670 of record SLRQ01000002.1, read on the forward strand.
AGTCCTCTGCTTTGTGTATCGAGGCGATCCCTCGATGACGATTGGGTGGACGCTTGGCGGGATACGGAAGAAGCCGTCTGGGAGTACATCTCCAAACCTGACGCGCCGAATAAACCAGTGATTGTGGGTTTCCCTCTTTTTCGATTGGAAGGCGACGAGCTGGGCAATGTAGCCGAGATTCAGCGGCTCTGGGGTCTCGCAGGCTTCCCGGCGGTGGAATGGCCTTTCAGCGGCGGTGGCTTGAGCCAGGGCGGAGTGGCTCTAGATTCGCCTCTTGTGGCATTCCCGTTCGGCTGGCGTAACCACTCCGCCGACTCCCATGCGAGTGACATCATCTCCGTGGATCTTCCAATAGGAATTTCCGGCACCTGCCGATTTCTTCGGAAGGTAGGCTCCCACTTCGATCGAGAGAACGAGGTAGAGCAATTAATACAACGCGAGGTTCCTTTGTTGATGAGCAAGCTTCGTCCGTTCATGGCGAATGCCTTGATGGGTAGAGGAGCGCTGGTAGTGGCGGATCCATGGACGGCTGCCGGCTTGGCATCGGCGCTCAGAGAGCTGTCCATGGGTTTGGATCTTGCGGTGCTGCTCCGGCGTGAAGATGCTGCCTTGGAGGACGGCCGTGACGAGAACCTGCTCGAGGCACCGACGCTCGTCGATCCACACTACGAGGATGTAGAGGAGCTGCTACGAGAAAGAGCCGAGAAGGGCTTGTGTGACGTAGTCGTGGGCTCGGGCGTGCTGGTAGATGCCGCGGAGCGGGCTTCATTGCCCTATGTCGAGATTACCGCACCCCAGTGTTTTCAACACTTTGCGTTGCCCACCCCGTACATGGGATTCGAGGGTATGCTGCGCATGGCGGAGCGTCTTACAGCCGCAATCGGACGGGCGGAGCACCAGAGGCGCGTTCGAAGGATGCAGGCCCGGCCCAGAGCCAAACCAGATCCCCGCGATTAGGTTTCACTCGATCTTCGCTAGAGGTCGGCATCGAATGCCGTACCGAGATCTATTACCAGCGGCTCGACGGTGGTGGCCGGCACTCCCGGTTTTCGGGCGATGTGGATGTGAACTTCGTTGGTTGACTCGTCGAGAATGACGGTATGGACGGTCTGAGTTGTGCCCTGAAATGCCACGGTGTGAATGAGGTCTAGGGCAGCGGGGACGTCGATCCTGTCGCCTGAAGCTGCCAGGTCGAGCCCATCGGACAAACCGTCATAGCGCGTGCAGCTCGAGGGTGCTCGCCGCTTGCGATAATGATTGGTGCAAACCAATGCATCCTCGGTCTGAGGTGTGCCCTGGTTGTCCTCCACTGTTCGTACGGTGGTTTGACCGTCATCGTGAGTGGCATCACCGTCGTACTCTAAGACCGCCGCATAGGTGGTGTTGCCTCGCGTGGCAGCCAGGTGAAAGTTGTTGCCGCGGTACTGCGGCAACCCCTCGAGCACCTCACGTGCCGCCTCTACGGGATCGGATGCTTCACGAGCGGCAAGCAGGCCTTCACGCATGGCGATCTGGCGAGGCACGAGACCTGTGGTCGAGCTTGGAGCAAAACCGTTACTGTCGTGTACCATGATAAGAGATGCGTCATCAGCGACGCAGGAAATGCAACCAAGCATTCCAGGCCAGGATACGGATAAATACTTTGCAGAGCGGTCTTCCGCGTGAATCAGCTTTACTATTTGGGAACGCTGAATTGTTCCCTGTGCATCGACGATATAATCGAGATTACGTGCATGAATGAGAGAGCCGCTTTCGGTAGCGTCGCCCCAAGCACTGAACGAGGAGCATGCCCAGTCGGCGAGCGTGTTCGCGACCACTAGGTCCTCGATCTCGAGCTCACGACTCCCGCCGCTGTCTGCTTCGAGGTATGTGCTCTCAATGATTATGGCCTCGGCGGGACAGTGATCTTTGATGCCGCTGATCAAGGCCTGCATCCAGGTGAGATCCGCCGAATCATACTCGGTCTGGGAAAGCACCTGGTCGCGTAGAGCTCCATAGTCGTATCCGGACCAGCGTACGACGTGACCCAGCACGAAGTCCTCTATCAGCTCCGTGACCTCTTCACACAGCAAAGCTCCTTCAGCATAACCTCGGTCCCCAGGTTCGCCCCAAAGACGAAGCACTGTTCCTCCTCCAAGCGACTCCAGTCTACCCTGTACCCCCGCTGGACCATTCTCCTCCTCGCCATTCTCCTCCTCGCCATTCTCCTCCTCGCCGTTCTCCTCCCCGCCGTTCTCTTCCCCGCCGTTCTCTTCCCCGCCGTTCTCCTCCTCGCCGTTCTCCTCCTCGCCATTGATGGGAGTGTCGGACTCTTCGTGCTCGCCGTTACAACCGGTGGCAAACAGCACCAAGCTGGCCATGGACAGTGCGAAGAAAGTCAGTCTCGCTAGTTCGTTCATATCTTTAATCCTTCAGTTGACTTGAGAATCGATCGTGTATTCTTCATCATTTTCCGAGGCGCTCGAGCCGAGAAACAGGCTTAGTCGCTGCCTGTCAGGTGCAGGCATATCACCGATGCATACCGCGGCTCGATAGCCTTCGGGAGAACAATCCTCCACTCGCACGACGCGGCAGCTGCATCTCAGCGGATTGGTCGAATCGTCTCCAAGAGAAAGCTTCAGGTCGAGTAGGGTGCCGACGGAAAGCTCGTGATCAACCACGATCAGTAGCCCTGCCTCGCTGATATCGAGGGTGCGGCACTGTCGGTATTCACTTGACAGCTCACAGAAGTGACCTTGCAAGTTGTGCCTGAGCCGCTGGTGAGATCTCTTGTTCCCTTTGTATCCGCAGGCCGTGTTCTTGCCTCTGCTCTTGGCAAGATACATGGCGCGGTCGGCCTTGCGCAGCAGCTCGAACGCTTCCGTGGCATCGGCTGGATAAGTCGCTATCCCAAGGCTGACCGTCAGGCGCCCACCGGGCTGGGTTTTGCCTTGTGGGAAGGGGTGTTCGGAAATGCGTTTACGCACGCGCTCCGCCACCTCGATGGCTCCCCCTTTTGTCGTTGCCGGTAGGACCAAGGTAAATTCTTCTCCGCCGTATCGAACGGCCGTATCGCTGTCACGCAGGCAAGATCGCAGGATATCGCCCACGGTGACGAGAACCTCGTTGCCGGCCAGATGACCGTTTCGATCATTGTAGTGCTTGAAGTCGTCTACATCGATCATGACGGCCGAGACAATGGAGTGATGCCGCTTGCAGAGATTTACTTCTCGCCGCAAGTGCTCTTGCAGGTATCGGTAGTTATAGAGGCCGGTGAGCTCGTCCCGATAGACCGAAGCTTCAGTCTTCCGAAAAACTTCCAGTTCGAGCACCTTCGGGTTATTGATCTTTTGCGTGACGTTGACGAAGTAGCGAACCAGCGCCACGCGAACATCGACCGGCTCTTGAAGAGCGTTCTCCATCTCCCTCTGCAACGCGATTATTCGATGCCAATGCTCGCGCGCCTCGTCGGGTTCGAACCAAAGGTGAGCCATTACGAAGATAAGCTCGCTGTATGCTCGCTTCCCCAGCTCGGTTTCAAGCTCTGAGACTGCGTTCTCGAGCGCTCCTTCCCGTAGCGCCGCGGCTCCTACGAGCCCCGCCATGCGCTCGACGACCGGCCTCACCGCCCAATGCTCTGCTCCCCCCCACATGCCCCCATCATCGTCTCGGATCTCTTTCATCCTACCCCTCCGGAACACGGCAGGTCCCCCACCGATCTTTTAAGGATGTATTGCAGCATACATAATCGAAACTCGTTTGCCATCCATGGATTGGATCGTCAAGTCCGGCTGGGGCGGACGGACGCTCGAGCCGGGCTTGCTCCGTATTGACTCATCTGCCAATATCCCGCTTCGAAATATCCATTTCCTTACCCCCTTCAAAGTATATGGGAGACGACTGCCATGGATAACCAGCCAAATGAGTCTGCCACGTCGCCACAAGAAACCCCTCAACAGCCTCCTCCTGCTCCCTCGGCGGGGTCTACCAACAGTCTCGCCATTGTTGGGCTGGTAATCGCAATCATCGGCCTCGTTCTCTCCTGGGTCACTTTCGCCGGTCTTGCACTCGCTGTGGTTGGCCTCGTGCTCTCCATAATGGGCTCGAAGAAGGCCAAGGAGCTTGGCGGCGCCGGGAAAGGCGCGGCAATTGGCGGCATCGTGGTGGCAATCTTCGGGATAGTTCTCGGCGGAGCGTTCACAGCTTGCCAGCTCGTCTGCGCAACCGCGACTCAGCGGTACAGCGACCAGATTGAACAAATCGGCAAGGAGTGGCAGCAAGATATGGAGTCCATCGAGGAGAAGGCGCGCGAGTATCAAAGACAGCTAGAGAAAGAGGGAAGATAGAAGGCGGAGATGCGCTGAATGCATCTCTATCTATACAGCTTCGAGCATCCGCTGACGGGTGATCCAGCCGGGATTACCACCTACGCGGCATTGCTGTTTCTAGGTGTCGCCTGCGCGATAGGGGTATCAGTGCTATTGGGCATGCGTCGGGGTCTGGCCTCCTTCGACGTCTTTGCCGCGATGCTGCTCGCTTTTGCCACAGGCTTGGTGGGAGCGAGGGTTCTCTACCTCATAATCCATGGGGGAGAAGTGATCTCTCGGGGCGGCTGGCAGTCGCTGTTCGTTTCGGGAGGCGGGCTCATCTGGTATGGGGGGGCTCTTGCGGGGTTAGCCACCTTCGCCCTCTATTGCAGAGGGTATGGTCTTCCAGTTGCCAGGATGCTGGATGTAGGCTCCGTAGGAGCCGCAACCGGCCAGGCCTTCGGACGCATTGGATGCTTTACGGCGGGATGCTGTCATGGAAAGCCGGCCCCCGACGGTCTCCCAGCGGTCATGTTTCCAACTGAAAGCCTTGCTCCATCGGGTATTGGGCTGCACCCCGTGCAGTTGTACGAGGCCGCGCTTCTGTTCCTTCTCGCCGTTTTTCTGTCTCTAGCAATAATACTGCGCAGGTCATGGCCAAACGGCTTTATTGCGCTCTTCTACGTATCCGGCTACGCCGTGCTGCGTTTTTTCACCGAGATGCTGCGGGGAGACCATCGCGGGCCGGAGCTTGCGGGTTTATCCGTCTCGCAAACCATCTCCTTGGCACTTCTCGTTGCGGCCCTACTCGCATGGGTAGGTTTATCTTGCCGGAAGAGTGCTATCTCATAGCCGGTTTTTTTCGCGAGACTCACTCGCGACGACTTCCCGCCGGCTCGTCGGCTGGGCCTACTCGTTTCGGGATTCTCGCCGTGCCGCGGAGGGTGGCGCGCTTTCAGCGCCGCCCACGAGATCCCACCGGTTGTCACAGTCGTTCTCTTGGCCGAGCGGTTTGCCGCAAGCAGTTGCGCCGTCGGGGCCGAAGGCCAGGCGCTGCACCAGGTACCAGCCTATGATTGCGGCGACGAGGCCAAGTATGGCAAGAGCGTGAGTCAACATAGTTTCATGCCGCCGAGCTGAACAGGCCGGCAAACCCCATGAAAGCGAGGCTTAGGATTCCGGCGATGAGAAAGCTCATGGCCGCGCCGCGCATTATCCTTGGGATCTGGCCCAGATCGTTTTCCTCACGGATCCCCGCGATCAATACGAGGGCAATGGTAAAGCCGGCACCGGCACCCAGGGCATATATAATACCCTCCAAGAAGTTGTACTCTCGGTTGGTTTGGAACAGAGCGAGACCGAGGATGGCGCAGTTCGTGGTAATGAGCGGCAGATAGATGCCAAGGGCACGGAACAGTGCCGGAGATGCTTTCTTCATAATGGTCTCAACGAGCTGCACCGCGCTTGCTATGACCACGATGAAAGCAATGATGCGAAGGTACGGGGCGTGCGGAAGCACCCAAGCGTTGAGAGCGGAGGCGAACATCGACGTGACCAGCATTACGAAGATTGTTGCCAGGCCCAGCCTCAATGCCGTGTCGAGACGACCGCTCACTCCCAGGAACGGACAGAGACCGAGGAAGTAGGCGAGGGTGAAGTTGTTCACCACGCTTGCGGCTACGAAGATCCAAACCAGGTTGAGCGCGTCGAAGCTCATACCGCCCCCTCCGGCTCGGAGTCTTCATGGCGTGGCAGGCGAGCTTCGCGCCTTGCTTTCAGGTGAGCCATTAGGGCCAGCAGCAAAGCGATAGTGAAAAAACCACCGGGTGGGAGAATCATGATTATCCAAGGCTCGAAGCCGGCGGGCATGACGATCACGCCAAACAGCGTTCCGCTACCCAAAATCTCTCTTATCCCGCCGATCATGACCAATGCCACGGTGAAGCCGATTGACATCCCCGCGGCGTCGACCACGGCCGGCTTTACGGGCTTGCGGAATGCGAACGCTTCCTGTCGCCCGAGGATCAGGCAGTTGCACACAATCAGAGGAATGAACGCACCGAGCTCCGCATGGATTGCCGGAGCCATTGCCGCGAGCACCAAATCGGCCACTGTAACGAAGGTGGCGATTATGATTATGAAGGTCGTTATCCGGACCTGCTTTGGAATCACCTTGCGAAAAGAAGACACCAGCGTACTGGCTGTGAGTAGTACGAAGGTGGTGGCCGCACCAAGGGCCACGCCGTTTATCGCGGAGTTGGTCACCGCCAAGGCAGGGCAGAGGCCCAGCAGCGCTATGAACACGGGGTTGTCGCGCCACAGACCACGTCTGAAGGTATCATGAAGATCGGTAGGGCGTTTCATTGCGCCTGCTCCGGTCGTTCTCGGGTGGTGTCCTTTGACTGCTCGCTTTCGGTGGTGAGGTCCGGCAGTCTTTGGTCCCAAGCGCTTACGGAATCGTTGACGATATTGACTATGGCCTGAGCCGAAATGGTGGCTCCGCTTATTCCGTCGACTTCGTTCTCCTCGCTGCGAGCGCCGGGCCCCACCAGCACCGCTGTGGGCTCCACGGACAAGCTTTCGAAGCTGGCGGTGAAGTCGGGATCCGTGATGATCTTGTCACCAAGGCCCGGAGTCTCTCGGGTTTCGAGTACCGCCATGCCTATTACCCGGCGACGAAACGGATCCCAGCCGATCAGTATCTCCAAAGTATCTTGGAATCCCGGACCGGAGCCGGGGATGGCAAACCCGATTGGCTCGCCGTCTCCGTCAAAGCCGGCATAAACAGTGGTGCCGCTGGGGGAACCAAGAGATGGATCATGTCTGACGACCCGGCCATCTTGCTCCACGAACACCTCGAAACGTTCCGCGCCGGGAAGAACATCGAGGGCGGCTCTTTCCAGAGCTTCGATTCTATTCCTCTCGATGGCGGGAGCGGTGGCCAGGAAGACCGTGACCAGGAGCAGTCCGGAAAGAGAGCCGGCAATGCCCAGGGTGAGGATCAAACGAAGAGGGCTTGGCTGCGGGGCTTGGGGCAGCTTCGTATCACATCCGTGGCAGAGATCCGTGCCGTCTCGTGCTCCGTCATCGTCAATGACGGTGAGATTGCTGCTCGCCGGTTTCGGTGGCGAGGAGGTTTGGGGCAAGGGATCAGCCACTTCCAGCTCCAAACGGTTTCGGTTGCGTTCGGCGTTCGATGAGAGGGGTACATGCGTTCATGAGAAGGACCGCATACATCACGCCTTCCGGCAGCCCGCCATGATTTCGAATCAGCACAATCAAAGCTCCCACCCCCACGCCGAAAATCCATGCTCCCTTGCGCGTGGTAGGTGTCGTGACCGGATCCGTGACCATGAAAACCGCGGCGAACAACAGACCACCCGACAGCAGCACGAACAGAGGCGGAGGATAGGTGCCGGGTGCGATGAAGTGGAGAACAGCGCTGATAACGCCAACCGACAGGAGCGTGCTCACGGGCAGACGCCAGTCGCAAAGTCGTCTGGCCACAAGCCACACGCCGCATATTATTAGAAGCAACGCGCTGGTTTCACCCAGAGAGCCGGCGGTATTTCCCGTCAGCAGCGGCATTATCTCGGTAATTTGGCCTTCGAACTTCGACAGTCCCAAGGGAGTCGCGGAGCTTACCGCGTCCACTTTTGGCTGCATTAGCGGAAGAGCCATGGTCCCAGGCCCCACGGTCATTTCCACGGCTCCTGCGGCTGGGCCCTTTGGGACGGACCAAGTCGTCATGGCTGTTGGAAATGCCGCCTGCAAGAAGGCCCGCCCCACCAGCGCGGGGTTGAACACGTTGCTTCCCAGGCCGCCCCACAGCAGCTTTCCTAAACCTATGGCGGCCACGCCACCGGTGAAAGCCATCCACAAAGGTAAGCCCGGTGGAAGCGTAAGACCCAGCAGTACACCGGTAAGGGCGGCGCTGCCGTCGCGAAGAGTCGAGCTGGATCGGTCCCGGGTGAACAGCCATTCAGTGGCGACGGCTCCAGCGGCGGCTGCAGCAACAACCAGGACGGCCGCAATACCGAAGTACCACCATGCGGCGGCTACGACAGCCATCGCGGCCCCTAGCACCTCCACCATGATTCGCGTAGTGGTCGTTCCTTCGTGAGCGAAGGGCCCAGTGGCGATGACCAGCTTGGGGTGCGGGCCGCCGATTCTGGCGGGGGCGTCGCCGGTCGTCGGTTCGGGCGCTTTATGGGCCAGAGGGTTCATTGCTTGCTTTTCCTGTCCGCGGTGAGAGCCTTCCCTATGCGCAGCCAGTGAACAAGCGGTATCCCCGATGGACAAACAAAGGAGCAGGAAGCGCACTCGAAGCAGCTAGCGATGTGGGATCGCTCCAGATCCTCGGGCCTTCCTGCCCGAGCCAACCTGACGAGCCTCGATGGGTTGAGGCTCATGGGGCAGGCCTCGACACAACGCGAGCACCGTATGCATGGTCCGGCCTCTCCCGCGGCCGGCGCGAGCTCGTCGAGGCAGAGGACTCCGGAGGCGCCCTTGACCAGAGGCACGTCCAGGCGGGACAGCGACATTCCCATCATGGGGCCACCGAGAACCACCTGCCTAGCGGATGGCAGCAGCCCTCCACAATGGTCGAGCATGGCGGAGACGGAGGTGCCTATCGGGACCAGGAGGTTCTTTGGCTCGGCCACGGCGGGACCGGTTACAGTGACCATTCTGTCTATCAGAGGTTTGCCTGTTTCGATGAGGTCGCCCAAGGCGACCGCACTTCCCGCGTTCGAGACCAGGAAACCGAAGTCGACCGGCAGCTTGCCGGCGGGCACCTCCGGACCCATGGCGGCGGCGATCAGCATTCTTTCCGCTCCCTGCGGGTATTTCACATGCAGGGGCAAAACCTCGATCGGCGCCCGCGCGATGGAGCGTAACGCCTCTATGGCATCGGGCTTGTTGGTCTCGATTCCTATGATCGCTCGGTTTGCTCCGGTCAGACGCATCAACAATTTGGTGCTGTTGATGAGCGCCGCCGATCTCTCGACCATAATCCGGTGGTCACACGTAAGATAAGGCTCACACTCGCAACCGTTTATTATGACAGTGTCGAAGTGTTTGTCCGGTGGAGGCGACAGCTTGACGTGCAATGGGAAAGCAGCTCCGCCCAGTCCCACAATACCGGCGTGCTGAATAGCCTTCAGCAAGGTATCGCGATCCCAAGCGTCGATGTCGATCGGCTGTGAGGTGGGCAGCCTCTGGCTCGAGAATGGGTCGGTTTGAAGTACAATGGAGGGGTCCATGGCCCCGCCGGCTCTGGGTCGAGGTTCAATAGCCGTCACCGTGCCAGTGACCGGGGCGTGCAGTGATACGGAAACAAACCCTCCAGGAACCGCAATTTGCTGGCCTCTTTGAACTCTGTCGCCCGCCTTGACGATTGGGACCGACGCGGATCCAATGTTCTGGCTCAGAGGGAGCACGTACTCCCGCACGAAAGGCATCGGCTCAGAGGTTTTGTCAGCTGTCGCCGCCTTATAGTCACGGGGATGAACCCCCCTGCTGAAGGTGGACCGGCTCGTACGCGCTAGCGCCATCGCTGCTGTCCTGGATCAGAAAAACGTTGCATTACTAATTGGTGAGCTCCGGCTGAAGGGATTTGCGACTAACTCCTATCTATTCCCAAAGTGGTTAGCTTTACGAGCTTTTCGGTCAGGTGAGCGTGGGCCTGCTCTCTTGCGTTGACGATTGCTTCCTCAATGCGCGCTTCCATCTGTGCTTCACGGGATTCGATCTCGGCTGTGTGCTCGCTTTCAACGCGTTTACGTATTTCCGCTTCAATACGCGTCGCCAACAGACCGCCTTGTCCCGCAAGCTCGCGAAGAGCAGCCCATCGTTCCAAGTGGATTTGCTGCGCCTCGGATATGATTCTGGAATCGGCTCCTTCGAACCTCGCCTCTCCGGCGGCCCAGTCCGAGAGGGACAGCTCTCCGAACTCGCTTTCGAGGGCGGGGTTGCCTTCGAGGGAAAGACGAAGCCCTAGCGCCCCCTCGGCGTCGGGATCGTAGCGTAGCAGGATGTGGGCCCGCGCCGAGACAGCCGAGCGTGCTCGCTCCAATGTTTCGTTCGACGCGAAGCCATGCAAGTCAGGTGCAGGCGTGTGCAGGTGGATCAAAGCGGGGCCGGGATAGGAAAGGGCTCCGTCCATGCCCCGTGCCAGATGATCCGAATGCGCTATTGAGCCTGCCAGCACGAAGGCTTGCTGGTGAGCGATTCCAAGAAGGGCGGTACTGGGACGGGCGTCCGGCCACAAGCCGTCCAGCACTATGATCTTGAGCGGAAGCCTGGATGAAAGGATGGTCGGCAGAAGGGCGGTTCCTTGCTGGTATAGAGATGCTTCATCGGTAAACAACAGCACCGGCGGGCAGGCAGCCATGTCACCCGGTTCCAGATCTTTCCAGTCAAGACGCATGATGCTTTCGATTCGAGCCGGCCTATCCACCGGTTCTTCCAGCTCCATTGCGCCCAGGCGCATGTCTCGTATCAGCTCCACATGACGCTTCGCCAAGCCTTGAGCAAGCCCGAGTCCGACCGCGCCGCTTGCCGGTGAGGAGTCAACCAGCATTGGAGCGAAAAGGGGGTGCTCCGGGTAAGGCACCAACCTGCGTGCCAAATCCTTCCCGATCATGGACAAGGCAAAGCGCGCCCTGCCAAGACCGTCGGCGCCGTGGACCAGGTCCAAGTGGTGTGCTTGGAGGCGTTCTGTTAGCCGGGCCAAATCAAGTAGACGCTCTCGATCAAGCTTCGTGCGCGGGCCGAGGCGATCGAGAGTGCTGGCCAATCCTCCTATGTCCACCACCTTTCTCGAGGAGAGCGCTTCGGTAATAGACTCGATATTGGCACCCGCAAGCCCGGAGGACAGATGCCTGCGAAGCAGCTCTTCAATTTCGGCACGTAGACGCTCGAGCTCTTTTGCTAGGCCGGCCGTCTTCTTCTGGCCGTGATGCTCGGCCGCTGCAATGGTGAGCCTGAGCGCGAGACGCTCTCCGCTCCCGGGGGACGTTTGAGATCCGAGCACGGCTTGCCCGCAGTGGCGGGAGAGAAGACATGCGCCCATTCTTCCGACATCTGGATCCGACGCGATACGAGCGCACGTTTTTCCGCTGGTGTCGTCCATGGACTCCCATGCTTGCCAGCGATTCATCTCGGCGGCGACTGCGTTCTCGATCCTCTCGGAGGCAAAAGTGATGATCTTTTCCGGACACTCCGCGGCACAGATGCCGCAGGCCCTGCACGCCTCAGGGTTGATTGCCAGTATCAGCACCTCGGCATGGGGTGACCCGTCGGTTTCTCGAGAAGCGACATGAAAGAAACGCTCGGTTACGATAGGCCGCAGCGTATCGACCTGGTTCAAGGTAGCCTCGAACGCGGTGTCGTACTCCGATCGTTTTTCCTGAGGTATGTCGAGCTTGCCGCCGGCCCAGATCCATGCCTCTTCAAGATTCGAGCGTCGCAGGACTCCGGTTTCCTCCGATCTGACGAGCCCCGCGGCTCTTCTGGCTATGTGGCGGTGAGCACGCCGGAGGGCACCCCCCACATCGCCTTCTGTTCCAGCCATGTTGCTGGCGCCGGTCAGCAGCGCGTCGAGGCCGATGACCGTGGCGCCGATCGCACTCTCCGGGCAAGCAGTCCAACAGGCTCCACAACCTGTGCAGTCACCGGCCAGAATCTCCGGTAGTGGATCGCTCGTAGGCCTACGCAGAAGAGCGGACGAAAGCGCAGGTGTGGCGCCTGATGCCACCAACGGGTCCGGCAAGCGAGGCCACTGATCGTGCAGCCGCGGCTCGAGAACGTCTCCCCACATTCTGGGGAGGCTGTCCGGGGTTGAGCGGTTTTCCTTGATGCGGCGAAGCACTTCCGGTGGTTTACAATCCGCCATGGGTTGGTCGGCAACGACAGTGTCGTCCGATTCGACCGAGGAGCCCGTGGGTCGCGTCAGGTATGCCTGCTCGACGAGAATTTGATGGCTGTCTCGCAGTCGTGCTTCCAAAGCACCGCGCCTCGGCAACAATGACGGTCGTGAGGGGGCGGGGACGTCCAGGCGTACATGCTTCTCCATCGACGCTTGCTGCTTGCCTCTTCTATTTTTTGGCAGCCGCTGTGCCATGGATCTGCAAAGGTTCACGAGGTTACGGCTCTCTATCTCGGCTCCAGCCGAGATAGCAGATACGACGGGAGACGGCTCTGTCGCGGTCGCCAGCTTGACCCTGCGGAGGAGAGGAGGATCATCGGCGGGAGAAGTGGTCGTCTTCTCGATGACGACAATCGCCTGGCGACCCTTGAGGTCAGCCGCGAGATCCGAACCTGGGAAAGGCGAGATCCACGTCACTCCAAGCACGCCAACGCGCATACCGCTTTCCGCGCGCAACTCCGCCGCGGCCTCTTCGGCGGCCGCCGCCCCGGCGCCTTGCGCCACGAGCACCAGGTCAGCGTCGTCCATGGAGTAACGACGCAGAAGTCCTGCTTGTCGTCCTAGTATGACCCGAGTTCGTTCCAAGGCTCCTCGTACCAGGCGAGGAACCTCCTCATCAAAAAGGATAGCCCGGCCCGCCGCCATCATGGCAGCGTCGGAGCGCGGTGCGGGCGCCCCCGCGGAAAGTGGATGAACCGGATCCATCCAAGCTGGGATGCGCCTGCGATTTCTACCGAAAAGCTCGATCTGAGAAGGGGAGGGGGCGGATACGAGATCATCCGCGTGACCAAGGTCCTGTTCGATAGCCTGCCAGTCGGGGACGCTAATCGGCGCCGTCGAGCAGCCATCTATCGCCAACACCACCGGCCGCAGCGTCTGCTCGGCCGCCAGCCGCGCGGCTACGGTCAAATCAGCCGCCTCTTGCGGTGTTGCCGCCATTGCGAGCAAGGCGCCGGAGCCTTCAAGGCGGTGCCAATCAGCGTGGCCATGCTCATCGGGGTGGCCGTCGAGCCACACGTGGACAACCAGAGGAGCAAGCAGATCGGTCCCGGATGACAAGACCGGCGCGATGACGCCAAGGCCGTCGGCTCCCACGAACACTGCAACACGGCAGCCTGTTAGGGCGAGCCCGACCCCAGTATCGACGCAGGCGGCTGGACCGCCTCCGGGGGCTATCAGGTTCGCGTCTATTGCGTGGCCGGAGATTTCTTCAGCGACACCCGTTCCCGGAATGGCGATCATATTCTCGCAGAACCGTTTTTCGATCTCGAGTGCGGCTCTTCGCCCCGAGATTGGTGGGCCCGCCGGGCCAGCAGCGTTCTGCTCTTTTTCGTACTTGGGCCAAAGCCGCCGAAGCCAGCTAGCCATCTCTATCCCCTTGTTGCTCTATCCAGGTGATGGCTCCCGTCTCGCAGCGCCAGGTGGCTCGTGGATGTGGTTCAATTTCACGATGCCAGTGGATTACGGGTAAGCCGTCCTTCATTTCGATGATATCCGGAGCATCCGCGGCACAGCGCCCGCAGGCGTCACAAGAGGCGGAACATTGCGCTCGAGCCGCCTCCCCCTCCAGAGGGGAGTTGCACTGAACGAAAAGGCGCCGCGATTCCGGTTCTATTACGAACAAGTCTAGGGGGCATTCTTCCACGCATTTATCGCAGGCTACGCATTTGTCGGGGTCGACTTTGGGCAGCCCCCCGTCGTCCATCTCGATGGCGCCGAATGAGCAGATCCGTTCGCAGTCCCCAAGGCCAATGCAGCCCCAGGGGCAGGCCCTCCCACCACCGTCCACCAGCACTGCCGCCCGGCATGAGGGCACGCCTGCATAGCCGGCAAGACGCCGCACGCTCCCTTCGTCTCCCGCGCACTTGAGACGGGCAACTCTACGCTCGGCCATGCCTACGTCCACTCCCAGCAAGCCGGCTATCTCCTCTAGTGTTTCCGGGTCGGCCACTGTGCATGCACCGGGGCTGGTCCGTCCCGCGATTAGTTCATCGGCAAAGCCCGCACAGCCCGGCGCGCCACAAGCCCCGCAGTTGGTTCCAGGAAGAAGATCGACCAGAGCCTCGAGGCGAGGATCCTCTTCAACGTGAAACACACGTTGCGCCGCCGCGAGCACAGCGGCGAACAGAACGCCGAGACCCGACATGATGGCGACGGCGGTTGCTACGGTTGACACAGGTGTCTCCTGCCGGATCCTAGAGCGGTTTGCCTCTTTGGATCATCTCGGGGGTGGCGGTCGGGTCGTCCGGATCCGGACGGCCGGGATGGATACACTTGGCGGGGCAAATCTCCGCCGCTTTCACCAACTCGGCGTAGGTGGCTTTAGAGAGATCGTTCAGATAGGCCTGCTTGTTTTCGTCATACTTGAAGAGCAGCTCGTTGATCTTGAAGCAGTCATTACAGCTCGTGCACAAGGGCGTGTCGACCCAGGGCTCGTCAAGTATGATCTCGGGTTCCTCCGGTGCTTCCTTCTCGCCGGCGGGTTCCTCTTCTTCAGCCGGTGCATCCTCGCTGGGTTTTGCTTGCGAAGCCGAGAGCGTGGCGGCTCGTCCCACCAGCGGCAGCACCCCGTCGGAGGATATGAGAGCCGCGGCCAGGCCTGACATGGCGTTTCTTGCGCCGGCCTCCAGAGCTTGCGCCACCGCGTCGTCTCTTTCCTTCTCGAGACGCTCTTTTTCCGCCACCGCTTCGGCCATCGCTTCGTCACGTGCCTGCGTGCGAACACGCAAGGTGTTCGGTCCTCCGACGCCGGCCAGATCTTTTAGGTGTTCGAACGCCCGCAAGCGATCCAGTGAAGCCAGTGCCAGGGCGCGGCTGACCACCGCGCGCCACAACACGCCTTCACCGTCCGCAAGCCAAATGAAAGGGATAGGGCCGGTTGCGCTGTCACGTTCCGGGTGCCGCAACCACTCGGCGAGTGGTGTCTGACTCTCACTCCAGCATTCCGGTGGTATCGGTAGCACGTGCTCGCGGCCGGTGGCGTTCGCCATGGCGGCGTCGGCAAAAGTCAGGGACACCTCGAGCGTACCGGGAGATTTTGGATACTCCACCTCGAGGGAGAACTTCGGCCAGTCACTCTCCAAAGAGATGTTGTCATCGAGATCCATGCCCGACTCACCGGACTCGTGGCCTGTTGGCCGAAATCGGATCAGTGGCCATGCCCTTCCACTGGCGGCTGCTTCGGCCCAGGACGGTCCAGGTGCACTAGCAAGCAGCACGAGGCCGGGTCGACAGGGATCCGAGGCAAGAAGGCCACCCGTGAGATGGGTCGGCCGGGCGATGGACGACTGTAGAACCCACCCATAGCGAAGCGCTATCAGCAATGCTCCAAGGGTTGGTTGATGACGGCTGAGATCCCCAATCTCTTCGTCGTCCGGGGTGACGCCGGTTGCGAGTACCAGAACGGGCCTACCCGACCAGACAAGATGAGAGAGGTCGCCTATGTCGGTCGAGTCGAGTCCCAGCCCCCCGAGCAGGACAATCACCGGAGGTACCACCGCAAGCTCATCGGGTTTAATGGCCTGCCAGTCGAGGCTTTCAATGGCATCGTCGTGTATTGCCGCACGGTATGTCGCCGTTGCCTCTAGGCGTGCTATCCGAAGGGCACGAGCAAACTCCACTACCGGTCGGGCTATCTCCAGATACAGCTCCGTCGCTTCCTCTAGCGGGCGGGAATGACGATGCAGATCCAATGCCTCCATCTGCTGTGAGTCGAAAGCGGTAGCTTTCTCCGGCCCCGTCACCAGGTGAGCGGGAAGCGGACCATCTCGGTTCTTTTCGATCCAATCACGCAGCACGGAAGCCGTTTTGTGAAGCCGTTTTCTTCGTGCCGGGTCAAATCGGTTGGCTTTGCGATCCGGATGAACTCTAGCAAGAGCTTCAGCATCCACGTGCCTGGAGCCTACATGACCCAGGCCCGACTGGAGATCACGCGGCAACTCCGGCGAGTCTCCTTTGCCGGCGTCGAGGCGCAAAAGGTCTTCCACCTTCTCGGCGAGCGTCGCCGCCTCTCGCAGTAGGCGTCGCCTAGCAGGTTCACGAGATTGACGTAAGACTTCCACGGCAATCAAATCAGCTGCTACACCAGGTCCAACGAGACGCCAACCGAGAGAGAGAGATGCAAGAAGTCGCTCGACGTCCTCCGAGAGACTGTCGCGCGCCTCGCCAACCAGCTCGAGATCCTTGATTAGGGCCGTCGCCTCCTCGCCGGCAACTTCTCTCAAGTGGAGGAGGGCGGAATTGTCTTTGGTTCTCCTTGCGATGCGCCTCACCAGTCTGTCCACGAGGTCACCGAGCAGGCGAGCTGGATGGCCCGAGGAACGAATGCTCTCGATGGCTCCTTCCAAGACCTCCGGTAACGGCCGGACGGCTGGCGGAGCATCATCTTCGCATGGGATCAGTACGGCGGGTAGGCCGGGCTTGAGTTTGCGCAGGGGAGTGACTGCCGCCGGAACCGAGCCCTCCCACGAGAAGCCCGAGGGATCGAGGCCCTCATCGCGGGATGATATCTGAATGCCAAGGCGATAGAAGCGGCGAGCCCGATCGATCCAGGCGTTATCCGGCTGTGAAGGTTCGGGAGGCACCCGTAGTATGGACGAGGCTTTGCTTTGCTCGATCGTCGGGCGAGCCTCAACAGCCGGTTGGGCGTCTTGTTTTTCCTCTGAAATTCTTGTTGCCCCTTGTGTCACCGTTGTCTCCAGGCGAGGTGCCGTCCGGCCTATTGTTTGATTAGATCCTGAACCAGTCGAGCTGCTGTTCGAGAAGCTTCACTCTGTCCTCTCTTGTCGCCGAGAGACCCGAGGCGCTGGCATGGTCATATCGAGGGACGGAATCGTTCTTATACAGCAAACCGACGGGGATTCCTTGCTCCGCCTCGGCGATGACTCTGGCTCCCCGTAGGTCGGAAGGGTCGTGCTCGATCCGGTTTGGGAATAGTCTGGTCATGCTCTCTCCCCCGTCTATCCCGTCCGGATGTACAAGCAACGACATCATAGAGGGGTTCTCCTGCAGCGGTGCGAAAGCCCTCGGCGTGTAGTGTGGACATCGCTGTAGAATCCGTACGAACGCGAAGCCGGGATGGTGGTATGCCGCGGTCAAGGTGGCCAGGAGATGCTGCGGGTTGAAGTCCACTGTTTGCGCGATGAAGGAAACGCCCCGCACAGCCAGTGAGACTTGTAGCGGGTCCATCCCCTCGATTGGAGCTCCACGCGGATGAGTATAAGTGCGTAGGCCCTCGGGCGAGGTAGGGGATGTTTGGTTCTTGGTGAGACCGTAGACGTTGTTGTCGAACATCATCACCACCATCCGCATGTTGTAACGGACGGCGTGAATCCAGTGGGCCGAACCGATGGAGCAGCAGTCACCGTCACCGGTTGCCACGAATATATTCAGATCCGGACGCCTGGCCCTGATGCCGCAAGCCACGGGCAACGCTCGGCCGTGAAGTCCGTGAAAGCCGTATGTCTTCATATAGTGGGGGAATCGGCTGGAGCAGCCGATCCCGGAAACGAAGACGGTCTTCTCGGGAGCAAGTTGCTCGTCGCGGCACAGCCTCTGAGCAGCAGTGAGAACGGCAAAGTCTCCACAGCCGGGACACCAGCGTGCCTCGGGCCCGGTATAGTCCTCGAGCGTGTAATAGGGAGCTTCGGGAGTCTCCATCCAGTCCAGCTTCAAGCCATACATCATTCTTCTCCCTTCATTACTGCAAGCTTTTTGCGCAGCGCCTCTTCCACGAGCCCCGGAGCAAGAGGTTTACCTGGCACCCGAGTCCAACAATCAATGTCTACCAAGGTCTGGGACCTAAGGAGGCGTGCAAGCTGGCCGTAGCGTCGATTCTCTTCGTTGATGAAAGGATCATCGAGGTCGTCGCTGTAGTTCACCTCTACCGTAATCACTTTCTTGAAGCGGCTGAAAATGTCTTTCAGACCAGGCTCCATTGGAGATAGGAACCGCAGGTGCACCGCCGAGGCCTTCTCGTCGTCGGCGCGCAGCCGATCCACCGCTTCCTCGATTGTTCCTCTGGTTGCTCCCCAGCCGACAACGAGAAGGTCGCCTTCCTCGTCCCCATAAATCTTGGGTGGCTTGAGGGTGCTTGCGAAAGCCGCGACCTTGCGGCTTCTCATGCGCATGCCCTGCTGGTTGATCTTGGATTCGTAAGCAACGCGGCTGTTCTCGTCGTGGGCAAGCCCTGTAAGTACGTGCATGCCACCCGGCTGACCGGGAATGGGTCGGCGAGATACGCCGGTTTCCGGGTCCCAAGCGTAAGGAGATACGCCCTCCTCCCACGGGCTCTGGTCGATGGGGGGGGAAAGCCAATCTTCGTCGAACTGTGGAAGAGGAAAGTCG
The DNA here is from genome assembly GCA_007130885.1 of Deltaproteobacteria bacterium. Lineage (GTDB taxonomy): Bacteria > Myxococcota > Myxococcia > SLRQ01 > SLRQ01 > SLRQ01. The sequence goes on from SLRQ01000002.1 coordinate 52,231, forward strand.
GACTGGCCGGTTGCCAGGTTGGCGTCCGTCAGGACTATGACGGGCATACGTAGACTCTCCGCGATCTTTCGGGCGGTAATGACGAAGTGGAAGCATTCGCCGATTGACGAGGCGGCCATCACGACCTTGGGAGCGTCGCCCGGTTGGCCGTACAAGGCAGCGAGCAGGTCACCCTGCTCGACCTTGGTGGGAAGGCCGGTTGCCGGTCCGCCGCGTTGCACATCCACGATGACAAGCGGGATCTCCGCCATGACCGCCAGCCCGATGAACTCGGTCTTCAATGCGATTCCGGGACCGGACGTTATGGTTATGGGCGTCTTTCCCGCATAGGAAGCGCCTATCGCGAACCCTATGGCAGCGATCTCGTCCTCAGCCTGATGGATGAAACCTCCGGCTTTGTGGAACATGGCGGCCAGGTAGTGGGTGGCTGATGTGGCCGGAGTGATCGGGTACATGCTGCAGACCTCGATGCCGGCCGCCACGGTGCCGAGCGCTATGGCTGCGTTCCCATCCATGACCACCCGAGGTTCCTTCCATGGAACCGCGGGAATCTCATAGCGTTCGTCGAAGAAATCGAGCCCGAACTCGTACCCCGAGTCCAGGAGCTTCAGGTTGGTCTCTATGATGGCGTCCGCGCGGCCTTTCACCTTTGCCTTTCGCTTGAATTTTGCCCGTACCTGCGTTCTCGCATGTTCGATGTCGCGACTGAAAAGGGCGCAAAGAAGCCCGAGTGCCCACATGTTCTTGCCGCGCTGCGGGTTTTCGGTGAAGCGCAGGGTTTCGGCCTCGATCGGCACCTCTCTGACGTCGTAGCCTCGCTTTTCGAAGTCTTCCAGAGACTCGATGTACGCTTTCCGAATGTTCTCATCCGCGTGGTTTCGCCACTTCCTATCGATTATGAGTATGGTCCCGGGGCCCATCGCTTCATCGTCTATGCGCCCGTATACGACCTGATCATTGAAGGCCACGACGACATCCGCTTTGTCGCCCATGTTTCTCGTTTTCTGGCTGGAGAAGCGGATCCGGTTGCCGCTGGCGCCGGCGCGCGAACGGCTGGGCGGTTCGATCTCGGCCGGGATGATCTCGACCGTCCAAACGCCGTTACCGGCTTTGGCGCAAACCGAACCGAACAGTTGCCCGGCGGTCTGCGCTCCTTCACCGGAGTCGCTGACGATCTCCACGATCCGTTGGCTTACCGTGTGTATCCGGGCAGTCTTGCCTGGCTTTGGCTGCTTGGTTTTTTCTGAAGTTTGAGGGGCTTGTGCGGGTGTGAGCGGGTTTGCCATCCGGTTTACTCCGGCGGGTAAGGCTGGTTTTGGGTGTTTGGTTCTACGGTGTAGTGCTCTACAGCTTCACTGCGAGGGATCGGTGGGGTGCGAGATCTAACTACATTTGCTTCTGACGTCCAGACCCCAAAGGTGAGACGATGGTCCCTGGATACCAATTTCCGGCTCTGCGCGCGATAATGCGGCCAACACCCCGTGATTCGGTCGTTCTTGCGAAGGGCTCGGTGGACTGACGGCTTGCGTGCAATCGATCCCGCTTGCGATGATCCATCCGCGTGGCTCTCCCCACAAGGCTCTAGACCTCGCGGCTCCGCTTGCTCGCTATCGATGGAGACCTCCACGGCCATGAATGGTCTAAAGGCGCTTGCACGGGGCGTGCCAGCGAGTGTGAAGAGCATTTGAGAGCTTCGGTCGGAAGCCGGGTCGAAAGAGCCTCCGTCGCTGATGCTTGGCCTATAAGACCGCGACGAGTCGGCGGAGCGCGGTGGGTGCCGGCGCAGGTTTGTCCGATTGGAGCTGGCCGGTGCGAAGGGTTTGCGCCTGCTCGATCCACTGATGCGGCGGTCACGGCTGGAGTATTTCGAAGAGCATGCTGTATAAGGTGCCGCCGTGTAGGCCGAAGGCCAGGATTCGTCCGAGGGGTGCCCGGTGCAAAAGGCGGCTACGATGATGAGAACGTTGATATTCGCAATACAGACCGTCCTAGGTATGAACGATGCCTGACAGCCGTGCCATGGTGCCCAGGAAAACCGTCATAATTGGCGGCGGCATAGCGGGCCTTTCGGTTTTGTGGCATTTGGCTTGCCGTCTTGGGGGCGGTGGCAGGGCGGATGATCTGCTGCTCTTGGAGAGAGAACCTCTGTGTGGGCACGCTGCTTCTGGACGTAACGCCGGCATCTTTCGGCAGGTCGAAAGCGAGGAAATGTCGGCATTGCTCGCCGTGCAAACAAAAAGACTGTTGTCCATACTCTCCGACGAACGTCTCGTGGATCCTGTTGGCGCGGTGTACCTTTCGAGAGACACTGATTGCGTCGAAAGGTTGCAGGCGTTAGCCGCCGCCGCGGGCGTCGAGGTCTCCGTTTCGTCACCTTTGGAGCTTCCGGAGGCCCGATCTCTACTGAAAGGCGGTCAGGCCGGTGTCGCGGCGCGCGTGGTGGACGATGGTGTGCTGGACGTTCATAAGATGCTCGAGACCATGAGGCGTAAGGCCGTCGCGGAAGGAGCGCGTATTCGGACCAGGGCTTCGGTCGAAAGGCTAATCGTTCGATCCGGTCGCGTGGAAGGAGTGGTTTTGGAAGGCGGGGAGTTCATAGCCTGCGAGCGGGTCGTGATAGCGGCCGGTGCTTGGTCCGGCTCCATTGGAGATACGGCGGGAG
>SLRQ01000029.1 GCA_007130885.1 Deltaproteobacteria bacterium
GGGGGCTGTGGGGGGGGGACTGGGGGGGGGGCACCTGTGGGGCCTGTGGGGGCGGAGGATCTGTTGCCGTGTGGAGCTTGTTCACAACGCCGATAGTGCGTATCGCTGTATGTGGTAGGCCTATGGTCTCCCCGGCTGCAGGTGTACGACGAGTCGAGAGCACTGAATATGTCCGCCACCCACAGGTTCCTGAAGCTTCGCGAGCTATCGGTGGTGGCGACTGTCTTGCTAGGCTTGTTCGTTCTGGTGCCTGTGCTCGCAATTATCTGGGCCGCTCGGGATGTTCCGAATTCCACCCGGAAAGTGGAGGCAAACATAGAGGTCCTCATCCTCTCTTCCTCGATTGAACGAACCCTCCGCGAGCACCAACGAGTATCAAACCTTGCGTTGTCTTCAGCCTCTCCAGAGCTGCAAACAGACAGACGTTTGTTACAGGTCGAACTGGAGCAAATGCTCCGTGAAATAAAAGCCGGCGTGGATGACACGAGGGTTCCTCTCGTTGAACAACTATCAGATGGGTTCGAGGAGTATCTGACCGTGCAGGAGAGGCTGGGAGAGCAGGGGCTGACTCTTGAAGAGATCAGTCTACAGATGCGTCTTCCTTTCGAAAGATTGCTTGTGGAGAGCGCCTTATTACGAGACTTCAACAAGGCCCTTCTTCAAGAGAGCCTAAGAGAGACTGAACGTACACTTTGGCTAGCGGCAGTACTCGTGGCTTCTCCAACCACGCTCCTCATCGTCACACTCGTGCTCTTGGTGTTCGGTGTCCAGTGGATTGTTCTAAACCCGATAATGCAGCTTGAAGACAGCATGCAGCGTTTTCGCGTTGGGGAGATGAAGGCAAGAGCGCAAGAAGGGGGAGCGGTAGAGCTGCAAGACCTCTCCTCTACGTTCAACGAGATGGCCGATACCATCACGCGGCAACATGAGGCTCAGCTTGCATTCCTTGCGGGGGTTGCTCACGATCTGCGGGGTCCGATCTCGGTACTGAGCACTGCAGCTCACGTCTTGGAGGACGATCCCTCGCAGATGTCGCATGATCGTCTCCGAATGGTGAACAGGCAGATCGAACGCCTGACCCGTATGGTTGAAGATCTTTTGGATGCCACCAGGATCGAGGCCGGCCAGCTAGAGCTTCAACTCGAGAACGTGGACCTGAGAGTTCCCGCCCGCGCCATGCTCGAACATAGTGCGGCGACGTCTACATCGCACGAGCTGTTCATGAAGGCCCCGGACCGCCCCGTCATCGTTCGGGCCGATAGCTTTCGAATAGAGCAGGTAGTCGGCAACCTTTTGAACAACGCCATCAAGTACTCTCCGGCTGGTGGTCCCGTCGAGTTGTCTATTTCGACCGACGAGACGGAGGCCGAGCTGGCCGTGTCCGATCGAGGGATTGGCATATCGACGGATGAGATCCCGGACATCTTTCTGCCTTTTCGCAGAAACAAGATCTCTCGGGAGATCGCTCCGGGGGTTGGGCTGGGTCTGTCCATCGTTAGCCGGATAGTCAGGGCACATGGAGGGCGGGTGGAGGTGGAGAGCAAGCCGGGAGTCGGCTCGACATTTCGCGTTCGATTGCCGCTTGCGTTGCCGTGAGGCTCCCCCTTTGCCTCTAGCGCATGACTACCATCAATCACCGTATGAAAAAAGGGAGTAGCAGCGGGGGTCAACGTTCCAATGGAGGCATGGATGCTCGGTTGGCTTCAACTCTCCGGCTGGCCCGAACACCGAACAGGTGAGGACCTGACGCATCGTTTGGCCTCATCGATGGGGACGCCGGACATACGCGCATCCAACCAATCGATTTGCTCCATGAACGACCAGCCCGCGGCGTCTGTGTGGCCAGCATCCGCGCACTCCAAGTACTCCAAATTGTAGCCCTTCTCGCAAAGCGTATCGAACGCTTCTTGTTCCACCGGTGTGTACACCAGGCGGTCATTCTCTCCAAGCACCATCAAGGTCGGTGTTTCATTCATCCGCGGCACGGGAGTCTCGGTTAGGGAATTTCTTTCAATAAAGCAGGCCCATCGATCCAGTGCTTCTCTATCTTCCTCTAGCACTGCCCTTATCGTTTCGCTCCTGAAAGCGTCCGACACATCCCTTACGTCAGAGAATGCCTCCGCAGGATTGCACCCAAAGTACATTGCATCATAAATCTTGGGAACGAGCTGGGGGACGAATACATCCTTCAAGGGCACTGTTTGCCCGTACCAGCGCTGCTGCGTCTTGAAAAAAGCCGCCATCGCGGCGGTAGTCGGCACAACATCACTCAAGGCCCACCGCGCCTGACCAAAAAGATCAGTAGGCGGTATTAGAGCGATTGACGCTTGGATGTCGTACTCGGGGGCATAAAACGGCTGAAGCAGGTCACAAGAAAAAGCAGCATGTCCTCCCTGTGATCCCCCCCAAAGAGCTACTTCGTTTGATGCTCGGACATTGATCTCCGGCGCACTGCGAAAAAAAGATCGAGCAGCCCTCACCAAGTCCCAAGATCCTACGGCGGTCTGCTCAATGTTCAAATAGGCATGGTAAACCGGTTGGGGCTCACCAAGCTCGACCTCACCGTCGAGCCCAATGAAATCCGGAGCCACGACGATGTAACCCAGCGCCGACAGCAAGTAGTTGGCAAGCAAATGCTCGCCGCCGAGACGTGAAGGAGCGCACTCTCCATTGAAGCCCGTAGTGCCATGGAGCCACAAGACGATAGGAAACCTTTCGGTTACCCCCTCCTCAAGCCAAGGTACGCTGACTATCCCGGTTGCTTCCTCCAGGCGGCCTCGATCCTGAGTGGAGTAGCGAATGCGGTAGACCCTCGCCCCGTAAGGCACCGGCGAAAGTTCGTCGGTGAGCTGCTCAAGCAAGGCGTCCACACCTTCCGGCGGAAGAGGGCTCAAATCGTCTTGGTGTGTGGACAACACTGCTCCGACATCTTCGATGGGAAGTAGCTCGTACTCCTCGAGTCCGCAGCCTCCCGGTGTCCATGAGAAATCCATCGAGTCAACGCAGGCCGACAAAACTGGCACTGAAATAGCCAACACCATCAACCGGATTATGACGCCTCGAAGCCGGCGAAGCTTTCGCATGAAACAACTCCTTTAAAATCGGCTTTTCTACAGCAAGATGCGGTTTTTTGCAGCCAATTCATAGTCAGTTGATTTGGCCTTCAGAATCAGCCGCCTTGATAAATGAGCGTGAGCGGGGCTCGGCACCCGTGGGATGGTCGTTGATTATTGTTGACAAAGCCATGATCTGATAATGAAGCAAACTTTAGGGGACTCAAATGCTTTACATTCGGAGGGCGGATACGATGCGAGCTTCGCTGGCCTTGGCAGCAATTCTTACACTGACGAGCTGTGGACGAGAGGTAGAACCTACATCACTCGAGCTGGGAGAGCTCATGCTCGAGGTGTTTCGCGACGCGAATTTCTCAAACAGAACGGAGGAGCGTGAGCTGCAAGCTCGTTTGATTCAGCTTACGGATGAGATAAGCGCTCTTGCGGACATCGAGAGTTTGAACGACGGACGCGCCGTAGCACCCCCGACTTTGACTCCGGAATATCTAGGCGGCTTGCCCGAGCCCGCCAATGAGGACGGTGAGCCCACTGACTTCGATGCGCAAACTCCGGAGGCCGTTGCTCATCGAAGTCACCATGACCTAGCCGCCTTCGAGCAAATCATTATCGACACCAATCAGAACTGCATAGGCTCTGACTCCACCAAGTACGGCGACCGGCGTTTCGATGAGGATCCGAGCTGCTTCATTGACGGATCCTGCGACAGGCTGACCTTCAGAACCCTTCTCCGTACCGAGAGTCTAATCGCCAACGTGTGGATCGATGCTTTCGGCGACTTCCACCGCACGACCATCACTATCGATGACCAAGATCTCGATGTCATAATCGGTCGAAACTGGACCGATAGAACCTGGAGCAGCGATAGAGGCAACGCGCATTGGCGTCAGCGTTATGTTCTGGAGGTCTGGGTTCCTGATCCGGCTGACACCACCAAGACCCTGCGCCTATTCATCATGTGGTCCGAGGCTGACACCGCCCTTACGGACACCATGTATCGCACAAACGTACGCGAGGGGCTGGACGAATCCTTGCAAAACACCGACGTGTTTCTCGACGGTGACATCTGCGACGATCGTGACAAGACTGCGGAGGACTGGCAATAATCCGCGACCCGCGGTCGCTTGCGCCTACCACTCCCGCCCCTCAAGAAACCTTGGCATCACGGTCTCGCTCGATGAACGCTTCGAGCTCGGCGGCCGGATCGCTGTTGTAGTAGTCGCTCAAGAGGTCGTACAAGTCGCGCTTTCTTTTTCGTAGCTGCCTTGGTTTCTCGAAGAAAGCCTCGGTAGCCACCGCGAAGAACTCCGCCTCGTTCGTGGCGCCATATCGCCGCAGCATTCTCTTTCGCCGCCTGCCGTCACGAAGGTCATCGTAGTAATGCGTCATAATCTTCACCCACGGTGCATAGGCACACAGACTCTCGAGGATCGGTGTCCCATCGAACATACCGTCTTCGAGGTCCAACGCGTGCGCAAACTCGTGGAAGGCCGTGTTGAGCCCATCTTCCGTGTTCTTCAGCCCATGGACCACCGCCTGCCACGACAGCACCATCGTGCCGCGTCCGCTCATTTCTCCCAACACGATGTCGTCCCTGCCCGGGTGGTGATAGGCCCCCGGGTAGACGATGATCGCCCTCAGGCGCGAGTAGTGCTCGTCGGGAAGGTTCAGGGTTAGGCGCGCGGCGCACGCCGAGATGACCACCTCGACGCGCTCGTTCACCTCCATCCCCCCGGCCCCCTCGAAGTGCTTGGTAAGCGCGAAGATCTTGAGCTTCTCTTCTAGGCGAACTCGGTTTCGTTCGGAGAGCTGATGGTAGAAGGGCACATCGTCCGAGAGGATCTTTCGCCAGTGGCCGGGGAAGGGTTTTCGGGCGGCGAGTCTCCGCCGTATTGCCGCGAACATCGGATAATCATTGCATACATTCACCCCCGAGCGTCCGGGATTCGCACCGTTCTACCGAAGAAACCGCTCGGCCGGACAAGTGCCGGACAAGTGCCACCCGATTGGTTTTTGGACAAGTGCCACCCGATTGGTTTTTGGGTTTTTGGACACCCCCTCCACATCACGCTAGCCAGCCACGTCGGAGCCGTTGTTGCGCTTGATGTCCCACGGAGAGGCTATGAAAAGGGAGGGGGCTCAAGAGGGTTTCGCGACGCCGTCATTTCTACGTATCATCAGCAGTGATACGTTGTAGTAAGTGGGCGTCGGCTCGGTCCTTCTCTCGGTTCGTGGCAAGCTTGTTCCTAATCAGGATTTGCTTGCCGAGGAAGCCGATGGGCCGGTTTTGGATTGCTATCTCGACGCGGCTCTCCGAGGCCTCATCGAAGGAGGCCCCATCGATTGAGGTTATGACGTCTATGCGAAAGGGAGGCAGGCCGATTTGATACACGACACCCGGTGTCACGAGGTCGTCCTTTGTGAGGCCATGCTCCACGACAGGGGCGCCAAATTCGTGGAGGGCTTCCAGCACGCGCTCCGCGTTATCATCGGACGGTCGGACCAGCACGTCGAGATCTCCGGTGGCGCGCGGCACGCCATGCACCGCCATTGCGTGAGCGCCGACGACGATGAACTCGGCGCCGGCGTCATGAAGAGCAGCCATGAAGTCGAGAAAGTCTTCGCACAGCCCGTGCTCGACACTCATGGGTCTGCCTTCGGGCCGGGCCGGATTACCCGTCCAGGTGCCTCTTCTCGGCGGTAGGTGGGTAGCGGCCGGCCCGATAACGACCATGCCGTTTGGGCAAGCCGCCACATTGCGGCAAGACGATGTTCCCGGTTGTCACCTTCCGCAACCTCCGGTTCCTCGCCCAGGCGATACCTTCGGATCGGCCAGTGCCTTCGAAGACGAGCGCGCTCGGCCCTCTTCTGATCAATGCCTTCCATCAACGCGCAGGATAGCACACCCCGGCTCTTCGAGAACCGCACCCAGGCCAAGCTCGATCTTCGAGCTTACTGGGGGCGTGGTGATTGATCCCTTGTTCGGGTCAGCAACGCCGGCGCTGTCGCTGCGTTAGCCGCCGCGGTCAGCGAAGAAGCTTGAGCACGCCACGTATTTTCGACATGAACTCGTGAGCCGATCGAATCGAGTAAACGCTGCGCAGCACGTATGGCGCTCGAAGATAGAAACGGCGGTAGGACTCCCGGTGTAACTCGACGAGATCCCCTGTCGAAAGGAACTCGTTCCAGTGAGGCACCTTAAAGGTCGTGTCGGGAGCTCTTGCGAAGTCCTCCCAATAGTTGCGCGGAAGCAGGCCCCGCTCCATCGCTTCGTGCGTCAGCGCCGTGTGTGGGTACAAATTCAAGATGCTAATCATTGCGTAATCCGGATCGAGCCGAATGAGAAAGTCCACGCTGTCTCGAACGTCTTTCTTCGAGCGTTCGTGAGGGAGGCCAATCATGAAGTAGGCCACGGTCTTGATTCCAAGCCGCCGGCACCATTCGAAGGCCTGCTCTACCTGGGCCACATCGAAGCCCTTGCGCAGCCTTCCCAGGCCTTCATCCGATCCGGTCTCCACGCCGAGAGAGATCATTCGCAGACCGGCTCGCCTGGCCAGCGCCAAGGATTCATGAGTCAAGGCATCGACGCGCCCCCTGAAATCCCACGTGATGTCGATATTTTCTTTGAGAAGCGCTCTTGAAAAGTCTAAAAGCTTTTCATCCGTGATATTGAATAGCTCGTCGTAAAAATGAATTTCGCGGTAACCATTTGCAATACAATCCCGAATCTCGCTGATGACCGCGTCCATGTCGCGATCTCGATACTGCCTGTAGGGGTTGTCGCAAAAAGTGCAGTTGTACGGACATCCGCGGCTGGAGAGCATGGTAGCCAGTTTTCGACCGGCTCCCACGATGCTGTAGTGTGTCGTGTGAGATATGTGCTCTCTGTTCGGAGGAGGCAGCTCATCGAGGTCTTCGACATAGCCGAACTTCAGCGCGGGACGACTCAAAAAGCGGCCGCAAGATCCGGAGTCGACCCCTTGCCTCTGTTCGATGGTGTGCCGGGTATACAAGCATTCGATTTCCGAGAAGTCGCGGCCCTCGGCCAGGTGCTCGACGAGCCTCGTGAAGGCCTGCTCTCCCTCGCCCGCGATGATGGAATCGACCCCTGGAAGGGATGCTGCTTCGTGGGGATAGGCGGTGGGATGAGGGCCGCCTAGGCAAACATGAGCGCCGGGTGACGTCTCTCGTATGGTGTCCGCGACACGAAGAGCATCTATTATGGAGATCGTGTAGCTCGATATGCCGACCAGGTGGGGCTGGATCCTCGAGACGACTCGCCGAAGGTCTTGGTGAGAGATCCTTTCGCTGGGGCAATCGAGAAAGAAGTAGCGGTGCTCCGGCAGGCGAGCTTCCGCGTGCGAAAGCACGTAGAGCGCTCCTAGGGGAGGAAACACTCCGTACTCACTTGGTTCCAGGTACCCCCGTCCTTGGCTGTCGGCGTACTCCGGTATCGTATTCTCGCACGGAGGGTTTATGATCAGTACGTTCAATGTAAGCCGCTAAACGGGTTGAAGGCGTGTGCCGGTGTCGCGCACCAAAGCCAAATGGATACTCTTCTCCTGGAGTGCGGCATCGCATTCTGCCAGGACGGCTCAGCGGCGGCAACCGCGCGGTGATGTTCCACACGGTGATGTTCGGTCCAAAGAGGTCGAGAGGGTGAAGCGGAACCACGCGAGATATCTTGGCCCGAGGCCCGGTCTTGTACCAAAACTCCGCTCTTGACGGCGACGCTTGCCCGTGAAGGTGGTGGCCACGGGCTCATCCGCGCTCGGGATCGGAGCCGGCTCCAAGGAGAGTCTTGCTGGCCGGTTCGAGCGGCTGACTTTGACACATTGGTCGTCGAGCGCTGTCTTTCGGGCGTTCGGGGTCGAGCCCGAAGAGGCCGTCGAGCAGGACGTCCGCATGAAGGCGTACCCCGGCGCCTCCGAGCTCCTGGGGGATCTCATTCGGTGGGCGGCCTACGTGCGCGACGCCATCGTCGAGCCGGCGATCGGACGGGACATCCTCGCACTCGCCACCGTACGGCGCCCCGCGCTCCTGCGCCAGGTGTTCCCCGTGGCCGCCTCGTCGCCCGCCCAGGTGGTCTCTCTCCAGAAGCTTCAGGGCCAACTTCAGGATCGCGGCGCACTGGAAACCATCGCCCACTACCTCGCCCTACTCGAGGGGGCGTACCTCATCCGCGGCCACTACCACGGCCTCGCGACGGCGCATTGTGAATATGGTGGGTTGAAAAGTCGTCTACAGAAGGCGGTCGAGATCCTAGGTGTTCGACAGGCAAAGAGGGTCTCGAGAGTGCGTGGCAAGGAGTGCCTCTAGGGTTGCTGTGCTGTATAATGATGGAATGCGCGGTGTCCGCTCCCCGACGTTTTCAATAGCATCTCTCTACCGCAAACGCGGTTCCCTAGAGGTTTCAAGACACGAAAGGCAGTTTCACATGCGTAGGCAACCTAGAACAGTTGTCGTCACGGCTCTTGCGCTGGTACTCATAGGCATTAACGGCCCCGGTTGCGGACGCGACGATGTGGATTCAAACGACTCGGATACCCCTGCGGATAACAAATACATTATATCGGCCGACCCTAACGATCCGACATTTGGTTCGGTGAAGGGCGCAGGTGTCTACCCGCATTTTCATATGCTTACTCTGGAGGCGAATGCCAATACCGGCTACCACTTTGTGGAATGGCGAGAACAAATTGACGGAGATTGGGTGGTTGTTGATGCAGCTGAAGAAGCCTACGAATTCATGGTCGAGGAAGACAGAGGTTTGCTCGCTGTCTTTGAGATAGACACTTCGCAGCGGTTTGAGTTGGTCCTGAAACACGGTGCCAACGGCACGACCTCGGGAGCAGGTTTCCATCACCTCGAACAAGAAATTGGTATCTCTGCCACTGCAAACACGGGATACATGTTCGCCCGGTGGTCGGGTGATGTGGACAAGATTGGTGGATTCGACAAAAACGACGGTGACTTACAGTTGGTTCGGATGCCGGCAGAGCCGGTAACGCTCATGGCGCACTTCGTGGTCGATACGGACAGGTCTTTCGACTTGGTGCTCGAGGCCATTGGGAACGGCCTAGTATACGGATCCGGCTGTTATAGCGCGGAAGATGACATTGCTATCGAAGCGGTGGCGAACGCGGGATACCGTTTTGAAGGTTGGAGCGGAGATGTCGATAAAATAGTAGATTTCGATGATACAGTAAGTGATCTGCAAGAACTGCAAATGCCGGCAACAGATGTGACTATGACGGGGCATTTCGTAGTAGACGATGCTCAAACATTCGCATTGACCGTCACCGCTGATCCCAAAGGTTCAATTGCAAATGATTACGCAGGCGGAGAATATCCTGTGGAAACAGTGATAGACTTGTTGGCCATGCCCAATGCCGGATACAAATTCGATGCCTGGGTGGGTGAAATCGCTTACTTGGATGATCCGGAAAGTGCAAACGCTACCGTGACAATACCGGGAAGAGATATAAGCTTGAGCGCGACCTTCGAGATCGACGCGGAGTACTTTTTCGATCTTACGCTGAACGTGGAGGGTAAGGGTCAAGCATTTGGACCTCCCAAATACAACGCCGAGGATGAAGTAACCATCTCTGCCACTTCCGATGCGGGTCACCAATTTATCGGCTGGACCGGAGATGTGGAGCTGATCGATGGTTTTGATCCGAATACCGACTCTGCGCAGACAGTCGTAATGCCAGCTGTTGACGTGAGCTTGACAGCTAACTTTAGCATTTACGTTTACAACATTGCCGTTGCAAGTAATGGTTCCGCACTGGGTACTACTGCCGGTGACGGTGAATACGAATACGGTGAAGAAGTTGTTGTTGTAGCTACACCACACCCATCAATTCAATCCAGACTTATCAGTTGGACTGAAGAGGGTGATGATGTTTCTGTCGATGAGACTTATAGTTTTATTGCCGAGTCAGATAGGGAGCTGCTGGCAAGTTTCGAATTGTATTGTATCCTTACTGTCGATGTAGATGGTGAAGGGGCTGTGGAAGGACTTCGCCCGGATGGGAGGTATAGTTGCGGCGACCCTGTCGAACTTGAAGCCATTCCGGAGGAAGGATGGCGTTTTGTCGGCTGGACAGTAGACGGTGTTGTGGTTTCGATTGACGAAGTATACACTTTCAAAACAGAAGACAATCTCGATCTTACCGCTAACTTCTCACTAATCGAGTACAAATTAGTTTACATTGCGGGCGATAAAGGGAATGTAAACGGTGTAAACCAAGTCATTCAAAATATCGAACATGACCGTGATGGCGAGCCAGTAACAGCATATCCAAATACGGGTTACTATTTTGATTCGTGGAGTGACGGTATTTCAGATAACCCGCGAACTGACACCAACGTAACTGATGGCTTTACTGTTGAAGCATATTTCGAGCCTAATGTATACACTGTTAGTTTCGTGGTGCCTGATGTGGGTTACGGCCATCATCCGCCTGATTCCATGCATGTCATTTATGGGCAGCCATACGGTGAATTGGCGGTGCCCGATCCGCGGACATATTTGAAGGAGAATGGAACATCTGTTCATCAGGTTTTCGTCGGTTGGTATTATGACGGTAAACTAGTGACTGCAGAGACAATAGTTGATGTGTCCGATGATCACGAGTTGGTGTCTCACTGGCTTCCATGCGATATTGGCAGCGCAGGCGAAGCTATTTGCGTTGGCAACGTAGCACATAATTGCGAGTTCGTAAGCGGTGTTGGATATAGGTGGTCGGAGGAGTTCTGCCCGGACGGCGGCTATTGTGATATTCTGGAAAATGCACGATGCTTCTGTCCTGATGGACAGCACGCCGAATTCGTTGAGCCTCAGTACGAACACGGAATATGCGTGGATAATGTCAACATTGAATGGTGCAACGTCCAGCTTCCCAAGGATTCCAGATATTTCATAGACTACCCACTGGCGGTTTACGGGCAAGTTTACGCCGAGGATCACCATGGAGAACCAGTCACAGGGCATGGAGAACGACAGCCTGGCATTCGAGCGCAGCTATTCTATACGGATCAGTCGAGCGGTGATGTAGTAGTTCCGGCTCATGGCACCTTCAACGAATTCGATGATGTACTGAGTGCTCGTTATTTCGCCGATAGAAATAGTAACGATGAGTATACGGCGCTTGTCGCAATAGACTCCTATAGCGAGCACTTCTATTATTATGCATTCTCGGGCGACGGGGGTGTAACTTGGAGACGATGCGCGGTTAGCGAGGGAGCTCGAGCTGGCAGAACCGGTAGAGTTTACGTAGCAGATGCCGAGCAAATGCTGTTCGAGTCGCTTGGAGACGGTGAGGCGCCTAGTGGGTGGTCTGAGGATCTAGTATCATTTGTGACGTCGGTCATTGGTGGTTATGCCAGATTGGATAATGTGAATTCTTGGTTGTTGACGGAATCGGTCGAGCTTGTCGGCTGCACGGACGTCTACCTCATGTTTGAAGTTGCGAAATGGGGTGTGGGTGATGATGGTCCAGTCACTGCGCGAGTATATGACGTGGGCGAAGGTGACCCGTTCGAGGTATATGATTCGCCCATACCTATAGATAGCCGGTATCTTGTGGCTGGTCCAATCAGAATAGATATTAGCTCTAGCGTTGTGGATATACTTTTTACGAGAGAGGATAGCCCATCAAGAAAGCGACTGCGGAATGTAGAGGTTTTCGGGTACTGTCCTCCCTAGGTTTTACATTGACAAATGCGATGCATGTCGGCCCATTCCTGTCGACGCTGACTTAAGTCAATCATCTGAAAGAAGAAAGCCGTGCTACGCCGCCGGTGTGCTCTGAAATCGACTTATTGCGGCGCGAACAGGTCTCCGGCGATACGATTGATCCTGACTACCCGGCGAGCCGCTTCCGGACAAAGGCCGCTGCCCGCGTGTCCGGATAGCGTCTCATTACCTCTTCGTATATCCCACGGGCATGCGCTTCGTCGCCGAGAAGTTCTCCGTGTAGCCTGGCCAGCAGCACCATCGCTCTCGGCACGACCTCATGGTTGGGCTGAAGATCCGCGGCCGCCTCGAGCGCCGTGCGCGCCAGGTCCAGTTCGCTCGTGCCGGCGGCGGCGCGTCCTACCTCCAGATGAGTGGATGGATCGAGCACGGCCAGGCCCGAGGTGATGGTGTCGCCGTATAATTCAAACGCGTCCGCGAAGTTTCCATTCTTGATGGCTGCGACGATGGCACTGTCAGCGTCTTGGAAATCCTCGAGGAGAGTGGAAGCCGCCTTCCTACAGCCTTCAGCCGCGGACTTGCCGGCTTTCGCGGAGGCTTGTCCCGAACACGTTCCCCGCGGAGTAGGATCCGGGACGACCGGTTCCAAGTAATCCTCGGCCGAGCCAAGGGACATCGTATCCCCCTTGACGAAGATAAGCAGACCCAAGACATGCGCCCACACGAAAACGGCGTAGACTTTCACCGCGTTCTGCCCTAACCCCGCAACCAACGAGCCCACGGTCGCCGAGGCATTAGACATCATGGCCGATATGAGCGTGTATGCCGTCCAGATCACGACCGTCGCCACCACGGCCACCAGGTAGTCACGTCCGATACGACCGATGTACGTGACGACGCGAAGAGGGTTCACCATCTGCAGTAGGCCCCCGCCTGCTCCGGCGAGGATTAGCGTCATGGGCATGTACACGAGGCCGAGCAACACCAGCAGCCACGGGACGGGATCGCCGAGAAAGATGAAGTGAACATTCTCGGCTTCCAGCTCGGCTTCAGTGATGTTGGAAAAGCGCCAAACCAGGTAGACGAAAGCGGGCACCCACAGAAGAGAGGTAGCCAGAATCGCACGTAAGGTGGGCATCACAAAGCTGTTCCATACGTCCGAAAACTCGACCACATCCGGTTCGGTCGCACCGTTCGAGGTCTGTCCGATGAGACCGAAGAAGATCGACCACAAGAACATCCAGCCGATGAGGCCTCCCCCACAGAGAAGCCATTCGAGGACCGCGAGGAACAAAGCAGTGGCGCCGAAAGTAAACAGCCCGAGTCCCCGTAGCGGATACAGAGGCGCCCTCAATACCCTCTTCGCGTAACTGCTGAGTTCGGAGCGAGGCGCTTTGATGAGTTCGGTCATCCCGCCGCAGATCGTGCATTGCGCGACCGAACCGTCATCCCGCCGCAGGCTCGTGGCATGCGGCGGCGGAAACACACAATCGACGCAGCGATCCGACTCACAACTTTGGCAGTAGTGAGAAGCTTGTCTAGTTGGGTGTTTCTTGCATCTCCGCTTACGCGGATCTCTCACTGCGGTAGTGATATTCGCCTCCTGGACCGGCTCATCATATACCACATATAAGCCCGCTGAGACCGCGCTGGTCCCGCGTCGGCCGATTGCCGCCGACGTCTACTCAGCCCATCATCCTCACGGGCAACGTTACGAGGCCGCAAAGATGCGGTCATAGCCACGGGAACAGTAGGTGGCCCGTGGATAGGAAAGGCTCAGTCAATAAACAGAAAATAGAAAGCCTGCCTACGCCCCCTGTATGCAATCAAATCGATGACCCAGGCATCGCCTCCTTCAAGCAGCTTGAAGCGTACGCTTGCCTCACCGTTCTCGTCCGTGGTCACGACGCACCATCGGGAGGTCAAGCATCGCTCGTCGTCCGGGTCGAAGCCGTCCGCATCGAGAGTTCGCAGTGTTACCTCTGCCCCCGCCACGGGCTCGGATCCGTCGGGGTTCTCTTCGACTCGCACGGTGATGGTGGTCCACTCATCCAGTGAAGCGAATTCGCTATCGCTCGAGAGTTGCAAGCTGAAGGGCACGGGTCTAGGCAGATGGATGCCGCCCTGCAGCAAGGAGTCCACGCCTTCGCCGAGCTGGTCCACTACTTCCTGCTTGTAGCAGAGCAGCGAGAGCCGCGTCGGTTCCCACAGGGCGGAGAGGAAGGGATTGGAGGCGTCGCGGATTATGCCGTCGGTCCAGGAGGGCTCCAGCACCCAGGTGTCGGGCAAGGTGTTGCTCACCTCGCAGCCGTCCACCATGACCGCTTCCCAGGTCAGCTCGGCCAGCGCTCCCTCGTCCGACGATCCCTCGAACGTGAGTATCTCCGGGATGGCGCAGGCGCCCGCGATCCAGTGCGCGGACAAATGGTCGGCCGCCTCTTCTTCAGCTGATACGAAAATGCATTGAGGCTCCGGAGCCTCTGCGCCGATGGAGAATGTCGCGGGCACGGGAGGGAGACCGGGAGCGACCTCGACATCGACAGAGCCTTCGAGCACCTGGAGACGCTCCTCCACACGGCGCCAATCCGGCGAGCCACTCTCACGCCCGAAGACCGCGGGGGAGTAGTCGTGGCGCACCATCCGGGCGGGGCCGCCGCCGGCCCCTCCGGCGATCGTAACGGCGAGGCCGTCGTCGACGTTCATCCAGTCACGGAAATAGAGCTGCGCTCGAATGTCCTCGATATAGGTGTCATACTGGTTCGAGGGCAGGGCCTCCATCAGACGGGTTTGGATGCTCATGGTCATCGGTGGCAGTCGATAGGTGCGCTCCTTGCGCCAATCGACCCCGCCTCGCGAGAAACCGGCGGACCACGGCTCCTCGCCGTCCGGCTCGATGAGGAACCGCAGCACCTCATGGCTCGTTCTCTCCTCGCTCGGGTCCGCCGGTGCGAGCAAAAGCTCCACCGCCATCTCGAGGGCGCCGGCGCCGTTCAATCGAAGATCGGAGAACTCCACGCTATGCTCGAGATGCGGCTCGTGCCGCTCGACGTCCGCCCCGCCGGAGATCGGTCCCGCGCGAACGCGGTTCAGAGGACGCTCGTCGAGAGACCACTCGTCGACGACCTCCTCCATTTCGAGGAATGCTCCAGCCAGGCGCGAGAAGTAGCTGCCCTCTTCCAGTAGGGGAAGAAGCGGATAGGTAAAGTCCATCGCGGGCGCATCGAAGGAGATGCTCGAGCGGTCAGGCCCGCTGGACAGGTAAATGCGCAGCAGGCCGGGCGCCGCATCCATAGCCACACGAACGAGATCGCTGTCGATGTTAAAAGGCTCCGTGTTGCCGACGAACAAGACGACGCCCTCGTCCGGGTCGGCGGGAATCTCCAAACCGAGCCTCATCAGGCCTCGAAGCGGAGGAGGCGACTTGCGAAGTTCGGGCTGCTCGATGACTCCTCGAACAAGGGGCATTTCATCGGCAAGCTCTTCGCGCAGATCTTCGCCCAGCCCATGGTCCAAGAGGTGGAGCAGCGACTCGAGCGCGCCTTCCAGATCCAGGCTCACCGCTACCTCGGACGAGCGGAGAGTCAATGACAGCGCACGCGCCCGCGCCGGCCCCACCAGGAGGTCCATGTCGAGTTCTCCCTCCTCTTCGCCCGCCTTGACGACGGCCCGCACCTCCGTGTCGCGAAGGATATCCATGCACTGCCCGGCGGAGATGCTTCGCCAAAAGTTGTCTTCCTCATCCCCCTCGGCGGCGGCTTCGACGAAGTCGGCGCAGAAATGGCGGCCGCTGACGAGATAGGTGACCTGGTGACACTCGGATGACTCCAGGTCCTCCTCGAGCAAGACGTAACGAGTGAGGCCGTATGCGAGCGCCGCGCCCGCGCAGCCGAACATCCCTTCCAGCGGTGGGCCGCCAAGGAGCAGGCCCCTGGCCCGAGACACGAGCTCCGTAAGAACATGACCTTTGCCCACGGGCTCCTCGTCGTTCGTTGAGACGGTGAAGGCCTCGTGCGTGTCGGCGCACTCCGGCAGGTCCTCCATCGGGACCATGGCGAGCAGCAGAGACAAGAAATACGAGAGCGCGGACTCCATCAGAGCGCCTCCTTCGCATCCGGTTCCATCGTGAAATGGACCCACATGTCAATCAAACAAGTCATCGAGAAAACCATGCGTCCCTTTAGTCGCAGACGCCGAAGTACGTGAACTCTCCCTCACAGAGAGATGGGTGCTCCACGATCTCACAGGTGCCGTTGACGACGCACGAGCCGACACAGACGGGATCGTCGTCTGTCTCGCACGGCACGTAATCTCCGGCATAGACGCCCGAGTCCACGCCCGCATCGGGATCCTCGCATTCGTCGCGGGACGTGACTCGGCAGCCGCTCCAGGCACAGCAAGCACCGATCTCGCAGATGCCATCGTCCGTGCAAAGAGTCCCGACGCCCCGGAAGTAGTCATCGTCGGCCGAGCACTCGTCGAGGGCCTCGAGCCTGCACCCGCCGTCCCCGCCCAACGAGCAACAGGCGCCGTGGCAGACGAGATCTTCGTCGCACGAGGTGCCGGGGCCGGCGAAGTCGCCTTCACAAAGCCACCAATAAGCCTCCATGGAGCAGCCGTCCGGAGTGCAACAGGCGCCCGCGCAAATCACGTGCTCGTCACAGCTCGTGCCGAAGCCCATGAACTCTCCTCCTTGGTCCATGCACTCCTGCGGGGACAATGAGTGGTCGCAGGTAGTGAAGACCGAGAAGCAGCATGCTCCCCGTCGGAGATATGGCTCGTCTTCGAGGGCACAGCGCGTATGCGGGCCCTCGAAATTCCAGTCTCCATCTCTCTTTTCGCACTCCTGTCGTGTGACCTCTTCACACATATCTTCGAGGAGACAGGCCCCGGGAGCGCGATGCATGGCGCTCTCCGCCCTTTCCCCAAAGGCGGGCAATCGTCTCGAAAACGCCGAGACGATCTCCTTGTGCTCGATGAGACTGAAGTCGACCAGCATGTTCAAGTGCTGCCTCGCCGAGGCTCCATGCTCGTCGGTCACCACCACCACGAGCTCCAGCTCTCCCTCATCGTCGCAGGTGGGGTGCCAGGTGACCAGACCGGTCTCGCTGATGGCGGCGGGCCCGTCCTCCGGAAGGAGAGCATAGGTGATCTCGTCTCCATCGGGGTCTTCGGCCACGACCTGGTAGGTCCAAGGGCCGTCCCAGCCGCTACTTATGATGGTGGTGGCCGGAACGGAGAGAATGATGGGCGGCCGGTTCTCACGGGTTGCGAGCGGTGCCGACGTGCCGCTGGTGAGG
The DNA here is from genome assembly GCA_007130885.1 of Deltaproteobacteria bacterium. Classification (GTDB taxonomy): domain Bacteria; phylum Myxococcota; class Myxococcia; order SLRQ01; family SLRQ01; genus SLRQ01. The sequence continues at coordinate 17,073 of SLRQ01000029.1, forward strand.
TGCCCGTTGTCGACGGTGACCAGCACCCTCCCTTGCGCGCCGGGTTCGGACGGCGCCAGGACTTCTATCCGAGACTCGGTCGTCGTTAGACTCTCTGTCGCTTCCGGCAAAATGAAGCCGCCGGTGGTCTCGAACGTGTAGGTCAGCCCCTCCGATTCACCCGTCTCCGGGTCCACGGCGCTCACCTCGATCGTGACGGTCTCTCCTCGAGCCGCCGGCATCGGTTCGGCGGTAAGATCCATGATTAAGGGGTGGCTCGGCGGACGGGTCGACACGGTAATCGCTCCCGAAACGGATAGTCCGAAGTCGTCTTCCACTCGGACCCGAGCAATGCCTGACGCTCCCGCCACTTGGGGCGCCGTCGTAATTATCGTCGCGGACTCCGGATCCTCCTGGTCCATCGACCACCCCTTCGGTAGCTCCCAGTGATAGTTCAGGTCCAGTCCGTCCGGGTGATGCGCTTCCGCAGCCAGAGTTACGGAACCGCCGCGGGGAGCTACGAGAGGATTGGCGGTCACCGCGGTCAACACGGGACCGCGGTTTTCGACCGTGGACACGACAAGGTGCCCGACGGCCGGGCTCGAGCCGTTGCCGGCGGTAACGGTGACTTTGACAAGCGCCGTCGAGCCGTACTGCTCGGGAGCCGAGAGGGTGGTCTCCGCCTCATCGGAGTCGGCGATGCTCCAGCCGGTGCCGTCCAGCTCCTCCGCGATCTTCCATGCGTATGAAAGCTCCGCATCCAAGGAGGACGAAGCCACGACTCTCAAAGTGATGGTGCCTAGCGGCGAGGTGCTCTGCGGCATGGCCGAGAGCGCCGTGATGGACGGTCGCGTCGAGGCGCAATGGCCTTGGGGCGTGCAGCCGAAGCCCTCGCCGCAGCCGGGAGGGCACTCGCCGCCGCAGCCGTCGTCTCCGCACATCCTCCCGCTACAATCCGGCTCGCATGGGTCCTCGTCTCCGGTCGAGTCTTTGTCGCCGGAACAGCCGGCCAACATCAAGGCAAGACAAAGGAGAAGCCATCCTGAAGGCCGGCTCCACCAGCCTCGCTCGAGGAGCCTGAGCTTCCAGGGTGCGCCGACCGCGCCGCAAGCTTTTTGGTTCGGGGTTTCTCGGACGACTTCGAGCGCCCTCGCTGTGAAGTGAAGCATAGAGAGCCTCCAGGCGAGTCATTTGGTAGGCAGTGGGAGAAGCACATCCTAGTCCAAGTCATTCTCGCGGTGCGAATCCGCCGTGCTCAAAGCGCTACGATGACAACACCTACTAGGAGCCGGCGCACGCGGGGAGGGGGCGAATGTGTTCGCCGGAGGTTGCGCGCCGTGGTAACGTTTCGCGTTCATTGTTCGCATCGATATAGCCCGCAATGGATGTCCTAGTCGCGAGGTGCAGGTATGAAGCGTTTATTCGTGTTCGGAAAGCATTTTTGTGTGCTGCTGTTGATCGTTCCTCTGCTTGCCTGTGGCGAATCGGAGATCCCTTCTTCTGCCGTTTGCGGCTCCGCGGATGGTCGAGTGTTGTCGGCTGCGCCGACGAGCGATCTGTGCGACAGCGGCACCGAGAGCGACGTCTCGGGCGAGGGTCCGTGGAACTGGACCTGCCAGGGATCGGACGACGGCACCAGCGCCGAGTGCACGGCGCATCTTGCGGGGAGCTGCGGCGCGGCCGACGGGCAGACGCTCTACGAAGCGCCGACGAGTGGTCTGTGCAACACCGGCACCGAGAGCGACGTAACGGACGAGGGTCCGTGGAGCTGGACCTGCGAGGGATCGGACGACGGCACCAGCGCCGAGTGCACGGCGCATCTTGCGGGGAGCTGCGGCTACGCGGACGGTCGAGCATTGCCGGCAGAGCCGACGAGCGGGCTGTGCGACAGCGGTACCGAGAGCGACGTCTCGGGCGAGGGTCCGTGGAGCTGGACCTGCGAGGGATCGGACGACGGCACCAGCGCCGAGTGCACGGCGCATCTTGCGGGGAGCTGCGGCGCGGCCGACGGGCAGACGCTCTACGAAGCGCCGACGAGCGAGTTGTGCGACAGCGGTACCGAGAGCGACGTCTCGGGCGAGGGTCCGTGGAGCTGGACCTGCGAGGGATCGGACGACGGCACCAGCGCCGAGTGCACGGTGCATCTTGCGGGGAGCTGCGGCGCGGCCGACGGGCAGACGCTCTACGAAGCGCCGACGAGCGAGTTGTGCGACAGCGGCACCGAGAGCGACGTCTCGGACGAGGGTCCGTGGAGCTGGACCTGCGACGGTTCTGACGACGGCACCAGCGCCGAGTGCACTGCGCATCTTGCGGGAAGCTGCGGCTACGCGGACGGTCGAGCATTGCCGGCAGAGCCGACGAGCGGGCTGTGCGACAGCGGCACCGAGAGCGACGTCTCGGGCGAGGGTCCGTGGAGCTGGACCTGCGACGGTTCTGACGACGGCACCAGCGCCAACTGCACCGCGCATCTTGCGGGAAGCTGCGGCGTAGCTGACGGGAATACATTTGACGAGGCGCCGACGAGCGATCTGTGCGAGAGCGGCACCGAGAGCGACATCTCGGGCGAGGGTCCGTGGAGCTGGACCTGCGACGGTTCTGACGATGGCACAAGCGCCGACTGCACGGCGTATCCTCCCGGCGAATGTGGCTGGGCGCATGGGCAGATGCTCGCAGACCAGCCCACGTTCGACCTTTGTAACAGCGGCACCGCCGGCGCGGTTTCGGGCGACGGCGTGTGGACCTGGACCTGCCATGGCTCACCAAATGACAACGGTGCCGCTTGTGCTGCATGGCCGACGACGTTCGAGTGCTCGGTGCAACAGGGATTCGGTCTTCAGGGCGAATCTCCCCTCTTGATTGGCTTCATAAACGGCCTCAAGTTCGGCTTTGAGGATCTTCCCTCCGACCTAGTCGTTGCCGATCCGGAGAATGCCGACGAATCGCTCAACGTGGTGGCCGTGCTCTCCTCGATCCATTGGGATGGGGAATACAACGATCCCATCGATTTCGATGCGCGAGTCTCGACACAAAACAAAAACACTTTAGCCGGGTTCTATTTTGGGATGGGGCCGCCGGATGATGTCCAATTCGAATTCACTGTCTATGCGTACGACGCGGAACAGGACCAGTATTTCAGAGTCTTGCATACCGGCGGGGAGCAGCTTTTTGGAATGATCGCCAAGGCAGGTGGAGAGCTGCTTTTCTCCGTCGACTTGGAGCAGGCGACCGAGGTGCTCTCTCCCGATAACTACGCATTCCAGATGAGTGTCATGCCTGATGCACAGGATATGGACATCTTCACTGGCTCTTCGGCCACCCACGAAATCTCCAGGGACTGGGGCTTGGATTTCTGACCCTGAATACCGGCACCGTCTGGACCGAGGGATGCTAACCCAGGTGGATAAACCTACGGCGGTCGGGCGTGCGGATGCGCGTCACGGATTCTCCGGGTCACGCTACGAGATCGTTACCATCGTAGTCGAGTAGCCGAAGATCCCGCATTTCATCCGTCTTCCGGGCCTTCAACAGCCTGTCGAATACCCTATAGATTGTCGGTCGAGCTCCGGATTTCGTTCAGGAAATGCTCACGCAGCCTGATGAGGCTACAGAACTCCGCCGGTATTGGTGTGAGCACATATTTTCCCTCGGGACGCCGAAGAGACCCCTCCAAGGGCACCTCCGTGAAGTCGACGACCGTCTCCTTCTGATGCGTCACACGTGGCGAATCGGCCAAAACGGGCGCCGACAAGAGCAAAGCAAGGCCAACAACTCCCGAGACTAATAGCCTGAATGCCATTTGATCCTCCTGTTGCTCGAGTAGTGTGAACCTAGGAGTAATCTACCCCCAAGCGGTGGCATGCCGCACTTACTACTATAGCACGATAAAGGAATCTTAGGCACACCAGCCCGTTGACGGGGCGGCCCGGCCGGGAAACGGCCTGCGATACAGTGGAAAAGTGTCTGGCACCTTGGTCGCCTCGGTCGCCTTGGTCGCGGCTCCCGGCTCGGTCCGACGCGAGCGAGTCGGGGGCGAACTGCACGCCGTCATCCTCGACCTCGAGCGCCTCGCGCGCGACTTCCGGGGGAGACATCTCTTCACGCCAGCCGAATTAAGTGAGGTGTCCCCGGATTTGGAATTAAGTGAGGTGTCCCCGGATTTGAAGTGAGGTGTCCCCGGATTTGCCGTGTTTCCCAGGGGGCGCCATCAAAGACTCCGTGGAACGTCTCGCTCATTGTGGTAAACATAAGCTGGCGTCTCATGGCGTTGACTGATGTCATACAGAAACATCAGTTCTACTATGGCGCTGGCCGTACCAGGTACAATTTAGCGCTTTTGCGCCAAGTGAGGAGAGAGAAATGCGAGTTACCATCCGCTCGACCCGGAAAATCCTTGGTCCCTGCCTTGTGGTGGTTCTTGCCTTGGGCGGTTGTGGTGAAGGTGACACCGACTATCTCAATGAGCACGAAAACGGGGAAAATGACAACGACGAGAAGGACAACGGGGAGAATGGCAACGGTGAGCCGCCTTGCGACGTGCCGGGGCTTCGTGCGAGCGGAGTATTGGATTTCGAACTCGAGACCGTGAATGTCGGGGGAGAGGTGACTGTGGATGGGAAGGTCATGCCTTCCAGCGGCATGCCTGGTTACGAGCGAGCATACCTGCGGTTCCAGGATCGAAAGACCGGTTCGAATCACGATGTCGCGCTCGGAGAAAGTGGACCGGCGGATTACGCGAGCACACTGTTCACGGGAGACTACAAAGTCTATCTCGTTCCGAACAGCCATCCTTATCAGGATGTGTTGCCGGAGTCCTTGCACATCTTGAATCATGATGTCTCCCTGCGCGAGGCAGGAGTTCTCGACTTCGATATTAAAACGGTCGATATCTCGGGCGAGGTGAGGCTCAACGCTGAAACAATGCCGAGCAGTACGACCCCACAGTACGAGCGAGCGCATATCCGTTTCGTCGATCGAGTCAGCGGCGGCACCTCGAGTGTCTCGCTTGGAGGGAGCGGGGCTGGGGCTTACGCCATAACTCTCTTCGAAGGCGTCTACGACATCTACTTCATCCCCAACGGACATAACTTCCAGGACGTGTTGCCGGCTTCTTCGCTTCTCTTGAAGGAGGACGTCTCTCTCTCCCAGAGTGGAGTGTTCGACTTCGATCTCGAAACGGTGGATGTCTCCGGCGAGGTTACGCTACGCGGGGCTGCAATGCCGGCGAGCAGTACCCCAAGTTACGAGCGAGCACATATTAGCTTCACGGATCGGGTGAGTGGCGGCTCATTGAGCGTGACCCTCGACGGTAGCGGCGAAGCGACCTATGCAGCGACGCTCTTCAAGGGACGCTATGACATTCGACTTGTACCGAACGGTCCCAGCTTTCAGGACGTCTTGCCCGCTTCAATGCTCCTCTTGGCGGAGGACTCCTCCCTGATGCGAAGCGGCGTCCTCGACTTCGATCTCGAAACGGTGGATGTCTCCGGCGAGGTGACACTGGGGGGAGCGGCGATGCCGGCGAGCAGCAC
>SLRQ01000074.1 GCA_007130885.1 Deltaproteobacteria bacterium
ATGTCAACGAACGAGTGCTCATGACTCATTCCGACGTCGGTTGCCGTCGAGGTCGTCCTCCTTCCGTTTCGGCCAGCAGTTCCATCAAAGGCACAGGGACGTCGGTTATTTCGGGTATCCAAATCTCGATTTCTACCCCGGGCATACCTCGCAATGCCGCCACATCATCTCTCCCCACATCGGCATCGAACCTAACGCGCACACGCTTGAGGTCCAAAGCGGGAACGGCGGCTAGAAGTTTTTCGGAAATCCTATTGGATTCCGCCTTCAGAACTACGCCATCGGGCTCCAGATCCGAAACGGTCGCCAGGGCTTCCGCCTCTACTCCTGCCGGAATCGATACCATCAGCCGGGCTCTAATGCCCCTCAACAAAGCCAACTGCTCTTTCGAAAATCCCCCGACCGGTAGATCCACGGTCAATAAGCCAAAGCGAGGCCCCATCAGGTCCGCAAGGCGCTCCTCACTCAGCTCACCTTCCAGTATTAGGTGCCTATCACCTGGACCAAGTCGTTCCAGTCGCCATATGAGAGAGCCATCAGGCCTTTTATCGGCGGGCACCCGAACAGTTGTGTGAACCAGTCCGTCTATCTGCTCCAGCACCTCTACATGAACCGCCTCTACTGGGGCGACCATGTGAAGGCTCACCTCTTTCAAGCCGGACAGTTTGCGAATATCTAGGACTCTAAGGGTGTTTCCACCCACACATGCAACACCAAGCCGGGTGCCGGGAAGGCTCGCAACCCGGCTCATGGTCTCTTTTGAAGCACTACTTGCGATCACCACCTTCTTTGGAACAGCCAGGAATGCATCCAAGCAGCCGGCCTCGGTGCGTTCAGGGCGCAAGCGCTCTATGGGCGTAACCGTTTGCGGAAGCTCGTATTCGGGCATCGAGCGCTCCCGCGGAATGTCTCTGGGCGTTGGCGGGGCGGACGATATGGTCGTGTCGGATCGGAGAGAAGCCGGCGGTCCATTGGACGTGAGGACCACTGCAGCCAGTACGATTGAGGAGAGAATCGGTGTCATCTATTCTCCGATTCTAACGCTCACCGCGTCTGGGTCCACCTCGGTAACTCGCACGGAGAGCCCCCCTAGATCCCGCGTCATCAGCTCCGCGGCCATTCTTTGAGTGCTGATGCCTGTCAGTATCTCCAGAACCGCCTCATCGCCATCTATGAGGCTCTGACGGATGTCGCGAATATCACTCATGACCATCCGCAAGCTGGTCTGGAGGCGCACGAGATCGCCGTAGCTCGAAAGGCCTTCTATCTCCAGTCGACGCCACCGAACCAATGCGTCTTCATCCCCAGGCGGATCCAAGTATCCCAGCCGGGCAAGCACCACCGCGACTTGGTCAGCCGCCACCAGAGCATTTACGGTAACACGGCAGACGCCCTCCTCACTGTGACTGTCTATAACACGGTATTTTACGACGAGGCCGGTATCTACTCCCACCACTAGATTTCTTTCAGATGAGTACCCAGGCCGCTCCGAAAGACCCGAGACCAATCTCGAGGCAACCGTCTCGACCGCCTGCTCGAGCGCAAGATGACTTGCTAGCCTCCATGCCTCGGCGTAGTTCCCGTCCTTCACCGCCGCCGTGCCCGTGGACTCGACCCATTCCTCTGCCCTAGTCGCCCCGGCTTCAAGCGGCAGCAAGAGACACGCGAGCGCCAGCAGCATCGATGCGGAAAACCGGAAGCTTCTCGGGAAACCGCAAGGGAGTTTGTGGTGGCTCATTTTCCCAATTTGCTAAGAGGATTGCGCGGTAGCAAGCTTCTTATCCCTTTCCATGCGATGTCTAATCCCGAAATCCAGATGTCGCTTACGAAGCCTGATGCTCGCCGGCGTGATTTCAACGAGTTCTTCCTCGTCGATCCACTCTATGGAGGCCTCGAGCGACATTCGTCGCGGAGGCTTCAGGATTACGTGCTCATCCCTTCCCGCGGCTCTTACATTCGTGTGCTTCTTGGTTTTGCATACGTTGATTTCCAGATCGTTCGAGCGACTATGCTCCCCGACGACCATGCCAGCGTAAACGGGCTCGCCGGCTCCAATGAAGAAGACCCCACGGTCTTCTAGGCTGAAGAGTGCGTAGGGGACTGAACGGCCATCTCGGTCCGACACCATGGAGCCACCGGTACGACGAATGATTTCACCGGTCCAATCATCGTACCCATCGAACTGAGTCCGCATGATACCTTCACCTCGCGTTTCCGTGAGGAACACCGGCCGTAATCCTATCAGTCCGCGAGCCGGCAAACGCCATGTCACCTTCGAGCGCCCGGAACCCAAGGCGACCATCTCGACCATTCTCGCTTTTCGGCTCCCCAGGATCTCGCTGACCCCCCCCACGCTTTCCTGCGGCAGGTCACACATCAGTAGCTCGTATGGCTCCAGCACGCGGCCACCGCGCCTGTCCAGTACAGGTTGCGGATTGCTCACGGTAAGTTCAAATCCCTCCCTGCGCATTGACTCGATGAGAACCGCGAGCTGCAGCTCTCCTCTGCCGGCGACTAGGAAAGAGTCGGTCTCCTCGGTTTCCGAAACTTGTATGGCAACATTCCGGTAGTCCTCTCTTCGCAAACGATCGCGTAGCTGCCTTGAGGTAACGTACCTGCCTTCCTGGCCGGCAAACGGACCATTGTTGACTCTAAACACCATCGACAAGGTTGGGGGATCCACCTTCAGCCGAGGTAATGGTAAGGGCGCCTGGTCATCGCAAACAGTATCGCCTATCGCCACGTCCGTAATGCCGGTCAACGCTACTATGTTGCCTGCAACGGCACGATCGACGGCTTTTCGTGAAAGTCCGCTGTATACGTAGAGCCCTGTAACCTTACTGGGCAAATTACTCCTTTCGCCACAGACGAGAACCTCCGAGCCGGCGTGCACTTCACCGTCGCTCACGCGTCCAATCGTAAGGCGCCCCACATAGTCGTCGTGGTCTAGGTTGGAGACCAACATACGCAGCTTGCCCGTCTCTCCCGTTCTAGGGGCTGGAATTCGCTCCAATATGGCCTCGAAAAGAGGACCGAGACCGAGGTCGGGCTGGGCAAGAGCTTCGATCGTACGTGCCGAGCGTCCTTCGCGTGCCACAGTGAAAAGCACTGGAAAGTCCACCTGGTGGTCGTCCGCCCCAAGATCGATAAAAAGATCGTAAACCGAATCCAGGACCTCGATAGGCCGAGCATCCTTGCGGTCTACTTTATTGATTACTACCACTGCCGGGAGCCCCTCGGACAGAGCCTTGGCGAGAACAAAACGAGTCTGCGGCAACGGTCCTTCCGCGGCGTCCACCAAAAGCAGGATGCCGTCAACCAGCGTCAAGGCCCTTTCGACTTCTCCCCCGAAATCCGAGTGCCCAGGCGTGTCGACGACGTTGATCTCCACCCCGCCCCAGGTCACCGAAGCTACCTTTGCGAGTATGGTAATCCCCCGTTCTCTTTCCTGGTCGACGGAGTCCAGCACCCGTTCGGCTACTTCTTGTCCTTCACGGAACACACCGGACTGGCGCAGCATGTGATCGACCAGCGTAGTCTTCCCGTGGTCTACGTGCGCGACGATGGCGAGGTTTCGAATAGCGGGTTTCATTGCCTCTAAACTACCCCGCACCGCCGCCGATTCCTGTTCCCAAAACTCTAACAGCTCTGAGTCGGAATACGGTCTGGAGCGACCGCAGGCCTAAAAGACGTACTTGAGTCGCGGGTATATGGCAACTCCGGGAAACTGTAGATTCTGATCGCCCATGACGAACAACCCCGCAACATCGAGGCCGAGGACGAATCGATCGAGGTGGGTGTGATACTCCGTAGTCAACGCCAATCCACCGTTGAAACCTATCGAAGGTCCACCGCTCTCCGAATAGACCGGCTCCGGAGTCATGAGGGTCATACCACCCATCACCTTTGCCCCGAGGTACCACTGGTGCAAGATGTCATGCAGGTAGCCGTAATACCCATTGAGCATGATCACCGAAAAGCTTCTTGCTCCCGCGCAACCCATGGGGCCGGGATCGAAACACACCCCAGCCGATGCGCCATAACCGAAAGACGCGCCGGCGACCATGTTTCTCGTGACGTCGTAGCCGAGTCCAATGCCGACGTAAGGCTGTGCATTCGAAACCGTTCGTCCTACCGCCTCTCCCAAAACGTTCATCGTAAAGAACGCTCCCACCGAGAGGTCCGTGTAAAGACCCTCGCTGAGCGGAGGCAACACGCCAAGTGGTGGCGGCTCCGAACTATCTCCGGGCTGCTCACCCCCGGGCACCTGGGCAAAAGCGGTCGTGCTTACAAGAACCAGCGCGAAAATTGACACAACGATATGGAGCAAACGCATCTGGAAGGATTACCTCATGGTAGGGAGGCGGTGCCTTCCGGCACCGCCTATTTCCAAGCCCGGCTACTAACCTCGAGGGCTGAAGATCCAAGGATATGTGACGCGGACGATACCACCACCGCGAGGCTCGGGGAAGCGCCACCTTCGAACCCGAACGATGATGCAGTTCTCGACATTCGAGTTGGCCATGGTGGAATCTTGAATGGTGGCCCGAGCGACTTGACCGGTTCCATCGATAATCCACTGAACCGCTATGCGACCGTGGAGGTTTGGATCTCGCTGGAGCTCTCGCTCGTAGCAGTAGCGAATCTCGTTCTGGTGGCGCCTGACCACCCTTGCGATGACCTCTCTATCCAGACCTCCCTCAACGACTGTTCGACCCGAACTCACCTTTGTCGGCGCTCGATCTCGACCCGACAGGTCCACCTGGCCGTGCCCGCCCTTGCCGCCGCCTTTGGTTCCGAGGCCGCCTATACCCAGCGCCCCCGCGCCACCACCTGCGCCGGCTCCACGAGAACCGAGTCCACCCAGACCCCAAGCATCGCCCATGCCCTCGCCATCGATTCCACCGAGCGCCTCGTTAATGCCGGTACCGAGCCCATCAGCGCCGAAAACGTTGTCGCCGGCGCCGTCTTCGAGTGCCGCCAGCAGGCCGGTTTCAAGAACCTTCTCTCGGTCTTCCTCGCGCTGATCGACGTCTACCACCGGAGTATCCTCTTCCGGTTCGACCTCGGGTTCTTCCTCGATTTCTCCGAACTTCGTCTCGTCCTCCTTCTTTTGCTCTTCGAGCTCGGAGATATCTTCGAACGCTCTTTCTTCCTCTTCCGGCTCCACGATTAGCTGCGCGAAGCGGTTCGGGTTTGCAAACAGGTCATCCGACAGACGCTCCAAGTCCACCGGCGTAAACAACAGGGCCGCGATGAACAGCATGTGCGCGATGACAGAGGTCGAGAACACCTTCGTGAAGTAGTAATCGAACTGCTTGAAGACAGCCACCTTGATTCGCTTGCTCGGGCGAACGTACCGAACGATCAGCGACGTGTCCTCGACGTTGACGACCACCTGCTCGTGAAGCCCAAGCTTGTAGGTATAGCCTCCGGCCTCGGCCTTTTGTGCTCGCCCCGCCTCAACCAGTTCGTCAAGAGAGGAAACATTTCCCTCTTCGTCGCGAACCTGTAGCCCCATACCCTTGCCGATGTTCAGCCGATAGTCATCGCCATCGGGCTCGACCATTCCGAAGTCCTCTTCCGGAATAAGATCGGAGGCCAGGTTGAACTTCACCTTCGATGAGTCACCGACGGTGACGGGGCCATCCTTTGGAGTGAAGTGACCAACTCCAATGATGGTGTCCGACCATACCATCACGACTTCCAGCATCCTATTATCAGCCGAAGGACGCTCTTCCGGCGGTATGACTTCCGAAAAAAGCCTTACACCGCCGGCATACTCTTCTTTCGCGGGGCTCATGCCGCCCTCCTCACTTTCGATTCCGTGCTGGGTATCTTCTTCTTCCTCGATACCCTCTGGTGTCTCTACCACCTTGGTCGCCTCGACATGCGGCGACTCCTCAACCCCCCAGGAAACCTGAATCTTGTAGCCGCCGATCTCGACGACATCGCCGCTCTGAAGATCCTGCTCGCGCACATCCTTGCCGCCAATCCGTATCCCGGACTCGCTGCCCAAGTCGATGGCGCGAACCTTGCCATCCTCGCTCTTGATCATTGCGTGGATGCTGGAGATGTCGTCTCCATCCAAACGCACGTTCGCCGATGAGCCGGACCCAAGGATCAAACTGTCCTGGGTATCGAGGTCCAGCTCTTCCACTGAACCATCAGGCCCAATTACCTTAATTTGAATCGCTTCAGCACTCATCGGTACCTCCGTGCCGTTTGCGGCCTCGAATACCGTTAATTTAGAGGTTGTCTACCGAGGTTTGGAGCTCGTTCAAGAAATGCTCCCGCAGCCGAATGAGGCTGTCGAACTCGGCTCTTTTTCGAGAAAGCAGGTACGCGCCATCTGGACGCTGCAGCTCTCCTTCGAGAGAGACGTCACTGAAGTCAATCACGGTCTCTTGCCGGTACTGTGTTGCTCCGGACTCCGACGCTGCTGGAGCAGCAATGAGAAAAGCTACGCCAAGAACTCCGGAAATCAGTAACTTACGTAACATTTTCGCCTCCTCGCCATTATTCGCCTGGCCGTTGACTCACCGTGATCAGTCCTCGACGAAAGAAGATACCATAAAAAACCGCTGTTGTTCATCCTCTTTGCTTACATCGACATCCCGCGGAGGAAAAAGTTCCATCGCTGATGTCGAAAGACGCCAGCAGGCCACCTGCAGAATGTTCTTCAGTTCGATGTCGCCTACTCTTCTTCCTCTTCTTCCTCTTCTTCCTCTGACTCCTCATCAACTGCATCTTCCTTCTCATCGTCTTCTTCGGGCTCGGCCTCTTCGGGCTCGGCCTCTTCGGGCTCGGCCTCTTCGGGCTCGGCCTCTTCGGGCTCCACCGCCTCGGGCTCGGCCTCTTCGGGCTCCACCGCCTCGGGCTCGGCCTCTTCGGGCTCCACCGCCTCGGGCTCGGCCTCTTCGGGCTCCACCGCCTCGGGCTCGGCC
>SLRQ01000083.1 GCA_007130885.1 Deltaproteobacteria bacterium
CTCCGCGTCAAGCACCGTCACTACGACGCTCACCTCGTCATTGTCGTCAGCGACAGGAGTATTCTCCGGACCCACCGGATCGCCATCGAACAACAGCACCAGCGTGCTCTCTTCTTCGTAGGCGGCACCATGTCCGAACGTAACGTCTGCCGCGAGATCGAAGGCATCCTCACCGGCACCTACGGTCGCCGTCACCGTCTTCAGCTCCGCCACAGTCGAGGTCAGCGTCGTTTCGAAGACGCCGCCCGCTACGGTTTCACCGAAAGCATTGCCAAAAGTGCCCTCCTCACCCACGCCAAGCGAAAGCGATACGCTCTCACCAATGACCGGGTTTTCCTCCGCGTCAAGCACCGTTACTACGACGCTCACCTCGTCATTGTCGTCAGCGACAGGAGTATTCTCCGGACCCACCGGATCGCCATCGAACAGCAGCACCAGCGTGCTCTCTTCTTCGTGGGCGGCGCCGTGCACGAACGTAACGTCCGCCGTGAGATCGAACTCAACCGGATCCGCTCCAATATGCGCCGTTACAGCCTGATTCTCCGACGCCACGGTGGACCTGAGCAGCGCTACATACCTGCCGTCAAAGCTCGTGGTTCCTGAAGCGTCGGCAAATACGTGGCCCCCACACTCCGACGTCAGCGTTACTTCCTTATGCGGCACCGGATTTCTCTCTCCATCCAGCACCAGCACCTCGATGCGCACTTCTTCATCGTCAGTGGTGGGATGCGGCCCATTTTCAGAGCTGTATTCCTGCCATCCCTCCTCGGGATCTTCGGGGAAGTACAATACGAGCGTGCTCTCACCATCGGACGCTTCGCCATACACAAACGTCACGCTCTCTTCGAGATCGAAGGCGTCCTCACCTTCACCGATAGTAGCTGTAACGGTCTTCGTCTCCGCCACCGTCGAAGTGAACCCCGTCACAAAAACGCCGTCGAGATCAGTGACACCGCCGACGTCCGAAACAAAAACATTCCCTTCGCCGGAAACGGCCACCGATACACCCTTGTACGCAACGGGATTCTCGTGCGCATCGAGCACCGTCACCGTCACCGTTACCTCATCCTCGCCGTCCGCCGTCGCTACCTTCGGCTCCACCTCCAAGCTCGACATGTCTTGGCTGGGAATGCCGCGAACGAACTCCACGCTCTCCTCGAGTTCGAACAATCCACCGGCCACGATTGCCGTGACGGTCTTCTCCTCCGCTACTATCGAGGTCAGCGCTGTCGCGAAAACACCTTCAGCGCCCGTAAGGCCGCTGCTGTCCGACACGAAAGCATTCCCGTCTCCGGAAGCCGTGATGATCACTTCCTCATCCGGCACCAGGTTCGAGTTGGCGTCGTACAGAGTCACCGTGATTGCGGCTTCCTCGATACCGTCCGCCGTCACCTCCTCCGGGTACACCACCAGCGTGCTCTTCGCCCTTACGACCTCCCCGGCCACGAAGGTCACAACCTCCTCCAGCTCGAAGTCACCGACATAGGCCGTGACCGTCTTCTCTTCCGCCACCGTCGATGTCAGCGTCGCCGTGAAGACCCCAGCGGCGTCGGTCTCTCCGCCATCCTCGATCAACGTATTGCCGTCCCCATCCACGGACAGAGCCACGGTCTCCCCGGGCACGGGGTTTTCGTGCTCATCGAGTACCGTGACCGTAACCGTGACCGCATCCTCGCCGTCCGCCGTCGCCACCTCCGGCTCCACCTCCAAGGTCGACGTCAACTCCGCCGAAGCGCCGGCGAAAAACTCCACCGTGTCATACAAATCGAACGCTCCCCCATCCACCGCCGCGGTTACAGTCTTCAACTCCGCAACAGTCGAAGCAAGCGTCGCCGTAAACACTCCATCCTCACCCGTCTCGCCTGCTTCCGGCTCCAGCCTGTTCCCCAAGCCATCCACCATCAAAGCCACGGGCACATCCGCCAAAAGGTTGCCGTACGCATCCCGCACGGTGACAGTCGCTACTGCCTCCTCCTCGCCGTCAGCCACTACCTCGTCCGGCGTCACCACCAGCAGGCTCTCGGCCTCAGCAGGACCAACCGCCCGAACCTGCAATCCCTTCGTGTCGCTCAGCGCCGGCTCGTCGACGTCCTCGGCCGTTATCGTCTGCTCTCCGGCCGTGTACAAAACCGCTCCGCCGGAAAAAACGGCCACCCCGGCGTCTTCCTCCTCGAAAATGTACTCCTCGGGAAGATCGCCTCTCTCATCGCTCGACTCGAACCCAACGGTGCCCCGGTAACCCACTGCCACGTTCGAGTACGCATCGAACATCGTCAACGAAAGGTCCAACGCCTCTCCCGCCGATACCTCTTCGGGCAGCTCGGCCATTTGCAGCAAGGACGCCTCACCGGCACGCACCAGAATCTCGCTCGAATCCTCCATTTCGAGCTCGACATCGCGAACCTCGACCTCTTGCAAACCCGCAGTGCGCAGGGAAACCCCTTCGGAAAAACGCTTCTCCCCGGCATCCACCGTCCTAAACGTGTATGCCTCCGTCAGCACCGCCGCATCGTCCGTGGCACTGAACGAAACCTTGCCCCTATACCCAACGGCTATGTTTCCAAACTCATCCAGCGCCGTAACCACGGCATCGACGGCATCCCCGGCGGTCTTCTCAGGCGGCAACCTGGAAAGTACCAGCGAGCCGGCGGACGATGCCGTCACCTGTATGTCCACCATATCCTCGAGCTCGTCGTTCACACGGTCGAAGACCACTATCTGATGTGTGCCACTTGTACGTAGCTCCAAGGAAAACGTCGCCTCCCCGGCATGCTCCTCTTCGAACGCAAACGGCTCCGGCAAAACGGCCTGCGTATCCGTGGCCTCCATCAACACCGTGCCCCGGTAACCCGTCGCGATGTTCCCGTGCTCGTCCCGCACCTCCACGTCCAGATCGAACGTCTCTCCAGCCACCACCTCACTCTTCGACGGCGTCGCTATCAGCGTCCTTGCCTCCTCGGCAACAACAAGAATCTCGGCCGACCCGCTCAGCTCCGGGTGCTTCGTATCCGTCACCGTGATCAGCTGCTCGCCGCTCGTGAGCAGCGCCGAGCCGAACTCCGCCTCCCCAGCATCATCCACCGTAAACCTGTACGGATCCGGCAACACCGCTTCATCATCGCTGCTGGTGAAGGCGACCGTCCCACGGTAACCAGCCTCCACCTCTCCCTCGGCATCCAAAGCAAAAACGTTAAATTGGAACGCCTCACCCGCCGTGACCTCTTCCGGCGCCTCCACCAAGAACCTGGCGGGAAGCAGACTCACCTCGAACGACTCACTCCACGCCTCAACCAGATCCCCCGCCTCGGCGACAAGCTGATACACGCCCTCCTTGTCCAAATGAAGGTCATCGAATACCGCCGCGCCGTCCTCCGCTTCCACCTCCACCGTTCCGCCAAGCACGGCGTCTCCCGGTCCTACCCTCACCGAGAGAGCCACTGTCTGGGTCGCGTCTTTCACCCGCTCGCCGTTCGCGTCCCGAAGCTCCACCACCACAGCCGGCGCGATTGACTGCATCACCACCGTATCCGTCGGCTGCACCGCAAAAGCCAGGTGATCCAAACGATCCGCCGGGCGCCCCGCCTGCTCCCCGCAGTTGCATCCCGCGAGCAGCACCAACCCCGAAATCACCGCCACGAGCTGGGACGCTTGGATACTCCGGTGCTTACTGGAATCGGCCTGCTTCATAGCCCCTCTCCCTCGGTTGCCTCACCGCATTGTAAAAACTCGCACCCTTATGCCAAACACGCTCTCACGGTACACGTGTACGCTATCTTACCACGCTCACACCAAAGCTGCCCACCTGCATTCTGCCTACTAGCTCTCCCTTTGTAGACCTCAACGAACAAGAAAGACCCGGCAAGGCCGGCCTCCATCGAGACGAGGCGTTGAGGCGCCGCAGCCTCGTTAGAGGCACGCTTGGGCCACCGGCTCACCCAGGCCGACTCATGCCGGGGGGGTAGCCGCTACGCTGTGCTTAATGCGCCTGCGTCATTATGCAGGCGCCGCAAGAGCCTGTTGCAACGGCAAAGCGGAGGGGCAATGGCGGGCTACCAATCTTCGCGTTTGCCTTATGGCATTAGAGTAGAAGTTAGGCCGTTCAAAATACCTTCTTGACGCCGGCCATGGCGGCCAGCATTCGGCGGCCAAGCAAACCCAGCCCTTTTTCCGCACCGGCAGCGCCTAGGTGGCAGCGCGCAACCCGGCGACCGTTGTCCCGTAGCGCTTGTTCATCACCGATTGCCTGGGCGCGCTCCAATACCCCAAAGGAGTAGCTCTTACCGGGAATGGGCAGATCCTGTTTACTGTCCACCGTGAGCAGCAAGAACGAGCCGGTGTTCGGACCGCCCTTGTGAAGCTGCCCGGTCGAGTGCAGATAACGAGGGCCGTATCCCACCGTTACCGGCACACCGGTGGCATCACGCACTCTTTTTTGAAGATTGCGTAAAGACTGCTCCACCGCGGGAGACTCCGGCAGGTAAGCCAAAATGGAAAAGTAGTCTCCTTTTCGTAATCGGCCGAGGTGAGCCGCGAGCCAGTCGGACACGGCGCCGTCCACGGCTAACCTCCGCAGATCTTCGTCGGCGAACAAACGAAGGTCTCCGTCCATCACACTAGGGGCGGGCTCCGGCAGCTCTCCTTCGCGCTCGTATGCCTCTAGTAACTGCTTGGTCCGGGTCTTGGCGTCGGTCACATTCGGCTCATCGAAGGGGTTCACGCGCAAGATGGCACCCGCCACCGCGGTGGCGAACATCCAGCGAAGCATCTCGCAACCCAGATCATAGGGATCATCGAGATAAAAACGAACCACTGGATGCCCTGCCGACTCGAGATCGTCGACCATCTTCTCGGTAGCCGATCCGGCGTCACCCGGCAACCGCAGGTGAACGAACAATCTATCGTCACCGTACGCCTCCGGCTCGCTGATTTCCTCCCCAACCACCGGTAGAATTCCTTTTCCGTCCTTGCCGGTGCTCTCGGCTACGAGTTGATCGAACCATGTCCCGACAGAGGCGATCTCCGGTGATATGAAAAAAGTAAGCTTGTCCCTACCAGCCAGCGCCGCCTCCGCCAGGACCGCGCCGAGCCATAAACCTGGACGCTCCGCCGAGCGTCTCCCCTTGGCGGCGCAAGCCGTGTACATGGCGCGTGCGCGGTCAAGCAACCTTCTTACCTTCAAGCCCATAAGGGCGGCGGGCACCAGCCCAAAAGCCGAGAACGCGGAGTAGCGCCCACCCAAGTCGGGAGGAGCCTCAAAAACTCTTCCAAATCCGCAATCCTGGGCCAACTTTTCCAGAGGCGTTCCGGGATCGGTGACAGCAACGAATTGGTCCGGCGCGAACCGCTCGGAGAAATATTGATAGAACGAAAGCGTCTCGATGGTGGTTCCCGACTTCGACGAAACCAGGAATACAGCCTCCGAAGGCTTACGGAATATGTCCTCCACATCGGCCACGGCTGCCGGATGGATCAGGTCCAAAACGGTCAGATCGATGTTTGGAGGCCCTTCATAGAGCGACTCACGGAACACCAAGGGACAAAGGCTCGAGCCTCCCATGCCAAGGAGCACCGCCTGACGAACACCTTTGTCATGAAGGTCTCCTACCCAAGAGGTCAAGTCGTCAACGGAGTCGCGTGCCTTGTCTTCCAAACCGATCCAACCCAAGCGCTTTCCGACCGCTTCCTGAATGCTGGGATCCCGCGACCATAAGCTAGTGTCCTTGGCAAGCAATCGTTTTGGATAGTCTTCGGCGTCCATTGCCGAAAGCCGTACTCCCACAGCTCTCTCGAGTTCACCAAGACTGACTCCAACCCGTGCGGTCACATGACTTCTGATACCATTCTCCGGCTCGAGCATTATTCCCCACCTCGTTGTATGGCCTCACCCGAACACCACACCACCCTCTGATCATGCGGCCGTCTTCGGCGTATCTCTCGGCTCAGGTTTTGGGCTTGATACCCCATAGTCATGGATGAAGCCAAGCACCAGTCCAGACCGACTTCGCTTTTTAGTAACGACTGGATAGCCTGGGTTCATTCAGCCGCCGAAGAGTCTCTTCCTGTGGTTCGGCACCTCCGAAAGCACCGGCAACGAATACGCACCGCTGAAGCAGCCGTCGCAGAATCCGCCGTCTCCGTTCTTCACCGCTGTATGCATGCCTTCTAGCGATAGGTAACCCAGAGTGTCGGCGGTCACGTAGCGCCGAATCTCTTCAACACTGTGCGTGGACGCAATCAGCTCCTGCTTTGTCGGCGTGTCGACACCAAAATAGCAGGGATCGGTCGTGGGAGGACTCGATATTCGAAGGTGCACCTCCGCGGCGCCTGCCTGCCTCAGTAAGCCCACGATCTTCCGGCTGGTAGTACCGCGCACCAACGAGTCATCGACCACAACCACGCGTTTACCATCGAGTGCGGCTCGAACCGGTGCCAGTTTCAACTTCACGCCGAAGTTTCTTATGGACTGCTGTGGCTCAATGAAGGTTCGTCCCACATAGTGACTACGGACAAGACCCAGGTCGAAAGGCACGCCACTCTCCTCCGCATAACCGATGGCGGCGGCAACGCCGCTATCGGGGACTGGGATGACTATGTCGGCGGGCACCGGATTCTCGGAGGCCAATCTGCGGCCCATGGCCTTGCGAGACTCCCAAACACTACGCCCAAAGACCAAGGAATCAGGACGAGCGAAGTAGACCAACTCGAACACGCAGCGGCCGGCACGAGTGTCGGCTAGGGCCTCCGGACGTTCTGAACGCAGTCCGTTCTCGTCTATGAAGATCATCTCGCCGGGCTCGACCTCTCGCACGTACTCAGCCCCGATCAGCTCGAATGCGCAGCTCTCGCTGGCCACCACGTGAGCACCGTCCAGACGACCGAGAGCTAGAGGCCGAAACCCTAGAGGATCACGGACGGCCACCAGCAGAGTCTCCGTCAGCAGAACCATCGAGTAGGCACCCTGAAGCTGTGCAAGTGAGCTGGCTAGGCGCTCTTCGAAGCGTTCCGCCTGCTCACGTACCAGGAGGTGGACCAAGGCCTCGGTGTCCATGGTCGACCGAAATATTGCCCCTTGTTTCTCGAGGCGGCGCCGCAAAGCAAGTGCGTTCACGATGTTGCCGTTGTGCGCCACACCTATGGCGCCCTCGCGGCACTCCACGGTAAACGGTTGCGCGTTCTGGATGTGCGATTCGCCCGTAGTGCCGTAACGAACGTGACCAATCGCAGCCGTTCCACGCAGGCGACGCAGCACCTCCTCGCGACCGAATACATCGGCGACCAACCCCATCCCTAGGTGCGAATGCAGCCCGTCGGCGGCCGCGGAAACAATCCCGGCAGACTCCTGCCCGCGATGCTGCAGGCTGTGAAGGCCAAGGTACGTCAGGTTCGATGCCTCGGAATGGCCGAAGACACCGAAGACTCCGCACGCCTCTCTCGGCTTGTCACCGTCGAGGCGCGGAAGAAGTAGTGAATGTGTCACTTTCCGTACCCTCTAGTCATGGGGGCCTACTCCCTGGAAATACTCCACCACGAAAACCCCGCATTGTGGTTCGTAGCGGCGTTCCATGCAAGCCCGAAGTACGGTCCAGGAGAAAAAATGGACGATTGACCACTCTTCCGTAACCCGTCACGAGCCCAGGATCGTCCGCCGCAGCACCTCCCCTCGACTTGCCTATGAACGCTCGTCAATCAACATCCAACACCGCCAGAGCCTGATCCCTATGAGATCAGTTCCAAAGATAGTTGCAAACCGCTTGCGGTCCTGCTCGCAGGCTTGTAGGATGCAATCCCGGGTTTGAGCTGACTTGAGATGCGGTCCGCGTGGTGCGAAAGGCTGCATGTAGTCAGCCGTCATCCGGGACAGTCTATTGCCCAAGGTGTTTGCCATCAGTCCGGCGCGGCACAATTCGACACGCCTACCGGCAATGACTCAGCTCTCCGCACGCCGAACCGCCCAACACTCGTGCCCGTGGAGGGAGTCTAATATCCATGGGGCGCGCCACTACAAAGGATAAGAATACATGGCGAGAAGACCGACAAAGTTCGTGTTCGTAACCGGCGGGGTCGTCTCCTCCTTGGGCAAAGGCCTTGCAAGCGCATCAATAGGTGCCCTCATGGAGAACAGGGGGCTTCGCATCGCGCTACTAAAGCTAGACCCCTACCTGAATGTCGATCCCGGAACTATGAATCCACTCCAGCATGGAGAGGTCTTCGTAACTGACGATGGCGCGGAAACCGACTTGGATTTAGGCCACTATGAACGGTTCACCACCGCCAACATCTCCAGGGCAAGCAACTGGACCTCGGGGCGTGTTTACGAGATTGTACTTCAGAAAGAGCGTCGTGGAGATTATCTCGGCAAAACGGTTCAGGTGATACCGCACGTCACCGACGAAATAAAAACAGCGATTAGGGATGCCGGCAGAGGGTACGATCTCCTCATCTGTGAGATAGGGGGCACCGTCGGCGATATTGAGTCACTGCCATTCATTGAGGCTATTCGCCAATTCCGGTACGAGGCAGGTCATGATAACGTCCTCTATATTCATCTGACGCTGGTTCCGTACGTCAAGACGGCAGGCGAGGTGAAAACTAAGCCAACGCAGCACTCCGTCCAGAAACTACGCGAAATCGGCATTCAGCCTGACATTCTGTTATGTCGAGCGGAAGGAGAGCTAACAGAGGATGTCAAAAGCAAGATAGCTCTGTTCACCAACGTGTCACCCCGCAGCGTATTTACTGCCCGAGACTGCGGGAGCATCTATGAAGTACCCATAGTTCTCCACGAAGAAGGCCTGGACGATCGCATCGCCGAATTACTCAATATCTGGTCAAGAGCCCCAACCCTCAAGCGCTGGAAGAGGATCGTTGAGAGGCTCGAGCATCCCAAGGGAGAGGTAACTATCGCGCTTGTGGGCAAATATGTGGACCTGACAGAAAGCTACAAGTCCTTAAGTGAAGCTCTCGTGCACGGAGGATTGGATAACGAATGCCGCGTGAACATTCAATTCGTGGACGCGGAGAGATTCGAGCAAAACGCAAAAGAAACGCTCCTCGCGCACGCCGATGCCATACTGGTTCCAGGAGGGTTCGGTCACCGAGGAATTGAAGGCAAAATTCAAGCGGTGCGGTATGCACGCGATAGCAAGATTCCTTTCTTCGGCATATGTCTGGGTTTGCAGACAGCAGCTATCGAGTTTGGCCGTAATGTTCTCGGCCTACAGGATGCTGGAAGCACGGAAATCGACCCGAACTGCGCACATCCAGTGGTCAGCCTGATGGCCGAGCAAAAGAAGAACACCAAACTCGGAGGCACCATGCGGCTTGGTTCATATAGGTGCATCTTGAAGAAGGATACTCTTGCACGAAGAATTTACGACGGTTCGCCGGAAGTCATGGAACGTCATAGACATCGCTACGAGTTCAACAGTCACTATAAAGAAGCTTTCGAGTCAGCAGGCATGGTTTTCTCGGGTCTCAACCCCGAGACGGGATTGGTCGAAATCCTCGAACTGCCCGAACACCCCTTCTACATCGCATGTCAGGCACACCCCGAGTTCAAGTCGAAACCTTTTTCTCCCCATCCCCTATTCTCGGCTCTTATCAAAGCCGCGCTCGAATTCCAGCGCTGTAGGCTTTCCCAACGCATGAAGACCCGCTGCTCGAGTTCAGGGGAATATGGCGAAGCCACTTACTAATCCTTCAACCCAAGACCTTCTCCAAGGTTGTACCCCAACTCGCTCTTGCCGTGTCGAGAGGAATGCTAAATGCACCTCGTGCTGTCAGAAGCCTGCCTTCAGCTCGACCCAGCACCGTCAGCGGCACGTCATGCCGCTCGGACAATCGTTCCAGTAAGGGCAAATCATCCTTGGCCAACGCTATGACTACAGCTCCAGGAGACTCGGCGAACAGCCAATGATCCGGCTGCACATCGCTCGGCAGGTCGATTTGGAAGCCGCAGTCACCGGCAATAGCCATCTCCGAGAGCGTAACAGCAATACCTCCATCGGAAACATCATGGGCAGCAGCCAATAGGCCCTGCTCCACCGCCTCCGGCAAAAAGCGACATAGGCCTAGCTCTTTGTCCAGGTCGACACGGGGTATTGGACCGGTGAGCCTACCGATACTATCAAGGAGATACTGGCTACCGCCTAGTAACGGTTGAATGCCGCCCGCCAACACCAATATGTTTCCCTCGCGCACCGCAATGCCACATGCCGAACTCACGTCCTCTAACAAACCGACCATACCGATAACCGGCGTCGGATAAATCTCCGTTGCTCCGCTTTCGTTATATAGGCTTACATTGCCGCCGACCACGGGTGTACCAAGCGCAAGACACGCTTCCGCCATCCCCTCGATGGTTTGATCAAGCGACCAATAGTTCCGCGGGTACTCCGGGTTGGGCATGTTCAGACAGTTGGTGACAGCGGATGGTCTAGCGCCCGTACAAGCGACATTACGGGCTGCTTCCGCAACCGCCCTACGGGCACCCTCCCTTGGATCCAACCAGCAGTAGCGGCTGTTGCAATCGGTAGTTGCAGCAATGCCCTTCTTACCTCCCCGGATGCGCAACACAGCGGCACTACTTCCAGGAGCCTGAACCGTGTTTGTCATTACCATATGGTCGTATTGGCGCCAGACCGGCCGGCGGCTGGCTATGTTCGGCGAGGATAGGGTATTCAGCAGCGCTTCGCTGTAATCATCCGTGCGACGCAAATGCACATGTCCGTCCTCGTCCTTTCGGGAGAACCAATCCGGGCGACTCTGGGAGGGATTTCGCCTTGGCGCGCCATCAGCAAGCGCTCTCGGGGGTATCCTGCCGACACACTCACCACCGAACTTCAAAACCATCTCCTCCCCTTCGGTAACAACTCCTACATCAGCAGCCTCCAACCCCCACCGTGCGAGGGTCGCTCTCACTTCATCCACACCGTCCGGCCGCACCACGAAAAGCATGCGCTCCTGCGATTCCGAAAGCATTATCTCGGTAGGCGACATTCCCTTTTCCCGCAGAGGCACTCTGCTTAGTTCTATCTCGAGGCCGCAGCCGCCTCGATACGCCATCTCACTGCTGGCCGATGTAAGCCCCGCGGCGCCAAGATCCTGAACTCCCACGATGTGCTCGTTCGACTGCAACTCCAAACAGGCCTCCATGAGCAGTTTTTCCGTAAATGGGTCGCCTACCTGGACAGCCGGCCGGTCAGCCTCGATGTCCTCGGACAGCTCCACCGAGGCGAAAGCGGCTCCTGCAATGCCATCACGTCCGGTCTTTGCCCCAACCACCAATACTCGGTTCCCAGGACCCGCCGCGGTCCCTTTACGCAGCCGGTCCAGCGGCACAACTCCGATGCACATTGCATTTACAAGAGGGTTACTCTTGTAACATTCCTCAAAATAAATTTCTCCGCCTACGGTGGGAACCCCCAAGCAGTTTCCGTAACCTGCTATTCCGCTAACCACCCCCCGTAACAAATAGCGTGTGCGCACTGAATCCAAACTGCCGAACCGCAAAGAGTTCAGAATGGCTACGGGCCGAGCGCCCATGCTGAAAACGTCACGGACTATGCCACCCACGCCGGTAGCCGCGCCTTGATATGGCTCGACAGCCGAGGGATGGTTATGGCTCTCTATCTTGAAGGCTATGCCCAAACCATCTCCGGCATCTATAACTCCGGCGTTTTCACCTGGGCCCTGAACCATGATGGGCCCGCTGACGGGCAGCTTTTTCAATAGGTGTCGCGTATGTTTGTAGCTGCAATGCTCCGACCACATAACTCCAAGCAACGCGAGCTCTAAATCATTCGGCTGCCTCCCTAACTGCTCCGTAGCCGCAATGTACTCTTTGCCGCTAAGGCCGTATTTCTCCCAAATATTCACTGCAACGCCTCCCATTCCCTATGTAGAGCGGTGAAAAAACGGGCACCGTCCGTTCCGCCCAGCACGGCTTCGACTGCCCGCTCGGGGTGAGGCATCATGCCAAGCACATTGCCCTTCCGGTTGATTATACCCGCAACATTACCAGGCGTTCCGTTGGGGTTGGAATCCGGCGAGACGTTCCCATCCGAATCGCAATATCGAAAAACTACTCGCCCCTCGGATTCCAATTCGGCGAGTGCTCCCGCGGGCAATTCGAGCCTTCCATCACCGTGCGCTATCGGCAAGCACAGCCTATCTCGACCCAAACGTCGCGTGTAAATTGTGCTGCTGTTTTCCACCTTCAACCATTGCCACTGGCAGCGAAACTGTAAATTATCATTTTGCAGCAACGCTCCAGGCAAAAGCCCTATCTCCGTAAGAATCTGAAAACCATTACAGATTCCCAAAACCAAACCTCCCGCCTCGGCATGGACCACCACACTTTCCATCAACGGAGAAAACCTAGCGATTGAGCCTGGACGAAGATAGTCTCCGTATGAAAAGCCCCCGGGAACAATCACGCAGTCCACTTCGGGCAACTCTCTGTCTCCATGCCAGACATATCTTACTGAATGCCCAAGATAGTCAATAGCATGCCAAGCATCAGCGTCACAATTAGAACCTGGAAAAACTACGACGGCATAGCGCATGCGAGCATTCCTATATTTGACAACTGAAATCTTCAATGACCGGGTTGGCTAATAACTTTCGACACATACTGCGCGCCATTTCCAAAGCCTCTTCTTCATCTTCTGTTGCAATGTCCACTATGATTTCCTTTCCAACCCGGACATCGTTCACCTCGAAACCCAACTGACGAAGAGCCCCGGCCACGGCCTGGCCCTGAGGATCGAGTATTGTAGGTTTTGGTTGCACGTATACCTTTACTTCCATCGTCATTCTCCTATCAGGCTTACTCCCATTCAATGGTTCCAGGGGGCTTGCTCGTTATGTCATATAAAAGTATGGGGCCATCGAAACTCACCTCCAAATCCTCTTGTATTCTTTCCAAATCACCAGATGGGATCCTGAAAACATCCGCAGTCATTGCATCATTGGATGAGATCGGACGTATTACGAAAACCTCCTTCCCCTGAACGCTGCGCAAAGGAAGGCTGATTACGGGCATCTGCCAAATGTCGGTGAGATGCTCGGTGCGAGTTCGAATTACCGCATCGATGCCCCTGAGTCGCTCGAGCCTCTCCCGGGAAACAAAAGCCTCCTCGATTACCAGCCCATCCGGTAATGGCTGCAAGGACCATACAGCTCGGTTGATCGAGGGCATCTCGTTCACAAGTAACCGGGCGGCCTCAATGAGCCTGTTCCAGTTGTCGGCGCCATCCTTCATCGGCCATAAAACTGCCGGGCGCAAATACGTGCGTGAGTCTCCCTGTACGCCTACGCTGCGAACCGGCAATATCGCTCCCGTTAGACCAAATGGCTCAATAAGGTTTAGCAGTTGCTTTTGGTCGGCGTCCTTGATGCATGAAGCATTCCGGTCGGAACACAAGACTCGAATTCCTAGACCTGGGCCGGGAAACGGGTGACGGTTCAGGAGATGCTCCGGCAGTCCAAGACTCCGACCCAAGCGCCTCACCTCGTCCTTGTAGAGGTCGATGAGCGGCTCGACAACTCTCCCGACGCGCCTCATATCCTCGATCTCTTTTACCCGGTTGTGATGGGTCTTGATGGTGTGAGATCGGGCGACTGCCTCGACCTGTATTGTTTCGTCGGATATACCGCTGTTGGAACCACCGCTTTCAATATGGTCGGGATAAATCGTTCCTTGAACCAGGCACCAGCCGCTGTCGAGCCGCTGGTCTTTGAGAGCAGTCTTTGTAACCTCTACAAAGACCCTGCCGATTATTTTCCTCTTCTCCTCCGGATCACAGACCTCGTCGAGTTCCTTCAAAAATAGATGAGATGCTTCAATGAGACGAATGCCGTCAAAGCCCTCCCGGCTCATATGCGCGACGATATCACTCGATTCCTGTAATCTCATGAGGCCGGTATCGATGTGTAGTGGCACCACTCGATTCGGACCCACGGCTTCGAGGCACAGCTTGAGGCTGACAAGGGAGTCGACACCACCGGAAAGAAGGAGCAAAAGCTTATCGTTACCTACCTGGGACCGTATTCTCTTTATGATCTGCTGCTTTTGGGCTTCCGGTCGCCAGGGCCTATCGCCTGTACAAAGCTCTAGAAACCTATCAAGTATGTCTAGGCCATGGTCGGTATGCGACACTTCCGGATGAAACTGCAGCCCGAAGCACTTCCCATCGGTAGACTCGAACGCAGCCACATCCAACGTTTCCGATGAGGCTATGGCTTTCAGATTCTCGGGCAAAGCGGACACATGATCACCGTGACTCATCCACACTGTCTGATTCGTGGGTAGTCGCGAGAAAAGAACGGAGTTCACGCTGACTTCAATCTTGGCAAGACCGTACTCTCGGTCGCGACCGCAGGCTATCTTGCCGCCAAGCATTTTTGCCAAGATTTGATGTCCGTAGCAAAGCCCAAGAATAGGCACGGGACATGTGTCTACCTCGAACCCGACCGTTGGATGATCATCTTCCGCAACTGAATGAGGGCCGCCGGACAGCACCACTCCGACCAGGTCTGGAATCGAGTCAAGAGTAAAACTGTCCGAGCTTACGATGTCAGCCTTTACGCCAAGACTCCTGATCCTGGTAGCAATGAGGTGGGTGTATTGCCCGCCGAAGTCGACCACCGCTACCGTTTTCACGAGTCATCCTCGATCTTTTCATCTGCTTCACTTCCAATTATGCCGGCTTCGCGAAGGTTCTTCGCAAGTCTGTCCTCCGGTTTGATATCCTCGCGAAGTTCAAGTTCTTCCCCTGTTATGCTCTCGTATATCCGCAGGTAACGTCGTCTTGCTTCCGACAGCACATCCTGGGGCAGACTATTGGGGAGACTACCGTCAGGCATGGGATTATCAAGCAGCCACTGCCGTACGAACTCCTTGTCTAACGCCTTGACGGATGCAGGATCGGCTGCGTAAGAATCCGCGTACCAGAATCTCGATGAGTCAGGTGTGTGAATCTCGTCAATCAAGATTATTCGGTCGCCTAGAAGACCAAACTCGTACTTGGTGTCCACCAATAGCAGGTTCCTTGGGGCGAGCTCCTTGGTCCCACGCTCAAACAAGCGGGTGGCAATGTCGGACAAAACAGTCCATTGCTCCTCCGTCACCAAACCATCGCTGATCATTTCTGGAGGGGATATTTCTCTATCGATTTCTTCCTTGGTGGTCGGCGTTAGCACTGGTTCGCTAAAGGCTTGATTCTGTTGCAACCCATCGGGAAGCTGCACTCCAGAAAACACCCTTTTACCCTCACTGTAGTCGCGCCAGGCGGATCCGGCCAAGTAGCCACGAACGATAACTTCAATCGCCAGCGGCACTGCCTCTCGGACGACGGATGCAGAGGGATCAACCAAGCGTACGAAATGATTGGGACAGATATCTTCTGTTTTCCTGAACCAAAATGCCGATATGCTATTCAGTACAGCACCTTTATCCGGAATAGGCGTTTGCAGGACTTTATCAAAACATGAGATCCTGTCTGTAACGACCAATAATCGATGCTCATCGTCGATACGATAGCTTTCCCGCACTTTTCCAGTGTGTAGCCTCGGAAGCAGTGGGAGATCTACATCATATATACCAAGTGTTTTAGCCATGAGTGAGGCCCTGATTGGGAAGTGTTTAAACAAAAAAGCCACACTCGAGAGTGTGGCGTAGCTAGCCTAACGAAGGTCGGAGTCGACATGCGACTACTAGATAGGACTGAACGCACGTCGAACTGGTGGCCCAGGCGTCTTGTCGCCCTTATCGCGCTGCACTCGATCGTCGCATGGTGCGGGCCTCTGGCCATTGGCGACGGGCATATAGCAGGAGGCGCCCGCTCGTACAATAAAAAACGTAAGGTGGGGAAGCCCCATCTCGGCTAATATGAGAGAAGATGAGCGCAGGTAGGCGCGACACCCGTATTACTCCGCGGAGGAGACCAACATGTCGAGGCAGATCGATGTACTCCTTCTTCTCGCACTTCCCGCTTCCGGCAAGTCCGAGGTACGTCGGTATCTTGCACAACTACCTCCCGCCAAGTGCCGGGAGGACTTCATGATGGGTACCACCGTTCAGCTCGATGACTATCCCTATGTTCACCTAATGCGGAGCATCAGCAACGAGCTGCGCAACCTCGGCGAAGACGGGGTTTTCTTCGATGCGGATCATCTTCCCATGAAGGAACCCCGGGACTGGGGCACCCTGATCGAGCTGGTCAACGAAGATTTCGCGGATCTTACCGCGCAAAGAATAGTTGACCCACGAAGACCTTCCTTTTGGATGCTGGAGCGTCTGGACGCGGCTCGAGCAAAGGTGGGAGCACCGGAGCCTTTCAGGGTCATGACGGACGAGGTGCGACGAAAGCTGACCGATGCGATATCGGACGAGTGCGAAGCTATCATTCGCGACAAGAATGCAGTTATACCGGAGTCACTCGAAGGAAAGACCGTGGTG
This sequence comes from Deltaproteobacteria bacterium, assembly GCA_007130885.1. Taxonomy (GTDB): domain Bacteria; phylum Myxococcota; class Myxococcia; order SLRQ01; family SLRQ01; genus SLRQ01. Next base: position 16,463 of record SLRQ01000083.1, read on the forward strand.
ATGGAGTTCGCTCGCGGCGGGAAGCAAGGCTCGCCGATGCCGCTTCACCCGCCTTATGGCTACCGTTACGCCCTCTCCACTCTCAGCGACGAGATCCTCTCTCGAGCGGCCATTTGTTATGTATGGGTCACGCCCGAGGAGTCCCGCCGAAAGAACATAGAACGCGCGAGGCCGGCAAAAGCCGCCTCGACCTTCATGTCGTTGAGCCACTGCGTGCCCGAGGAAGTGATGCTCAACGAATACGGATGCGACGACATGGCCTGGCTCATCGAAACCTCGGACATGCCCAACTCGGTGAAGATAGAAACCCGGGGCTGCATCCATTACCTTCCCGTAGCTTTTTTCGACAACCGGGTCGACAAGACCTCTTTCGTTAGGGGCGATAAATCAGAATGGAAACGCCAGGACGTGGAGGCCCTTCACGACGACTTGGCAAAAGCCTTCAAGCGGCTTGTCGAAGCCATGAACCACCGACTGCCCCAATAACCAATCGACCTCTCGAACCCCTCCGCCGGGGCAGGGCACACGCCGGCTTGCGCCGGCATGACTTACCAGAAGGGAAATGACTTGCGGTGGTTTTGCGACAGCCTCCATCGCGAAGACGCAGAAAGCAACGAGACCTGGCTCCAAGGCCTTTCCATATCGAGGATTCAGTTGCTAGCTTCCCTGACTTCGGCCTCAGCCGTCCCCTTCGCCGAGGCAGCCGCCTCTGCCTCGATAAGAACCCTTCGCTTTGCTCGCTCCTTCTCGATAATCGGCGGAATCGACAGGAATATGATCGCCGCGAGTATCATCATTGCTCCAGTCAACTCGCTGCCTGCCGGAGCATCGGCCCCGACGAAGATCATCAACCCGTAGCTGGCGAACAGCCCTGACAGAATGCTGGAGGCACGGTTGACGGGCACGCAATACGTGTTTTCACGCTTGTCGAGAAGAACAAGGCTACCGAAAATGCCGGTGAACTGAGAGAGGACCCCGACAAGCAGAGCAAGCACCACTATGGGCCAACCATAGGTGAAGAAATTGGTGAAACCCGCGGCGGTAAGCCCGGCTACCGAGTCTTGACCAAGAACCGATGTGCCTATGACTGCGAACAATACAAGCACAAGAACGAGCATCGGGGTCGCCGTCATCTGCTCTTCCACGAAGTAGCTCTTCCTGTCGTTCTCATCCTCGGATTTTGCCAACTTGCTCATGAAGCGAAGCCTGAAGAAATAGGCTATGAGATAGACGATTACGTCTATCGCGGCGACCACGGTTATCGCGAAACCGATCGCCGGATCATAACGGCCCACGAAAGCAGCCACTAGAGCGCCCAGGCTCAATAGCAGCGCGATCCATGAGAACCAGCGTACCCTGCGGCCTGTTACGGTGTCCACAATCGGCGCGATGATGAGAACCCCACCGCGCATGAGCAACATCATAAACACGATGGATATGCCGCTGAAGGTGTAAGCCAGAGTAGTCGTGGGTATGATTGTGGCGGTGCAAAGGCCCGAAAGAAAGGTCCATTTACGCGGGAAGGGCACGCTCACGCCGAAGATGGTGCGTTTCCCCGCGAATTTCCACCAACGCATGGCCGTCAAGAACGCAAACATTCCGCAAAGAGAGGCGATGGCGGTTATCGGGAGCAGTTCAAAGCCTTGGATTCCGCCATCGGTCAGGTGCTTGGTGAGAGCACTGTACGGCGTATAGGCCGCAAAATAGCCGAAAGCAAACCACCAAATGCTTATCGTAGGGGCCGAGGGGGCTTTCTTCGGTTGCTCCACGAGATAATCGTCGCCCCACCAAGAGATAATTGCAACTGGAACCAGAAGGTTCTTTTTTTAGACGAGCCCGGAACGCTCCAGCAAGGCCTCCGGCCTCGGCTCACGCCCCATGAAGTCGACGAACAGTTCCATGGGCTCCGCTGAGTCGCCTCGAGCCAAAACTCTTTCCCTGAATGCCCGTCCCGTCTCCGGGTCCAATAGACCTTGCTCCAGGAACTTTCCGAAAGCATCCGCCGCCAACACCTCCGCCCATTTGTAGGAGTAGTATCCCGCCGCGTATCCAACCGGGTCCGAGAATAAGTGTTGAAAGCCGGATACCATCGAGTGGTACTCCGGGAGAGGCACGGGCGAGTAACGGTCGAGGATCGCTCGAGACCAAGCCACGGCGTCACCGTCCTTCTCGGGGTCGTAATCGACATGCAACCCGAGATCCATTGCGGCAAAACCGAGCTGACGCATCATGGCGTTGGCCGCCCGAAAGTCCCTGGCTCGAACCATGCGGCCAAGCAAGTCTTCAGGCAAGGGTGAGCCCGTCTCGTAATGCCTGGCGAAAGCATCCAGGGGCTCGCGTTCCCACGTCCATCCTTCCATGATCTGGGAGGGCATTTCCACGAAGTCCCAGGCTACGTTCGCGCCGGCCAGTGAACGAACCTCGACCTTGCTCACGAGATGGTGAAGGAGGTGGCCGAACTCATGAAATAGGGTCTTCAGCTCTCCATGATCCAGCAGCGCCGGCCTGCCCCCGGCCGGAGGATTGAAGTTCCCGCAAAACAGGCCGAGGTGCGGAGTACAACCCCGAGGACCAGCCGTTCCAGTTATGAGAGAGTTCATCCAAGCGCCGCCGCGTTTGCTCTCCCGAGGAAAAGGATCCACGTAGAAAGCCCCTAGCAGGCTGTCGTCATGGTCAAGCAGAGCGTATGCCCGGACGTCCGGATCCCAGGTAGGCATGTCCGGCCGGGGCTCGGCTCGAACACCGAACAAGCGAGCCGCGATCTCAAAGGCCCCTTCGAGACATCGCTCGAACTCGAAGTAGGGCCGCAGCTCCTCGGGATCGAGATCGTATAGGGCCAGACGCTGCTTCTCCGCCCAGTAAGCCAGATCCCACGGCTGCATCGGTGGCGCTTCAGGCCCTACCCTCTTCAGACGAAACTCCTCGATCTCTCGATTCTCTCTCTCGAAGAATGGCAGCGTCTTGCGGCGCAAATCTTCGACAAAGCTGATGGAAACGTCGGCTTTCTTGGCCATTCTGTCTTCGAGGACCAAGTCGCCGAACTGCTCGTAACCAAGCAGAGCAGCTTTCTCGCGTCGCAGCTTCAAAATGTCGGCGACCAAGGGGCGGTTGTCGCGATCGCCTTCCGTAGCCCTGGTGGAGAAAGCCCGGTAGACCTGTTCGCGAATGGACGAATCATCGAGGTATGTCATCAGCGGCACATAGCTGGGGGCTTGGAGAGTAAACCGCCAACCCTCGACGCCTTTTCCGCTCGCATTCTCCCTGGCGGCATCCTTGACGCGCTCGGGGAGACCGGCAAGCTTTGCTTCATCAGTGATCAGAAGCTCGAAATCATTCGTGGAGTCCAACACGTTCTCGGAAAATCGGGTAGTGAGCTTTGCCATCGCCACCTCGATCTTTTCGAGTCGCCTCTTTCCGGCATCGTCGAGATCCGCACCTTGACGGCGGAACTCGTCGACGACCTTTTCCAGGTGACGAGCCCGCGCACCTGCAAGTCCACCGGCCTCATCGGTAGCCGCATACTCCTTTATGGCTCTCCAAAGATCTGCGTCCAGAGGGATACCGGCGCGAAATACGCTGACCGGCTCCTGCACGGCATTCCACGCCGCGCGAAGCTCCGGATAAGTAGCCACGGACTCCAGATGCCCAGCCACCGACAGTGTCCATTCGAGCGGCTCCGTGGCCTTTTCCAGAGCCTCGAGCGTGCTCTCGTAAGTGCCGGGAGAAGGACCGGCCTTGATCTCCTCCACCGCGCTTCGGGCGGCGGACAAGTGGTGTTCCACGGCTGGAACTATGTGTTCCGCGCGAATCCGGTCGAAGGGAACTTCGAAGGCAACGTCGAGAAGGGGATTCTCTTTCGCATTCGACATGGCGCATAGAGTAAGCGCAAGAGAACGAGATAACCACCCTCCCGCCGGCTGCTCTCTATCACTTGGGTTTTGAAAAGAAGCGGAACGCAACCAGGACAGCCACGGAAAGCACGACCGTAATGGCGGTCAAGGCGCCCGTGGGCAGGCCGAGGCTCATGCCGGTCACGCCTATAGAGACGAGACCGGCCTGACCGACCCCCATCAGCGCCTCACCGGCGATGATTCCGGAAGCAAACAGCACACCTCGATGCATTAGCCGGTCCCTAGCCGAGGCGCCCTTGGCGCGACGGGTAATTGCGTGAGCGATGATTCCGCCAATCAGGATCGGTGTCGCAACTCCAAATGGCAGGTACATGCCGACAGCCAAGGGCATCAGGTGCAAACGGAACTCGCCGCCACGCCGGCGGAGAGCGCCATCCAGGACCAACACAATGAGACCCACGACGACACCAACGGCGACCATGTCCCACGGAAGGTGGCCCTCTCCGAAAAAGCCCCGCGCCAAGCTGGCGAAGAGATTCGCCTGAGGGGCGGGCAGCTCCCTGCCGCCGATACCACCGGGAGTGTTGTCGTGAAGAAGCTGGAGCACCGGCGCCATCACCAAAGCGGCTACGCCCACACCCAGGATCTGCATGAGCTGCTGACGCCACGGCGTAGCGCCTACAAGGTGTCCCGTCTTCAGATCATTGCAAACATCTCCCGAGGTGCAAGCAACACAACAAACTATGGCAGCCACACCCAGGGTTGCCACCATCCCCTCCATACCGGAGAAATTGAATACCCACATCATGCCGCCGGTGAAAAGAACGGCGGTAATGGTCATGCCGGAAACAGGGCTGTTCGAGTTGCCGACCAACCCCACTATGTAGCTGGCCACGGCGGTAAAGAAGAACGCCATTACGATCATGGTGGCTGTAGCGACCGCCGTGATCGCGGCACCCCGAGTGAAGAAGTAGTAGGTACCGGCAACCAGCACCACTACAAGAAAGGAGAGACCTAGGATGGCACCCGCCGGCAGATCTCGACCGGAGTCCTCATCCGTCACCGATGGCGAGCCATTTCTCCTAAATCGGCGGCCGAGAACACCCACTGCTTCGGCAAGACCCGCGCGAACCTCGATGATTGAGGCCACACCGGCCACCACCATGGCCCCGACCCCGACATATCTTATCTGATCGGACCATATCGTCCACGCGGCCTCGGTGGGATCCGTCCCTGCCGGCACATCTCCACCTAGAAGAGGAATTCCTATCAGCCACGCAAGCGCCCCACCGATGAATATCAGCACCGCGATGTTGAGGCGTACGATCAGGCCCACGGCCACCAAAGCGGGTGATACATCACCACCGTAGTAAACAACTCGGCCTCCTATCTCGGCTGCACCTTCGAGTGTGCTCTTGACGGCACCGAAGACGCCTCCGAGGGTCCTGAAGGCAGCACCAATGACGGCGCCTATGATGACCGGCACGGCGTCGGAGCCACGCCCAACCGCGGGCTTGTCTCCAGCGTGCAGCACAGCCGCGCAGGCAACGCCCTCGGGATAGGGCAGCGTCTTGTTATCGGTTACGAAGACGCGCCTCATGGGAATCATGAGAAGTATGCCGAGCAGGCCCCCGGTAAAGGCAACCACCGTAACCGTCGTGAAATCGAATTTGGTCCAAAAGCCGATCAGCACCAGTGCCGGCATGGTGAAGATGATGCCGGCCGCCAGGGACTCTCCAGCCGAGGCGGCGGTCTGTACCTGGTTGGCCTCTATAACCGTGCCGGTCCGAAGCAAACCTCGAAGGATGAGCATGCCCACGACCGCCGCGGGGATCGACGCCGATACCGTCATCCCGACCCGTAGCCCGAGATATACGTTGGCCGCCCCCATGATGGCCGAGAGCAATAGACCTACGACTATGACTCTTACGGTTATCTCCAGCGGTCGCGGAGCCGTTCCGGGCGGCAAGGAAGCAGGCGACTCGGGCCGCCCGACGGGTTCACTTTTCGGCTGCGTCATGGGCAGGCAAGACTACGCCATCAAGCATCTGTGCGCACGCCCGTTTTTCAACCCACCATATCCACGATGCACCTACTGCGGCCGCGGATGTGACCGCATCTCCGGCACTTACTCCCTTTGCCCTCCTCGACGTACGGGTGAGTACGCCTGCGTCGGGCTACGGTCCGTGAGC